>NZ_QHJI01000016.1:0-203811 GCF_003947535.1 Amycolatopsis sp. WAC 04169 | reverse complement strand
GCCAGGTCAAGGAGATCGACTTCTCCGACTTCACCATCGCGCTGCCCGCGTTCCTGACGATCGTGGTCATGCCGTTCACCTACTCGATCGCCAACGGCATCGGCGCCGGCTTCGTCAGCTACGTCGTGCTCCGCGCGGTCTCCGGCCGGGCCAAGGGCATCCACCCGCTCATGTGGGCCATCGCGGCCATGTTCATGGCCTACTTCGCGGTCGGCCCCATCCAAGCCGTGTTCGGCTAGCTGGCTTGCAGGCAATGAGGCCGTGAGGTGGCCGTCCTGCGTGTCTGGAGGGACGACACCCGTGATCAGACGGACGACACGGGGCTACGGTCTTGGGCGACGGCCAGTTTCCCTGAATTTCTTAACGGAGGCTTTGTGCCGGACCGTGCTTTCGGCGAGATGTATTGCCCGATCGTCCGGCCCTGAATCGGCTTTCTCGTGAGGGAAGTCCCCTCGAAACGAGGCACACCGCGAGTTCGGCGCGCGGTTGGAGAAAGTAAGGAAAACGCTGGAAAGAACGTTGATCCGGAGCGCTGACGACCTGGGTCGATCACCTGTTCGAGTTCGTGGGAGGAGGTGAGAGTGAATGGCCGGTGGTTCGGTGAAGCTGCCCCCGGAGTTGCAGAAGTTTTTTTTGGTGACGTTGGGGATGTCGTGGCCTGAGGGCAATGATGTGGCGTTGTCGGCGTTGGAGCGGGCGTGGCGTGAGTTCGAGGTGGCCGCGCGCGAGTATCAGGACGCGTTGCGGGCGAGTGGTGCCGGGGTGGACGCGGCGCTGGAGGGGGACACGGGGCAGTTCTTTTCGTCCTTTCTGGGCAAAGACATGGCGTCCGGTGTGGAGGCGCTGGGCGAGGCGTCGGACAGCCTGGCGTCGATGACGAAGACGGCTGCGGCTGATGTGGTGAAGGCCAAGGTCATGATGGTCGCGATGGCGGCGATGGCGTTGGCGACGATTGTGCATTTGCTGGCGACGTTGATTTTCGCGTTCATGGCCGGTGCGGCGATTTTGACGGCGCGTGCTGCGTTGATGGCGGTGTGGCGTGCGCTGGTGGCGAAGATGCAGGCGTTGGCGGCGATGTCGGCGAAGCAGCTGGGTGGCAAGGCGCTGGCGGGGTTGGGTGCGGCCGCGTGGCAGGCGGGGAAGTTCGGGGCCGCGGGCGCGGGGATCATGGGCGGTTTGGATTTGTCGATCCAGGCCGGGCAGGTCGCGGCGGGGAAGCGTGACGGGTTCGACGGTAAATCGCTGCTGGGGTCGTTCGTGGGTGGTGCGCTGGGGGGTGCGTTCGCGGGGATCTTCCACGCGGGTGCGGTGTGGGTGCGGGGTGCGGCGTTGGAGGGGGCGGGTCAGGCGGCCGGCAAGGTCGCCGCCGAAGCGGCGGATGACCTGGCGGCGAAGGTGGCCGCGAAAGAAGCCGCTGATGCTGTGGATGGTGCGGTGCCGGGTGGGGTGACAGGGAAAGCCGGTGGTGAGAAGGCACCGGAGGCCGCTGTCGGCGGGGAGAAGTCGCCGGAGGCGGCGGCGGATGCGGGAAAGGCGGTCGAGGCGCCGAAGCGGGTGGTTCCGGGGTCCGTGGAGGCGTTGGGGCACCTGTCGTACGGGTTTGGTCAGGTGGGGGTGGTGTTCATCACCGCTCCGGTGATCAACGCCGCCACGGGGTCTCCGCATGCGAGCCCGTGGCTGGGGATGCTGGGGGCATTGTCCGGGTTCGGCGGCGGCCGTAGTGGTTCGTCGTCCGCGGGTTCGGGTGCGGGTTCGCTGGACGCGCTGATGTCGGCGCTGGGTCATCTGCCGAGCGCGCCACAGCTGACGATCCCCGAAGCGGGCGCGGTCGCCGCGGATACGAAACCCGGTGCGGACGTCAAGACCAGCGCCGACGTAAAGACCGGCGGAGAGGCGACAGCCCCCACCGACGTCAAGACCGGCCTCGTGGCCGGCGCCAAGACCGAGGGCGGTCTCACCACAGGGGAACGGCTCTTCCTCGAACCGCCACCGTCCTATGCGGACACGATCGCCGCCGACAGCCGAGCGGCCGACCCGGGAGTCACCACGACGACCGGTCACGCACTGGGCGCGGTGTTCACTCCGGCAAGCGCCACCGAGGCCCCCGTTGCCTCGGCGCACACAGGCACCGAGACGGCGACAGTCGAGTCAGGCCACACCGCGGCACCGGCGCTGGGCGAGACCCCTGGCGTGGTTCCCGCCGCCGTTACCCCGGCCGCTCCCGTGGCCGGAGCGAATCCGGCGGCCGTTTCCACCCCGGGAGACACCGGTGCGGGAAGGGCGGCGGCCCCGGAATCCGCGACGGCGCGGCAGCAGGCGAGTACGGCAGGGCCCCTGGACGCCGCCCGCCCCGTCACGGCAGCGGAGCCACGTGGTGCCACGCCGGCCACCACCGTCGCGCGCACCGACGGAACCGGCCCGGCCAGGCCCGAGACGGTCGCGGACGTCGCCGCCGCGCGGCCGGACGCGGTGGCTCCCGCGCTCGAACGGCAGGTCGGTCCGGAACAGACGGCCGCACGGGACAGCGGTGGCGCCGACACGGCGCAGACCGCGGGCAGGACCACCGCCGACGCCACCACCACGGGCCCGGCGCGCGCGGAGCACGATCCGGCGCTCCCCGGCCACGACCGGGCAGCCGACGGCGGCGCCACCACCGACCGGTCCCGGCCCGAGGCCGAGGACGCGATGCCTTCGGCACGGCCGCTGATCTCGCCCGAGCAGGCGGTGATCGGCGCTTCGTTCCTGCCAGACGCCGAAGCGACCACGGTGGCCGACGCGTTCGCCGCCGGCGCGAGCAGGGGCTCCGACGCCGACTTCACCGTGGTGTGGCATTCGTCCACCGAAACCGGTGGGGGAGCGCGCGCCGGCCGGATCGAGAAGGTCGTCGACGCGCTGGCCGACGTGAACCGGAGCCTGTCGGCCACCGGCCAGCCGAAGCCGTGGAACAAACTCATGGTGGTCACCTGCGCGATCACCGACCCCGAGACCGCGCGGTTCGCGCAGCTCGCCCGGGACGCCGGTATCGCCCGGGAGGTGGTGCCCTTCGCCCCCGGACGTCGGGTCGAGGTCACCACGACCGCCCTCCGGCCGCTCGACCCCGGGCAGAACCCGACCCCGGGCGCGGTCCTGCTCGGCAAGGGCGCGGGGTTCGCCGAGGCCGGACCGAGCAGGCAGTCGTCCACCAGCACTCTGGCCTCGTTCGCCGACAGCGATGACGGCGGCTCGACGTTGGCCGGCTCGACGATGGCCGGCTCGCACTACGACGGCTTCGCGGACGGCAAGCCCGCCCGGCCGACCGACCTCCGCTCCGCCCTGCCCATGTACGCGCGTGACGGAGAAGCGCTCGGCGGAGTCACCGTCACCGGCAAGGCCACCGGCGACAAGGAACTCACCGCGCTGGTCCGCGACTTCGTCAAGGAGCTCAAGGGCAAGGAGATCAAGCACGAGACAGGGTTCGGCCAGATCGCCACGCGGCTCACCCGCACGAGGTTCGAAACCCTGCTGCGCTCCGGCCGGACCTTCGGGGTGTGGGCGGACGGCGAGTGGTACTCGGTCAAGATCCGCGCGAAGATGGACCTCGACAACGCCGTCGTCAGGGGGAAAGAACCGTTCGACGTCGGTGTCGGGCACATCAAGGACTTCGAACAGGTCGCCCATACCGAAGGCCGCAACGACACCCGGCCGTGGGTCGTCGGTGGCGGCGCGTCCACGATGCTGGCCACGGCGATGGTGCACGCCTGGGCGTCGGTGACGGCCTTCGTCGGACGCCCGGCCCGGCGGCACATCGCCACCACGACCACCACCAACCTCGGTTCGATCCGGGCGGCCGGTCCCGCCTGGGCGGCGGACACGCGCGTCGACTACGAGGTCACCGTCACCGACAGCCGCGGCCGGGAGAAGACGGGGTCCGTCACCGGGCAGACGGTCAAGCTGATCATCCCGGAGCACCTGCGAGGGCTCGGCAGGCCGCCGAAGACCATGCGCGTGGGCGAGTTCCAGCCGAACTGGGCGGAGCGCATCGAGTTCACGGCGACCGAAGTTCTGAAAGTCAAGGACGAAGCGGCCCTGTTCGACGACGTGGCCGCGGCGCTGGGCCAGAAGGGACGTCCGTCGGCCACGGCGCTGGGAGCACCCGGCTGGAACGAGTTGCGCGAACTCCTGACGGGCACCGGCCTCCGGCCGTCCCTGTCGACGATGCTGTCCGGCACACCGGTGCTCTCCACCGACCTCACCAGCTTCGACGGTTCCGTCCGGCACGCCCTCAAATTCGAGGTGGACAGCCCCCGTAAGAACGATGTCGAGCTCGTCGGCGTGCTGCCGGACGATTCGATGCTCGGCTTCACCAACGTCACGGACATGACCGACACCGCCATTTCCACCGCGACCTCCGGCGGCCAGGTCGAGGTCGGGTTCGGCGGCCTGGCGCCGGTGTCGAAACTGTTCCGGGCCGCGGGCGGGCTCACCGCCGGAGTGGGTTTCCGCCGGGTCCGCAGGGTCGCGACCGGCGCCCACACGAGCTCGGGGGCCGGGCTGTACGCCACCGGCGGTATCGGCGTGTACAAGGTGACCACGAACCTCAAGGTCACGCCCGTCGGCGGCAAGACGATGGAACCGCATCAGATCACCGCGTACGTGCGCATGGGGTTGCCGGAGGCCAAGGCACAGGGGCTGCCGGTGCCGCCTGGTACCTCGGACAAGGTCGTCCCGACCGACGACAAGTTCTTCGAACCGCCTTATCTGCCGACCTCGGCGGCCGGTGGCCAGGTCGCGGCCGGCCTTTTCACAGGCGCCACGAAGGTGTCCCCGGCTGTCGAGAGCTTCGTAGGGTCTCTTCCCGGTTTCGCGAAGTTCCTGCCTGCTCGCGGCGATTTCCTTCCCAGCCCGGTGAAGGTGGATGGGTTCGCACTCCGCGAGCAGCTGGCGAACCTGCGCAAGATCGAGACCGCCTTCTCGGCCACCGCGATGCGGTCCCGGCTCGACAGCCTGATCGGGCCTGGCCTGAAGGTCCAGCTGAAGCGGCGCGGCCTGTTCACCAGCGAGTACGTCGAAGTGCGGGTCAAGGCCAAGCTCTCGGAAGGCGAGCACCTCGGGAAGGCCTACGACCGGACGATCCTCGCCACCGCCGCGCACAGCCCGGTCAACTCCAGCGCGACGGCCACCGAACGCGGCGTGACCGTGGGTGCGGAGGCTCGCGCCGTCCTGGTGCCGGATACGTCGGCGGCGAGCGGGATGGCGGATTTCACCGTCGCGCCGCTGCGTTTCGCCGGCAGCGAGTCGCGGCGGAACGGGGTCGACCTCGAAGCCGAACGCCTCGACTGGAACCTCGGCAGCCAGAACACCCACGTCTTCGCACACGACGTCGACTTCGAGATCGAGGTGCGTACCTTCAGCCGTCCGCGAGCCTGGGTGCGGCGGCTCACGCCGGGCTCTCCCTTCCGGACCGTGCCGGAGCCCACCGTCTACCGGCAGGACGCGATCGGCAGGCCCATCGAGGGCAAGGTCGAGCTCTGGCTCGACGAAGGCGTGGTGTGGAAACAGGACCCGGCCGAATTCGCCAAGGCCGGCACGCGCGAAGACGCCCCGCCGGAGGTGCGCTGGCTGAACCAGGAGGAAACACCGACACTCGCGGAGTTCACGCAGGCGCCGGCCAAGCCCCCGCAATTCATGCGAGCCGAGGCGGTGACCGGGTCTTCACGGCTGCAAGCCTTGCTCGAAGAACTGCTCGGCAAGGTGACCGACGGCGATGCGGTGCTGACCTTGCCGGGCCCGTCCGCGGAGCGTCTCGACCGGATGTTCACCCCGGAACGGCTCCGCACCGAACTGCGTGCTCTCACCACCCACGGTGAGCTGTCCACGGGTCTGCGGTACAAACGCCGGGTCCAGGACCGGGTCGCCGACGTCGGGGTCCGGATGGATCTCGAGAATCCCGTCGTGGTCTCGGTCGGGAGTCACTGGGACGCGGAACGGTCGTTCGTCGGGGGAAGTCACGCCGTCGGCGAGTCGGGCGGCCGCAAGGCGTTCGGCGCGCTCGCCTCCATCTCCAGCTATCTGCGGCCGCCCGACGGCAAGGGCCGCGGGCAGGTCTACCTCGGGGCGAATTTCGTTCCCTACAGCCGCGGTCACGACGAGTCGCTCGAAGTGGCGGCGGAGTACGAGCGCATGCGGCGCGGCGGCGCGGACGGCGATGGCCGCAACATCCTCGTGCGCTACGACAACCGCGTCCGCATGGTGGTCGAGACGCGTAACGAAGGGCTCATCGACTCCGAGGTGAAACGCGGCGGAGTCGAGTCCGTCCTCGCGGAGCCGTCCGGCGAGCGGCTGCACACCTATGTGCGCATGACCGAAGAGGAAGCCCGCGCGCTGAATCTGTTGCCGGAGGCCGAAGAGCGGGCGAAGCCGCCTGGCGAATTCGAGGCTCCCGAGCGCAGCTCCGACGGCTTCGGCACGGAATCGTTCGAGGACGTACCCGACCTCGGTAACTTCTTCGGCAAGGGGATCGAAGAGCTCAGGAAGCTCCGGCCGGGCCTGCTGCCGACGTCCCTTTTGGACGACGCGATGCACAACCTTCGCCGGTTGCGCGATCTCGAATCCCCTCAGTCGGTGCTGACCCTGATCGACGACCTCATCTCCGGCGGAGTGGGAATCCCGCTGCATCAGCGCGGTCTCCTGACGACCGAGACCCACCAAGTGCGCCTGCGCGCGGTGCCGACGAGGACCGAATTCAAGGACGTCGTCCACGACAACGTGGACAACGACGTGTGGACCTACGGATCACGGGTCACGATCGACGGCCAGGACAACGGCAAGACCTACGGAGCGACCGCGCGGGCAGGCGCGCGGGGTGTCTACAGCGACGGGGACACCAGCGGTTCCACCGGGGCCACGGCGGGCGGGAGCGCGAGCAAGACCACCACGTCCCGCCGCGAGAACTACAAGATCAACGCGGTCAACTACAACACCTCTTCGAACGGTCCCTTCGCGCGCTACCTCCAGCATCTGCGGCTGGACCTGGAACTCGTCCGCGCGGACGGTGAGCCGCTCCGCCTGGCCTCGCACGACACGTCGGTGACGAGGCGGACGCTCGCCGACGACCAGCGCATCGCCACGGAACCGGCGAAACCGCCCGCCCGGCGCGAAGATCCCGTGGTGGTCCGGATCGACCCGGCCGAGATGGACGCGGCCGGGATCCGGGAGTGGATGACCGGCGGCAGCGGAAAGCCGCTGCCCCGGATGGCGGCGATCGCGCACCTGGCGAACGCGGAAGCCATCCGCGACGCGGCGGGCGAAGCGGTGAGGCTCGCCCTCGAATCGGCCGGCCGTGGTGATGCCGCCCCGAAGGCGGGCATGGCCTCCGACGCCGTGATCGCCGCCGCGACGTCGAGCAACCAGCTCAAGTCCCACCTGCGCGCCGGGCTCGACTACACCGGAGCGGGCAAGACGTTCATCGCCACCGGCGCCGAACTCCCCGCCCTGATCGACGAGCGGGTCGTCGGCGGCCAGAAGGTCAAGGTGCGGCTGTACGCGCGCATCGTCGAGGAAAGCCTCGCCGGGATGAGCGGCAAGGCGCGGATCGACCGGACCGCCCGCATCCGCGAGCAGGCGAACGCGAGCACCGATCAGACGATCGGCGGGGCCACGGCGGTGAATCCGCTCGAAGCCTTCGTCGTGGACCCGAACGACAACTGGATCGCGCCGGGGCCGATCTCGGCGAACAGTCCCGGTGACTACCACACCCCGGTCACCGGGAACCTGCTGAGGAGGGCGCACGAAGAGCGCGCGTTCCAGTCCAAGTCGCTGCTCAGCCAGCACTTGGAGATCCGGGTCGTCGCGGAGACCGAAGACGGGCACCGGGGCGTGGCCGAGGCACCGAACGTGTACGCGAAGACCAGGATGCAGACGAAGGAACTGGCGTCGCGAGGCCTGAAGCTGACGCCCGCTCTCCTCTCCACCCAGACCAAGGTCTCCGACGCGGCGGACGCGTGGCGCGAAGCCGAAAAGAAGGCCGAAGCCACGCAGCGGGCGCTCGACGACAAATATCTCGAGCAGGTCGCGGCCGAGCGCCGGTTCGAAAGGCCGACGCGCGAGCTGGCCGAACTGATCGATCACCCCGCCGGACGCCTCGACGAGGTTTACGAGGCGGCCGAAGAAGCCGCAGCGACGGCTTTCGAAGAGGCCACCAGGGCGAGGGCCGTGCTCCCCGCACTGGCGGAAGAAATCCGGCGGCTCGAACAGCGGCCTCGAGCCGGAGAAGAACAGTCCGGGCTGACACTCGACCCGGCCCAGCCGTTGATGAGCCACGCCGCGGTGGACCGGGTGAAAGCCGACAGGGCACAGATCCACGCGTACGCCGAAACCCAACGGGCGCGCGCCGTCGAACTGACGGACGTCGTCCAGGACTTTGATGCGATCTACCGGGAATGGAAGACCGCGCGAGCCGAGTACGACAAGGCGAGCAAGGCTCTGACACGAGACGCCAGGGCGGCCCGGCAGTCGGCGGACGAAGCCCTGGCGGCGTGGTGGGAGGCGAAAAAGGAGCAGCAGGAGGCGATCGACCGATTCAACCGCCGGCCCGCGGCCCCACGGGCACCGGGCAACCGGCCGGAGCACGCCCTCTCCACGATCCCGGAGGACTCGGTAGCGCCGTCGGTCGCGAGGGAGTCCGAAGATGGCTCCGGTCCTGGGGCCGCCAAACCCGCGACGGCTCGCTACTGGCGCGGCGACCGGAGTTTCGGACCCGCACGACAGGTCGCGAAGACCGAGAACGCTGATCTGGTCAGTTCCGCGGTGGGCACCGCCACCGCGGAACTGAGGCACGCGCTGGAGAACGACGTCCGATCGTTCTACGGAGGGCGCGAAATCACGGTCGACGGCAAGCGCTACCGGGTTTCCGCCGAGCCTGACTGGAACCGTGCCCGGCCGGTCGAGTCGTCCGCCACCACGACGTCGGAGAGCGCGTCGCGGAGCCACAGCACCACTACCGCCGTCTCGGCCGGTCGCACGCCGATGGCTCGGATCGCGTTCTTCCTGCCGATGGTGCCCGGTCTGTTCGGCCTCGGTCTCGTGTTCGCGCCGACCAACGTCGCGTCCAGCCGGCGTGCCGGGCATACCGAGTCGACCAGCGAGACCGGCTCGATCTCGCTGCCGGAGGGCCGGACCCGGGTGCTGGACGTCCCGCTCGAAGTCCGGGTGACCCCGCTCGACGGAGCAGGCAAGCCGGACGGACCCACGACGATCGTCGGTTCCCCCGCGCATCCGGACAAGACGCTGGCTCCGGTGACCGTCCGGATGGCCATGCCGGAAGGGCTCACCGCGGCGGAGAGGTCCGTGCCGACTCCCGCGTTCCTGCCCGCCGCGGCTCTCGAAGCGGCGAGCGTCCGGCAGGACACCGTTGCCGTGCACAAGGGCAAGCCACGGCCGCCGCGTGCCGGTGAAGACCGGTCGATGGCGGGCCAGCTCATCCGGCTCTGGAAGGTGAGCGGAGCGGCGGACCGCGGCGCCATCCGGAACGCGTTGAGCACGGCGGCACTGGAACAACGGCTTACGTCGGTGGCCGTCAGCCGGAAGCAGGCCGACGACGGACACGGCTGGATGAGCGCGGCGGCGCTCCTGCCCGAGGGAAGTCCGCTGCGCAAACTGCTGCCCACCAAGCAGCGAGACCTGGAAATGCGGGTCATCGCCGAGCGGGTGGCCTACCTCGAAACGATCGAAGGAGGTGCCCATCGGCGGACGACCTCCGAATCGGCCACCGCCGACAGCGGCGCCACCGCCACCCGCGACTGGAGCGGGAGCTTCGCCGCCGGACCCGGATTGGACGTCGGGGCCGTGTCCGCGGCGGGCGGCTTGATGGTCGGCGGCGGCCGGAACGTGACGCGCGGCCGGACCACCACGCGGACGACGGGCACCGATCACGCCACCGAGCGGACCGAACCGGTGGTGCGCTACAAGACCGTCTACCGTGTCGAAGCCCGTACGCCGGGCAAACCGGTCGTGGCCTTCCCCGGCGCTCTCGACGGCTATCACTGGACCGACGTCGAGAACGCGCGACAGGCGGGGATCACCGGCGACCGGGGCGAGCCGGTGCGGACGGTGCCGGCGGCCGAGGCCGAGGGCACGGTAGTGAAGGCTGCCCTCCAGTTGCCGGAAGCGGCGGAGCGGCTCAGCGCGATGATGCGCGCCTCGGCCCGCACCATCCCCGGCCACCACCGCTGGGCATGGCGGAACACGGATTTCGTCGTCGATCCCGACGCGGCTCCGCCCTCCGGCGGGCGGTCGGCCGCGGAGGCACGCCGGGTCGCGCGGGGACGCGCGATCGCGGGCGCCATCTCCGGGGAGAACCTGGCCCGGCGCGCGGCCGACATGCTCTCCGACGGTCCGCTGACGGTGGATCTCTCCCCCGAGCACGGGCGGGGACACGAGTACCACGCGTCATTCCAGGTCTCGGCCAAACTCCTGGGTGAGCTGGAACCGCTGGACACCCCGGCCGGGAGGCCGGTCGAGACCACGCTGAGCGAAACCGAGCGAACCGCCGCCACGGCGTCGGTGACGAAGTCGTTCCTGGGTGGCGCGGTGGCGCGGGTCTACTCCTCCGTGGTGAATTCGATGGCGCTGCTCACGGCGTACTCCAAAGGCACCCGGACATCGAGCAGGACGACGGATCTCGAGCAGCAGACCGGCGTCACCGACCGGAGCGCGATCGGGACGGAGCTGGACACCTCCGGGAACGTCCGGCCCGAACCGCTGCGGCGGTACCGGGCCCGCGTCCGGCTGGACGTCGAGGGCAGCTACTGGAACCGGCACAACGCGCTCGCCCGTGGCGCTTCGTTCGGCGCGTCCGGGCTGCACCGCCCGGAGACGCACAAACTGGAGATCGTCGACCCCGACGGAAACGCCGACCGGGGCTCGGTCGAGGTCGACGTAGTCTTGGAACTGCCCCCGTCCCGTGCGGTCGAGCTGACGCGGCACGTGGAACCCGTCGGCTGGGAGATCGTGCCCGAGCACGAACTCGCTCCGGGTGGTCAGCCGCACCGGGGTCAGTCGCGCGAACTCGACAACATCCGGGTGGTCTCGATCAAGGGGCTGGACCACGTGCGCAAGCACGGTGCCGAGGCGCAGGAACGGGCGAGCGGCGATCCGGCCCTCGCCTTCGCCGACGGCGAGAACTCACGGCTCCGGGACGAACAGCTCTCCGAACGGTCCGCGCGCCTGAACCCCCGGCTCTTCAGCCGTCCGACGGTGATCGGTGACCAGCGGTGGGCGCGGCGGCGCGCCGACGCCGCCGCTCAGCTCGAAGTCTCCTACACCCTGCACGAGCCGAAGAAGCTCGCGACCTACACCCGGCAACCCGACCGAACGGTCTCCGGGACCAAGACGACTGGACAGGGCAAGGCGAAGGGCTGGACGCAGGCGAACTCCGTCGAGTACGCCTGGGTGCCGATGAGCGAGACGGTCCGCGAGGCCGTCGGCGTGCTGAGCCGCGCGATGGGGCTGCTGTTGCAGGAACTGGCCATCTGGAAGGGCGGCCGGAACACGGGCTTGATGACGCGGACGGAGACCGGGACGTCGACGGGATTCCGGGGTGAGCCGGAGACCTACCACCTCGTCGAGGCGACCCTGGGGGTCACGGAGATCGCCGGCTCGCGGCACCGCGGGAATCTCGATCGTTACGACGTCACGAAGGCCCCGGCGCCGAAGTCCTTCGGTGTGCGGTACCGGCTGCCTGAAGCCGCCACGGTGCTGGTTTCGGAGAAGCAGTTGCAGGCGATCCTCGCCGAAGACGCCCGGACCACCGCGGCGGAGCGCGAGCTCGCGGCCGAATCGGTGGGCACTCCGACGCCGGACACGACGGCGGCCTCCGCGAGCGAATCGGCTCGTCCCGGACTGCCCGCGGGCTGGGCACACGGAGTCCTGGATCCGCTCGATCTGAGCGACCAGATCGGCGCTCTGCGGGAAAGCCTCGTGGAGAAGCTGGGCCGCGAGCGCGCCGAGCGGCTGCTGCCGCTGTCCAGGCTGGAAGGACAGCACGACAACCTGGGGGACGCCCAGCGTTACCTCGCCGGTTTCCAAAGCTCGTTGGCCGACGTCACCAACGGCGGGACGAGCACGTCGCTACGGATCGAAGACCGGGTCAGTGGCGAGACCTTCGACCTCGTCGTCAGCGCCGAGCCCTTGACCGGCCCGAAGGCAGCGGCCGTCGAACACGGAACCCTGACCCGGGGCAGCAGCGTCGCGAGGACCAAGACCGAGTCGAAATCTTCGACGCGAATCCTCGCCGAGCTGACCAGCCTGTTCTCTCCGGCTGTTTCCCTTCGATCCGAGAAGGCCGTGGCGGAGTCGGAGGCCAAGCCCGGTAAGCACGGGGCGCCGTACTTCAATTTCGGATACGGCTTCGGCGGCATTTCGGAATGGCTCAAACAGTTCCGTGCCGAACTGGGGCAGCACGTCGAGACCCGGATTCAGTCGGAGGTCGCGCGAGGCGCGCTGTACGTTTCCCAGGCCGACTTCCGCTTCGATCTGCGGATCGAACGCAAGGGGGAGCGGCTGGCCGAGACGTCGGTGGACCGGACGGTGAGCTCCCGCTCGCTTCCGGAGGACAGCCCGAAACCGTCCGACGGCGAACTCTCGGCGGGACAGGTGACCGTTCGGCACCCGGCCGAGGGCGCCCCGGACGCGCTGGGTCAGTGGGCGCAGGACACGCTGGGCGCCCGGTTCCCGGACCCCGGTCGTTCCCGCGCGCTGGACTTCCGTGGTGACACCGCCGATCTCGTGCGGGCTCTGGACCTCGGCCTCCGTACCGCGGGCCGCACGGTCGATTCCGAGACCGTGCGGCTGGCGCGCGCCGCGTTCTCGCCGAGCAGGCTGGAGGCGCTGCAGACCCGGTACGCCGAAGGCGTGGAACTCGAACTGCCGCCCGCGCTCGGGGTCAAAGCCACCGTGTACGCGCGGCCCCGGGGCGATGGCGAGCTGCTCGGGGCCAGCGCCAGGGTCGGGCTGACCGGATCGTCGAGCTGGTCCGGCAGCAAGCACACCGAAGTGGGCACGGAAAGCGAACACGTGCTTCTGGCGAATCCGTATGTCGCCGCCGGTGTGCCCCAGCCGAAGGGTTCGGAGACCTACGAACAGGGCCGCCAGCCCTTCGGCGGGGCCAGCGACTGGGTCATCGGGCTCGACCCGCTCGGCGGGCGGGGCGACGGCAGTGAGCAAGGCACGGGAAGCACTTCCGGCGGCCCCGAACTGCCCTCGGTGCACAAGGGCGCCGAACCCGAGAAGATCACCAGTGTCTGGTCGGAGCCCTGGGACTTCCGGATCGTCGTCGAGCCGGACTCCCGGTTCTCGGGTCGCCGCACGGTGGTGGACGTCGAATTCGACCGCGGCTACGTGACCCGCTACGCCGACCGCGCGGACCGTCTGCCCGCTTCGGTGACGAACGCGGCCGACGAGATGGCCCGCGCGGACGCGGCCTGGGAGGCCGCACGGGCGAAACTCCGTACCGAACCCACCGAGGCGAACAGCCTCGCGGAGAACACGGCTGAGGCCGCGTGGCGACTGGCCGAAGAGCGCTATCGGCAGGCGATCGCCGACGTGCAAGAGCCGTGGCTGACCGCGACCGCTCCGGCCGCGCGCGTCGAATTCCGGAAACACGGTGACGGCAGCAACGCTCGGCGGGCCGAGCTGGCCAAAGTCGTCGAGCAAGTGCTGCAGGCGCGGCGGGACGGCAAGCAGACCGTCCTCCGTTACCGGTTCGATGGCGGTGCGGATCTCCAGGCGCACCGGACGCTCCTCGAACGTGAACTCGGTCATCAGCTCGGTCTCGCCCAGCTCGGTCTGCAGCCTCATGAACGTTTCGGTGTGGCCGAGCTGGGCATGGACACGACACCTGTCTTCGTCGGCGGCCGCGGTGACACGCGGGCCGACATCTGGGTCGAGGTGGTCGCCGGTGACGAGCGCCCCAGCGCGGGCGCCAAAGAAGTGGAGGCCGGTGCGGAACCGTCCTCGCCGCGACCGGAGCCGCCGTTACCCGCCGAGATCCCCGTGCCTCGGGAGCCGGTCACGCGCGCTTCGGAACCCGCGACGGAGCTGGAGTCCTTCTTGGACCCGGGTGAGTCCGCCGGACCGGCTCGGGAAGCACAGCCAGACGCAGACCCGGCTCACCGCGTCGACGAAGCCGATGAGGCCGACGGTGCCGAGACTCCCGAGCGCCGGGACAGCATGGAGCTGACCGAGATACCGGTCATTCCGCGATTTCAGCCGTCCGTGGCGCGCACACCTGAGGTGCACCACGTGACCGAGGCGCCGGTGATCGAAAGGGTGCTCGCGACGCCCGCGGGGGAAATGGTCGCGTTGCTGCTGCCGGGCAAGGGAGATACCCCGGCGGGCGTCGCCTTCCTCGATCGCGCGGAGGTGCCTGAGGTTCGTGCGATCCGCGCCGCCGCCGCGAAGCTGGAGGAGGAGCGGCCCGGGACCTTCGTGATCGCCGGTATGCAGCGGAGCGGGGAGTTCGCGGTGCCGACGGAATACGGCGCCCCCATGCGGCTTCCCGTCGCGGACACCTTCGCCGCGGTTTCGGATCATCTCGTGCCATGGTCGCAAGTCCAGCGCGTGGTCGTCGTGGCGTGTTATCTCACCGACCCGATCATGGGCGAGCTGCGCCGGTTCGCCCCTCCCGGAGTGGAGGTCGAGGCCCGGTTCCTGCACGACCAGGTCCATGTTCACCACGACGGCTCCATCGTGTCCGGCGAGACCCCATGGCCGGTAGCCCCGGCCGTCAGCCTCCACCCGGATTCCGCGCCGGGCGCGGCCGGGCCGCCGGTGCGCCGGACCGTCGAATGGACCGAGCACGGGGAAAGGGAAGTGGCTTCCGCCATGGAGGCCGTCAAACGCGTCATCGAGGAAGAAGGCGCGGACGTAACGCAAGGCGAAGTCATCGCGCGGCTCCGGAACTTTCCTGCCGAGTCGGTCGTGGCGGCCTGGCATCGAGTCCACGGAACGGTGCCGGCGGCACTTCCGGTGCCGAGGGACCAACTCGGTTCGGCGCTGGCCGAGTTGCTCGGAAGCTCGGCGGGGATCGACCGTGAGGCAGCCTATGGTGCGCTGAAAGAGAAATTCGCCAAAGAAGGCTACGCTCCGCTCGGTAAAACCCGGTTCGATGCCCTCTGGCGGGATACGAATCCAGTCACGTCGGGACCGAGCAGGCCGAGCCAGCTGAGCACGCGGAAGGCACCACACGATCCGGCGAGACTCGACGCGGCTATGCAAGATGCCATGTCGCGGCTGGGCTATGGCGAGAAAAAGGTGACGGCGAAGGCTGTTTTCGATCTGGCCAAGAATCTGCTCAAGGATCCGAGCACGGGTAAGAGCCCGGGCAACGAGTTCTTGCAGCAGTCCTGGAATCGGGTGCGCGGGGCCCTCCAGGGTATTCGTGACAGCAACCCTGAGATCGGTCCGGGTGAAGCTCTCCGCGAGCTGCGGACTCTCGTCGAACAGAGGCCGGAGCTGCCTCAGGTCGACATGGCGACAGTAGCCCAATTCTGGGGCGGGCCGATTCCGGATTCAGCTCTTACGGGAGACGGAATCCAGCGCGGCAGGAATGTGGAGCACACGTCGGAGGAACTGAAAAACATCACGAAGGAGGCGATCAGCGCTCTCGAGAAGGCTAGGCCGGAGGGTTCGACGAAGGAGATCACGCAAAGCCAGGTCAGGAAGTACCTGTCGGACACGGGAGTGAAGGCGGCGGGGAAGAGGCTGTGGCAGGCGTGGCACGAGGCGAAGGAGACAACGCCCGCTGTTCGTCGCGGAGACACCGAGAAGCTGGTCCGTGCCGCGCTCTCCGTCCTTCTGGCGGAGAACGCCAGTATCAGTCGGCGTGATGCCTATCAGCGGTTGAAGCCGCAGTTTTCCCGTGACATCGAGAACGTGTTCAGCCGCGTCTGGCTGGATGCCGGCGTAGGCGGGCGCTCGGTCGCTGACGCGGAACTCGCCGCTCACGAGTTGGCCTCGGTGGTGCGGGAAACCCTCGAAAACCGGCCGGGGTGGACCCTGGAGCAGGCAGTGGCGCACCTCGCGAACTGGGATATCGCCGACGAAGCGAGGCTGGCCGCCGCAGCGGACGGAATGGGGCGGCTGCCGGCCCCCACCGCGCTGGAAGCGGTCGACGAGGCACGGCTGGACGCGGTGGTCCGAAGTATCCTCGCCGACGACGGTGAACTGACGACCGCGGAGGTCTGGGGCAAGATCCGGGACGGCGGGGTCGAAGCGGCCTATGAGCGGGTCGACGAGGCCGTGGCCAGGGTGGTGCCCGGGCGCGTGCAGCGTGATACGCGGACGCTATCGGACAAGCTGGTCGGCGAAGTGGCCAAGATATTGGTCAAGGCGAACGAACGACTGCTGCTCGCCGACTTCGTGGCCGAACTTCGTGCGCGGGGGATCGGTATCGCCTCGTATCGCGCCACGTACCACTTACGGCTGGCCAAGGCGGTGCTGGGAATTCCCCTTCCCGCGCTGAACGACGGCGCCTTGGATCGGCATCTGCTCGGCCTTCTGCGCGAAGACCGGACCGAGCGGAAGATCGGATCGGTCACGCAACTCGTCAAGGCCGTGCATGACCAAGGGCGAGATATCGGGTATCGGCGCATTCAGAATTCCTTGGCGCGCTTGCGGTCGGCGCATCCGGACCTTGTGGACGGCCTGCGTGGGAAGATTCCCGCGTCAGAGCTCGACGCCGGCTCCGCGTCCGGGCGTCCGCGCTCGGTGACCGCGGGTAAGCGACCGGCCGAGGACCCGGTAGCCGCCCCGTCGAAGAGGCCGGCTGTGGCCGATGCGCGGGAGACTTCCCCCGAAGCGCTTGGCCCGGCGGCGGACGAGCGGCCTGCGGCCGGTGACGCTGGGGCGTTGCTGGAGAGCGATGTCGCTTTCGTGGTGGGTTTCGATCCCATGGCGAATCGTTCCCAGTCTTCGTTGCGGGGTCTGCTTGAACAGGTGAGCGGGTGGGTTCCGCCGTTGCGGCCCACGGTGGACGGCGATGGGGTGCTGGTTTCACCGCGACTGCGTGAAGTGGTGGACCAGTGGGGAATGGCGCGGTTGACGGATGGTCGCTCCGTGTCGTGGGTGGCGGCCGCTTCGGGTGGGCTGCTTTCGGCGGATCGTGTCGGGGCTCTGCTCGATTCGGTGAGCGCGGCAAGGGATCTGGGTACTTCGGCGGGGCGGGTGGTGGTCTCGGAGTTCGCCGATGGACAGGGCCACGTGGTGGGCGCGGGTTTCATCGATCGTGGTGACATGGCAGCCGTCAAGGGAGCGCGGGCCGCGATCGAACGGTTGCGGACGGACTATCCGGACGCGTTCGTCATGGTGGGCCGCCATCGGGACGGAGTGGTGGAGGCGCCGGGCGCGAACGCGGTGCGCATGGGCGCGGTGGAGGCGTTCCGCGGGCTGGCGGCGGGGGTGGAGTCCTGGGCGCCGTTCTCGCGGGTGATCGTGCTGGCGTACTACCTGTCGGATCCGGTGCTGAATTCGGTGTCGGCCGGTGTCCGGAGCATTCCGGGGGCGGGACACGTCGAGGTGATGCCTTATCACCTCGGCGAGGTGATCACTGTCGATCTCGATGGCACGATCACCACCGGGACGCATCCTGGCCCGCATCGCCCGGTGCTGAGCTTGCACCCCGACTCGGACTCAGTGGCGTCGCAGGAGGCCCGGCCCGCCGGGGAGCCGTCCTCGTCGACCGGAGGACCGCAACGCAACTACGGCTCCCAGGAAGAGCTGGTGGCCGCCGTGCGAGAGGCGAAAGCTGAACTCGAGGCCGCTGGAGCCAAGATCGGATACCGGGAGGTGGGGACTTGGCTCAGGTCGAACAAGAAAGGTGCTACGAACAGCGACATCCTCGAGGCATGGCGAATAGTCGAAGGGACGGAGAGCAACCTTCGCGGCATCGAGCTCTGGGAAGCCCAGCGAGCGGCATTGGCCGGGGTCCGCGAGAGCGATCCGGGTATCACCCGCGAGGGTGCCAAGAACGAACTGAAGAAGCTGTACCCGAAACTGGGCAGGGATCGCTTCACCGCGCTCTGGAAAGAGGTCGTGGAAGGGGTCTCCGCGGGAGCGCGTGATTCCGGGCCGGCGGTCGTGCCAGGCCACGAGTTCGAGGGGGCGGTGCGCGAAACGATTCAGCGGAATCCCGAGCTGACCGTCGAACAGGTCGTCGACCTCGTGGCCGGGCAGGACGGCGCCGACAGAGCCTCGGTAGCCGCCGCGGCGGAACGTGTGGAGGCCGCCCTGCGGCTGGACGCCGCCGTCACTCGCGTTCTCGCCGAAAGCGAGAACCCTACGACGGTCGAGATCTGGGGTGACGTGAGGTCAGGCGGAATCCTGGCAGGCTACGACAGCGTCGCCAGGACACTGGCCAGGCTGGCACCGCAGCGAAGCTTCGCGGCGACCCAGAAGATATCGGACGAACTTCTCCTCGCGTTCGCCAAGGATTTGGCCGATCCGAAGCTGACTGGATCGGGCTTACGCCACGAACTCGAAAAGAGGAAGATCGAGGCCGGTCAGAGCCGAGTTCGCAAGGCTCTGGACGAGGCCCGGAAGAGCGCGGGGCCGGTGCCCGCGCTGCCGCGCGGCGCGGAGCTGGATCAGCGGGTCGCCGGGATACTGGAAGGGGAAACCGGCTCAGGCAACCGTGCCCCTTCGGTCAGCCAGGTTCAGCAACGGCTGCTGGCCTCGGGAGTGCCCGCCTTGAGTTTCGAGCAGGTGAAGGCCTCGATGGATCGAGTCGAGGGAACCGTGGAGCTGGACGATGTCGTCCGAGCCGTGATCGGTGAGAACCCTGGTCTTGCGAGTGCGGAGCTGGTGCGGAAGACCAAGGACAGGGTGCGGGGGGTCACCGCTGAGGAGATCTTCTCGGCGGCGGCGCGAGTGAACGCGCCTCGGACGAGGGACCGAGTCGAGGGTGCCGCGGAGGCGGACGATGTCGTCCGAGCCGTGGTCGGTGAGAACCCTGGTGTCGAGAGTGCGGAGTCGGTACGAGGGGCGTCAAAGGACCGAGCAGACGGAGCCGTCGAGCTGGATGCCGTTGTCCGGGCCCTGATCGAGGAGGACCCCGGTCGCACCGGTACGGAGTTGGTGCGGACGACCAAGCACAGAGTGCCCGGGGCCACCACCGAGCAGGTCCTCTCGGCAGCGATGCGAGTGAACGCGCCTGAGGCCCCGGGAAGCGGATCGGGAGCCGCCAAGCGCCCTGCCACCGAGGCGGAGACGTCGCCGGCCGGTGAGGTGGTGGATGCCGCTCCGGCGCCGGGGACGGTGTCGGGGATGCGTGACGCTTTGGACGAAAGTGTCGTGACGCATGTGCTGGAGTTCGATCCGGAGGCCAACGCCCTTCAGCCGTCGCTGGCGGCGATGCTGGAGGCGTTGAAGACCTGGGACCAGGGGATCGTTCTCGAGCGCACGGAAGGAGGTGTGCGGGCGTCGGCTCCAGTGTGGGAGTTGGCCGACCGGTGGGGATTGGCGCGGTTGGCGGAGGGGCGTGACGCGCCGTGGGTGGCGGAGAAGTCCGGTGGATTGATCTCGGCGGAGCGCGCGGACGCGTTGTGGGGAACACCGGCGATGACGAGGGTGCTGGACACGGCTGCGGGTCGCGTGGTCGGCCTGGAGCTGCACGGTCGTCGTGGCGTGTCGATCGGGATGGCGTTCGTACCGCGCGAGGACAGCACTGCGGTGCGTGCGGTGCACGCGGCGGCGATGCGCTTGCAAAACGAGCCGGGCACGTTCGCGGTGTTCGGCAAGCACCGTGAAGGGTTCTTCGCGGTACCTCGCGTGGGCGGCGGGACCTCGACGCTGGACGCGGTAAGTGCTTTCACAGCGTTGTCGGCGCAGCTGCGGCCGTGGTCCGCCGCGATCCAGCGCGCGGTCGTGGTCGCCTGCTACCTCACCGATCCGCAGATAGGAGAGCTCCGAGCCCATCTCGAGGGCACGCCGCAGGCCCGGCATGTCGAGCTGATTCCGTACCACCTCGGTGACCGGCTCAACGTCCATCGGGACGGCAGGATCACCGTCGGCGACGACATCGGTGGCCGTGCTCCGGCGATCAGGCTCGACCCCGATACGGAAACGTCCACGCAGATCCGTGGCAACGCGGGCAGGCGGTTGACCTATACCGACGCGCAACTGGACCATGCCATCCGGCAGATCCTCGCCACCCCGAGGAACGGTGAGAAGGCGACGCTGACGGAGGTCAAACAGCGGCTCACGAATCCTGAAACCGGTGGCCGTCCCGGCACCGGACGCATCACGGAAGTGTTTCGCCGGTTGACGGGAACGCGGCCGGTGCCGCGCGGGTACACCGAAGCCGTCCGCGATTTCACGCGAGAACTGGTCGCGGACAACCCCGCCATGCCCTGGGACGAGGGCTTCGCCGCGGCCAAGGAACGGGTCCCACGGCTCATCGAGCGGCATTTCGATAGGGCCTGGAAGGCGGCCGGTGGGCGTCCGGCCGAGCCCGTTGCGTCTCAGCGCGCCACAGACGGCGCTCTGGATTCCATGGTGAGTGAAAGCCTCGGTGGTCGCACGGACGCGGCGGAGATCAGGCCGATCCTCGATGACCTCCTGGCACGCGAGGCCGTGGACGCGAAACGGCTCCACTCCTCGGTGGTCCGGGTGACCGGTGTCGCCCTGGACGATCTGCTCCGGCCGGTCGACGACGGCGAAGTTAACCGGCTCGTCGAGAACGTCATCGCGACGTCCGGGTCGCTGTCGTTTCTGGCCATCGCCGACGAACTCCGTGGCCGTGGCGCGCGCGTTTCGCATGACCGGGTTCTCGCCTCGCTGAAGACGGTGCACCCGGCATGGTCGCAGCGGCGGCCGCAACGGATTTCGTCCGCTGACCTGGATCGGTTGCTCGGCGAGCTGTACGGCGAGGGACAGGTTCCGTCCATCGCCAAGACCGTCGACACCCTCGCCGCCTTCAACTACGGAGCCGACCGCGGCAGGATCGTCGAGTCCTTCGCCAGGATTCGCGAGTCGAAGACAGCGACTCTGGAGTCGATGTCCGTCGAGGACGTGCACGCCCGGTTGGCCGAAATCCTGGCGGAGCGGGGAACCCGTGCCGTGGACATCGAGAAGGTCGTCCCGCATGTCGTCCGGGCCCTGCGGGCCGATCCCGCACGCACCGATCTGGCGATCGGCAAGGAGCTGCGGCTGGAGCGCAAGGCCGGCGCGCGGACGAAGCTGGTGCAGCTGACCACGGACGTCCGCGCGGCGATGAGCGAAGTCGCCGCCTCGCTGCCGGTGGAAGCCGCGGTGAGCGCGCTCCGCGCCGAGGAACCGGGCCTGACCGCCGAGCAGCTTTCGGCGAAGGTGAGCGAGGCGATGCCGACGGCCGGTGACGCGCGGATTCGCGCGGCCGTGGCCAGGCTGACCGCGGTCGCTTCCTCGACCAGGCAGGAGCCGGCCCCCATCGCCGACGTCCGTCGAACAACGACGGGGGAGGCACAGACCGCGCCCAGACGGCGTGTGCGGGCCACGGCCGAGCAGAAGGCCGTGAGGCGCGAGCGGATGAGGGTGTTGAGGACCGAGGTGGCCCCGAGGAGCCCCATGGTGCAGGCCGCTCACCTGGTCCCTCCGCCGAGAAGCGCCCGGCGCATGGACGCGGTGCTGGACCAGCGAGGTGTCGAATTCATCCTGCGGTTCGACCCGAACACTCCCGCGGGACGGATGTCACCGAGAGCGAAACTCGAAAGTTTGGCGCAGTGGTACCCGGAGATCGACCTCATGCCGCGCGTGGACGGCCTGCTGGAGTCACTGCAGTTGCGCGCGGTGGTCGATCAGTGGGCGCTGGACCGGTTGGCGGAGGGGTATACGCCCGCGTGGGTCGTAGCGGCTTCGGACGCGTTGCTGACACCGAGCCGGGTGGCTTCGCTGCGGGCCGAGGTGCCGGTGAACGAACGAGTGCTCATGACCCCGATGGGGAACATCGTCGCCCTGGAACTGCCCGGCAGGGTGGGAATCCCCGCCGGCGCGGCGTTCCTCCCGCGCGCGAACCGGGAGGCGGTCCGGGCGGTCGTCACGGCCGCGGCCAGGATCCAGGCCGCCGAGCCGAACTCCTTCGTCCTGTTCGGCCGGCACGCGAACGGACAGTTCCTGGCGCCGGGCGAGGGCGGAGCCATGAAAGGCATCCCCGCGGTCGCGGGACTCGACGCGGTTTCCCGCCAGGTGATCCCGTGGGCCACGGTCTCCCGGGTGATCGTCGTGGCGTGCGACCTCACGGGCCCCGTGCTTTCCGAGCTTCAGTGGCACGTGAGCAACCTGTTGCCGATGAAGAGCGTGCAGGTCGTGGCGTGGCAGTTGAACACGAAGTTGCACGTGTTCGACGACGGCGACATCATCGGCGGCCTGATCCCGCCGGGTCGTGTCCCGGCGGTGAGCTTCGACCCGGACGGTGCCCCGAGCGGAATCGTCTCGTCACGGCGATCCAAGTTCACCCTCGACCAGGTGACCGAGGTCATGCGGACGGTGATCGCGGACCTGGAGAAGGACGGAAGCAGCACGACTCAGGCCACCGCCAAGCGGCTCGCGAAGGACCGGCTGAAGGATCCGATCACCGGACGGGGCCCGGGCAATGACCTGCTCCAGCGCGCCTGGCACGAGGCGAGGGGAACACAGCCGACTCCCCACGTAGCAGGCGAGGTTTTGCGGAAGATCGTCGACGAGAATCCCGGTATCGAGCGAGACACCGCGAAGGACCTGCTGACCGAGCAGATCTCGGGAAGGAAAGACCTGTTCGAGGTCGGCGAGAAGCGGTTCGACGCTCTTTGGCGCGAGGCCGGATCGATCGATCGGATCAGGCGTGGCGACGACACCGGCTTGGACTCGGTCGTGCGTGACGCGTTCATCGACAGGCCCGATGCGACCGTCAAGGACGTGGTCGATCGTCTCTTGAGCGAGAACGTGGCGGACGAGAGGAGCCTGCTGGCATCCGTGGGCCGTGTCGTTCCCGTCGGCGGGCGGCCTGGCGATCCTTTCGGCGAAACCCGCGGTGCGGACAAGGCCCCCGAGGTCAGTGAGCTGAAGGTGCGGGCGAGCGCGATGCTCGCCGTGAATCCTGACTTGACCAACAAGCAGTTCGTGTCGGCTCTGCGCGAGCAGAACATCCTGATCCGCAAGCAGCTCGCCGGTGAAGCTCTCACCGCGGCCAAGCTCGCGGCCGGTTTCCCGGTGCGGGGAAGGGTGGACGCCCGTCTCGACGACGCGGTGATCGAACTGCTGATCACCCGGCCCAGTACGACACATACCGAGATCCGCAGAGTCCTGCGCGAAATGGACCCACCGATTCGTGTCGGTCCTGAGGCGGCGCGTGCCTCGCTCGCGCGAGCGAGGGAGAAGCTGGCGCGGCTCAGTCCCACGGTGAAAGCCGTGCTCGATGGGCAACCCGATCTCGCCGGACCTGCTCTCGTGGCGAGAGTGCGCGAGATTCAGCCGGACGCCGAAACGTGGCTGGTCGAGGCGACCACGGCGATGTTGCACGATCCGAAGATCGTTCCTGCCCAGGCGTCGGCAGCGGGAGCGACGAACAAACGGAGCGCCGAAGAGGCGGGGCTGGACGTCAGAGCGCCGAAACGGGCCGCCACGATTCCCAGCGTGCCAGTGGATCCGGAGACGATCGATTTCGTGCTCAAGTTCGATCCGGAGCACAACCGGACTCAGGGCACGCTCCGGGAGATGCTGGCCGCGGTCTCGGTGTGGCGGCCGCAGCTCAGCCTGCCGGATCCCATGGAACGCCGTGCGGTCTCCCCGGAAATGCGCGAACTGGTCGACCGGTGGGCGCTCGCGCGGCTGGACAGCGCCCGTGGACAGTCGTGGGTGGTGGAGAAATCCGGCGGTCTGCTCTCGGCGGAGCGGGTCGCCTCGCTGGCCGACTCGCGGACGACCGAAAGGGTGCTGGCGACCTCCGACGGTGAGATCACCGTGGTGGCGTTGCCGGACAACGGCGGCGGGTTCGCCGGTGCGGCCTTCTTGCGGAGCGTGGACGCCGCCGCCGTGCGAGGAGTGCGTGCCGCCGCCGCCCGATTACGGGCGACAGACCCGGACGCCTTCGTGCTGTTCGGAGAACATCGAGACGGGCGATTCAGAGCGCCGCGCAATGGTGAAGGCTTCGCGGATCTGGCCGTGTCGGAAGCCTTCGACGCGATCGCCGGAACCCTGATGCCGTGGAAGCAGGTGATCGTCGTGGCTTGCGATCTCACGGACCCCGTCGTCACAAGGCTTCAGCAGCGGGCCGACGTCCTGTCCGGCGGGGGCCTCAAGGTCTCCGCCTACCACCTGCACGACAAGGTGAACGTCTTCGAAGACGGCACCCTCGCGGGCGGGACCGGCCCGTGGTCGAGTCCGCCCGTGTGGAGCCTCCACCCCGACGCGACATCGCCGCGGCCCGAGGGGACGGGCACACGGCTGGGCAGGCGGCCGGGGATGACCGACGACGAACTGGAGAATCGCGTGCGGGAGGTGGTTCGGCGACTCGAGGAGATGAACCCGGGAAAGAAGGTCAGTCGAACTCAACTCAAAGAGCACATCAAAGACCCTGACACCGGCAGGGCTCCCGGCACTGACCGGTTGCGGAAAGCTTTGCATGCAGTGCGGGGAACGGAACCCGTTCCGCGTGGAGAAGTGACCACGGAGATCCGGTTCGCCGAAATCTGGACGACCCATGATCGTGACACGGAGGTGGTCGCGGACAATCCGCAGGAAACCGACGCTCCTCGGCAGGCGAAACCGAACTACTACGAGTCGGCGCAGCATCGGATCGACGATGCCGAACTGGACTCCCATCTCCGTGAGGAGTTTGGTGCGGACTCGCGGCCAACGATTGCCGACGCCGCGCGCAGCCTCCGCGAAAACGAGTTCTCTGTCGGTGATTACCGCATCCAGAGCAGCTTGAAGCGGATCTGGACAGAAAATCGTCTCCCCATCGAATATAAAATCGAAAGGCAAACCCAGCGCATCCTTGAAATGCTGCGCGACGAGCCCTGGCTCGTCCGCCGGAGGATCACGGAAATCCTTCGCGCGGAGAAGGAAACCTTCCGAAACGAGACCTTGAACCGCATGATCAAGACCGCGCGTGAGGAAGTGGCAAGGGGTGCGGAATCACTATCCGTCGGCGCCGTCGTGCACGGTCTGTTCGATGACCACCCCGGCATCACCCCGGCGCAGCTTCGCGCGGCGATGGCCCTCTTGAAGCCCGCGGCGACCCGGGAAGAGATCGACGCGGCGGCAGCCGAGCGCCCTTCTTCGTCCGCTGACGAGGTGACCGCATCCGGTCTCTCGGACGAGCTCCCCGTCCGGCTGGGCAAACGACCTGCCCAGGAGCCGGTCGCCGGACGTACAAAGCGAGCCGCCACGGTGACCGAGAGGCCGGAGATCGCCGGAATGGGCGACACGGCTCACTCGCGGGCTCCCGGCGAGGGAACCACGGACCCGCCCCGGTACGTGCCTGCCGAGGCCTGGCGTGCGGCCTTGGCCGAGAAGGCCGAGGCTGCCGGGCGGGACAATCCCCTCGTTTACGCCGACACCGTGCGGTCCTTGAACGAGCGCTTCTCCCAGGAAGGGTATTCGGATATCGGAAAGAATCGGGCGCGTGCCCTTTGGCAAGAGGTGGTCGGGGAGCAATCTGCGGCAAGAGCCTCTGTTGACGAGCAAGTGGACTCGATCGTCCGTGCCGCGATCGCCGAGAACCCGGGTTCGAGCGTCGGTGAAATAGTCGAACTCCTTTCTGCTCGAAATGTCGCCGACCGGAATACCCTGCTCGCCTCGATCGGCCGGGTCGCGCAAACGTCCCAGCGCGAAATACCTTCTCGTTTGCCCGCCCGGCGGGGCGAAGCCGGGGGATTGAGGAGTATCGACAAGGAGGAGCTCACCGGTGTGGTGGAGAGTGCTCTTGCGAAAAATCCCAACCTCTCGATGCTGGGTGTGGCCGCTGCGGTGACCGATGCGGGCATGTACGCCCCGAGAGGCTGGATCGACGATGCGGTACGGGCTGTCGATCCGGAGCGTATGACGAAGAGCGGCGGAAGGATCGCGGACGAAAACCTGCCAAGACTGGTCAGTGAGCTGATCGCGCGGGAGCACACCTTCGACGAGGTGGTCGAGAGGGTTCGCGCGGACGGTTACATCGTCATCCGGCAAACCGTTCACGCGTTGTATCGCCAAGCGAGGCGCGACGCAGGAATGGCCCCGCTGTCGCGAATCGATGACCAGGAGCTCGAGCATCGGGTGACCGAGCTGGTGAACGAGGGTACGCGCCTCACCGCGACCGATGTCCAGAGACGGCTGGAAGCGGAGGGAATCAGCATCGGCTGGCACCGAGTCCAGCCTGTCCATCTGCGCGTCTCCGTCGCGGCCGAGGTTCGGGTCCAGCTCGGCCAGGACCCCGGACTGTCCCATGCCGCTCTGGTGGCGGCTGTGAAGCAAACGCTGCCGAAGACCGACGACGCACGGATCGCCGCAGCGGTGGCGTGGTCGATGAACGAGGTGCGAGAGCCGGGAACCGCGTCGCGCGCCGAGTTGTTCACGCCACGATGGGAGAGTCCGGAGCCCGCGCCGGGCCTTACTCCCGAGGCGGAAGCCGGGTACGAGCGGGCCGTGGACACACTGCTCTCCTACGACCCGGATGTGCGTGGAAAACAGCCGACGTTGAAGGCGATGCTCGAAGCCGTGTCGCGGTCGGTTCCGGCGCTCGCTCCCGAGCAGCGGGATGGTGTGCTGGTTTCGCCGAGAGTCAAGGAAGTGGTCGATCGCTGGGTGTTGGCACGGTTGGCGGAAGGACGCGCGCCGGCGTGGGTCGCGGAGAAGTCCGGAAGATTGATTTCGTGGAACGAGCTCGCCGTCGACGGTGACGGCCTGATCTTGCCCCGGTTGCGCGAGATGGTGGAGCGATGGGGGGTGGCGAGCCTGGCAGAGGGGCGTTCGCCTCGGTGGGTCGAGGAGACGTCGGGCGGGTTGCTGCCCGCGGAGCGGGCGGTCGAACGGGCCGTGCGGTCCTTCGATCCGGAGAACGACCAGAGCCTGCCCTCGCTGAGGGCCTTGTTGGAGAGCCGCTCGTCGTGGTTCTCCGATTTCGACCTGACCCTGGACGACCAAGGCGTAGTGGTGTCGCCGCGAATACGGGCGGTGGTGGACCAATGGGGGTTGGCGCGGCTGGCCGAAGACCGTGTCCCGGCGCTGGTCGCGGCCAAATCCGGTGGGCTGCTCACCGCGCCTCGGCTGGCCAGTGTGTACAACACGACGACGGAGAGCGGAGCGCGGGAGACGACCGCGGGAGGGACGACGGTCTGGCAGGATCAAGCCAATTCCCGCACGACCTGGCCGATCTCTGCGGGGTCGGCGCCGGATCTCATGCTCTCCGCCGCGAGCCGGACCGGGTTGTACCCCATCGAACGCATGGACGATCTCGTTTACTGGCGTGATCCGGCCGACCCGCTGTACCGGGTGGCCGGCTTCCTGGCCGATGCCGAGGGCCGCGTGCATCCGGAGGTGCGGAAGCGAGCCGATGAGATCGAGGTCAAGATCATCGGCGGCGGCAGGAGCCACCTCACGAAGATCGCCCGGAACCGGGCTGATCCTCGGCTCCCCGTGACGGCGGTGCGCGACCTGGAGCGGATCTGGCCGCGGATCGAGAACACCGTCGCGGAGGAGGTGCGCAGGGTGGTCGAACTCGGCTATGTCCCACCTCGAGAAGGAGGCCCAGAGGTACTTTTGCGCCCGCAACCGGGCCGCAAGGTCTACGTCGGGCGCGTCAAGCCGTTGCACACCGCTCCGCACGAGCAGGTCTTGGTCGGGCAGCTCGGGCTGAACCTGGCCGATCCGCCGGGCGCGGTCCCGGCCGCGGCTCAGCCTTCGCTTCTCAACGGCGAGATCATCGCGATCTACCTCGGTGGATATCTGGGCAGGGTCGCCGAAAAGAGAACCGAAGCCGAGGCAGCCGTGGAGACTGACTGGGAGAGGCGATACCCGGCTTACCCGGCGTATCTCATGCAGACGGGAGATCGGCAGCGGGGTGACCTGGTCAGTGCCGAGGCGGCCGCGAACTCGTCCGCCTTCATCAACGCCGCGACCACTCCGGACGGCCGGACCGATTCGTCCCGGGTCAATGTGTCGATGCTCGCGACGAAGATCGTGTTACCCGACAAAGACCGGCCGCGGCGGACGATCGTGATGACGGCGAACGTGTTCGTGGCGCTGGAGAACGCGTTCGACCCGGAAACGAACCCGTTCGGTGTCCTGCTGACCGACTACGGGGACATGTACAAGTTTTCCGATCCAGAGATCAAGACCGAAGAACCCTGAGCGCGCCGTCACCAAGCGTGTGCCGGCAGGCAGCAGCCGTGACGTGTCGCGAAAGCCACTTTCGCGACGTCTGGTGTCCTGAAAGTGGCTTTCGCGACACGTGTGACCGTCAGGGCCGGTCGCACTGGAGAACGCCCGGCCCTGACGGATAACGGGCAGCCCTGCTAACCGGAAAGGCGGCATTCCGGCTCTGTGAGCCCGCCACCGCAGACGGTGACCCGGCCAGGCCCCATGCTGGTGAGTGAACTTCCCCTATTCGGCGGTGCCGTGCCCGGATTTCGGGGACCCCCACAGCTCAAGAAGTAGCTTCCGGACCAAGGTCTGGCTCTGGCAGGAAGGACCCGGCGCCTCATGGAGGAACAGACACAGCAGCGCACCACCAGCTCGGTCCGGCTGCGGTTCGTGCTCGGTCAGCGGACGGCCGAGCTGGCGTTGCCGGCCGAAGTTCCGCTGGCCGATCTGCTGCCCGCGATCCTCCTCCAGTTCGGCGCGGAGACGATCGAAGAGGGAGCGGAGCACGAAGGCTGGGTCCTGCAACGGCTGGGGGAGGAGCCGCTCGACGAGGACCGCTCGCCGGGGCAGCTGAACCTGCTGGACGGCGAAAGCATTTATCTGGCGCCCCGCGCCGACCAGCTCGCCGCGATCGACTACGACGATCTCGTCGACGGCGTCGGCGACCGGGTGCGGGAGCATCCCGGCAAGCTGACGCCCACCGGCGTGCGGCGGATGTTCGAAGCGGGCGCGCTGGTGCTGCTGCTGTCCGGCTTGTATCTCCTGCCCGGGCCGGGGGCGCCCGCCGTCCAGGCGCAGTTCGTCGGTGGCTCCGCCATCCTTTTGCTTCTGGTGTCCGCGCTGGTCGCGCGCGGCTCCGGCAGCTCGCGCGCGGCGATCATCCTGGTGGGCGGCGGCGTCTGCTACGCCGTACTTTCGGCTTGGCTGATCGTCGGCGTTCTCGCGCCGACGGCGCCGCTGATGGTCCAGATCACGGCCGCCGGGGCGGGTGGGTTGATCGCCCTGACCGTCGGACTGGTGGCGGTCGCCGACGCGGCGCTCCTGTTCGCCGGCGGGATCATCTTCTGCCTCACCCTGGCGATCGCCGGGCTGTTCGGATCCATTGTCTCGGTCAGCGCCACACAGGCCGCCGGAGTCGGCCTCGCCGTCTCGCTCGTCATGGGGGTGTTCGTCGGACCGACGGCGTTCCGCCTGTCGGGCTTGAGCCTGCCGATGCTGCCGACCGGCGCGGACGAGCTGAGCGAGGACATCGATCCCGTGCCGTTCGAGACGGTGGTGGATCGCGGCGCCGCGGTCGTCGGCTATTCGACCGCGTTGCACGCCGGTCTCGGCGTGGCTCAGGTGGTGCTGATGCTGCTGCTCGTGGCCGAGGCCGACACCTGGTCGATGGTGCTCGCCCTGGTCGCGGCCGTCCTGCTCGCCCTGCGTTCGCGCCACCCCAGCGGGACGATCGCGCGGTGGTCGATGCTGGTCCCGGCGGCGGTGGCCGTCGGCGCCGATGTCACGCACGTCGCCGCCGGGCTCTCGCCGACCGGGCGCCTGCTGCTCGTGGTCCCGCTCGTCCTGCTCGGAACCGGCCTCCTCCTGGTGGCCGCCGAGCGGCTGCCGGGCCTGCGGCTACGTCCTTACTGGGGCAGGGCCGCGGAGATCTTCGAAACGATCACCGCGATCGCGATCCTCCCGATCCTGTTACAGGTACTGCACGTCTACGCCGCCGTACGGACCATGGTGAGCTGATGAAGTCACGCAAGGACCAGGTTCAGGCGTACTTCTTCGTCGTCGGCAGGCTGACCGCGGCGGTCGCCCACGGCGACGCCGATGCCATCCAGGCGCCGGGACGGCGCATGATCACCGGGACCATCTTCGGGATCATGATCGCGGTGCTGCTGGCGGCGATCTTCGGCATCTACGGGCTTTTCGTGCCGAGCACCGACAACTCCTGGCGGCAGGCGGGGACCATCGTCCTCGATGAGGACAGCGGTGCCCGTTACCTCTACCTGGACGGCCAGTTGCGCCCGGTGCTCAACTATTCGTCCGCGCGGCTGCTGGCGCCGAAGGCCGAAGGGAAGATGGTCGCCGTTTCCCCCGCTTCGCTCAAGGGGACCCCGGTCGGCCAGCCGGTCGGCATCTCGGGCGCACCCGACGCCCTGCCCACCTCGGGGGAACTCGACACCGGTGCCTGGACGGTCTGCGTGAGCTCCGAAAGCGACGGTGTCGACCCCGGCGTCGTCACCGTCCTCATCGGACGGCCCCCCGAGGGCGGCCTCACCGAACGGCAAGGTTTCCTGGTCACCGGGCCGAACGGATCGGTCTATCTCGTCTGGAACGGCTCCCGGCTGCGGATCACCGACCCCGCGGTGCTGGTCTCCCTCGGGTACGGCAACGCCAAACCCGCGCCGGTGTCCGCCGCCTGGCTGAACCCGATCCCGCAGGGGCCGGACCTGTCCGTGCCGGCGGTACCCGGCCTCGGCGGGCGGGGCCCGGTCATCGCGGGCAGGCAGAGCCTCATCGGCCAGGTCTACGAAGTGCGCAACACCGCGCTCGGGACCGAGCAGCTCTATGTCGTCCGTGACGACGGCGCCGCCGCGGTGAACCGTACGGTGGCCGCGCTGCTGCTGGCCGCGCCCTCGACGGCGCAGAGCTATCCCGACGGACCTGTCGAACCGATCCGGATCGGGGTCGGTGAGATGTCCGGGGTACCGGCATCGGGAACGGTACTGGGCGCGGGCCTGCCGGAAGCACCGCCCGAATTGGTCGGTGACTCACCGGAGACCCAGCGCTGCATGCGTTACGGCACCGGAAGCGCGGACCCGCCGACGGCGGAATCGCTGCCCTCGGCGAGCGTCCGCGCCGCGTCGGCGCCCTCCGCCACGCACGAGGTGGGCGCGGCCGCCGGCCGGGTCGGTGTCCCGGCGGGCCGGGGAGTGCTGGTCACCCCCAAGGCGGTGCCCGGCGCGGCACCTGGTCCGCCTTCACTGGTGACACCGCTGGGAATGCGCTATCCGCTGGCAGGCCAAGACGAAATCGCGGCGCTGGGCTATCAGAACGTGACGCCCGTGGCGGTTCCGCAGGAGCTTTTGGACCTTTTCCCGGCCGGACCGCTGCTGAGTACCTCGGCCGCGTCGGCGACCGCGGCCTCCTGACGGGGCCGCTCGTAAGGGGACCTCCTCCGACTGGCCAAGGTTGAGCGAATTCTCCCGACAACGCGGAATCCCCGACCTAATCTTCGAATATGGCCGACGCCGGGGATCGCGATCGGCGGCCGGACCAAGATAAGACCTGACCGCAGGAGGAATCTCAAATGCCGAAAACGACACAGCTCGACCCGGCGGAAATCGACGCGCAGGCCACCCGCCACGAGGCCACTTCCGACAACATCATCCAGCAGCTCAACCAGCTGAAGTCGCAGGTGGACGCGACGCTGGCCGGAAGCAACAGCGCGGCCACCAAGGCCCTGTCCACGACCTGCGACAACTGGATCGAGGGGCTGAAGCGCACCATCCTGGCCAGCCTCACCGAAATGGCGGGCTACATCCGCAAGGAGTCGCAGGGACAGGACGCGCAGGACCAGGCCGCCGGCCAGGAGATCGCGCGGCTCCCGATGGAGACCAGCAGCTTCCTCGGCGCCTGACCCGTACTCGATCGACTCTCCATTTCCCTGAAAGGACAATAAATTGATTACCTACGACTACGAAGTCATCGACCAGTGCCTGACGATGATGAAGAACAAGGCCACCGAGATCGAGGGTCAGACGACCGATCTCGAAAACGACGTCAAGCGCATCATGGTGGGCTGGCAGGGAACCACGGCCGACGCCTACGACGCGAAATGCCAGGGACTGAGGGGAAACCTCATCACCAGCCGAGAGCAGCTGGACTCCCTTCGCGTCGCGCTGCAGGCGGGTGCGGAGGGAATGCGGGACCAGGACGCGCGAGGCGCGCGCGGTCTCTGATGCCGGCGCGGCCGTTCCGGTGGTGCGTCCTCCAGTGGACGCACCACCGGAAGGCCCGATCTCATCCTCTCCCTGAAAGGAGCTGATCATGAGCACCAACTTCGACACCGAAGCGATCAAGGCCTCGGCCGAGAAAATCGGCAAGATCATGGACGACATGAGCGCTTTCCAGGCGCTCAAGGCGCAGTGGCCGAACGCCGGCAAGTTCGAGACCGCGGTCTGGCTGGAACACATCATCGACGACCGCCGCAACGGCATCGTCGCCCACGGTGAGCACCTTCAGACCGTTCTCCACGACCTCCGGGCGACCTTGATCTCCATCGCCGACGGTTTCAAGAACACCGACGACGAAAACGCCAAGTCGATCCTGCGGAGCATCCAGGGCCTCGAGGCGAAGATCTCCGGCGAGATCGCCCAGTTCGACCAGCAGACCGAAGCCGCACAGCAGAACACCGCCGGACAGGCCACACCCGACGACGGGGACGGCTACAACGATCCGGCGCAAAGCCAATCCGTGTGACCCTCGCCGCAGCACGCCTCGCTTCCGACCGGTCAGCTGCCACCGCCTGAAGGAATTCCAGCCATGTCCGATGCACCCGCCGCACCCGCGTCTGCGCTCGACGGAGCGAAATTCACTCAGTCGGCTCCCGCTTTCGACCCGAAGCAGTACGGCAACCTCACCGAGATCACCAAGGCCGTTCACGATCTCACGCACAACGCCGACGACGCGCACGCCGACCTGTCCCACTCGTCGGCGGCCGAGCGGTTCTACGAGCTGGAAACCTCGGTGAACACGGCGGTGCAGCGCATCGGTGAGATCAACGAGGCGATGGCCACCGAACTGAAGGCCTTGCGGGACAGTCTCGTCGGTGAGGCGGGCGACGCGCTCCAGTCGTACGGCACGGCGATCCTCAAGCAGAGCGAAGACCTCTACAGCGCCCTCAACGGTGGCCAGTACGGAGCGGCGATCGGGAACGTCGGGCACGCCATCCAGGCCTTCGCGGCGGGCTGGTGGCAGATCCAGTCCCAAATGGACAAGGAACAGAACTCCGCCAAGGAGATCCTGGAGAACGAGGCTTCGCGGTACATCCAGGAAGCCACCACACAGCAGCAGGTCGACAGCGTGCAGCCGTGGCTGAAAAAAGAGCTCGACAGCATGTACGACCAAGCCGCCGAAGAGCGTCTCAACCGCCTGCAGGAAGCCGTCGGCGCGCTGGCGAACCAGTACAACAACCGTGGGAACGATCTCGCTCCGATCCAGATCGTCAACGGCCTCGCCGACCCCGGCGCGGCGACCGATGTCGCCCGGCAACAACAAGAGGCGTTGTCCCCTGCCAAGGGCACGGATCAGCTGGCGGCAGGGGGAGAGGTCGACCGCACCCAAGACCCGTTGTCGGAGCTGAAACCGGCCACCGAAGGTGCTGTCGCGACGGATCCCGCCCAAGCGGAAGAGGCCCAGGCGGCGGCCGAGCAGGCCGCGGGCGGGGCAGGGACCGGCGGAGCGGGTTCGGCGACGGATCCCGCGCTGGAACAGGCCAAGCAGCAGGCGGCGGATGCCGCCGGAGCGCTCACCGGCGCGGCTGTGCCCGCGACAGAAGGCGCGGCGGCCGGAGAGGGGGCGGCCGCGCCCGGCGAGGCGAGCACCGCTCAGCCCGCTCCCGCGACCGACCCGGCGGCCGATCAGGCGCTCCAGGACGCGAAGCAGGCCGCCAACGACGCCATCAACGGCCTCACCTCCCCGCCGGGCGGAGACACCGCCGGCGCCGGAACCGACGGCAGCGCCGGAACTGGTGGCGGTGCCACCCCGGGCTCCGAAGGCAGCGGTGCTGTGCCGGCAGGAGGCGTCGGAGTGCCTTCGGCGCAACAGCAGGCACAAACGGCCGCCGACGCCAAGCGGAAGCAGGCGCTGGACGACGCGAAGAAGGCCGCGAACGACGCCATCGAAGGTCTCACCGGTCAGCCGGCCACGGAATCCAGCGGACCCGCCGGTGGCGGTGCCGGATCCGCCGGTGACCCGGCCGGCGCGGCGAAGGACGCGGCCGGACAGGCGATCGACGATCTCGCGAGCAGCTCGCCCGAGCAGCAGCAGGCTCTCGATCAGGCCAAACAGGCCGCACAGCAGGCCATCGACGACCTCACCGGCCAGGGGGTCACCGATCCCGCGGCGCTGGGCCAGGGCGCGAGCGACGCCATCGACAAGATGGCGCAGCAGACGCAGGATCCCGCGACGCAGGAAGCCCTCGCCAACGCCAAGCAGGCCGCCCTGGACGCCATCAACGGCGACTCCGCCGCGGACACCCCGCGGCAAGAAGCCTTGGACAGCGCCAAGAACGCGGTGCACCAGGCGATCGACGGGCTCGAACAGCCCGACTCCACGCCCGAGGAGAAGCAGGCGTTCGCCGACGCGAAGACCGCCGTGGACAAGGCGATCGACGGGCTCTCCGGCTCCGATCCGCTGGCGGACTTCCTCGGTGGCGACCAGGCGGCGGCCCAGGCGGCCTCGGCGCCGGCGCCGCTGGGCAGTGGTATCGACGCCGGGTCCCTCGACGTCGGCGGTTCGGGCGGCTCGGGTGGCGGTGTCGGTGGTTCCGGCGGCAGCGCCGGGGGTTCCGCCGCGCTTCCCGCGGCGGCCGGCTCCGCCGCGCTGGGCCAGTTCGACACGCAACCCGCGCGAGGAGCGGCGGTACCCGCCGCGGCGGTGCCGACGGTCTCGGGAATGCCCGCCCTCGATCCCAACCTCGCGGCCCAGGGCGGTATGCCGATGGGTGGAATGCCCATGGGCGGTGCGCCGATGGGCGGCGGGATGGGCGCCGGGGCCAACGGCGAGCAGAAGGAGCGCGAGCCGCAGATCTGGTTGCAGGCCGAAGAGGGCTCGTGGGGCGACGGCGACAAGGACGGGCCGCGACACCGTCCGGTGCTGGGCAGGGACTGAGCCATGACCCAGCCCGCGCCTCCCGTCGACGACCCGGCCCTGGCCGGTCTCAACTTCGAGCAGCTCGCCCAGCTGGTCGAAGGACAGAATCCGGACGCGCTGTATCAGCAGGCGGCCGCTTTCGACAGCGCGCTCATGCGGTACCACGACATCTTCGCGGAGATCGTGCGAGAGAGCCGGCAGGTGAGCGAGCTCTGGGACGGCCAGATCGCCGAAGCCTTCGACTCCTTCGCCGCCGAGCTGACCGGTGGCGTCGACAAAATGGTCCAGACCATGGAGAGTCCTGGTCACGGTGTGCTGCTGCGCCGTGCCGGTGACGCGCTCACCGTGGCGCAGCAGCGTTTCCGGGAGCTGCGGGCTCAGCCCGGGCACGAGGCGGACAATCGGCCCGCCCTGCAGATCGTCCACGACCTTTCGGCCGCGTACCAGGAGGCCGGCGGGGCCATGCCGCTACCGCCGGAGTTCGTGCGGCGCCTGCCCGGTGCCACGGCGGACGCGCAAGGTGTCCGGGGCGGCGGCGCCGCGGCGGGTGGCGTGTCGCCCGTTCTCGCGACGGCCAGCCCCGCCGCGAGCGCGGACGCCGCCGGGCACGGACAAGGTGACTGGGCGGCCGCCGGAGCCGCCCACGCTTTCGGCGTCGCCGGAGCGATGATGGGCTCGGCGGTCCCTGGAGGCGGCGGGTACACCGGCCATGGACCTCCGGTGCTGGGCCGGTCCGCGCCGATGGCGGCCCAAGCCGCACATCAGCCCGTCGCCAGGGCCGACACCGCCCGGGGACCGATGGGTGGCGGTCTGGTCGGCGCGCTGGGCCGTGGCCGCCCGGACAAGAAACGCGAGCGGGAGCGGCAGACGTTCGCCGTGCGACAGGAAGACGCGACGGCGGCACCGGGAACAGTCGAGGACGCTCGGCAGCGGGCGGCGGGTGTCAGCACGACCTCGTCGGTTCCCGACGGTGTCGGCGCGAAGTCATCGGCGCCGTCGGAATCCGGAATCGTGATTCCGGCGGTGGCCACCGCCGCCTCGCCCGCACCGGCGAGCGCGCCCGCTGTCGCGACCGCGTCGGCGGGCGGCACGGCTTCGGCGGGCACACCGGTCCCAGGACCGTCCCAGCCGTCGGCGGTCGCACCCGTTTCGGGGTCGTCCGGTAGCGGCGGGGCCACCGCGCCTCTGTCGCTTCCCTCCGGGAGTTCCACGATCTCGCCGGTCCCGGCCGCCCCCGCGGGCGGCGGAACTCCCGCCGTGCCCCCGGTCAGCAGGCTCGACGCGACCCTGCCGGTGACACCCGTGCCCCCGCCCGCCGGTACACCCGCCCCGGCCACCACCGGACACGGCGCGCCGATGATGCCGATGGGGATGATGGGCCGCGGGATGGGCGCCGAATCCGGGGCCGAGGGCCGGGATCCGGACATCCCGGTCGGTGCCGCGCCCGAGGTCTGGGACTCCGGTGCCGGAGCGGCGGTGCTGGGACGCCGCCCCAAGGAAGAGATCCCACCCGCCCTGGACGACGGTGCGGGCACGAACGAATTCACGCCGGGCTGGCTTGCCTCCGGCCGCATCGATGGACGAAAGAGCTGAACGACATGAGCGATTGGGCTTCACTGGGCGATTCGGAACGCGCGCTGGAAAAAGCGATGGCCGATCTGAACGCCGAACGCGAAAAACTCACCGAGCTGAGCCGCGTGTGGAAAGAAGAGCGTACGACCATCAAGGCGAAGGACCAGTCGCTGTCGATGACCTTCGACGGCCGAGGCGACCTGGTGGAACTCGTCTTCAACGAATCGAAGTACCGCGCGATGCCGCCGGCCCAGCTGGCCAGCGTCATTCTCGAAACCTTGCGCAACGGGCGCGCGAAAAGCCTGGAACGCATGAACGAGATCATGGGTGTCGGCGGTTCTCAGGACGGTATCGACCTCGCCGCGTTCGCCACGGGCGAGCTCGATGCCGAGAAGATCATGGAATCACTGATGGGTCCGATGTACGAGAAAATGGACGAATTCGGCGTCGAAATGCCCGGACGGCGGGAAACGCCGCGGCGTGAGGAGTGACGATGGCTGACCAATTCCGGCTCGACCCGGAGGCACTGGAGCGGGTGAACGGCGACCTCGCCGCGGCCACCGCGCGATTCAAGGAGGCCCTGCGCGAGCTGGGCGGCAAACTCGCCGAACACTACGGCTGCTGGGGCGAGGACGAGGCGGGCAAGGCGTTCGCGAAGAACTACGTCCAAACCGCGCAGGAGACGAATTCGGGCGCCCACCAGACCGCCGACGGTGTGGAGAGCACTTGCGGGAGTCTGCGCGACGCGTCGAAGCAGTTCGTGGGCCTCGACGAGGAGAACGCCCGCGCGCTCGACAAGAGCATGGGTGAGCAGTTCTCCCAGAACAAATAGCGCGTCGAAGCGAGTACGGGCCGCTCCGCCGATCCGCTGGCGGGGCGGCCCTTCCAGGTCTCGGTGCGCGGGGGAAAGTCCCCATTCGGGCTAGTGCGTGCCCTGCGGTCGGGTGGCGGTGGGCGGCCCATGGTCCTCTGAGAGTGAATCGGTCTCGGTATTTCGGTGAAAGGAAGTGGTGAGGGTGGTCGTGGGCGAGGAGACGATGACCGCGGATCCCGAGTCGGAGCAGTGGCTGCTGTTGCTGGACCCGGCTTGGAGCCCGTCCGAGGAAGGGCAGGAGCCGCCGGTCGAGGCGGTGGTGGGCATGTGGCCGGTACTGGAGGAGAACCGGGTGGGCAAGTTCCGGGGCAATCCGGAATACCGGCCGACGGACGAGAACTCGCCCGCTGATCCCCTGGACGCGGTGTTGCGGCTGATGATCGAGGGATCGGCGGAGACCGAGCAGCTGCAGGCGATGTTGTGCGGGACGCTGATGGACGTGGCGATGAACGGCGACGGCCGTCCGCTGGTGATGAAGTCGCCGGACGACGTCCGGTGCGTGGTGGTGGCGACGGCGGGCTCGTACCGGGACCTGGTCGTGTCGCCGAGCTGGTTGCGGACGGATCTGGCGGGGCTCGTCGAGCTGCTGGAGGACCAGTACGACGTGTTGTTCAACTCGGGCGGTCCGGCCTCGGTGCGGCTGACCGGGGACTTCCTGCGGATGACCGGTGAGTTGTCGGAAGAGGAGCTGGAGGAGATCCAGCAGGCCTTCCGGGACCGGGCCCAGGTGCAGGTGGTGTCGAGCGACGCCGAGACCCCGGCCGAGACCGAACCGGCTGCGGAGTCCGAGACCGAGGACGTTCCGGTGACCGTGACTTCGGCGGGCCCGGAGACCCCGAAGGCCGAAGCCGAACCGGTGGCCGAGGCGCGTAGAGAGGTGTAGGCCGGGCCGGAACGGACGGCACGCGTGATCAGACGGACGACACCTGTCCTGTCCGTCTGATCACGCGTGCCGTCCATTCCAGCACGAGTGTCGTCCATTCCGTCACGCGAGACCGCCATCCACGGACACGGCCTACCCAGTGGCGTGGTTCGTTCGCGAGGAACTTCAGCTTTGACAGGCGCGCAGACCGACGGTGAATTCGCCGTTCGGATCCGCCGGGTGCCCGCCACGCAGCGCGGTACGGGTGGCGCGGAGGGCCAGAGGCACCATGGAGTCCGTCTGGAGCGAGGCCGCGTCCGGAATCCCGAATCCGAGAAGCCGCGAAGGCGCCGCAAGGCCAGGCGGTGCGGTGGGACACGGCTTGCGCCGCCTGCTCGCCGCCGACGGACGCCCGGCGCGCGACCGGGACTGATCGGCCGGCGTCTTTCCCGTGAGCCGCCGGACGGAGATCTCGGCCCCGAGCGCGTCGAGAACGGCCGAGCGCACCGACGGCCGCGAGAACGCGAGCTTGGTGCCCGCTTCGACGAGCAAACCGGCTTCCATCGCCTCGGCGAGCGCCGGGACGACGTGTGACGCCGCCTTTCCCATCGCCGAGGCCACCGAGCCGAAGTCGAATTCCTGGCCGGCGATCGCGGCCCGGCGCAGCAGCTCCCGCGTCTCGACGGCGAGCCCTTGGACCAGGCGGACGACCGCCGTGGCATCGGGTTCGGCCGGTTCGGGCAGGGTCGTCCCCGGTGCCACCTCGACGACGCCGTCGACGACGGTCAGCGCCGGACCGGCCAGCAAGGCTTCGGCCAGTTCACGGAGCCTGCGCGGGTTGCCCGCCGCTCCGGCGGCGAGCCGTCGCAGTGAGGCGCCCGCCGGTGCGCCGACGAGCTCGCCGACGAGGTCGTTCACCTCGGTGTCCGGCAGTGCCGACACCCGGATCACGTCGTCGATTCGGTGCGCCACCTTCTCCCGCAGCCGGGCGACGGCGTTTCGCTGCGGGGCGGGCCGGGTGACCGCGAAGGTCAGCAGCGGCAGCCGTCGGCTGGCCGCGGCCAGCCGGTGCCACAGTCGCAACGTGGCCTCGTCGGCCTGGTGGAAGTCGTCGAGGACCACCACGAGCCGCGCTTCGGCGCACAGCTCGTCGACGCGGTCGAGGAGACGCTCCACCGCGGCTTCCGGCGGCAGGTCTTCCGTAGTGGTCCTCAACGCGCGCGCGACGGCCTGGAGCGGTCGCGGGGCGCCGGCTTCACCCAAGCTCGCCCAGGCCAGGTGACAGGGAACCCCGTCGAGTTCGCCCAGGCCGGTGGACAGCAGTTCCGTCTTGCCGATCCCGGCCTCGCCTTCCAACCAGGCGGCCGCCCCGTGGCCGTCCCGCAGAACACCGACCAGGCGGTGCAGGGAGGCGATCTCGGCACGACGTCCGTGCAGGCGGGTCGTCCTCGCGGTGGGTTCCGGCCACATGCGCACCAGGGACGGGGTCTGTCGTTCCTGCTCGCGGGCCAGGTGAACGGGTTCGCCGTCGAGGATGTGGTGGTAGGCCCACATCAACTCGTCCCCAGGGTGCACGCCGAGTTCCGTGCGGAGGGTGTGGCGGGCCTGGTGGAAGGTCTCCAGTGCTTCGCTCGTGCGGCCACCGCGGTGCAGGGCGATCATCAGCGAGCGCCACAACGGCTCGCGAAGCGGATGTTCCCGCACGGCGGCGGTCAGCTCGGGAACGAGGTCCGCGTAGGAGCTGGTCTCCACGGCGGCGGCAGCGCGTTCTTCGACGACGGTCAGCCGCCGATCGGCCAGCCGCTCACGGTGCGCCTCGGCGAAGGGACCGGGCAGGCCGGCGAGCGCCTCACCCCGCCAGAGGGCGAGTGCTTCGTCGAACTTGGCGACCGCGGCCACCGGATCCCCGCCACGCGCCGCCGTCCGGCCAGCTTCGAACGCCTTCTCGAACTCGTCGGCGTCGAGTGCTCCCGACGCCGACGCCAGCCGGTACCCCTGAGGGCCGGAAACCAGCGGTCCGTCGGTGGACCAGCGAGCGCGCCCCGGGTCGAGCACCCGGCGGAGCCCCGAAACGTAGGTGTGCACGCTCCCGGCCGCGCTGGCGGGCGCGTTCTCGCCCCAGACGCCGTAGATCAGCTCCGACCGGCTGATGGGCCGGACGGTCGCGTGAAGTGCCAGAACTGCGAACACGGCCTGTTGCCGCGCCGGTCCGAGATCCAGCTCGTGGTCGCCTCGACGGACCCGTAAAGGGCCGAGGAGGTCTACGCGCAGGGAGTGCTCGGTCATGGCTGGATCCGGGTCTCGAGGGCGGCTGGGCGGAGGCGGTCCATATCGAGCTGCATGGTGGCCTCCTCCTGGGTCGATCGGTCTCCGTTCGCGGGCCACAGGGCCCGGGCCGGGAGAACATCCGATGGGACTTTTTACCTCGTGAGGGGCTTGCCAAGGGGGTAGGAGAAGCCTCCAGGGCCGAACTGTGTGGTCGAACCACAGGGTTTGGGCCGCGGGGTCGCCCGAAACGGGTCCACGACCGGGTGACCCCGGACTGGTCGCACTGGTCCTGGCCTGCGGTTTCGCCAGTGCGGAGCGGTGGTTCGCACCGAACCCGCGCGGTCACCCGTCCCGGCTGTGGGGTGACCCGGCGCGGCTGTCGTGCATTAGCACGGGACGAGATCCGGCGAAAGCGTTGCGGTGAAATGTTCCGGAGAACTCTATGAACACAATTCAACGGAAGCGCTGCACGTGCATTCGCATCGTCTTCGCCGGATATTGGTGGGGGTTTCCCCTACTGCATTCCCTTGGCTGTTTCGAGTGAATGCGGCCGTTCAGTAGAGTCGCCCGGTCCAAGTCCGGACAACGGCGACATGGCGCGGCTGTCGTCGAGCGTGCGTGCTTGTTTTCCTTGCTGGTGCGTATGTTCCCGCCGTGGAGAAATGGTTCTTCGGCCCCTGCTGCGTGGAACCTCAAGAAAATGTCCGTCCTGTTTTGATGATGATTGGATTTTGATGGATCCGGCTGTGCAGGAAAAGAGCAAGGAAGAGTATTCGAAATCCCTCGGCAATCGCCATGTCCAGATGATCGCGATCGGGGGTGCGATCGGCGTCGGGCTGTTCCTCGGCGCGGGCGGGCGGCTGGCCCAGGCCGGGCCGGCGCTGATCCTGTCCTATGCCGTGTGCGGTATCGCGGCCTACTTCGTGATGCGTGCCCTCGGCGAGCTGGTGCTGCACAACCCGTCGTCGGGGAGTTTCGTCACCTACGCGCGGCGGTTCATCGGGCCATGGGCCGGTTTCGCCGCGGGCTGGATGTACTGGCTGAACTGGGCGATGACGGGTATCGCGGAGATCACGGCGGTGGCGATCTACGTCCACAAGTGGTTGCCGGACGTACCGCAGTGGGTCACCGCGCTGATCGCCCTCGGGGTGCTGCTCGGGGTCAACATGCTGTCGGTGCGGCTGTTCGGCGAGCTCGAATTCTGGTTCTCGGTCATCAAGGTGCTCGCCATCGTCGTCTTCCTCGCGGTCGGCGCGGGCCTGGTGCTCTCGGCCGCGCAGGTCGGTGACACCACGGCCGGTGTGCACAACCTGACCGGGCACGGCGGCTTCTTCCCGAGCGGGATCGGCATCACGTTGATGACCCTTCAGGCGGTGGTCTTCGCGTACGCGGCGATCGAGGTCGTCGGCATCACGGCCGGAGAGACCAAGAACCCGGAGAAGGTGCTGCCCAAGGCGATCAACGGCGTGGTCTGGCGGATCGCGATCTTCTACGTCGGTTCGGTGGTCCTGCTCGCCATGCTGCTGCCGTGGTCGGCCTACCAAGGCGGCGAAAGCCCGTTCGTGACCGTGTTCACCCTGCTCGGTATCCCGGGGATCGGCGACGTGATGAACGCGGTGGTGCTGACCGCGGCGTTGTCGAGCTGCAACTCGGGGCTCTATTCGACCGGACGCATCCTGCGGGCGCTGGCGGAAAAGGGTGAAGCGCCGGCCTTCGTCGGGCGGATGAACCGCCGTCAGGTGCCGTTCGGCGGGATCCTGTTCACCGCCGGGGCCTACCTGCTCGGCGTGGGCCTCAACTACCTGGTGCCCACCGAGGCGTTCGACATCGCCGTCGCCGTCTCGTCGATCGGTGTCGTGAGTACCTGGGCCACCCTGCTCATCTGCCAGATGCGGTTGCGCAAGGCCGTGCTCGCGGGGGAGATCGAACAACCGTCGTATCGCATGCCCGGCGCACCGTATACGGGCTGGCTGACACTCGGCTTCCTCGGACTCGTACTGGTGTTGATGGGCTTCTCGACCGGTCCGGAGAAGATCGCCTTCTATTCCATCCCGGTGGTCGTGGTGGTGCTCGCCGTGGGCTGGCGGCTGGTGTCGCGTAACCGCGTGGTCGCCGGACGGGCGCCGACGCGCTCCCGATGAAGTGGGCCGGGGCGCCGGAGTTCCCGTCGGCACCCCGGTCTCATCGTGGCGCTCGCACCAGCGGGTCGGAGGGCGGGATCAGGCGTCGAAGCCGGCGCAGGGCGCGGTGGACGGCGACCCGGACCGAGCCGGGTGTGGAATCCAGCCGCTCCGCGGCCTCGATGGCGGAAAGCCCCTCGAAGACCCTGAGCCACACGGCGCTGCGCTGATTGTCGGAAAGGTAGCGGAGCAGGTCGTGCAGCCGGGCGAGGAACTCCTCGGTGAGGAGATGGTCCTCCGGAGACGGTCCGGGCTGCGGCCGCTCGGGCGGCGTGGCCACCGGTTTCGCCCGGTCGCGCTGGTGCCGCCGCCGGGCGTCGACGACCTTGTATTCGGCGATGCGGTAGACGTAGCCCAGGAACGAAGTGCCCTGATCGTGGAACCGGGGCAGCGCGGTGAGCAGTGCCATCGCTGTCTCCTGGGCCACGTCGTCGGCGGTGCACATCCGATAGGTGTCCGGGCCGAGCCGGATCCGGCAGTACGCCACGATCTTCGGGTACACGAGGCGCAGCAGTTCGTTCACGGCCTGCCCCGTCCGGGCCCCTCGTTCCGGCCGGGACAAATCCAGCCGGGCCTCCCGCGCCAGGCGGAGCAATTCCGCGTTCGTGCCGTTCGCGGGCGCGTCGATACAGGACATGGTCATCGGATGCTCCGTCCGGCCGGGCCCGGGATGGGCACCGCGAACGGACGTTCGCGTGCGTTCCGGTTCTCTCGTTCCGCCATGATGCGAAGCCGTCCACGGCGCGTCGAGCGCCGCAACGAGACGTAGGGGTTTCCCGCACGGACCGCCGAAGTGAAGAATCGTCATCCGATCGAGCGATTCGCCGCCGGGCGCGTTTCTTGTAGCCGTCTCTGACAGCGGGATACTGTCACCCGGTGACCGACCTCGACCTGCGGCTGGTGCGATATGCCGTCGCACTGGCCGAAGAACTGCACTTCGGGCGCGCGGCGAACCGGCTGCTCATCGCCCAGCAAACGCTGTCCGCCCAGATCGGCCAGCTGGAACAGCGGCTCGGCGTGGTCTTGTTCATCCGCGACCGCCGGCACGTCGAAGTGACCGACGCGGGGGCGGTCTTCGTGGAACGCGGCCGCAGGCTGCTCGCCGACGCCGAGGACCTCGTCACGGCACTCGGGCGCACGGCACTGCCGCTGCGGATCGACGTGATCACCGAAGGCCTGGTGACCAACGCGATCGCACAGGTACTTCGCGAACGGCTGTCCGGACAACCCCTTGAAGTCCTTCAAGGGCAGGGGCTCGCGGGAGCTCTCCCCGACCTCGCGCAGGGCAGGCTCGACATGGCGTTCGGGCGGGTGAACTGGCCGGGAATGGTGCTGCCGAAGTCGATCCAGCACGAACTGGTGCGCCTGGAGCCGCACGGTCTGGTCGTGCCGGAGGGCCACCCGCTGGAAGGCCGCGCGGAACTCCGGATGCGGGAATTGCAGGCGCATCCGTTGCTGCTCCACACCTCCGATCGCGCGCTCGACTGGCACAACTGGAACGAGGAACTCGCCGAAGAGTTCGGCCTGACCCATGCCGAGAAGCTGCATGGCCACGGGCGCAGCGCCGCCAACGCGGCGATCCTGGCCTACGGTCTGCCCGCGATCGCTCCGCTGACCGCACCGGTGCCCGACGGTGTCGTCGTGATCCCGGTGGTCGACCCCGTCCCGCTGTACCCGTTCTCGCTGCTGTGGCGGCCGGATCGGGCGGACGGCGCGATCACCCGCGCGGTCCAGGTCGTTCGCGACGCCGCCACCGAACTGGGCTGGCTCATCCCGCCGTGGGAATCCTGGTGGCTTCCGTCGACTGATCGCGAGTACGTCGAGACGGTGCTGCGCGGCCGTCACTGATCGATTGTCCGTTCGTGATCAGCGGAGGATTTCCCTCCAAAGGACGCTTGTGCCGCCAGACGGCCCTTGTGTCCGGCCGTCACCGGGGGAACCTCAGCCGAGGAACGAGTCCGGAGGAGACGGTCGTGGTCCAGTACGACGTGGCGGCGATGGAAGCGGCGAGCAAGCGGCTGGACGCGCTCAGGGACGAACTGGACCGGGCGCGCACCCTGCTGGGGGACGGCGCCGGCGCGAGCAATCCGTTCGGCGGACTCGGCTCGGGCGACGGCGCGCACGCGTCGGTCTCCGGGTTCCACGCCGGCGTACACGGGGAGTTCGGGCACGCCATCGAGCATCTGGACCTCTCGGCGGCCAAATTGCGGCAGACCGCCCGTGAGGCCCAGGGCGTCGACACGGACAACGCGCGGATCGTGCACCATGCCACCGGTGCGGCCTCAGCGGATCCCGTACCGGCTTCACCGCCGCGAGACACCCCCGAGGTCGGCAACGCCTGGCTGGACGAGATCCGATGACCGCGCCGATGCCACCCGAATGGGGTGCGGTCGAGGAGAAAGCCGCGCGGTTCGAAGCCCTCGAACCGGAGCGTGTCGAGGAAACGGCGAAAAGTTTCCGGCAGGCCGCCGAACGACTCGATGGCCACACCAGCGGGCTGCACGCCGCAGTCACCGGACTACGTGAAGGTGCCTGGAGCGGGCAGACCGCCGAGGGCTTCTACGGCTATGTGGACGAACTCGCCGGCGCCGGTGGCCGGCTTCGCGGCAGTCTCGGTTCGGTCGCCGACGATCTCTCGGCGCTCCGGGAGCGGCTCGGCGGCATCCGGACCTCGGCGGGGGAGCGGGTCGAAGCGGCCCGGCGGGAGATCCGGCAGATCGACAGCGAAGCGGCCGCTGCCGCGGCCAAAGCCGAGGCGCGGCAGGACGCCGTCAACCGGCAGGTCGTCGGTGCGGTGCCGCCGGAGAAGCCGCCCACCACGATTCTGGCCGAAGCCGCCGAGCGTGCGGCCACGGTGGCCCGCGCCGCGGGCGAAGACCTCGACCGGCTCGCCACCGAGGCGGACACGGCGATCGGGCGAACCCGAGAGGTGATGAGCCGGCACACCGGCGGAACCTTCTCCGCGGTGGGGAAGCCCGCCGTCGGCACCTCACGCAAGGGCGCCGCGCCGAGCACCAGCGGTGGTGCTGGGTCCGGCGGAGGCGGGGCGAGCGCACCCGCGACGACGAGTGGAGGGCCGCCCGCCACGATGCCGCCCGGCGACGTCCACCAGTGGATCCTGGAAGCCATCAAGGAACTCCAGGCCGCCGGCGTACCGGTGTCCGAAGCGGATATCGCGAACATCTGGGCGATCATTCAGCACGAGTCGAGCGGGAACCCCAACGCGATCAATCTCTGGGATTCCAACGCGGCGGCGGGGCATCCCTCGAAGGGGCTCATGCAGTGCATCGACCCGACGTTCGAGGCGCACAAACTCCCGGGACACGACGACATCTACAACCCGGTCGACAACATCATCGCGGGAGTGCGGTACGCGCTCGACCGCTACGGTTCGATCGGCGAGGTGCCCGGCCTGCAGGCGATGGCGGCAAGCGGTGCCTACCGGGGCTACTGACCGGAACCCGTAGACGGCCGGCGAACGCGAAAGTGGACAGGGTCCGGGTCCGGGTCGCGTTCACCGGCCGTCATGGTCGTCTGCGGCGCTCGGACACCTAGGATCACCGTAACTCCGCCGACAGGCCAACCGTAGGGCCGACGGCCCCGGTCACGCGGAAACCGGTGATCTTTCGGACAACGGGAGTGCCCTCCCAGTACCGGCGGCCGCTTTGTCCGGGAGGCCGCACACGACGTGGCCTCGATTGTCCATAAAGGACACCGCGGGCCCGGATCCATGCCCGCGTGGCGTCACTGGACACGGCACCTCCGGCGCCACGCGTCGGTGATGTTGTGAAAGCCACTTTCACAACACTCCGACCTACACCGCAGACGCCTTCGCGCCACGCGTCCGATCACGGCACCGCGTAGGGAAAACCGGCGGGTCTGCCGTCTTCCAGCGGGATGACCTTGCGTGGATCCTGTCCGTACTCCAGAAAGGCGCAGATCGGCAGCGCCGCCGCTCCGATCCGGGCGGTGGCCGCGGTGGCCAGGCCCGCCTCGATCGTCGTGGGCCCGAGCGCGCGTTCGGCGAGGTTTTCGCGAAGTTCGTCGAGATGCCGTTCGCTCAGTGCGCGGCCGAACCATCCGGTGAGGACGACGCGCTCGGGCTGCAGAAGATTTGTCATCCCAGCGATAGAAGCGCCGAGATAACCGACGGTCTCGCGGGCGAGTTCCGGATGAGGAGCCGTCAGGAGACGGCGGCCCGCCTTGGAACCCGGCTTCGGTGTGCCGCCGGAGAGTTGACGGTGGCGTTCGAGCACTCCGTCGGCCCCGATATAGGTCTCCGCGCATCCGCGCGCACCGCACCGGCAAGGCCGTCCGTCGTAGACCAAGGTCGTGTGGCCCCAATCGCCGGACCACTCGATCCGCCGATCCTCGATCAGGACGACATGCGCCTCGGCTTCGAGCACCACGACCGCTGTGCGACCGGCCTTGCCCGCCGCGCCCAGCCAGCCTTCGGCGCGTGCCAGTGAACGCACCCGGTTGTCGCCGAGGACGATGCGCAGACCGCTGCGACCGGCCAATTCGGTCGCCAGCTCCGCGCCGGCGGGTACACCGATCGGGCCGGGTACGGCGACTCCGGCGCCGATGATCGCCCCGCGTGTCGTCTTCGCCGCGCGTTCGACCGACCGCAGCCCGGCGATGATCCGCTGGGAAAGCGCGCCGAGGTCCGACAGGCTACCGGGAGCGCGGAAATGCGAAACCGCTTGCTGCCGAAGAGCGAAATCGTAGAGACCTATTTGGACATTGTCCTCGGTCACGTCGACGCCGACCACCGAACCGTAGTCGGGATTCACCTCGACCAGGATTCGCGGCCGTCCCCCTCGTGAGTCGGCGGCTCCGACCGTCCGAATCACCCGATTCGAAAGTAACTCGGTGACCACCCGGCTCACCACCGAGCAGCTCAGCCCGGTGGCGTCACTGAGCTCCACCCGGCTCGACGGACCTTCGTGGTACAGGGCAGTCAGCACCGAAGATCGATTATAACGGCGCATTTCCCGGCCGGCTTCGCCGCGCATGGAGTCACTTTCCTCCCCGTTGACCCTCGAAAATCGACTTCACCATTCGGTTTCCGTTGAAAGCAATATTGTTTGCTTTTTCGGATAAAGTGGCTGCCCGTTCGTGGCGGTTCGTCACCCGGTTGCTCGTTGAACACCGTTCGGGTGGAGTGTTGACCGCATGTCAATAAAATGCGTATTCGGGATACAATGGGGGTCGATTTGCGACACGCATGTCAAGGAAGGTGAAGTCCAAGTATCACTACTGGGAAGTATCCACTGTCGGAATCCTGTCCGAAGGGGCGGTCCGGCTGACCCCGGAGGCCGGTCGCGGGATGTGAGGGCACTTTCGTGTTAGCTTGCGGAGAGGGTATCTCCGGTGGGCGGGAAGGGATCGCATGCCCCAAAGTCGTCGAAACCGGAAGCGTGGCAAGTCCGCCGCGCGCGGGTCCTTGCGCCGAAAAGCCACCCCGGTCGTGGATTCGGTGGTCCGTACCTCCGTGCGTGAAGCGGCGCCGTCCGAGCGGGACTCGCCGTTCGCCTCGATCGTGGGCAGCGCCGCGCACCAGGCCCGGCACGAGGATGTGGTGACCCGGCTGGTCAACGTGTTCCGGAAGAAGTCCGGCCTTCCGCCGTTCGAGACCGACGAACGGCTGCGGACGGCCGCGCGCCGGCACAGCAAGGACATGGCCCGCAGGAACTTCTGTGCGCATGTCGCGCCCGACGGCAGTACGCCGGCCGACCGGATGCGTGCGGCCGGACATCCTCATCCGGGCGGGGAGAACGTCGCTCGCGGTCAGGTCGATCCGCGAACGGTCGTGCAGGCTTGGCTCGACAGTCCCGGGCATCGGGCGAATCTGGCCAACCCCCAATTCACCACTATCGGCGTAGGGGTCTATTTCCTGGCCGACGCGGGGCCGTACTGGACCCAGAATTTCGGTTACTGAGGGCCGCCCTTTTGTCGGCTGTTTCCCGTGTTCATCCCTACGGACGGTACTTACCCTCTCCGAACGGGGTCGGAAGTGGGAATATCCGAGTATGAACAACCTTCCTGAGAAAAGCGCTCGGTCGGCTTTCGTCGGGCGCTGCCGTGTTCCGAAGCGCCCGCCTGATCGGGCCGTACTCGTCGATGCTCTCCGCAAGAGCCCGCTGACGCCCGCGGTGTTCATCACCGGAATCGAGCACCGCGCGGCCGCGGCGATCGTGCACGCCGCCCTGCCCTCGGTGACGTACACCCGGCGCAGTATCCATTGGCTGCTCGACGAGCACCTGTTCGTCGACGAGGCGACGAACACCGGCGTCCGGGTCCTCACTCATTGGGACGAGCATTCGCAGTGTCCCAGGATGGAAGTGGCGGAGATCGGGGATCGTTTGCTGTGGCAGCGCCTCGTCATCACCTTCGCCGACTGGGAACGCGCGGGACGACCGGTGCCCGAAGAGACCCTGCCCAGCGCTTGATCCGGTCCGGAGGGAGAGGGCGGCTCACCGCGCTGTCGGGTGAGCCGTGCCGCGCTGAGGTTCGGACGCGCGGGAAGGAAGGCTCGCGTTCCGGGAGCCGGTGACGACGCCGAGGAGCCGACGACGATGAGGGGTGCATCGTCGTCGGCTCCTCGGGTTCCGGCAGGCCCGCGATGGGGGCGCGAATCAGCCTGCACTACCCCGGTCAAGGCCGGGAGTCCTCGGTGATCGAGAACTGTCGTGACCGCTGCCCGCTCCGGGCGGGGATGCGTGAAAACGAAGCGTGCCGCGGTCTTCCTCTTTTCGGTGACGAGATCGGCGGGGGAACCGATCGGGCGTCACAGCGAAGACTTTATCCGCGAACGGTGGCGCGGAAAAGGGGAATAAGGGCATTGTCGTTGGACATCGACGGCCTTCGTGAAAGGTGAGCGGGTTTCGCATTCCGTTCTGGTGGTTATTCGCCGATGATTTCAAGGCGGCGGTGTGCGAGCCGAACGGCTCGTACATAGGATGATCGGTGATTTGGTGAGTGCCTAGGGGCTGATCGGGCCGAAAGGGCATGTCTCGCCGAATTTCGCGCTGTCTCCTTGACTGCGCGCTCCGCTTAATTAGAATTCGGCGGAGCATGAACGAGAATAATTCACCTTCGTTGCCCCCTGTCCGTGTGAGATCCTACTTTGAGCCGCCACTCCAGCAGGCAGGCCGGGATCCGGAGGTTCCCAGGGAAGCGCGATTCCGCGCCGTGGTGGTGGATCCTCATCCTCGAAGGCGGCGCGCGTACGCCGGCCGGTTACGGAGGATGGGGGCCGAGCGCGTCGTCGAAGGCAGTACGCCCCGCGGTTTCCGTGCGGGGAAGACCGCGGCGAGCCGGACCCATGTCGCCGTCCTGTACGCGGGTGGCGACGCTCGTGCCATGGTCGATCAGGTGGGCGATCTGTACCGGCGCGGAGCGGAGAGGGTGGTCGTGGTCGCCGGTTCGCGTGACCCCGGTCTCGCCGTGGCGGCGCTCCGCGCCGATGCCGTCGGCTACCTGGCCGATTCGCCCGACTCGGCGACCCGGATCGCGGCGCGCAAGTCACCTTCGGAGGACGAGAGACGCGTCGTCGCCGAGTACGCCGTGCGGAAGGCGGTTCTCTCGGAACGTGAGATCGAGATTCTGTGCCTGGTGGCCGACGGACGGACGAACCAGGAGATCGGCACCGAACTCCTGGTCTCGCCGAACACCGTCAAGGGACATCTCGCGCATATGGCGCGGAAACTGCAGACCGGGGACCGGACCCGGATGGTGCTGCTGGCCTTGCGCGCCGGCGTGATCAGCTGAGGCCGTTGCGGTCACGCCGCACCCGGCGCCGATATGCGGCGATCCGGCGGTTCGGCCGGGAGAGCGCCGACAAGACCCCCGCGGCCAGTGGAAGCCAGCGTTCCTGCGGCGAAGGTTCACGTAGCCAGCGGACCGCTCCGCGGGTATCGACCGTCGGCGGTAGCAGGAGCTTGCTCAGCGGACGGTGGAACAGCACGTTCTCGGGAAGATCCTGGTCCGGGATGACGAAGTCGCTCGCGTCGACGAGCGCGTGCACCCGGAAGGGGACGCCCGGGGTCAGGATCAGCGGACCTGGTGGAACGGCGTCCCGCGCCGAGAAGAGATGCTGATTCTTGGCGTGGAAGGGAACCGAGAACGCGGCCATTCCCCCGGTCAGCACCAAGGCCAGGGAACGTTCGCCGATTTCGACGTCCCAGGCGAAAGCGCCGCGATAGAACTCGGCCGCCGCCAGCAGTCGCGGCGAGGTCTCGGGAGCGGCCGTCACCGTGCCACGTCCGGGATCGTCCTGGCGAAGGCGCCGACGACCGCGCCGCCGACCACGAGGTGCATGATCATGAGGCCGGTGACGTTGACGGCGGTCGCGCCGTCGTTCAGCAGGAGCAGGTCGGGGATCCACGACAGGACCAGAACGACCGGGACGACCACCCGCGGCGCCCGTGGCGCGAAGCGCGCGAGCAGGCTCAAGCCGAGGGAACCGACGAGGAAACCCACCACCGTGGCTGGAAGGTACTCGGTGGGGTCGAGCCCGACCGTGGCCGGTCCCTCGTCCAGGGACCCCGCGACGAGCGCGATGACCATGTTGATGGTCAGTGCCGCGATCAGGGCCAGAATGATCCGCAGCGCGGGAGGGCGGGTGGGGTGAATGGTGCGCATCGTGATTCCTTTCCCCGGCAGAGTGCCGCGCTTGTCGATGGTCGCCGGAAAAGGCCGTCCGATACCAGAGAACTTCGGGCATGATCCACGCACGGAAACGCCCAGTGTGCGATCGTCCGTGCCTCCGCGGAGCGATTGAGGTCGAATGAAGACAGTGCGGGGATCTTGGTCGGATGAACCGAGAAGTGGATTCAGGAACGCCGGACGACCTTTCGGTCCGGCACGTGACGCACCGGCACGAGATCGTTTTCGGGCGGCTGCTGCCCGACGGGGCAGAGCTGCCGGAGAGCTGTGAACTGAGGTACGACACCAGCGATCCGTTCGCCGTCGTGGTGCGGTTCCTGCGCGATCCGGCGATCGAGGTGGAATGGCTGTTCTCAAGGGAACTTCTGTCCGCGGGAATACTCACGCCATCGGGTGAGGGGGACGTGCGGATCGGTCCGGACCCGGACGGAGCCAGGCGGGTGATGGTGACCTTGATGACGACCGAGGGCGCGGCCACTTTCACCGTCCGGCTGGGCGAACTGGTCGAGTTTCTCGATTGCAGCCATGCCCTGGTGGCTCCCGGCGAGGAATGGCGCTGGTTCGATCTCGACCGTGAGCTGAGCCACCTGGTCGGTGGCGGAGAACGGGAGAGCTGAGGGCTTTGGGTGTTGGGCCTCACAGCGTGATTCCCGGGCCATGGAGCCGATGTTCTCGGTTCGGCCGGCGGCTGTTCGGGCAGTGGCCTTGGCTGGAAGGACAACCGGCACGGCCAGTCGGCTCATCGCGCGTTAGCGTCAGCGCGAACCGGCGGGAGATCGGGCCCCACCACCGCCGGCATCCGGGCTGGGGGCCGTTCAGCCCCCCGGACAGTCCCCAGCCCGCTCGGTGGGAAGACTTTCGCGACGGCGCGTTCCGTCCGAACACTCCAGCCGGCCGCCTCGGCGGTCGGCTTCTTTCGTTTTCCGGTGGGGTGTGGCGTGGCTGTCTCGGGGCAAGGCAACTGCGTCGGGTTCGGTCGCTCGCCTGCATGGCCGGCCTCGGTGTCGCGAAAGCCACTTTCGGGACACCGGAAGTCCCGAAAGTGGCTTTCGCGACACTCCCGTTCCCTCACCGCTTCGAAGACCGCATGCTCCGCGACCGCCGAGGAACACAGGTCCGTGAAGGCCTCCTTAAGGGACCCAGAGTCCCTCAAGGAGGCCTTCACGGACTTCGAGACCCGACAGGACACCTTATTCGACGAGAGGTGTCTGCACGAGTCGCACGGACCGCCGGCGGTTCACGAACTGAGCACGTCCGGTCGGCAGCACCCGGGGCTTCAGGTTGCCGAGGAAGGCCCCTTCCGACTTGGGACAGGACAACATCAGCGCGGGGGTGCCCAGCTCCCACATGCGGCGGATCGCCGGGTTCGACATCGACCGGCCGCCACCCGAGGTGCTGCGGGCGATGATCACGTGCAGACCCACATCGGCGCCCTGTGCCAGCACGGGCAGGAGCGGCTGCAGCGGGCCCGCGCTGCCCGCCGTCTCGGCGAGCTCGAAGTCGTCGATGATGATGTAGAGCCGCCCGCCCTTCCACCAGTCACGCAGCGGCAACCTGCTCGGGCTGATTTCCGGGCCGGGGATGCGTTTCTCGAAGATCGTCGCCGCGCCGGCGATCGACTTCGTCAACGCTTCGGCGCCGACGGCGTATTCGAGCTGGTGCGATTCCGGGATGCAGCCGCGCAGCTCGCGGCGGAAGTCGCCGAACATCACGCGCGCCTCGCTGGAGGAGTGGTGGGCAACCACCGAGCGCGCGATGTGCTTGAGCAGGTTCGTCTTGCCGCTTTCGGCGTCACCGTAGACGAGCAGATGCGGACTGGCGTCGAAGTCGTGCCACTCGGGCGCCAGGTGGACGTCTTCGACCCCGAGCGGGACGCGCATCTCCGCGGCCGGGTTCGGCGCCGTGGGGCCGGGCAGCTCACGGACGGTCAGCTTGTGCGGCAACAGCCGGACTTGCGGTGCCTTCGGCGCCTGGGGCGTGGTCAGCGCTTCCGCGAGTTCCACCGTGGCGTCGGCGAGGTCGTCGGTCCGCGAAAGGCCGTCGATGCGTGGCAGCGCGCTGAGGAAATGCAACCGGTCAGGGGTGATCCCTCGTCCGGGAATGGACGGCACGGTCGCCGCGAAGCGGCTGTTCACCTCAGAGTCGACAGGGTCGCCCAGTTTCAGCTCGAACCGGGTGCCGACCACGTCCCGCAACCATGGCCGCATCTCCGACCACCGGTTGGTGGCGATGATCAGGTGGATACCGAAGCTGAGGCCGCGGGCGGCCAGTTCGCTGAACCGTTCCTCCAGCTCCTCGAAGTCCTGCCGCACCGTGTACCAGCCGTCGACGATCAGGAACACGTCGCCGTACGGGTCGAGATCGAGATACCGGCCTTCCCGCCGGGCCCGCCGGTAGCTGGTCATCGAGTCGATGTTGTGCTCGGCGAAGATCGTTTCGCGCCGCGCCATCAGGTTGGTCACTTCGAGCACCGTCCGGGTCACCCGGTCGCGGTCCAGCCGGTTGGCCACACTGCCGACGTGGGGGAGCGAGGCCAGTGCCGTGAGCCCGCCACCGAAGTCGAGGCAGTAGAACTGGACCTCGTTGGCGGTGTGGGTCAGCGCCAGCGAGCAGATCAGCGTGCGCACCATCGTGCTCTTGCCACTCTGCGGTCCACCTACGATCGCGACGTTTCCCTTGCTGCCCGAGAGGTTCGCGCTCAGCAGCTCGCGTCGTTGCTGGGCGGGCAGGTCGATCAGCCCGACCGGGACGTCGAGGGTCGCGGTCTGCAGATCGCCGATCGGGCGGAACCCGAGCTCGGGATGGTCCACCAGCGGGGGCAGCAGCTGGTCGAGGGTCGGGGCCTGTTTCAACGGCGGCAGCCACACCTGGTGGGCTCGCGGGCCGATGCCTTTCAGCCTGCCGAGCAACACGTCCAGCATCGTGTCCGTGGAGTCGCTCTGCTCGTCGATCTCTTCCGGCTCCGGTTCGGGAGTGGAGACCGGGTCGACGTACCGGGTGCCGAACGGGACGACGTTCTGACCGACCGAAGCGGCGTCGATCCGGCGGCGTTTGACCCGATACGGCGCCGACGAGTAGGCCCCCTTGAACCGCACCAAAGTCTGCGTGTCCGGGCGGAGGTAACCGTTACCGGGGCTGTTCGGGAGTTCGTAGGCGTCCGGCACACCGATCACACTGCGGCTCTCCATCGCCGAGAACGTCCGGAGACCGAGCCGGTAGGACAGATGCGTCTCCACCTTGTGGATGCGGCCTTCGTCCAGCCGCTGGGAAGCGAGCAGGAGATGGACACCGAGGCTGCGGCCCAGCCTGCCGATCATCGCGAAGACGTCGATGAACTCGGGTTTGCTGGTGAGCATCTCGCTGAACTCGTCGACCACCACGAACAGCGCCGGCATCGGCTCCAGCGGGACACCCTGGGCGCGGGCCGCTTCGTAGTCGCGCCGGGAAGCGTAGTTCCCGGCGGCTCGCAGATGTTCTTGCCGCCGGTTCATTTCACCGGTCAGGGCGTCTTGCATCCGGTCGACCAGCTCGATCTCGTCGACCAGGTTGGTGATCACCGCCGAGGTGTGCGGCAACTGGTCGAAACCGAGGAAGGCCGCGCCACCCTTGAAGTCCACCAGGACGAAGTTCAGATCCTCCGAAGAGTGCGTGGTGGCCAGCGCGAGTACCAGGGTGCGCAACAGCTCGCTCTTGCCGGAACCGGTCGCGCCCACGCACAGCCCGTGTGGCCCCATCCCGTCTTCCGCGGCCTCCTTGATGTCCAGCTCCAGCGGGACCCCGTTGGCGGCGATCCCGATCGGCACGCGCAGCCTGCGCTTGCTGGTCATCCGCTCGCGGCGGTACTTGACGGGGTCGAAGGTCGCCACGTCGCCCAGGCCGAGCAGCGCGGCGAGGTCGTAGTCGACGGCCAGCGGCTCGTCGTCCCCGTCGGCGGCTTCGCCGATCCGGAACCGGGCCATGGTCCTGGCCAGCGCGTTCGCCGCGGTCGCGCTGAGCTGGTCCGGACTGCACAGCGGCGCGGTCTGCGGTTTGCCGACCCGGTCGAACGACACGGTCCGGATCTCGTCGGCGTCGATCTCGAGGAAGAGCACGTCCGGGCGCTGTTGCCAGGGCAACGCGCCGCCGACGTCCAGCACCACCGCGTTGCGGTAGCCCTCGTCGGCGATCCGGTGATCGGAAGGTACGGACACACCGTCGACCAGCAGGACCACCAGGGGTTCCGACGCCGTGATCGGCGTGTCCGCCTCGAATCGCGGCCGGCCGGTGAACGAGGGGCCGCCCACGAGGAGTTCGACCTCGTCGAGGCTCGTCGTGATCAGCCGCCTGGCCCCGGCGGCGTCGTGGCTTTCCTGGTCTTGGTTGTGGGGCAGCCACTTCAGCCAGTCCCAGCGCTCCAGCCGCTCCTCGGTGGCGCACAGCGCGATCCGGACGTCACCGGGGGCGTGCGCCGTCACGAGCTGGGCGAGCATGGCCCGCAGCACGCCGAGCACGGCCTCGTCGTCGCCGCTGAACTGGATCTGGCCGAAGCCGCGGAGATAGACCGCGATCGGCGAGTTCGGCAGGGTGGAATAGGCGCGCATGAAACGACGCAGGGCGTGCGCCGAAAGCGGTTCCAGGTCCTCGATCGGCTTGCTGTCCGGCGGGGTGAGGTTGAGCGAGGACCGCTGGGTGCCGAGCCCGATGCGGACCTCGCCGAAATCGTCGTGTGCCGGGCGGCGTTCCCACAGGCGGTAGCCCAGCGCCATGGACCACAGGGAGTGCGGATCGGGGTGGATCCAGCGTGCCGCCTTCTGCTGATCGGTCAGCGCCTTGCGGACGCGACCGCGCAGCTGCGCCAGGTAGCGGATGTAGTCACGCCGGTGCCCGTTGAGCTTCTGCTTGTGCGTCACCGAGTTCCGCAGCATCTGCGCGACCAGCATGCCGATCGTGGAGAGGATCATGAGGCCACCGCCCAGATAGGCGAAGATCCCCGCTCCCGGCCGGACGAACATCATCACCATCGCGAGCGAGCCGAGCCCCATCGGCGCGTACATCAGCACCGAGCTGACGCCGCCACCGGTGTCCTCGGGAACACTCGGTGGCGGCTGCAGTTCGATGTCCGCGCCGGAGGACGGCGGTTTCGGCCGCCGGGTGCGCCGGGGGAACAAGGTCGTGGCCATGTCGCTCTCCACTCGGTGAGTGAACTTCCGCTTTCCCGTGCTTCCACCTCACGGGTCCGAGTGGACCGTAAGGCTCTTCGCGCGTGTGGCGATCAGTTCCGGCGGAACGTCGCCCGCGCCAACGCCCGCGCGTAGCAGAAAACACCTTGGGCGAGCTGCCTGAACGTGGATGGGCGGGTGACGCCGTGTCGTTCTTCGAGTGCCACGGTGGCGAGTTCCTTTCTGGTCGGGTCGTTCACCGTTCGCGGTTAGTGACGGTCTGGGCCAGCTCCGCCAGCTTCTTCGCCGCTTCGTTGCCCGGGCCGAGACGCCCGAGCAGTTCGACGGCCGCGGAGACATGGCGGCGGCCCTCCCTTTCGGCCCGCTCGCGCGCGCCGGTGCGGACGATCACTTCGGCCGCCTCCTCCGCCAGCTCGTCGGTGATGACGGCCGGGCTCTGGTAGAGCCGGCGCAGCCATGCCGCATCGGGAGTTCCGGCGTCCATCGCGGTGACGACCGGGAAGGATCGCTTGCGGCGCTTGATGTCGCCCAGGATCGGCTTACCGGTCAGCCGGGGATCTCCCCAGATGCCCAGCACGTCGTCGGTGATCTGGAAGGCGAGGCCGAGGTGCCGCCCGAAACCTTCGAGCGCCGTGACGAAGGTGGGCGGGCTCTGAGCCAGGGTCGGCCCCAGCGTGACGGCCGTGGTGATCAGGGCCGCAGTCTTGGCCGAAGCCATCCGCAGGTACTCCGCCGGCGTCACCACCTCGCGGGTTTCGAACTCCACGTCGAGGTATTCCCCGGAAACCAGCCGTTGGATCGACGACAACAGCAGACGTACGGATTCGGCCGCCCCGGGAGCCGCGCTGGTGGCGAGCACCTCGACCGCGGCCGCGAGCAAGGCGTCCCCGGTCAGGATCGAAGCCGGTTTCCCGAACACCGTCCATGCCGACGGCCGGTGGCGTCGCTCGGCGTCTTCGTCGATCACATCGTCGTGGAGCAGGGAAAAGTCGTGCACCAGCTCGACCGCCGCACCGGCGACGACGCCGAGACCCTCGTCCGCGCCGACCGCACGGGTGGCCAGCAGTGCCAAGGTCGGGCGCACCGCCTTCCCGCCGGGTTCCGACCGGGGCAGTCCCGTCGCGTCCAGCCAGCCGGCGTGATAGCCGGCGATATGTGCCACAGCGGGGCACGAGCGACGCACGGTGTCCCGCATGAGTTCCCGCACCCGGGTGCGGGCGGCGATCGGATCGGTCGCCAGATCGGTGGTCGAAGTCATTCCGGCACCTGCCTCGTGGAGTTCACCAATGTGGAATCCGTGCTCAGCCTGACGCCGTCGACGACCCGGTAGCGAGCGCAGTTCCGCGACCATTCGAGGTTGCCGCGCATCCACGTCTGCAGGCCTTCGACGAACAACTCGATCGCGGCCAGGTCGCTCACCGTCAGGCCACCCCAGCCGGGGAGAAGTCCGAAAAGGACGGTGCGGGCCCGGTCGAACTGCTCCATCTGTCCCTCGACCAGGTCGTAGACGGCGTCGATCGCCTCCTGGTCCGACAGCTCCATCTCCTGGCGCAGGACGAGGACGCCGTTGTTCGTCTCGCCGGAGAGCAGCTCTTTTTCCAGCGACATGACATCGTTCACCCAGACGACGACGTCCGCGGCCCGGTTGAACAGGATGTGGAACTGCTCCGTCTCGTGGATCAGGACCGGCACCTCGTGGCCGGTCGCCACCTCCAGCAGATCCAGCGACGGGGTGATCCCGCCGGTCGCCCGGCGCAGCTGGGTGTAGCCGAGCAGATTGGGCGTCCGCCCGCTGGCGCGGCTGTCCGCCTCGTATTTGAACCCGGTCAGGAACTGCCCCATATGCTGCTCGAACCGGGCCTGCCAGTGCCTGCTCCTGCCCTCCACCAAGAGGCCCCGGACCTGGGCGAGCAACGCGTCGAGCTTTGTCATGTCCGGGATCCGCTCGCCGCGCAGGACCGAAAGCACGCGCTCCGCCGAAGCGTCGTAGTCACCGACGACGTCGTCGTAGCAGTCGTCGATCACGAACGCCCAGAGGAACCATCCCGCCAGCGCGTCGAGCCGGTCTTCGGTGATGTGCGGATAGGACCGGGCGATCAACTCGCCGAGCCGCGTGCGTTCGAGTTTCGTCCGGGCACGTTCGCCGTCGAGCACCTGGAACTCGTCCGCCCAGTGCAGGATCCGCTGTTCGAGCTGTTCGGCGTACGGCGAGATACGGTCGGGCAGCTGGAGCAGGGAATGGCCGGGCGGGGGCCAGATCCCGAGTTCGGCTGGGTGCACGGTGGTCAGCTCTTCCGGGTTCCGCGGGGTTCGACGGTCATGGGCATGTGACCGATGGTCAGTTCGGCCTTCGGGACGGGCTTGAGCTGATGCCCCGCCTTCTCCCGCAGCCGCCAGCGCGCGGCGATGGAGGCGAGCGCGATCGTCATCTCGTGGTTGGCCAGGACGTCGCCGAGGCATTTCCGGCTTCCCCCGCTGAACGAGATCACCGCGTTCTTCGGCAGCTCCCGGAGCCGTTCGGGCAGCCACCGGTCCGGGTCGAAGGTGTTCGGCGCGGCGAACACGGCGGGGTCCCGGTGCAGGGCGTAGGGACTGAAAAGGATGCTGGAGCCGGCCGGTACGTGGTGACCGCCCAGCGTGGTGTCGACGACGGCGCGCCGGGTGATGAACCACACCGGTGGGTACATGCGAAGTGCCTCGTTGACGATCCGGTTCGTGTAGGGGAGCCGGGGATAGTCCTCGGGCGTGGCCGTCCGGGTGTCGAGCACGCTGTCGACTTCTTCGTGAAGCTTCGCTTCGACGACCGGGTGGGTGCTGGTGAGGTACAGGGCCCAAGCCAGGCCGGAAGCGGGCGTCTCCACGCCCGCCGCGAGGATCGTCATGAGTTCGTCGCGGATCTCGAGGTCGGTCATCGCCGTGCCGTCCTCGTCCCGGGCGGCGAGCAGGACGGACAGGATGTCGTCGTGTTCGCGGCCGTCCGCACGATACGCGTTCACCATCGAGTTGATCACGCCTTCGAGCCGCGCCAGCGCCTGCCGGTAGTCCTGGTTGGCCTTGGTCGGGACCTCGTGGACGACCGGCAACGGCAGCATCATCCGGCGGAAGACGCCCTTCCAGACCACCGGGAACGAGCGCTGCACTTCGGCGATGGCCTCCGCGCCGAGGTCGTCGTCGGAGAACATGGCCTGCGCGGTGACCCGCGTGGTCAGTCTGCTCATCTCCTCCAGCACGTCGATTTCCTGACCGAACCGCCAGGAGCCGACCAGGTCGGCGACGTGCTTCGCCATCACCTCGGTGTAGCCGGTGATCTTGTGCTTCTGGAAAGCGGGCTGGATGAACGCACGCTGGCGCTTGTGCGTGGTGACACTGCAGGTACCGACACCGTCGCCGAGGATGACCCGCATCTTGTCGATGAACTCGCCACCCTTGTCGAAGACCCGGGGACGGTGCAGGACTTCCTGGACCACGTCGTGGGTCACCGCCATGTAGGCGATACCGGGGCCGAGTCTCACCCGGACGACGTCACCTTGATCGCGAAGCCGCGGCAAGTACGTCAGCGGATCCTTGAAGATCTTGAGCGCGTTGCCGAGCACCGGTATCCGGCCCGGTGCGTCACCGAGCCGGTACTGCGACGATTCCGAGGTGATGCTCATCTGTGCTCCTCGACCTTGTCCGGTCGGCCACCCGGGGCGGGGATGGTCTTGTCGGCCTTGATCCGCACTGTTCCGCACGATGACCCTGCGTGGCCTTCGGAACGCCTTTTCGGTGAACGGTTATGCCCGCGCGGACGACGGCCGCCCCCGTCGGATGATCTTGGGAACCGGTCCAAAGTGCACAATGCCTGACCGAAAATGCGCTGAGGGGAGCGGCCGCGTAGGCGCCCTCCGCTTCACGGCCGCACGATCGAGTGACAAAGTTGCCAGGCGGCCGAAGTGGACGGATACCCATGAGCATTTCCCCAGCTTCTCTGTCCGGGAACCCGATGCGGTCGAAGGAAACACTCAGTGCGGTGGACAAGGCGATGCTCGTCCTGAACGCGGTCATCGCGCACGAAAGCTCGGCCACCCTCGCCGTGCTGACCCGGGAGACCGGCCTGGCGAAGGCCACCGTCCACCGGGTGCTCAACGTCCTGCACGAGCACGGTGTCGTGGCGCGGACCGAGGCCGGGTATCTTGCAGGTGAACAATTAGTGGACGCCGGCCTCAGTGCCAACGCGGATCTGTTCGCCATCTTCCGCCGGGAATCGACGCCGTTCCTGCTCGATCTGCACCGCGCGTCGGGCGAGACCGCGAGCCTGAGCGTCCTCGTCGGCGACACCGTGCATCACCTCAACCAGCTCTACGGTCACCGGACCTGTCGTCTTCCCGAGCAGGTGGCCGCCAGGAAGACCTCGGCGGAATCCGCGATCACCAGGATCCTGCTGGCGCACAGCAGCAGGGTGCCCGCCGCGGTGGCCAGGGCGAAGGAACTGGCCGCCGCGCGCAAGACCGGGATCGCCACCAGTCAGTGCCGGTCCGGGGTGATCACCACGCTCGCCGTGGCCGTGCCGCACGCGTCCGTGCCGTGGCCGGTCGCCTTGGCGGTCACCGGCCGGACCGGGAGCCTCGACGTCAATTCCACCGCGAAGTCGCTTCGTGGTACTGCCTTCGCCTTCGCTAAACACCTCCGTGTGGTCGCGACGCGCGCGTCGGTGCTGAGCCAAGAGGCCGGCTGATCGGTATTCCCCGGAGCCTTGATCGTCTTTACGTCTAATCATCGATGGCCGTTTGTTGTCGACTCTTGGTGATTCCTGGTCAACTTCCGACCAGTCTGCTGAGCTGCTTTCGGCCGGGAAGCGTACGTATTGCTCCCGGCGGGTTCAGCAGAACTGTACGGAGAGGTCATGCCATGGAATTTTCGACGAGGAACAAAGCCGTTCTGAAGGCGTCCGAAATCGTCAATGGCTGTTCGAGTTCGCTCACTCCGGTGCCGCCGGACACCGATCACGACGGGTGGACATGCACGCTCCCCGAAGGACATCTCGCGCGCTGTGACCACCTCGCGGAGGATGGGACGACCTGGTAGGCCGCGCTTTCGGTTCATGTCCATTCGTCGTCTTCCAGTGTGATCGCCGCTCAATCACGCGTGTTCGCCGGAAACGCGTCCGCGCCTTTGTGCGCTGCATCGCTGGAAGTGTCGCGAAAGCCACTTTCGCGACACGTGACCGAGCTTCCACGCCGGCTCAATAATCGTCTTCGCTGTCCATGTCGTCCATGGCCTCGAGAGCCGCTCCGAGGTCCTTCTGGCCGGTCCGGAGCCGGACCGAGCCGGACTCCAGTTCGATCCATTCCGTGTCGGTCTCCAGCCTGCCGTCCGGCGTGATCCGCACCTGGCCTTCGGTGACCACGACCGGTTCCCGCATGCTGAGCGACACCGTGGGACCCAGCCGTGCCGCTCCGTTCCGGACCGCGAGGACGATACGAGGTTCGTCCAGTCTCGCGCTTTGCGCCCGGAGGGTCACGTCACGGGAGGAGAGCGCGTGGAGGAAGTCGCCGTAGGACATCGGACCGGTGGTCCAGGCGTCGATCGCGTCCTCCGCGGAGGTCAGGCTGGCCGCCACGACCTCCGCGTGAGGGTAGCGGGGAAGGCGCGAGGCTGTCGCCACCGCGTCTTCGATGCTGGTTCCCCGCATCGGGAAGTACCACCCACGGCCGCCAGGTCCGATGACGGTCTGTGCCCGGTATCGCGGATCGTTGGCCCTGGTCACCGTCAACGGACGGGTCCAGGAGTGCAGGGCGACGGCCTGCTCTTCGGCGGCGGGACTCAGCGGCAGCAGCTCCAGGAAGTCCAGGAGATAGGCGAGTTCGTCCCGCGCGCTGGAGAACCCGGGTGTGTGCCCCACCAGGCGTGGCCGGGTCAGCCGGTCTCCCAGCACGCCGTCAAGGGACGGATTCTCCGCCGCGAGCAGCATCGCGCCGCTGAGTTCGGCGTGCACCTGCCATTCGGACTCGGTGAGCGCGCCGGCCCAGAACCGGAATTCGTAGCGGTCGCTCAGGCGCCAGCGCACATGCGTGAAATTGATCGCATCACTTCGGTCGAAGTTGAGGCCCCGGACGTCGAGGAGTGAGGTGACCTCGGGTGGCGGCAGCGGAGTCGGGCCGACCATTGTGAGCCGCCGGGGCGGCGAAGCGGGACCGTGGTGGTTGCCCAAGCGGTAGAGGACGTCTTCGTATGCCTTGGCCAGCCGCGCCAGCCTGCCATTGGCGGGCAGGCTGAGCTGGTGGTCGAAGCTGAGGTTGACGTGACCGCCTGTCCGTTCGGCGGTCAGCGGTTCGCCCTCGCTGTCGCGGTAGGTCCTGAGGCTGTGCAGCATTTTCGCGACGTCGGTCCAGCTGCCAGGTCCTCCCGGCAGGATCGGCGAACGCAGCTCCCCGCCGCCCTCGTGGACGTCCTCGGTCACCAAGGTCCATCGGCCGGGTTGGGTTTCGGTATCGTGGAAATCCTTGCCGTCGTTCCACTCGAGAAGGCCTTCGGTCTCGAGTTGTTCACCGAGGCTCTTGATATCCCCGTCGAAGTCCTTGCTGAGGAGCTGGAATTCGATCTCCAGCCCGAACCGGGCGTCCGGGTTGCTGGTCACGCCGTCGGGTACGCCGTCCGGATAGAACCGCAGCGGGCTTTCGCCGCGCCCGATCCTGGCGATGGCGGCGTCGTGCAGGGCCTCCATCCGGGTCAGCCGGGCGTCTCGCAGCGCGGCGACGAGGCGGTCGACGCTTTCGAGCTTGGCGGGGAGCCCGGCCGCGTCCCGTGCGGTCAGGTCACGCACGGTGACCCGGCTCAGCGCGGCTTGCCGCTGGTCGATTTCGGCGCGTAGGGCGGGCTCGAAGGTCGCGGGCAGCGCGGTGATATGCCGTTGCGCGTGTTCGAGCCGATCGGACAGCCTCGTGAACAGTCTCGACACGTGGGTCTGCGCAGGAGTGAGCGTCGAGGGGCCGGCTTCCGGGTGACCGGGGCCGAGGGTGAGGGTGCCGGGTGTGGTCGAGGGAACGTGCTGGACGTGACCGTCCGGGGTGATGTGGATGGGGAGACCCGCATGCGCGACGGACAGCCGGAGACCTCCCGCGGCGAAGGAGGGATGGTCTCGCAGGGCCTTGGCGAGCCGCGCGTAGCCGTCGGTTTCGGTGATCCGGCAGGCCCAAAGCCGGATTTCGCCGATCGTGTCCCAGGTCGCGAGCGGGATCGGGAGGGTGGAGATCACCTCGACGAGCTGGTCCGGCGTGTGGGTGATCTCGCCGCCCAGGAAGCCCGGCAGGGAGAAGACGCCGTTGTCGTGATCGACGACGACGCGCAAAACGCCGGGCTCCGGGGTGGGGAAGGCCGCGGCGATGTTCCCGGCGTATCTCTCGTGAACGAAGGCGAACCCGACCTGGTCGGGAAGCGGGATGGCGCGGACCGGCCGGACAGGTGAGCGAGCGGGGATTCCGGAGCTGTCGGGCAAGGGCCGGTGGGCCTGGATTTCGAGCATGGATTCGGCGAGGGCACGGAGACCGCGTCGGGAGCCGGTGATCTGCCGGATACGCATCTGCTTGACGAGCTGGGTGACTCGGTCGGGGTTGCCGGGATCGCGGAGCGAGGCGTCGCGAAGGAGCAGCTCACCGATTCGGCTCTGGACGTCTTGCCGTGCGAAAACCGAGTCGCCGGACAATCGCTCCAGCCGGTCTCCGTTCTTGACGGCTTCGGCGACGACTTTGCCGACGAGGGCCGCCAGGGTGTCGTACGCCCCCTTGATCCCCTCGTCCATCAGGCGGCGGGTCAGCTGTTCGGGAGTGGCGCTCTTGTCGGACCAGGCCGCGGCGTAGGCGAGCTTGTCGATCCAGCCGTGATCCGCCGGATTGTCGGCGTCGAGTGACCGGCCCAGGAACAGTCCGTCCGAAACCAGCGACGGCGGCTCACCTTCGGGACCGGTCTGGGCTCGGTGGTGTCCCGTGCCCAGGGTGTTCGCCTGTGCGAAAGCGGCTTTGCGCTCGGCCAATTCGGCACGCAGCTTACTATTGGTTCCTTCCAGATTGTACGTTCGAACGGCTGTCAGCAAACGGTCGACGCCGTCGTCGGACTTCTGTCTCAGCAGAGCGGGAACAACGGCATCGAGGAGTTCGTCGACCCGCGGATCGTGCTGTCGATCGGCGATGTTCAAGACCGGGCGCCGACGCTGATGCAGTTCGGCGGCCTCGATGGCCTGCTTGGCGGATGCGACCAGCAAGTCCCGGCTGGCGACCAAACCGGCGTGTTCGGCGCGGCGGGCGATCTCCGTCGCCTTTTCGTTCGGATGACTGATCGCCAGCTGCCACAGCACGGCCGTGAAGTCGTTCGGATAGGTCGTCTGGAAACGAAGGTCCTGCGCGCGGCCACGGTAAACGGGTTGCCACAACGATCCTTCGTCCGCGGCTTGGGCCAACGCCGCGGCCACCCGCTCTGCGATCCCTCCCTTTCTGGCGGCACCTTCCCGATACATGTGGAAGCACAAGGTCGCCGATAGGAGGCTTCCGTTTTCCTCGACCACCTTGCGGGCCAACTCGTCGAGGGCACGGTGGTGCTCCTCGTTGCCGGGGTCGAGTTCGCCGGCGCGGATGACGATGGGATTGAATTCCGGTCCGGCGGTTTCGGGGCCCGCCGGCAGGTGGTCGGCAGGCGTTTCCAGCGCTGCCCGGACGTGCTCCTCGAGCGCGGCTTGGGAACCGGAGATGTGCCGCATTCGCGCGTGCCTCCCCAAGCGCTTGACCCGGGCCGGGTCACGCAGTTCGGGCGTCACGCGCAAGATGGTGCCGATCCGGCTCCGGATGGCGTCGTGATGAGCAGGGTTCTCCGAATCCAAAGGGAGAAGCCGGTCTCCGTTGCGGGCAGCCTCCGCGGTGGCCGTTTCGACCAAGCGGAACAGATTCGCCCACGCTCCGGTGACGCCGCCCTCGATCAGGTTCCTGGTCAGGTCCGCGGGCGTCGCGCTCTTGTCGGCCCAGGCCGCGGCGTAGGCGATTTTGTCGATCAGTTCATGATCGGTGAGCCGGTCCGCGTCCAGAGAACGGCCGAGGAACGTTTTGCCGGAGGGTAAGGCCGGTCGGGCGCCCGCGGCTGTTCTTCCACGCCACGCTTCCTGACGCTCGTTCACGAGCCGCTGGAGTTCGGCGTCCTCTCCTCGTACGTTCCTTGCCCGCAATCGCTCGATGATGCTCGCCTGGCTCGAACCATGATCGGTGACAAACCGATCAGCCAGCGCCTCGATCATCGGACGGTGGTCGATTGCCTTCAGGACCAGCTCCGGATGCCGGCGATCATCCGCTTTCGCGGCCTCGATCGCCTTCCTGGCCCCGGCGACAAGAACGTCCGCGGGACCGCTGAATCCGGTTTCGTAGGCGGTTCGCACGATCTGCTCCGCGGTGTCGACGGGGCGGGTGATCGCCTGCTGCCACGACCACACGGTGAACTCGTCGGGCTCGCGCAGATCGAACGTCCCTTGCTGGAGTTCACCTCGATAGAGCGGAGTCCACAGCTCGTCGTTCTTCGCGACGGTTTCCCTGGCCGGCCCGATCACCTTGGCGGCGACCGTGGGGATTCTCAGTGCCGCGCCATGCTCACGCAGATAGCTGAGCAGATGTGCCCGGTTCAGGTCGCCGTACCGATGGAATATTCCGATCGCCGCGCTGGTGAGTCGCGTCGCCGTTTCGGGATCGACGAGTTCGGTGAGATCGTCGGCGGCATGCGGGGCAGCGGCCTGGCGGCGTCTGGGCGCGCCACGGGAAGCTGAACCGAGATCGGTGGCGTTCCGCTTCGGACCGAGGGTGAGAGTGCCCTCGACGCCGGGGTCTGTGGTGTGCACGGCACCTTGAGGAGTGAGGTACACGGGCCTGCCGGGGTGGGCGACGGTGAGGTCGGCGCCGAGGACCGTGCGGACAGCGCGGCCGAGCGTCGTCGCGTGCTCGGGGGTGAGGTCGCAGGTCCAGAGCTCGACGGTTTTGAAGGCGCGCCAGGACCCGAGCCGCGGGTCGAGGTGGTTGAGGACCTCGGCGACTTGACCCGGGCGATGGGGAAGGGGGCGGTGGTCATCGCCGGGAAAGACAAGGTGGCCGCCATCCTGGTGGGTGACGAGACGGAACACGCCGGGTTCGGGAGACGGGAAGGCGTTGAGCACGTTCCGGGTCTGCGGTCCGGTGATGAACGCGACGCCGCCACCACCGGGTAGCGGGATCGCGCGGACCGGCTGCACCGGGGAATGTGTGGGAAGGCCCTGGAGGAGTTCGCGGGGAGTGAGATCAGGGAACAGGGCGGGAGAGCCCTGCACGGCGTCCGGATGGGGCGCGATCGAGACGGTGGTTCCGGGCGGTTCGGTCAGGAACGAGGTGGCGGCCGACGAGAGACCGCGTTCTGCGGGGAGCCCCGGTGTGAGCACCGGGGAACCGTCGCCGTCCGGGACGATGTGGACGCGGCCCCCGGTGTTCGCGGACAGAGCCGTCGGTGCCGTGATGACGCTGGACAGCACGGGACCCCGGTCGTTCCGGGCAGGCGATATCGCCGCTCCCTGTTCTGCGGCGCGGGAGCCGGCTGCCGCGGTGGTGGTCGGCACCGACAGCCGGGCCGGCTGGGTGAGGACGGCCGCGGCCGACGGCCCGCGCTCACGCGCGTCGGCGGCCTGCCACGGGCTTGCCGGGACCATTGCCTTGGTGAGTGGCGGGTCGCCGCCGATCACGGTCGGGGCCGCGGCGTGAACAGATGCCGTTTCCAGTGCCGGCAGGGGCTCCCTGCTCGCCACCACGGCGGTGTACGTCGGGGGAACACCAGCGTCGGCGATCGGGTTCTTCTCCGTGGTCGGGCGGGTTTTCACTTCGGGAACGGTGAACGTGGGCAGGACGGGCGGGTGGATCGCATCGAGCGCGGGGGAGCCCGTGGTGGCGGCTCGTCGTCCGCCGTGGGCGCTGAACGCGCTGACGATGCCGAGGAAGGGGTTGGCACCCGCGTTGCCGGTGAGGACGTTGACGAGCGGCGCGGTGAGCAGCGCGATGCCGACCTGTCCGGTGCCGTAGGCGAGATGGCCGATCGCTTTGAGAGGGCCGGCCAGCTCGGTCAGCAGCACGCCTTCGGGTGCGGTGACGATCTTGCCCGCGGCGGTCTTGACCAGCCGGCCTTCGAGAGAGAAAGCGGTGGAACGGATCAGGCCGGCTCCGGCGTGGAAGAGCCCGGCGAAGCCGCCGCCGAGCAAGCCTCCGACGAGCGATGAGGTCAGCGAACGGGTGTCCCAGCCGTCGCGGAGTCCGTCGGCGACCTGCTGGGCTTGAACGCCGAAGTCGGTGCCCGCCATGAGTCCCGCGCCGATGGCGGCGAATTTCGCGGTCTGCTTCCCGGCCTCGGCCAGACCCCGCAGGATCACCGGCCGCGTGAGCGCACCCAATTCGGTGATCAGGGCGCGCCAGATCGCGCCGATACTGACGCGTGCGGCGGCCAGGACCGGGGCGACGAACAGGGCCCCGATGACCGACACGAGCAGCTCGATGACCGTGGCCAGCGCGAACGCGGCGAACACGACGAACATGACCTTGGTCTTGTAGACGTCCGCGGCGGCGTTCTTCGCCATCTTCGCCAGCTCACCCGCGCTGCCTGCCAGGGCATCGAGACCCGCGGGGACGGTGGAGCCCAGGTAGTGGCCGAAGAACTCTCCCGTCTCGCCTACCAGTGCCTCGGCCGCCGCGATCCCCGCCACCTCGGTCGCGGCCTGGTAAGCGGTGGCCGCCTTCTCGAATTCCGCCCACGCCAGCCACAGCGCCGTCAAGCCCCGGTCGTCACTCTCCGGCCACGAGAAGCCCAGTGTGACCTCGAGGAACTTCCGGACCTCCGGTGCGATGTGCACACCGCCTTCACCCAACGTTGCCTTACCTCTCGACCCGGCGAAGCGGCACCCGAACAGGTCTACTTTGCGCCAACCGAGTGGCTGTTACCGCCGGGTTACGTCCGCACGGGCCGAAAGAGGGGGATTTACTTCACCAGGTGAGAGGACGCGGAAGGATCAGTCCAGCAGCGAGCGCAGCAACGGGCCGATCTGGTCGATCGCGGTGAGGAAACCGTCGTGGCCGTGTGGCGACACGATCTCCGAGATCCCGGCGCAGCCCGGGATTCCGGTGGCCAGCTCGTCGAGCGCGGACGGCCGGTACATCCGGTCACCGGAAAGCCTCGCGACGATCGCCTCGGCCGTGATCCCGGCCAGTGCCGCTGAGACGCCGCCCCGGCCACGGCCGAGGTCGTGGCTGTTCCGCACCCTGGTGAGGGTGACGTAGCTTCCCGCGTCGAACCGGCGCACCAGTTTGTCCGCGTGGTGGTCGAAATACGACTCGATGGCGAAGCGTCCGCCCAGGAACGGATCTTCCCCGTCCTGAGGTCTCCGGCCGAACCGCTGCTCGAGTTCGGCCTCCGCCCGGTAGGCGAGATGCGCGATCCGCCGCGCCGTGCCCAACCCCCGGTGCGGGCCCTCGCCCGGCGGGAGATGGTGGTAGTCCCCGCCATGCCAGCCAGGGCCGGCGGTGATCGCGTGGATCTGCGCCGAGCCCAGGGCGAGATGATCGGGCGGAGTGACGGCGGCACTGCCCAGCACCATGATCGCGGCCACCCGCTCGGGCCAGGTCGCCGCCCATTCGAGCGCCCGGTTGCCGCCCATCGAGCCACCGATCACGGCACGCCAGCGCGAGATCCCGAGCCAGGTGCTCAGCCGTGCTTCCGCCGCGACCAGGTCCCGCAGGGTCAGCAGGGGGAAGCGGCTGCCCCACGGGGTGCCGTCCGGGGCGAGGGAAGCCGGACCGGTGGAGCCTTGGCAGCCGCCGAGGGCGTTCGCCGCGACGATGAAGTACCGGTCGGTGTCGAGCGGAAGCCCAGGTCCGATCAGCGAGTCCCACCAACCAGGGCTGGGGTGTCCAGGGCCGGCTTCTCCCGCGGCGTGACTGTCGCCGGTGAAGGCGTGTTCGAGCAGAACCGCGTTGGTCTTCGACGGATTCAGCCGCCCCCAGGTCTCGAAGGCCAGGGTGAATTCCGGAAGGGTTCCGCCACCCTCCAGCGCGAAGGCGCCGGCGTGAGTGAACCACCGGCGGCGTCCCGGTGGGTCGCCTTCACGCCAGGCACCCGTCGCCGGAGGCGGAGAAACAGCGGTTTTCAGCAAGGTCACAGCTCTTTCCGTTCGGTCTTCTCACAACAGCTTCAGGTCGGACGACCGGTGCACTTGCCGATCGGCGTCGACGATCAGGACCCGGCACCCGGGCTGCGAGGCGGCCCAGGCGATCCCGTCGACACCCATCGCGAAGGCGGCCGTGGCCAACGCGTCCGCCCGAAGCAGGTCTTCGGCGACGATGGTCACCGACAGCAGCCCCTCGGCGGGCCGCCCGGTGCGGCCGTTGAAGATATGCGAACCGCGCTCGTAGCAGGCGGACGTCGCGACGGCGCCGTCGGCCGATTCCACGACGGCGCAGATCTCTCCGCGCTGCTCGGGATGACGGATGCCGATCCGCCAGCCGCGTCCGGGTTCCGGCTCTCCCGCGGTCACCACGTCACCACCGGCGTTGACGCAGAAGACTTCGAGTCCCGCGGATTTCAGGAGCCGGGCGGCCCGCTGGACCGCCCAGCCCTTCGTGATGGCGTTGGGATCGAGCGGCTTGCCCGGTAGCCGCGCCGTGAACGCCCCGCCGGAGAGCTGTTCGTAGTGGTCACAGGTCATCAGGATGTCGAGCAGGTCGTCACTGAGCTCGGACACGGCCAGGTCGCCGCGATCGAAGCGGCTCACCTCACTGTCTGTCCTGAACGGGCTGAATCGTTCGTCGACCTCGTGCAGCCACGCGAAAACGCGCGCGAGCGACGTCAGGTGGTCACCTTCGTCACGGATGTCGACCGAAACCGGCAACCCCATGACCTGCTCGACCCGCTTCACCTCGCGTCCAGCGCGGCCTGAAGGGACTTCAGGTACGACTCGCTCGTCATCGTCGCCCCGGACACGGTGTCGATGGCGGCGCTCTGCGCGGTCAGCGTCGCCTGCTGGAGAGCCTTGACCGCCTCCGCGCCCCTTCCCGGTTCAGGTTGCTGTAGCAGCCGGATCTCCGAGATCCGGTTCTCGGACACCACGAGCTGTACTTGCACCGTGCCGTACTTGTCGGTCTCCGCCGAGCCGTCCACCGTGCGCACGGCCTGCGCGCTCGGCGGTGCCTCCAGTGCCTCGAAGATGTTCGGCGGGGCAGCGGCCGGTGCGGCCGGCTCCGGCGCGGGCGAACCCGGGTCGTAGACGTAGAGACCGATGAACCCCGCGGTGGACAAGGCCACGATGAGGGTGAGGACGGTTTTCTTCATGGGTCGGTCGACTCCCGGCTCAGATCGTGAGGCTGAAGCGCTCGGCGTGCACCTGCTGACGCGGAACCCCGATCTCCCGCAGGCTGCGCAACGTGGCCGAGGTCATGCCGGGCGGGCCGCAGACGAAGACGTCCCGCTCACGGATGTCCGGCACCAGCCGCCACAGGCTGTCCGGTCCGAGCAAGGGGCCGAACGGCCCGGACCGATCGGACGGCCCGGCGAGGACATGGACCGCCGCGCCCCGTGCCCGTGCCAGGCCCCTGATCTCCGGCAGCAGCACGGCGTCCTGTTCGCTCCGGACGCGGTAGACCAGGATCACGTGCCCGGCGATCTCTTCGAGCAGCGCGCGAAGAGGCGTGATCCCGACCCCGCCCGCCACGAGCAGGGCGCGTGTCTTGCGCTGATGCATCGCGGTGAAAGCGCCGTAGGGACCTTCCGCGAACACCCAGGTGCCGACCTTCAGCGAGCGCAGGGACGAGCTGCCGTCACCGGCGGCCTTCGCGGTCAGCCGGAGGGTGCGCCCGTCGGGTGCGGCCGAAAGGGAATACGGATTGGCCTGCCACCACCGGTCCTTGGTCAGGAACCGCCACAGGAAGAACTGCCCGGCCTTGACCGGCATCCGCTCCAGATGCTTGCCGGTCATGTACACCGACACGGTTTCGGCCGACTCCGGAACCACGGCGACGATCCTCAGCCGGTGACGCAGGTTCCGGATCAGCGGCAGCACCAGCCGCCCGACGATGACCGATGCGAGCCCCGTCACCCAGACGAGGTACCAGTAGATCCAGGCGATTCCGCCGGACGCGAACGACTTGCCCAGCATCACCTGATGGCCGAAGCCCAGCACGACCGCGGCGTAGGCGTAGAGGTGGATGAAGTGCCAGGTCTCGTAGGACAGTCGCCTGCGGACGAACCGCGCCGACACGCCTCCGACGAGCACGATGAGCGCGAACGCCACCACCGCGCGGAGAACGCCTTCGAGCTGGGTGATCATCGAAACGAATTCGTCGACGACTCCCTTGTCGTCGAGCTCCGCGTAACCGAAGACGGTGAAGACGAAGTGGGCCACCAACGACCAGAGAAGCCCGATGGCCGTCCAGCGGTGCCAGGTGGTGAGCCGGTCCATGCCGATCCGCCGGTCCAGCCACGGCAGCCGGGCGACGAGGATCAGCTGGAACGTCAGCACCAAGCCGCCGTAGAGGCCGGTGAGCCTGCCGATGTCGACGAGGGTGTTGCCCGAGAGCCCGGCGGCGAAGAAGAGCACGGTCGTCGCGGCGACGTTGGCCGCGATCACGGCGAGAAAGACCACGGTGGCGAGGATTCTGGGCCGGACGGAGGCCAGTGGCCGGTCGGCTGGTCGCATGACTGCGGTCACTCTCGCTTCCCTTCTTCGCGTCGTGGGGCCGTGATGCGGGGATCGGCCAGGATGTGCGCCGATTCGCCCTGGCACCACAGTCGATGATCGGTTCACCGGGCCCCGGTGTGCCAGGTGCGGAAGGGCATCGCCGCTAGCAGTTTGCCCACACCTGTCCGAGTCCACTGTGGATGGACAGCGGGCAGAGGAGCGATAAGGCGACTGAAGGGAGCTTTCCCCTCATCACACGAGAGGAAAGGAAGCGTTGTGAAAGCCACTTTCGCAATGTTCAAGGTTGCGAAAGTGGCTTTCACAACCCCCAAGCCCGTACGCCCACGACCGATCCGCCGCCGTCGCCTCCGTCGCTTTCCGACCGGGCGCACCGTCGGTTCGTGAGGGCTTTCCCTCGGGTTCCCCCCTCGGTTCCCGTTGTCGCGCCGGGCATCGGTGCCGCGACCGAAGATGATCGCTTCAGCCGGTCGCCCGGTCATCCGTGCCACCCGACGACGGAAGTGAGGTCTCGAATGACCCGAGCGGACGGCGGAGCCGAGGAACGCGACTGGCTCATCGAGAGTGTCAGGATCGCCGCCCGCAACGTCGAAGTCGGCGGTGGTCCGTTCGGTGCCCTCATCGTCCGGGACGGCGAGGTGGTCGCCACCGGAGTCAACCAGGTCACCTCCCTGCTCGACCCGACGGCGCACGCCGAGGTGGTCGCCATCCGCCAGGCCTGCTGGAAACTCAAGAGATTCTCACTCGCCGGCTGTGTGCTCGTGTCTTCCTGCGAGCCCTGCCCGATGTGTCTGGCGTCGGCCTTGTGGTCCCGTCTCGAGAAGGTCGTCTACGCGGCCGATCGGCATGACGCGGCGAAAGCGGGCTTCGACGACCTCGCCTTCTACGAACTGTTCGAAAAGCCGCGCGACACCTGGACGGTCCCGGTTTCCGCCCTGCGCGTCCCAGACGCTTGCCTGCCGTTCGAGGCCTGGGCGAGGCAAGCCGACCGTATCGACTACTGACGCAGGAAAGGTTGGCGGTAGTGCGCCGGATCGTGCACCAGCTGTCCTTGAACGAGAACCACTGGCCGATGTTGCCCGGCGTGCGGGAAGCCTTGTCCGAGTCCCTCGGCTCGGTGAACCTGACCGGTGACGCGCTCGCCGCCGGGCTGGAATCACGGCTGGCCGACGAACTCGGGGTGACGGCGGGACAAGTCGTCGCCGGAGCGGGTTCGGGGGCGTTGCTGCAGCAATTCCTTTCCGCGCACTGCGCACCCGGCGACACCGTGGTGCACACCTGGCCTTCGTTCGATCTCTACCCCCTGCTGATCCGCAACGCCGGCGCCGAACCGGTCGCCGTGCCCGGTGACGCCGGGGACCGCCAGGATCTGGACGGGGTCGCCGCGGCCGTTTCCACCCGGACCCGGGTAGTGCTGTTGTGCAATCCCAACAACCCCACCGGTGAGGTACTCGGAACCGGACGCTTGGCTGAATTGCTTGACGCCCTGCCCGCGAACGTCCTCGTGCTCGTCGACGAGGCGTACCGGGAGTTCGCCGAACCGGACGAGATCGCCGACGCGGTGAGCCTGATACCCGATGATCCCCGGGTCGTGGTGGTGCGCACCTTCTCCAAATCGCACGGCCTCATCGGCCTGCGTGTCGGCTACCTCGTCGGCGCCGAGAAGGTCGTGGGCCCGGTACGACCGACGACGCCCTTCCATCGCGTGCCCACTCCGGCCCAGGCGGCCGCGATCGCCGCGCTGGACGCCGAAGACCGGATGCGCGAGCAGTGTCGTGAGCTGGCCGCGGAGCGGGACAGGGTCCGCGACGGCCTGATCGACCTGGGCTTAGACGTCCCGCCGAGCGGTGGGAACTACCTGTGGCTCCGCTTCGGGGCGCGGAATCAGGATTTCGTCACGCGTCTGGCCGGGCACGGGGTGGCCGTCCGGGTGGTCGGCGATGCCGGAGTCCGTGTCAGCACTGGACTTCCGGATGCCAACGACGCCGTTCTCGCGGCTGCGTGTGCCTTCGCCGCCGAAGGAGCGACCCGATGATCGAAACCTTGGGGCCAGGGGTCGGCGACCTGTCCGCGATGATCCGCGACGCGCTCGTACGACGGGAGCGGCGAGCGGGTGACCGGTTCGACGAGCTGATCGGTCACGCGCTGGCGGGACCGGGAAAACTGGTGCGCCCCTTGGCGCTCATCGCGTCGGCAGAAGCGGTCGGCGGTTCGGCGGGCTCGGCGCTCTCCGCCGCGATCGCGGTCGAGTACCTGCATGTGGCGTCCTTGGTGCACGACGACATCATCGACGGCGACGACCTGCGACGGGGTCGCCCGTCGGTGCACGCGCGCTATGGGGTCGCCGAAGCCATCGTGACCGGGGACGCGCTGCTGTTCGACCTGTTCGCCATCATCGCCGACGGGGGCTTGCCTGCCGGGACGGTGGCACCGGTGGTCGCCGAAATCGCCCGTGCGGGCAACGACCTGTGCCGAGGGCAGGTACTGGAGTCGGGGCTGGAGCACGACAGCGCACTGGAGGACTATCTCGCGGTAGCCGGTTTGAAGACCGCCGCGCTGTTCCGTGCCGCCTGCCGGGCGGGCGCGCTGCTCGGCGGCGGCTCAACCGGGCAGATCGAACTGCTCGGGAGCTACGGCGAGCACACCGGGATCGCCTACCAGATGTACGACGACTGCCTGCCCTATCTCGCGGACACCGCCCGCGCCGGCAAACCCGCCGTGAGCGACGCGGCCAACCTCCGTCCGACCTGGCCGGTCCTGCTCGCGTATCGCGAGGGGGAACCGAAGCACCGGCGACTGATCGAAACCGCGCTGTCGGGGACACTCCCGCCTGAAGAGACGTTCAGGTCGCTCCGCATCGCCGTGCTGGCGAGCGGCGGCCTGGATTCCGCCTGCCGGAGCGCACGGGAGCACGCCGGCCGGGCGAGGGCACGGTTGAGGGAACTGCCGGTGGCCGCGGCGGCGGCCCGGCTCGCCGGGATCACCGACCGCGCCGTGGACCGTGACCGCTGATCGCCCCGCGCGCCGCGCGCTCCGCGAGGTCGCCGCGGCCCATTGGCAGACCTGGCGGCCGTACACGACCTGCTACCCGGCCCTGCTGGGTCTCGCGGGAGCGTTGGCAGCGGGCGGGCGACGGCCCGTCGAGCTCTTCGTCGCCGTACTGGCGCCGGTCCTGGGCTGGCTGTCCGGGCACTACCTCGGCGATCACTTCGACCGGCACCTGGACGCGATCGCGAAACCACAGCGGCCCATCCCGTCCGGGCGGTTGTCGCCCGCCGTGGCGCTGGCCTGCGGGATCGGCTGCGCGGCGACGTCACTGGCGGCTTTGATCGCGGTGAACTGGCGGATTTTGCCGGTCTTCGCCTTGGCGATGGGCGGGATCGTCGCCTACAGCGCCGTGTTCAAGCGGAGGGGCTTCGCCGGAAACCTCAGCCGGGGGGTGCTGTCGGCGCTCGCGCTGACGATCGGCGCGATGACCGTGACCACCTGGCCGCCTTGGACACTCGTCCCGGTGGCGCTGGGATTTCTGCTCCACGACAGCGCTTCCAATCTGATCGGCACGGTCCGCGACGTCGAGGGCGATCGTGCGGGCGGCTACCACTCGGTGCCGGTACGCCATGGCGTGCGGGTCGCGGTGCGGCTCGCGGTGGTGCTGTACGTGGCGGGCGTCGCCGCGGTGGGCGCCGGCGCTTTCGTCGCCCGCTTGCCCGGAGACCAGATCGCGTTCGTCGCGATCGCGGCCGTGACCGGTTTCTTTGCGTTCGCGACCGTCCGGCCCACGGCGCTCACCGCGCGGCGGGCGTTGCGTTCGCACGAGGTGCTCGTCGCGGAGCGGCTGGTGCTCGCGGCGGCTGTCACGGCGGGCGCTGTCGGGGCCGGAGTGGCCGCACTGCTGGTGCTGCCCGCCCTCGCTTTCTCGCTCGTCACTCAGGCCCGGATGCGGGCCCGGCACGAGTTCCCGGCAGGGGACGGAGAGGACACGGTTTGAGCTCAGTCCAGTCGGCGAAGGGGAAGTTGTCCACGGCCATCGCGGAGGGAGCGGAGGAGCTGTGGCGGGCACAGCGGCCGGACGGGGTGTTCGACTACGGGGCGAGCACTCTGCGGTCCACCCTCGCGACCGCGGGCGCGATCACGGCGCTGCACTTCGCGGACCCGGGTGGCGCCGCCGACCTGATCGAGGCCGGAGCCGAGCGGCTCCGCCGTGTCCAGAACGACGACGGCGGATGGTCGATGGTCCCCGGGCAGGACAGCGAACCGGGTCCGACCGCGGTGGCCGCGGCCGCGTTGCATCTGGTGGGGCCCGTCGGTAATGCCGCGGCCGTCGCGGCGGGACGGGAGTGGATGGCCGGTTACGGCGGTCTGGAGGCGATCCCGCATCCGGAGGTGCTGCTGTGGTGCCGCCAGTTCTACGGTATAGCGGGCTGGCTCGACCAGCGGGAGATGCGCCGCTTCCCGCTCGAATTGGCTTTACTGCCAGGACTTTACCGCCGGTTGTTCGATCTCCGGTTGCCGATGGCGTCGGCGCTGGGCCTCGCGCAGACCAGGCACCGGCCCCTGACGCGGCTGCAGCGGATGCTCGCCCGGCGAGCCGAACCCCGGGCAATGCTGGGGATCCGGCAGGCGTTCGAGCACGAGGGCTCGGCGGGGTCGTGGTCCGAGGACGCCTGGGTGACCGGCCTCGTCTGCGTCGGGCTGGCGAGGGCCGGGCTGGGACAGGACATGGTCGACGCCGCCGTCGGCTGGCTGCGGCGCACCATGCACCCCGACGGTTCGTGGACGACCACACCGCTCGATGGCGCGTGGACGATGTACGCGGTCCGCGGCCTGATCGAAGCCGGTTACCGCGACGATCCAAGGCTCGCGGTCTCCCGTGATCTCTTCGTACGTCTCCAGCAGCACCGGCCGTTCCTGGCCTTCGGCTGCCCGCCGGGCTTCTGGGGCTGGTCCGGTCCGAACGGCTGGCCCGCGGTGCTGGAGACCGGCGAGGTCGTCTCCGTGCTGGCCCGGTTGCCGGGTGACGCGCAAGCCGACGCCGTCCGCAAGGGTGTCACGTGGCTCAGCGGCCGTCAGGACAGCCGCGGTTCGTGGAGCCTCTGTGTCCGCAACACCAAGGTGGTCAACAGCGGGCCGTGCCCGATGACGACGGCACAGGCCGTCGGGGCGCTTCTCGACGCGGGTGTCCCCGTCACCGATCGGCGGATCCATCACGCGCTGCATTGGCTCGGCACGGCGCAACTGCCCGACGGGAGCTACGAATCCGTCTGGTATCGGGAGCACACAATGGGGACCGCGGCGGTGCTGGAGACCTTCGCCCGGTGCGGCCGGACCGGTTCGGGGCCCGCGGCACGGGCTCAGGAGTGGCTGGTGCGAGCCCGAAACCCCGACGGTTCCTGGGGTGACGGGCACGGTGCTCCCGGCTCCGCCGAGGAGACGGGATGGGCGGTTTCGGCGCTGCTGACGGCGGGTAAGGATTCCGTCGCGGTGATCGACGGCGTGCACTGGCTCCTCGACGCCCGGACGACCGGCGGCGGGTGGACGCCGCAGCCGGTGCACGAGTACGTGCGCCGGGTCAGCCGGTACGCCAACCCTGCCTTCACCCAGGGCATGGCGTTACGGGCACTGGGCCGGTATCTCGAGGTGACGCGATGAGGCCGGAGCACTACGACGTCGTCGTCTGCGGCGCGGGTGTGGCGGGACTTGCCGCCGCGTGCGCGGTGGGCAGGCTCGGGCACCGGGTCCTGGTGCTGGACAAACGCCTGACGCCCGCACCGGTGGCGAAGGGGGAGGTTCTGCAGCCCGGCTCGCTGGCGGTCCTGCACGAGTGGGGAGTGACCGACGCGCTCGATCGAGCGGGAGCGTTGCGCCTTTCGCGACTGGCCGCCCGCGCCCCGGACGGTGAGCCGCGGATGGTCCTCGACTACTCCCGGCTCCCGGCCGCGCATCCGTGGCTGCTGGCGCACGACTATCCCGTGATCCTCGAAACGCTGGAGGACGCACTGCCCGGCAACGTCGAAATCCGACGGGGCGTGCAGTTCCGGCAACCGCGGTCGACCGCGGGCCGGGTGACCGGGGTCCGATGCGACGACGGCGACCTCTCCGCGTCGCTGGTGGTGGCCGCGGACGGGGTTTCGTCGCGGCTGCGCGCCGCGGTCGGGCTGGACGCGCCCCGGCGGGACTATCCCCACCGGTTGGCCGCGTTCGACCTGCACGGCGTGGCCGTACCGCCGGAATTCACCGCCTACGTCACCGAGAACGGCTTACGCCTGCACTATCCCTTGCCCGGCGGGCGAGTCCGGCTCTACGTCCAGATCGCGCCGGACGAACTCCGCGGTGTCGACGCGGACGGGATGGTCCGGTGGGCGGATCAGGTGCTGGCCGGCTGTCCCGGGCTGGACCCGCTGGCGTCGTCGTTCCGCGCCGCACTGGACCGCAAACAGGTGCTGCCGGTGTCGAGAGCGCTGGCGGATTCCTTGACCGCCCCCGGAATAGCCCTGGTCGGCGACAGCGGTCATCTGGTGCATCCGATGGCGGCACAGGGAATGAACAGCGCGATCGCCGACGCGTACGACCTCGCCGCGAAGTTACGCCAAGGCGGTTCCCTGGCAGACGACGTCGTCGATCACGCGCTGCACCGCTACGACGCCGCGAGACGGCAGAACCTCGGCCATATCGGCCGGACCAGCCACAATGCGGCCCGGATGATCACCGGCGGCAGCAGGATCGGTGACCGCGCGCTGGCGGGCACGGGTGCCAATGACCGCCTCCGGCACGAGGTGACGCACACGATGTCCGGGCTGGGCGTCCGGCGGCTGACCCCGCTGGACCGGCTGCACCAGCTCGGGCTGCCCGACCCGAGGTCGAACCGGTTGCCCGGCTGGGTGCGGTGAACTCATCCGCGCGCGTACTCCAGGACCACGAGACCGTTCGCGCCGTCGAGCCGCGCCCGGCGCACGAGCCCGGCGCCGGTCGCGAGCTCGTCGAAGTCCTCCGGACGGCGCTCCCGGCCGCCCAGCAACGTCAGCGACTGCAGATCGAACGAGGAGTTGTTCTTGGCGTGTTCGGCACCGGCGAGCACTTCGACCACCAGCAGCCGTCCCTTGTCGCCCGCGGCCTCCGCGCAGCGGCCGAGAATCTCGCGGGCGTCCGCATCGGGCCAGTCGGTGAGCACCCGCGAGACGATCACGACGTCGTAGCCCGGCGGCATCGAGGCGAAGAAGCTTCCGCCGAGGAATTCAGCCCGGTCTTTCAGGCCACTGCCGATGAGGAGTTTCTCCGCCTCGGGGCGGACTTCGGGCAGATCCAGCACCGCACCGGTCAGATGCGGATGCGCGGTCAGGATCGCCGTCAGCAGCGATCCGGTTCCGCCGCCCACGTCGAGCACGGTGGACACGGAACCCCAGTCCCAGCGGGCGGCGACCTCGGGCCCGGTCTGCCAGGCGAATCCGGCCATCGTGGCGCCGAAGAACCGCCTCAGCGTTTCGTCGGCCCGGTAGTCGGACCAGAAGTCGGCGCCGTGCACGACCGGGTAGGCGGGCTCGCCGGTGCGGACGGAATGCGGCATCCCACTGTAGGCCAGATCCATCGTGAGGCCGGGGCCGTCGGCGTCGAGCCACGAACGCAGCAGCGCGTTGCGTTCGTCCAGCAGCGCTTGCGACACCGGGGTGAGCCCGTGCCGCCCCGGTTCGGTCTCGGCGAACACCCCGACCTTCACGAGATGGTTGAGCAAGCGGGCGAGCGATGCCGGGTCGGACCCGGATTCCGTCGCGAGCGCGGCGGTCGTCGTATACCCGTCGCGGATCAGTTCGGGCAGCCGCAACGCGACCGCGGTCCGCACCGCGAACGGGGTGGCGAGGTCGACGAGTTCGGCGAGCCTGCTGGTGCCGTCCTGGAGATCCGTGTTCTCGGCCGTCACCGCGGTCCTTTCGGGAAGGAGAAAGAGAAAACTTCGGTATTTCACTGAACAATGCACCGGAAAGCCTTGGCAAGCAAGGGTTCCGGGTCGAATTCGACAGGCGTTCCGCCGAGCCGCGGAACGCGGATCGATACTGCGCGAAAGGAACAAGGAATGGATTCCATCGAGGTACGGCCGGTGACCGGCGCGCTGGGCGCGGAGATCCGTGGGGTGACGTTCGCGGAAATCGACGACGCCCTGTTCGAACGGATCCACCGGTTACTGCTCGACCATCTCGTGCTGTTCTTCCCCGACGAGAAGGGCCTCACGCCCGCCGACCACGAGGCGTTCGGCCGTCGGTTCGGGAGCCTGGAGGTGCATCGGTTCCTGCCGAAGCTGGCCGGGCACGACGAGATCGTCGTTCTCGATTCCGAGCTGGGCGCCAAGGCCGACGTCTGGCACACCGACGTCACGTTCGCGCAATCCCCGCCGATCGCCTCGGTCCTGCAGATCGTGCGATCGCCCGAGGTCGGGGGAGACACCATGTGGAGCAATCAGTACCTCGCCTACGAGGCCTTGTCCGCGCCGATCCGGGAACTGGCCGACGGGCTCACCGCGCTCCACGTCTTCGAGCATCCCAACGGTTCTTTCCGCAGCGAGGCCGAGCATCCGGTGGTGCGGATTCATCCGGAGACCGGCAGGCGCTCCCTCTACGTGAACCGGATGTTCACCCGGCGTGTTCCGCAGCTGACCCCGGACGAGAGCGCGATGCTGCTGGGGCATCTGTTCGCGGTGTCCGAAAGCCCGCAACGGGTCTGCCGCTACCGCTGGACCGAAGGCGCCGTCGCGGTCTGGGACAACCGGGCGACGCAGCACTACGCCGTGAACGACTACACCGAGCGCCGGGTCGGCCGCCGGGTCACCGTGCTCGGCGACGAGCCCAAGGGAGAGGGCGCGCGCTGGCCGCGTCACCGGGTCGCGGAGATGAGCGCGACGGTGGTGAAGGGTTGAGGCAACGCTCTCGGGTGGCGTGAACCCTTCGCCTTACCCCACGACGAACGGAGCATTCGATGAGCGACCACGCCGATTTCCTGGACTCCTACTGGCGTGACCCGCACGCCACCCTGAACCACGCCCGCGAGAACACACCTGTGCGCGAGGTGACCTTCGAAGGGGGGCCGACCTGGCTCGTCACCCGCTACGCCGACGTTCGTTCCGGCCTGGCCGACCCCCGGCTGGCGAAGGATTGGAGGGCTTCGTTGCCGCCCTCCGAGCGGGGTTCGGCGCCGCCGGGTCTGCCCGCGCCGCTCTCCCATATGCTCACCTCGCTCGACCCGCCCGATCACACGCGAGTACGCAAGCTGGTGAGCCACGCGTTCACCGCGCGACGGCTGGCCCGGCTGCGTCCGCGGGTCGAGGCCTTCACCGATGCCCTGCTCTCCGAACTGCCCACCGGTGAGCCGGTGGACCTCGTGGGGCGCTTCGCGATCCGGCTGCCGATGGAGATCATCTGCGAACTGATCGGTGTACCCGAATTGGACCAGGAGGACTTCGCGCACTGGTCGATGGTGCTGATGGACGAATGTCCCGAACCGTTGCTCATCGAGGCGTCGAAGCGGCTGTCGGACTATCTGGAAGAACTCGTCGCGGCCCGTCGGCGTGAGCCCGACGACGCCTTGCTTTCCGAGCTCATCGCGGCTTCCGAAGATGGGGAGCGGATGTCCGACGTCGAGATCGTGGCGATGGCGATGGCCTTGCTGATCGCCGGCCACGAGACCAGCGCGGTCTTCCTCACGAACAGCGTGCGAGTGCTGCTCGGCGATCCCGCCGCGCGGGCACGCCTCGGCTCGCCCGAGACCGCGGGGCCGCTGATCGAGGAGCTCTTACGGTGGCTGTCGCCCGCGCTCAACGCGTCCTCGCGGTTCGCCACCGAGGATCTCGCGATCGGCGGGGTCTCGATTCCGCGCGGTGCCTCGGTCACGCTTTCGGTCGGGGCGGCCAATCGCGATCCGGACCGGTTCCCGAACCCGGACACCCTGGATCCGGAGCGCAATACGACGGGAAACCTCGCCTTCGGGCACGGGCTTCACCGGTGTCTCGGCGCGGCACTCGTGCGGTTGGAGGCCGAAGTGGCGTTGCCCGCCTTGTTCGGCAGGTTCCCGCGGATGCGGGCCGCATCCGGCGATGAGGAGCTGACTTTCCGGCGAAGCGTGCACGTCCACGCACCCCGGACCTTCCCGGTCGTGCTCGACCCGTGAAGGTCCGGGGCGCGGGCAAAGCTGTTCGCGTGATCGGCGGCCAGGTCCGAGGCACGGCCGTGGCTCAGGTGTCCCGTCGTACTCCGTCGTCGTCGAGGTGATCGGCGAAGTCCTCCCAATCCGCGTTGGCGAGCGAAAGGTTGTTTTCGATTTCCTGAATGGCGTGCGGAACGGCGCGGAAAGACCGGCCGGCGGGCACTCCTGCCCAGTCGTCGTCCGGGTCGGGTTCCGAGCCGAGATCCACCACCAGGATCGGGTGCTCGGGGGAGTGGATCGTGATTTCGTCCACGACGAGCATGATCGCGTGTTCGGCACGGTCCACTTCAGATTCCAGCAGGTCGGTACTCGTCATTCCGGTGAAGGCCGGGTCGTCGACATAGCTCACGTTGGCCTCGAACCCGTCCGGCGTGCCCCGGCCGATTCCGGTCTTCACCCGATACCACGCATCGTCGTCGGAGAAGTCGGTCCGGATCACCGGTACGTTCGGCGTGGCAGGCAGCCGGGGCAGTCCGGACGCGGCCGCGGCGCGCTTGCGGTTCGTCTCCGGCCTTCGCCGGTTCGAGGATTTCGCGAACTTGTCGCTGTCGCGTTTGTACCCGTTGCGCCACATGACTTCGCCGTCGGAGTCCAGCATCTCCAGATCGCCGCTGTCACGGAGCACGACCTGCCGGGGATGGAACGGGAAATTCGGCGTGGTGAGGCTGTCCCAGGCCTTGCGGACGCCGCGCACGTCCACCCCGTCGGCCTCGTCCTTGGACCAGCGCAGGAACAGGCCGTCCTCCTCCAGGACGAGGCGGGTGCCGAAAGGATCCGGATACATCGACGGGACGAGATAGAACCAGCGAGTGATCCGGCCCCTGGGACCGTAGAGGAAGGTACCGGCGTGCTGATGGTCGTGCACCAGCACGTACCGGCCGTTGGGAGAGGTGAGGCTCTGGTCGGCCAGGCTCTGCCCGACCAGCATGCGGTCTCCCCGCGCGATGGGCGACGGGGGCCGCGGCACGTCGGTGGTGGCGGTGTCGGTGTGCCAGACGATCTCGCCCGCGCCGTTGAGCAGAACGACGTCGCCGTCGTCGCGGACTTCCAGCAAGACCACACCGCGGTCCGCCGTGCCGGTGGACCGCAACGGAACACCATTTTCATCGTGGGCCACGAGATCGCCGTCCGGCCGCAGGGTGACATCGCTGACGCCGGAGCCGCGCGTCTTCCGACGCCAGTCGCCGGGGCTGAAATCACTCGACCACCACAGCGGCCGCCGATCGTGGTTACGGATGAGAACAAGATCGTCGAAACCGAAGTGTTTCAGGGTGAAAGCGTCGTTGAGTGAGGTCAGGGATTGCCTTCGCAGGCTCTCGCCCGCCCACATGCGATGGCCTCCGGTCATCACGTCGCCATCCTTGGGGAGCGCCGGAAGCGCGCGATCGAAGGACGTGGGAACCTCGGTGCCGGGGAAGCGGCTCAGCCGCTTTCCTCGCCGGTCGGGAAATCCGTCCGGTAACGGGTCCATCGGGATGTCCGGCGCTTGCGGCGCGGCACACGATCCGCGGTAGGCGTGGGGAGCGTGCCCAGCGCGTCGCCGGTAGCCGGTGAACCCGTTCACCGGGGCGAAGAACCGGACGGTCTCGAGTTGCAGGTGGGGAGAACCGTTGTTCCCGACGATGTCGAGGCGGTAGCAGTGGTAGGCCGCGGGGGCGGCGATCCGATAGGTCCTGGTCTCGTGCCGGGCGGTGAACGACTGATGCGAGCGCGTGTCGAGGGTCCGCCACAGGTGCCCGTTCAGGGAGCCGCGCAGGACCCATGCGGCAGGATCCCGGTCAGGCGCGTCATTGGCGGAGGTGAGGAGGTAGTGGTCCACCGTGACCGGTCGTGAGAACTGGAATTCCAGGGACGCACGGTCATGAGGTGCGAACCATTTGCTGGGTGCTTCCTCGATGAGGTTCGCGGCCACCTCGTCCACTTCGTCGTACTCGGCGCTGGCCCAGACCTCGGTCACCATCCTGGTGACATCCGCGTTGCCTGCCGGACCGGCCGAACGGAGGACGATCGAGCACGAGTCGCCCGTCCGGTCGCGCCAGGCCAGCCACGACGGCGCCACGCCGGATCCGTCGTCGATCAGCACTCTGAGCGGTTCCGACGGCCGCCGTCCGGTGACGTCCTCGATCTCCGTGTCGAACGCATGATGTCGCGCATCGCCGCTGTCCGGCGAATTCACCGGCTCGCCGCTGAGTTCGCCTCGTATCTCCAGCACGTCGCCCCCTCCGGTACGGCGATGGCCGCGGCACTCGGCCATACCCGGCGAGAAACCGACCGCGCAGGAAGAACCGTCCGCGGCGCCCCAGGACAGTTCCTCGAGTGCGGCGTTCTCGCCGTCGCCGATGTGTACCAGCAACTCGTGACCCGGCGTCCACTCCGTCGAGCCCGAAGCACGCCACCACACCTGAAAGGTGCTCGACGGTACTGCGCTGAACATGCGTTTCCTCGCTGCGCCTGGCGTCCAGTAGGTGAGGACGCGGGAAGGGTGACGTACTTGAACGCTAAAGTGAGGCGTCCGGCGGTCAAGGGGTGCTCGGCGAAGAAGGTCTTTTCGGTTAAACGATCCGCGCTAACCCCGCCCTGGATCGGGATGCGGGATGCCAAGTCCTGTCATGGTTTTCAATAGCAGGGAGCGGAATTGCCGTTGTTCCGCTTCCGTCAAGGTGGCCATGGCGTGGGCGTCGACCGGTGCGGTCAGTTCCTGTGCTTGTTCCAGGACCGACGAGCCGACCTCGGTGATGGCGATTTCGAGGACGCGACCATGGGTGGGGTGAGGCGAGCGTCGCACGAGTCCGCGGTGCTCCAGGTTCGAGATGGCCGACCACATCGCCTGCGGGGTGACACCGGCGCGGCGGCCGAGTTCGGCGCTGGAGAGCCGGTCGGGGGCGCTGATGGCCAGCTGGGCCAAGGCGGCCAGCTGTGCCTGGGTGAGGTCGAGCGGCCGCAGGGCGCGTTCGATCTGCTGGTTGAGCGTGCTGGAGAGCATTCTGAGCAGATAGGCGACCCGGGTGGCCGGTTCGACGGGCACGTTTTCGTCTCCTGGTCCCACGGACGCCTTTCCTTGCGAGCGTCCTGGCGGTTCGGACACCTTGGCATGTTATCAAGTGGTTGATAACATGCGTGCGCCTCCTCGAAGGGATCCGTGATGATCACCCACCTGCGGAGCGTCGAGATCCACGTGACGAACCCGGCCGAGCTCCTGTCGTTCTACGAGGACGTCTGGGGGCTCGCGGTGGTCGAGGAGACCGACGATCGGATCCGGCTGCGTGGCCGGGGAACCGAACACCATGTGCTCACGCTCGCCACCGGCGAGGAACACCGCCTCGGCGGGATAAGCCTCGCCGCCGACGGGGAACGCGGTATCGCGAAGCTCACCGATCGCCTGCGGGGCGAGCAGGTCGAGCTCCTGTCCACAAGCGACACGCGGGTGGAGTTCCTCGATCCCGAAGGCCGTCGCATCGAGGTGGCCTGTGGCCTGTCCGAACACACGGCCCCTTCCCCGAAGGCGCACGGGCCCGATCGGCTGAGTCACGTCGTGCTCAATTCGGTGGATCTCGCCGCGGCCAAGGACTTCTACACCCGGGTGCTCGGCTTCGAGGTCTCGGACACCTATGAGAACGACCAGATGGTCTTCTTGCGCTGCAACAGCCTGCACCACTGCGTCGTGCTCGCGCCGGGGAAATGGACTTCGCTCAACCACGTTGCCTACGAGGTCCGCGACACCGACGAGGTCATGAAGGCGCTCGGCCGCCTGCGCAAGGCCGGCTTCGACACCGTGTGGGGGCCCGGCCGGCACGGCCCCGGCGGTAACGTCTTCTGCTATTTCCTCGACCCGGCCGGCAACGTCATCGAGTACACGGCGGAACTGCTCGAGGTGGGGGACGACTGGGTGCCCGGCGAATGGGCACGGACCCCGGAGAACGCCGACGTGTGGGGGACGGGTGGCGGAATCACTCCCGCCGTGATCGAGGCGATGAGCAACCCGCCCCGGGAGCCTGCTTGATGAAGGCGCTCGTCATCCGTGCGTTCGGCGGCCCGGCGGTACTGGAGATGGCCGAACTGCCCGACCCGGAGCCAGGGCCTGGAGAAGTGCGGGTGCGCGTCCACGCGGTCGTGGTCGCCCGGACCAAGGACGTCGCCGCCCGGGCGGGAAAACCGCCTTTCGCGCCACAGATCAAGACTTTCCCGCACGTGCTCGGCACCGAGCACGCCGGGGTGATCGATCGGGTCGGGCCAGGCCTGGACGATGGCCTCGTCGGCAGGCGGGTCGCCGTCTCGGCGGTACTGAGCTGCTCACGATGCCGCGCCTGCCTGGTGTCCCGGGAGGAGGCGTGCAGCGAGTTCGCTCTCGTCGGGATCCACCGGCAGGGCAGCTATGCGGAGTACTGCGTCGTACCCGTGGACAACGTTCGCGAGATCCCGGACGAGGTCGCTTTCCCCGAGGCGGCGGCCCTCGCGGCCAACGGCGGTGTCGCCAGCGCCCAGCTCGACGCCGGTGCCGCCGGTCCTGGTACCACCGTCCTGGTGCCCGGCGCCGGGGGCGCGCTGGGGGTGACCGTCGCCGCGCTCGCCGCGTTCCGTGGCGCCCGCGTGATCGGCGTGGACCGGCGTCCGCCAAGACTGGCCGGGTTGCCGCTCGTCGCCCTCGACGGCGCGGCCGACGACCTGCCCGCGCGCATTCTCGAGGCCGCCGGAAGCGGCGGACTGGATTGTGTGGTCGACAACCTCGGTATCACGGCGTGGTGCGAGGCCTACCTGCCCGCTCTCGGCGCGCTGGGCCGGGTCGTGGTCTCGGGTGCGGTCAACCACGACCCGGTGCCGATCCGGCTGCTCCAGTTCTACCTGCGCAGCCAGTCGCTGATCGGCGTCCGGACCGGGAACCGCCGGCAGATCGACCGGCTGTGGGCGGATGTCGCCGCCGGGTTCCGGCTCCCGGCCGGGTTCGTGCACACCCTGTCGTGGACGCGGGCCTTGGACGCGCACGCGTCACTCCAGTCGGGCGGCACCAGCGGGCAGTTGGTGCTGACCATGGACGCGTCGTCAGCTGCTGGATGACCGGTTCTCCGCTTGTTCGTGCTCGGGACGACGTTCGACGGAGCCCAGCCGATTCACCAAGGTCAGCCGATCCCCTCGGTAGAGGGTGCGGACCCGCTCGAACGGCTCGCCCAGAGCGTCCCAGGAGGTCCGGTGGACCACCAGCGCCGGCAGCGCGGGGAGGGTGCCCAGCAGGTCCGCTTCCCGGGGGCTCACGTGCGCGGTTTCCGTTCCTTGGTCGGCTCCGCCGAACGAGACGCCGAACCGGGTCCGCAATTCGTCGTGCAACGATCGGTTTCCGACGGGGGCGTGGTCGAAACCGGGAAACCGCTTCGCCGGGATGAACGCCGACTCGACGGCGAGAATCTCGTTGCCGGAGCCGCGCACACATTCCAGGTGGATCACTGAATCGTTCCGGTGTATTCGCAGCTCTTGTGCCAGTTCGCAGCCTGCTCGGCGTCGTTCGAACGTGGTCCAGGTCCGGCCGGTCAGGGCGTCCTGGTCCGGCCCGTCGGCCGAACCCAGGTGCTGCGCGATTTTCCGGCGTCCGACGACGAAACTGCCGCTGCCCTGGCGCGAGTCCACCCAGCCCTCGACCACGAGTTGTAGTACCGCTTGCCGAAGAGTGGCGCGCGCGACCCCCAACTGGGTGCACAACTGGCGCTCGGAAGGCAGCGCGACGCCTTCGCCCAGCGTTTTGCACAGTGCGAGAATCTGCCTTTTCGCCCGGTAGTAGCGCGGAATGCGGCCGTCTTCCGGGATTCCGGCGCGTGCCGGATCGGTCATGGTGCCCGAGTCCGTGCAGTGCGGTTCTACGCAGCGAGATTTCACGAACGCCGATCGTAACCATTTCGGCCGGTTTTCCGGCGGACGCCAACGCCGAAGGGTGTTTTCGTCCGGTCGTATCCGCACTTTCGGCCACGGAATGCCGTCGGATGGCGCAATGCCCGCCATTTCTGCCCGCTAGGGCCGAAGTGCTGTCCGGATACCTCCGAACGTGGTCCGTTCTGTTGTCCTGGCGGGGCGGATCGGGCTCACTGGGAAGAGAGGATGCCTGAGACGTCCTCGAACGAGAGCACCGGGACGGTGATCGGGAATGGATCCTGCGGAGCTGAATCATCGCGAACGCGCCATTCTGGGCGCTGTCGCCGCCGGCCGAGGCGAATTGCTGGCAGGCTGCGAGCCGGGCCTCGCCGTGGACGGCGGCTGGTGCGACCGCGTCGCCGTCACGCGGCTGATCCTCGGCGGCTGGATCTGCGCGGCACGCCCGGCGAGAGTCGGCGATCTGGTGCCCGCCCAGCTCACGGACGCCGCGCGTGACGCCTTCGCGGCCGCCCGCACCCTGACAGCCTGACCATGGTCCGTGAAGGCCTCGCCGAGTCCGCGAAGGCCCCCGTCCTGTACCTAGGCGCCAGGGGCTCGGCAAAGTCGCCTCTCCGCTGGTCAGGCAGGTTGTGAAAGCCGCTTTGGCGACGTTGAAGGTTGCGAAAGCGGCTTTCGCGACACGGCGTACCTCAGCCGCCCGCGAGTCCCGCAGTACCCGCAAGGCCGGTGGTGAAGGGGGCTTTCCGCTCATGTGATGAGGGGAAAGCCCCTTCGCCTCGCTCACGTCTCCTGAACGTCGGTCCCTCAAGGAGGCCTTCACGGACATCACCTCCAGCAAGACACCTTTGCCTTACCTCTCAAGAGAACCCGAAACGCCACTCACGCGCACCCGCTTACGGGACGTCGGACGTCCGCGGGCGAGGGATTTCCCGATGAATCAGCGGTAAGCGCATTTCCGACCAGGAACTACTCCGAAAGAATGATATTCGCCTAGACACCACGCGCACTCAAGCCTGGCGGGAGGAGGTGAAGAGAGGTGTCGGGTGGTTCGGTGAGGTTGCCCCCGGAGTTGCAGAAGTTTTTTTTGGTGACGTTGGGGATGTCGTGGCCTGAGGGCGATGATGTGGCGTTGTCGGCGTTGGAGCGGGCGTGGCGTGGGTTCGAGGTGGCGGCGGGGGAGTATCAGGCTGCGTTGCGGGCGAGTGGTGCTGGGGTGGATGCGGCGTTGGAGGGGGACACGGGGGAGTTCTTTTCGTCTTCTCTGGGCAAGGACATGGTGTCGGGTGTGGAGGCGTTGGGGGAGGCGTCGGGCGATCTGGCGTCGATGGCGAAGACGGCCGCGGCTGATGTGGTGAAGGCCAAGGTCATGATGGTCGCGATGGCGGCGATGGCGTTGGCGACGATCGTGCATTTGCTGGCGACGCTGATCGGTGCGGCCTTTGTGGGGTTGGCGCAGTTGACGGCGCGGCAGGCGTTGATGGCGGTGTGGCGTGGTCTGGTGGCGAGGATGCAGGCGCTGGCCGCGTTGAAGTTCAATCGGGAACTCGGGATCCATGTGCTGAAGGCGGTCGGCGCGGGAGTGGTGGCCGCGACACCGCATACGGTGAAGTTCGCGGTGGCGGGTGCGGGGATCATGGGGGGTCTGGATCTGTCGGTCCAGACCGGGCAGATCGCGGCGGGCAAACGTGACGAGCTGGACGGCAAGTCGTTGCTGGGCTCGTTCGTGGGTGGTGCCTTGGGCGGTGCGTTCGCGGGGATTTTCCACGCGGGTGCGGTGTGGGCGCGGGGTGTGGCTCTGGAGAGTGCGGGCAAGGCGGCGGAGAAGCTGGCGGCGAAGGAGGCCGCGGACGCTGTGGATGGCGCGGTGGAGGTGGTGGGGGCGCCGAAGCGGGTGATCCCGGGTTCGGTGGAGGCGTTGGGGCATGTGTCGTATGGAGCCGGTCAGGTGGGGGTGGTGTTCATCACCGCTCCGGTGATCAACTTGGCGACCGGGTCGCCGCACGCGAGTCCGTGGTTGGGGATGCTGGGGGCGTTGTCGGGATTCGGCGGAGGCCGTAGTGGTGCGCCGGGCAGTGGTGCGGGGTCGCTGGACGCGTTGGATCGTCTGCCGGGCGCGCCGCGGCTCACGATCCCGGCAGGCGAGGTCAAGACCGAGGGCGGGATCAGCACCGGGGAGCGGCTTTTCCCCGCGGCGCCACCGTCCTATGTGGACGCGATCGCTGCCGGGCCCGCCCAATCCGCGGTCTACGCGACTTCGGCGGAGACGCCGCCGCGACAACCGCACGAGAGCGTGCGCGACGAGGGACGTGCGCGGGTGACCCTCGAAGCCCGGCTGACCGACGAGGGTCGTCTCCCGGAAAACGCGGCGGTTTCGCTCGGGCTGATGGTCGACGGTTTCGTCGATGCCGCCGTGCAGGCGCGCACTGGCGCGCAGCCTCACTTGCAGGGCGCGGTCTTCGTCGCCCCGGGGACCTCGACCGGCACGACCGAGCTGACCGCGTTCGTCGAGTCGCGAGTCAGGTCGCGGCTGGACGAGTTCCCGGCGGGTGCCGTGACCGTGACGCCAGACCAGGTTCTGGCGCAGGTCTCCATCTCGCCGCTCGTACGTCCCCCTGGGGATGAGCAGCTCGGCCTGGCGCAGGTCCGGGTGGACGGGCAACGCCCCCCGGCAGGTCTCTACGGGCCGGGCGTCTACTCGGAGCCGGGAGATCCGTTACCGGCCTACCGGCGGGAGATTGAGGAGGCGCGGGCCGCCCTGTCCGAGCTGGAATCGGACGACGCGGTGTTCTCCGTCGCGCGAGAGATCATGAGCGGTCATCACCAGCCGCCGCGGCTGTTCATCGAGGAGAAGCCGCCTCGGGCGCACGAGGCTCATCGAGAACGCCATCAGGCCGCGACCGACCTGGTGGCGGCCGAGTTGATCCGGCCTGGCCGTCTCCACACCGGCGAGGGCGTGGTGGCCGCCGAAGCTCGCGCCCGGAGTCTCGTCGATGCCGTGGGCTGGCCCAGGGAGGGGCGGATCCTGGGTGGCGCGCCGCAAGGGGGCGACGTCCGGTCGCCGGCCGGAGCCGGCCCATCGGCGGTACCGGGAGCACGGCCGCCGGAGGACGCGGCGCTACGAGCGTTCTGGGAACGGCTGACGGACGACGGCGGGCAGATGCTGTCCAACGCCGACGAGTCGGCCTTCGTCCGGGCCGGTCTCTCGGGTGGGAACCGGGTGGTCCTCGTGGATCAGCTGACGTCCTTGACGGCCGACCCCCTGTCCGGGCCCACCGAAATGAGTCTCTCGCAATTCGGCGAATGGTTGGCCGGCAGGGACTTCGAGGAGTCGGAGGCGCTGTTCCCCGCGGAGCCGGGAGGGACGCGGCCGGAGGGCGAGGTGCCGGAACCGCTCGTCGTCGCGAACACCTACGGCGAGGAGAACCTGATCACCTGGGTACCGGACGAGAAGAGCCGCGAGGCCGTGGACATGTGGCGCAATTCCGGCGCACACACCCTGCGATTCATCCTCCGGCAGGACGAAATCGTTCCGGTCGCCCTGCCCGAGCCCGCTCCCTGGGCGCGGCTGGTCGCCGACCAGCGCCCTCTCCCGCTGGTGGTCGTGCTTTGGCCGCGCGACCACGGATTCCAGGTCGGCAAGGAGATCCTCGATCCGGTCGCCACCGCGGACCGGCTTCGGGTGAGCGACGTTTTCCAGCGGTTCCTGGCCGAACCGGTGCGGCGGCCGCTCGTGGCGCTCGGCTGGACGGAGGACAGGAGCGCGCACGATCTGGTCGCGGATTTCGTCACCGCGCTGGGTGCCCGAATCGGCCCGGTGCAGGCTTTCGGCTATCAAGGTCCCTTCAAGTTCTGGGAAGAACGCGCACTCGCCTTCCCACCGGGCGCGGTGTTCAAGGAGACCTTCGGCCTGCGGCCGGATCACGTCCGGCACGTGACCGGAAACGGCACGTTCGCGCTGCTGGACACGACGGATCGGTCCGAGGTGGACGGAGCGCTGGCCACCGCCGCGGTGGTCAAGGCGGAACGACCCGGTGCGTCGGTGATGGTGCTACCCGGTGATGACACGGTCGTGCGCGCCCGCGCGAACACGGCTGACGTCCGATATCCACTGGGCGGTGAGGAGATCGTGCGGCTGTACCTCGCCGAGCCTGGCCTGAAGGCGGAACTGGCGGCGGATCCGCACAGGCATGTCGTGCTGGTCGGGGATTTCGGGGACGGTGAGGCCCGGCCCGGTGGTGTCCGGTTCGACGTCGGAGCGGCCTTGGCGCGAGAAGGTCTGTTCAACCCGGTGTATGCCATGAACAGGGACGCGACCGGCGACGCTGTCTTGGTCTCGGGTCTGTTCGCGGATCGGATCAAGACCGAACTGATCTCCGGCCCCGAGGGTGATCCGGTCGCGCTGTTCGTCCGGCACCAAGGAGACGAAAGGGAACTGGCCCGAGTGCGCGCCTGGGCCACCAAAGCGGGTGCGGCCGGGGTTCGGACACTCAGGAGAACCGACGGCAGGCGGATGAAGGTTCCTTGGCAGGTCGCTGTGCCGATCTTCCTCAAACCGGCCGCGGGCGGCCAGGTCCATTTGACGCGCTCCGACGGCCGCCCCGCCACCGGGGAACCCGGGCAGGCCCTGCGCGACAGCCGTCAGCTACGCGAGGCCCTCGGGCGGAACGAGGCAGGACGGCCTCGGACTCCGCTGCTGATTCCCTTGGAGGGAACCCTCACCGGACTCGAGAAGCTCGCGGCGGACCTCGCCGCGGGCGGCTACGCGCGGGACGTCTTCGCGGCCCGCGGTCCGGTGTTTCTCGCCGGCGGTCAAATGGCTCTGATAGAGCCCGGTCTCGACCGAGTCGACGCGGTCGTACCCGGCCCTTCCGACGTGACGAGCTACGCCTTGGTCGGCGCCAAGTCGGGAATCCACGGTGCGTTCTTCCCCCGCGATCCGGTCGACATCGTCAACCAGTGGCGGGTCGAGACACGCGCCGATCCCGTGTCGAGCCGGATCTACTTCTCGGAGAAGCCGGGGGCCGCGGATTTCGGCGGCGAGGCGTATCTTGTGCCCGGGGGCGAGCCCGGTTGGCGCAGCGTCGTGCACGGCAACGAGTCCGGGATCGCTGCCGCGCTGCCCACCGCCCGGCCCTATGAACTGGGCGACCAAGTCCTCCTTCAAGGCGACGCCGCGGGCGCGGCGCTGTTCGGCTCGTCGGTGTACCGGGCGGCGCTGCCCGACCCGGACCGTCCTCACGTGCTCTTCGCGTGCAACGGTGCCGGTTCGTCGGAAACACTTCGGGCGATCGAGTCCCGATGGGGAAAAGGACCGGTCGTCGCCTCCACCGCGAAGACCTACTACGGCTGGAACGGAAGCGGTATCCATGTGAAGGACGACGGGCACCTCGTCCGGGCGGACGAGCCCCAAGCACCGCCGGTCCGGTTGGCCGACCTGGCGGCCGAGAACATCCCGTCGAAGCTGATCACCCACGGCGCCGAGAGCCTGCCGAAGGAAGTACACGAGCTGGTCCGTCGCGCGGTACAAGCCTCGGCGTGGCGCCTGGCCAACGGCGGGGAGGGCGCGAGGATCCAGGTCCTCGTGCACGGCTCGGACGAAGCCGAGGCGACCACGTGGGGGAACGAACTCGCGACGGAAATCCGGGACACCGCGGAAGCCGAGGCGGCGCGGCTGGCCACTCGGTACGAACTGCCGCTGGCGCAATCCCTGGAGATTCTCGTCGACTTCGACGATACCGGGCAGCATCCACCGGTGGCCGAGGTCGAATTCCATCTGGCGCGGGGGTCTTTCGGTGCCGAGGCGCTGAAGACCGGCGGGCTCGACACGATCAAGGAAGCCTTCTCGGCGTTGGATCCGGCTTCACGAAAGTCTTTCGAAACTCTGCCGGAGCCCCCCTTCGAGTCCGTGGTGTCACCCGACTCGGTCGCGGCTATGGCGAACCTGTACGGGGAACAGACCTTGATCTCCCTCCTCCCCGAGCCCGAGACCGGTGTCTCGACGCGGGCGAACTGGGCGTTTTCCGGTGGCCCGTCCGGGGTGGTCGTTTCGCGGACGACCGGCCGTGCGGGGGAGACCGAGACCGAGCTGGCCCCATGGGCCGACACGTTCGCCGACGAAGTACCCGGGCCGCTCTTCTTGACCTTGGAAGCGGTGGGCGGTGGGTTCCAAGTGGACGGTCGCGAGGTGACCGTCACCGACGCCGTGCGCGCGTTCCTGAACAACGAGACGTTCCGCGGGTTCCGGCAGGAGCCGGTGCGTGGCGCGCTTGCGGTCCTGGTGCGGGACAAGGGTGAATCGCGGCCCGGGCTCGCGACGGATTTCCTCGGTGCGCTCCGCGAAGAGATCGGGCCGGTGCACGCCTTCGCCTACCAGGGGCCGTTCTCCATCCGGTCGACGGGACTGCTCGAATTCCCGCGCGAAGCGGTGTTCGGGGAAAGCCTCGGTGCGACGCTCGAAGACGTGCGGCACGTGGCGGACGGAGACGTGTTCGCCTTCCTGGACTCCGGTGATCCGCGAGAAGCCGCCGACGCCCTGGTGACGGCTGCCGCGGCGGCAGCGAGGTGGGCTCGCACGTCGCCGGATGGCCGGGCGGCGTCGGTGCTGTCCATGCCCGGCGACGACTTCACGTTCGTCGTCGGCTGGGTGAACGGCGAAATGAGGCTCCGCACGGGAGGCGGCGAGGCGGCTCGGCTGTATTTGGAACAGCCAGGGGCACGGGAGGCACTGGCGAGTGATCCGGCCCGCCCGGTCGTGGTCGTCGGTGCCTTCACCGCCGGCGGAACTCGTCCGGGGACGGTTCCCTTCGAGGTGAGTGTGGCACTCGCACGCGAGGGATTGTTCAATCCCGTGCACGCCACGACCGCCCGGCTGCCGGGCGAGGAGCCGATCTCCCACCAGGTGTCCGGGCTGTTCGCCGACCGCGTCAAGACGGAGTTGCTGCCCGACGCCGAGGGACGTCCGGCGGCCGTCTTCGTCCGCTACGAGGGGGATGAGGCGAAACTGGCGGAAGTCCGGGCCTGGGCCCGGCAGGAGGGGGCCCACGGTGTCTTCCGGGTGACCGGACCGGACGGCGTCCGGTTCGAACCCCCATGGCGCGGCAAGGCGGTGCCGATCGTCGTCAAACCCGCCGCGGACGGCGGAGTCCACTTGCTGCGCTCCGACGATCGGCCCGTGACCGGGGAACTGGGACCGGCCCTGAGGGACAGTCCTGTGCTCCGTGCCGCGCTGGGCCGCGTCGGTGACGGCAGCGTGGAGCCTCGGGACGAGCGCGCGCCGCTGGTGCTCGCCGTGGACGGGGCGGTGACCGATCTCGGGGGATTCGCGCGTGAGCTGGCCTCAGGCGGCTACTCCCGGACGGTGTTCACGTCGCGGGGTCCGGCGAAGTTCCGCGAGGACGGTGCGCTGGAGGTCACCGACGTCGCGTTCGACCGGGTCGACCCCGCCGAACCGGAGCCCGGACAGATGGTCAGCTATCCGTTGAGGAACGTGAACCTGGGGAACAACGGCGTCTTCTTTCCCGCCAATGTCTGGGATCTGGCGACCCTGTGGCGCTTCGACGCCACCGCGGGGGCTATCACGGGCCGCATCTATCTGTCCCGGAGATCCGGGCGTGGCAAGTCCGGTGATTGGTATCTGTCGCCCGCCGGTGGACCCGGCTGGCGTGGGGTGGTGCACGGGTTCGAGGACGGCGTCAAAATGGCGCTGTCGGCAGGGCGCCGTCACGGCCTGGGCGACCAGGTGCACCTCGAATCCGATCAGGCGAGCGCCGCGCTGTTCGCTTCGGCGGTCCACCAGGCGGCGCGGCCCGACCCCGCGAAGCCTTATCGGCTGATGGCCTGCAGAACCGCGGTCGCCCGGCGACTAGTCGAAAACATCAAAAACCGGTGGGGGACGGGGACGGTCGTCGCCCCCACGGCCGTCATCGAGATCGGCTGGAACGGCCGTGGCGTCCAGGTGCACGAGAATGGTCACCTCGTCCGGGTCGACGGCCCTGGACAGCTGCCGGTGCGGCTGGCGCACCTGGCCGCCGAGCGGACGGACCCGGTGTCCTTCAGGCTCCGGCCAGGACTGGAGGACTTCCCCGATCTGCGGCTGCTGGCCGAGTTCGCCGCGCGGCCCACGGCGTGGCGGCTGGCCAACGGCGGGGAGCCCGCGACGCTCGAAATCCGGATACGCGGAGCGGAACCCGGGTCCGGATGGGCGGACACTCTCCGGGACGTCGCGCGGGTCGCGTTCGACGGCGAAGCGGAAAGGCTGACGAAGGAGTTCGGGCTTCCGGACGCGACCGGGCGCTTGGCGATCCGAACCGAATTCACCGAGGTCGGAGCCGTGCTTTCCCGGGCCGAGATCACAGTACGTCTGCCGGAGGGCGACTTCGGCCTCGCGGCACTGGAAAGCGGCCGCGAGGACGCGATCGTGCGGGCGTTCGCGGCGTTGACACCGGATGCTCCGGCCGGACACGCCCCCGCCGCGCCGCGGGTGGCCCTCGAAGGCAAGTTGTTGGCGGACGCCCAGGGGCGGCGGAACCTGCTCGACCTCGGTTCCGATCCGGAGGTCTCCCGGATGCTGGAATCCCGCTGGGACCGGTCCTCCGACTTCGACCAGCGGATTCTCGCGAAGCCGGTCCGCGACGAGGAGGGAAACGCGGATTACGCCGAGGTCCTTGCGCCGTGGGCCCACGCCCTGTCGGACGGCAGCACTCCCGTCCGCTTCCTGGTCGTCGACGCCATCGGCTCGCCGTTGGACGCGGCGTGGCGCGTCGCGGGCGACGATCGGTTCCAGGACTTGATGTCCGGACCCGTCCGTCCGCGTCTCGTCGTGCTGGCCACGGCGGGGTCCGTCCCGGCGCCGCCCGCCTTCGCGGAGCGGTTCACGCGCATCCTGGCCGCGCTGACCGGTCCACTGCAGGGCTATCACTTCACCGGCCAGGTCGATCTTCTGGACTCCCATGGTGTCCTCGTCGCCGATCCGGCCGAGTTCACCTCGGAGACCCGTCTTTCGCTCGAAGACCTCCAGCCGTACGAGAACGAGACGGTGTTCGGGCTCAGGACTCCTGGCGACGACACGCTGACGGAAACCGCGCTCGCCGTCGCCCGAGCACCGGAACTGACGGGGGCGATCGTGCTTTTCGCGTCCGGGGCGGCTCCGGCACACTTCCGTGCCGGGCTGGTGGAGCACGCGCAGGAAGCCGAACTGACCGGCGCGGAGGCCGGTCGGATGCTGCTGGAGAATCCGCGGTTGCGGGAACTGCTCGGCGAAGGGCGGCGGGTCGTGCTGCTCTCCGAAGCGGGCGCCGACCGGAACGGCCACGGGGGCAAGGGTTTCGACCTCGTCGACGCCTTGCTCGCCCAGAACTTCCACAACGACGTCTACGCCCATACCGGCCCGGTACCCGCCGTGGGCGAGGGGCTGGACCTCGTCGGCGTCTCACAATGGCGGACCGGGGAGGTCAAGACGGAGGTGCTCGCGGACGCGGCCGGACGGCCGGCCGCGTTGTTCGTACGATACCCGGGCGACACGAAGCGGTTCCGCGAGGTCCGGGAGTGGGTCGCGGGCGGCGATTCGGCCGCAAGCCGGTTCTACGAGGACCAGGACGGCCAGTGGGAGCTGCCGGGCCGTCCGGTGCCGCTGTTCCTGGGGGCACGCTCGGCAGGCGAAGTCGGTGCGATCCGCGACAACGAGGCCGGTGAGGCCGCGGCACTGACCTACGCGGACGTCTCACTGGTGCTCCGGGACGACCCAGATCTGCGCGCGCTACTCGGTTCCCTGGGACACGGTTTCGCGGACCCCGCGAAGGAACGATGGCTGATGCCGGTGTCCCTGGACCACCCGCTCACCGAGCTCGGCGCCTTTCACGAGGGCATGGCGGCAGGCGGCTACTCGCGGTGGACGAGGGCACCCCGAGGACAGGTGACCTTGCTGCCCGGGGGCGTCCTCGGGGTGCGCGGTGACGGATTCACCTCGTGGAAGCCGGTGAAGCCCGGCCGGGACAACGTGTTCAGCTACCCGTCCACCTCCGCGCGGGGCGTTCACGGCCAGTTCTTTCCGATACGTGACTTCGAGGCCGTCCAGTGGCGTTCGTCGACCGCCGAGGAACGTCCGGCGGGCACCCGGTTCTACGCTTCCGAGGTCGCCGGTCCGGACGGGAGTCCGGCCTGGCGGGTGTTCGTGACCCCGGCCTCGTCCGACGCGCCTTGGGTCACCGACGTGCACGGGGTGGCGGACGGTGATCTGGTCGTGGCGTTGAAGACCGGGCACCTCCACCGGCGTGGAGACGTCGTCGCGATGTCCGATCCCGCCACCATCGCCACCGTGCTCTACGGCAATGCGGTCTTCGACAGCGTGAAACCCGCCGAGGTCCTGCTGCTCGGCTGTCACGTGGCCCAACCCGCCCCGAACGCCGACAGCACGGCGAAACGCGTTGACGACGTGCGGGTGCCCGGGACACACAAACCGGCGGTCCTGATCGCGCCGACCGCGCCGGTCGGCCGGATCTTCGATCTCGTCCCCGCGGTCATGAACGGGAAGCATCTGGTCCGGCTCGGCAGAGAGGATCTGCCACCGCTGCCCGCCGCCGATCTGGTGGCCACCGCGATCGACCCCGCGTGGGTGCCCGGCGCGGCCGACGGCGATCGCTTCACCGACGTCCGGACCCTCGGCGTGAAGCTCGCCCGGGCGGTGATGTGGCACTCGCTGAACGGGGCGCTCCCAGAACCGGTGCGGGTCCGGGTGGAAGGTCACGGCCGGGACGAACAGGCAGCGGGGAGACTGATCGCGGAAGCCGCGCAGGTGATCGAGAGTGAGTTCCTCGCCGAAACCGCTCGGCTCCACACCCTCTACGGTCTCGAGCCGGTGGGGTGGGGAGAGTTGGCGGTGCGGACCGTCCAGCATGTGGCCGGGCCGGACAGGACCGGCTCCCTCGTCAGCGTGGACCTGCCGGTGGACAATGCCGGGGGAATCGCTTTGGCGCGATTCGAGCAACGCCTGGCCGAACTGAGCGACGACGGCGAAGCGCCCGCACCGCGGTCCGAACTCGAGGAGCTGGAACGTGTGTTCGCGCCGATGACGAAAAAGGATTCTCTCTGAGACTCACCTCGGAAGCCTGAGATGTTCACGAACGGTGGAATCCGGGGTTCGAAAGTGCACCCGCGCTGACTCGAAAAGACAATCCTCTTGCCGATACGAGAATGCGATGGTCCGCTGTATTCGCGGATTCGGCGTGCTTTGACAGAGGGGAGCACCGTACATGCGTGGCGAAGGCACCAGGGTGGTACGGAGAGGGAACGAATCTTTTGTGCTGAGTGCCTTGTACCTCGACGGGCCCCTGAGCCGGAAGGAACTGAGCGCGGCGACCGGTCTCAGCCCGTCCGCCGTCTCCCAGTCGATCACCGGCCTCGTCCAGAACGGCCTGGTGCGGGAAGCGGGGAAGGCCGACTCCAACGGAGGGCGGCCCAGAACGCTTCTCGACATCAACCCGACGTTCGGCTACACGGTGGGCGTCGCGATCACCGGCAGGGCCTTGCGGATCGGCTTGTTCGATCTGTCGTGCCGCCGGATCCAGGTGGTGAAGCGCGCACTCCCGACCGGTGTCCAGGACATCGACGAGGTGGCCCGCGAACTCGGCATCGGTATTCGCCACCTGCTGTCCTTGAGCGGCGTTCACGACTCCGCCCTGAGCGGCATCGGCATCGGGCTGCCCTCGTCGGCGAGTCCGCACCAGGCGATTCCCTGGACCTCCCGAAAACTCGAAAGTCTGCTGGGACTCGGCATCCCCGTGTTCATCGAACGTGAGGTCAACATCCGGGCACTGGTCGAGAGCCGGCTCGGCGCCGCGCGCGGTGTCGGCCGGGCCGTCGTGGTGCAGATAGGCCTCGGAGTCGAGGCTTCCCTCGTCGCCGACGGAACCGCGAAACGCGTTCGCGATTGGGGGCATACGACCATCGATTACGGCGGTCGTCGCTGCCGTTGCGGTGCGCGGGGGTGTGTGGAGGCGTACGTCGGCGCGAGCGGCATTCTCGAGCGCTACCTGGAACTGTCCGGACGGGAATTCCCCACGGAAGGAAATGATTTCGAACGGCTGCGCACGCTGGTCGGCTCGGCGGAGCACTGCGCGGACGCGCGCGCCTTGGTGCAGGAGACCGCCGGGTACATCGGTGCCGCGGTGGGGAATCTCATCTCGTTGCTCGCGCCGGCGCGACTCGTGATCTCCGGCTGGGCGGGCCAGTTGCTCGGGTCCCGGTTCCTGCCGGAGATCCGGGACGCGGCGACCCGGCAAGGGCGAGAGCACGGACTCTCCCCGGCCGCCGTCCTGCTCGGACGGGTCGAGGTCGACGCGACGCTCACCGGCGCGGCCGTCCTGCCGGTCCTGGGGCTGATCAAACGCGGCACCGCCCTGCCGCGGGCGGTGGCCGGGCTTTGAGTCCGTGAAGGACTCCTTGAGGGACTTGTGGTCCCTCAAGGAGTCCTTCACGGACTCGCACGGTCAGCCGCAGGCAGGCGTCGCGATCCAGTGCCCGGTGTCGAACGGGACAGGGGAGCTTTCGGTGTAGATGTGGCGGCACGCTTCGAAGATGGACGGATGTCCCTTCACCCCGGGCACCTGGTACTCGGTGGGCGGGTACTCTTCGTGCGCCTTGCGCCAGGCTTCCGCGCTGGTCCACCGGGCGATGTTGATGTACCGGAAGGTGTTGTCACCCACGTCGGTGTTGCGATGCAGATGCGCCTCCAGCAGCGCCCCTGTCTTCCGGAAGACCGCCGACGTCCGGTCCCAGTTCGCCAGGAACTCCTCCTCCCGCTCCGTCGGGACGATGAAGACGTTGATGAGCGTCGCTTCCACAAGGTTCCTTTCTAACGGGCGAGTTCTTCGAGTGACCGCTGACGCGTCTCGATCCCGAGCTTGACGAAGACCCCGAGTCCGATCGCCAGCGCGGCGCCGAAGACGGCGAACGCGATGACGATGCCGCCGGGCTGCTCCAGGAGGAGGCCGAGCACGATCGGCGAAACGACCGCGGCCAGGCTGCGCAGGGAACTGCCCACGTTGGTGGCCCAGGCCCGCATCCGGGTCGGATAGAGCTCGGCGCTGTACATATAGATGAGCGGGGCGTTGATGTTGACGCCGATCAGCACGATCGCACCCGACGCGAACAGCATCTGCCAGCCGCTCACCCCGAACAAGCCGATCGACACCACACCGAGGACCGCACCGAACAACGCGAGCGAGTAGCCGGTGATGAACCAGAATCGCCGTCCGATGCGGTCGAGGGTCCACGCCGCCACGTACAGCACGATGAGGTCTCCGAGCGTGATCGCGCCGGTCAGCAGCGACGCCACGGACGGCGAGAGACCGCCGATCTTCACCAGCAGGGTAGGCATGAACGTGGTGAAGCCCCACAGGGCGAAGAACGTGGTCAGCCAGGTCGACCACAGCAGTACGGTCCGGCCGCGGTATTCGCGGCTGAGCAGTTCACCGAACCTGGTGCGTCCGCTCGGGGGCGCCGCGGCGGCAAGGGGGGCCGGCTCGGTGACGGACTTTTCCCCGTCCGGCCGCCGCACCGCTCGCTCCATCTCGGCGACCACACGATCGGCGTCGCCGACCCGCCCCTTCTCGACGAGATAGCGGGGGGATTCGGGCAGCCGGAACCATGCCCACACCGCTGTCACCAGTGGGAGCGCGCCGATCAGGAACAGGCCGCGCCAGGCGGTCTCCGGCGGGAACACCGCCAGGAAGACGCCACCGAGGAGCGAGGCGAGCAGGATGCCCCAGATGAACAGGCTTTCGTAAAGGGTGACGATCCGTCCCCTGGCGTTCGCCCGGACGAATTCGTTGAACATCGCCGCGGCGACCGGAACCTCCGCGCCCAGCCCGATTCCCTGCACCAGCCGGATCACCATCAGGCTGTCGACGCTCCAGGAAAACGCCGCGGTGAGCGATAGGCCACCGAAGATTACCGAAGAGGCGATGTACGCCCACTTGCGACCGTAGCGTTCCGACAGGACGCCGAAGCCGACCGCGCCGAGGATCTGGCCGAGGTAGCCGGCGGCGATGAGCGGGCCTGCGACGGAAAGCGGGGCGCCGAAGGTCGTCAGAATCGAGGTCAGGGCGACCGCGACGACGAGACCGTCGAAGGAGTCGATCAGTGTGCCGATACCCAAAATCGACGCGACCCTGAGGTGAACACGGGTGAACGGCAGCCGTTCAAGGCGGGCGAGAACCACGGGTCCGTCCGGCGGGTCCGCCGGCGCACTCGCGGTCGACGTCGAGGCCTTTTCGGACATGGGAGGATCCTCTCTCCTCCGGGGAGGGATGGGAAGTCGATGGGGATGTGACCGGGTGCGGACGGCCATCATGGTCAGGTGATCGGGTCCGGTCTCGCGAACCGCGCCGTGGACGGGTCCTTATCGGGCACTTTGCCGTCGAGAAGTGCCGAGCCCCGCGCAGTTCCTTGTGCGCCCAGCGGGCGGGCGGCCTTGACTGGCATCCGGATCCGTTTCGCTCGCTACGACGGCTCGCCCGGCCGGTGCGGCAGCCGAGGATGCAGTAATCGTGTACTAACGGATATCGGGCGCACACGAAAAGTGACCCGTCGCGGGAATCGTAGGGGAAGCACTCACCAAAGGATCACGCCGTGTCCTGCTGGACTTCGGCACCGCGAGAGGCCCCCATGAGAGCCGGACAACGAGGTCGGCGCTTCGGGGTGGTAGATCTTCGACGTGACCACGTTTCATCACCCCGAACTCGTTTTTCCTTACCGAGGCGGCGGCTTCGTTCGGAGGCGGAACGGCTCAAACACGAAACCTTCGAGTGGAGAAGGCGGCACAACCTGATCGGTCCACGAGGCGGGACCGGCTGCTGTCGTCCGATCTGTTCGGCTACGGAATCGGAGTGGTGCTTCTGCGTCAGGTGGCGCGGCCGCGTTTGACCTGGGCCGATCGTGCGGCGTTGGGGAGCCTTGTCCAGGCTGGCGTCGGATGCGGTTGGTCGTGTCGTCGCGCACGATCCTGCGGTGGCATGCGGCGCTGGTGCGACGTCGGTGGACCTACGGGTATCGACCGGGACGAGGTTACCGGCGAATCCACGGCGAAGTCGACGTCCTGCGAAGTCCTGCTCGAACTGCTCGGGCGAAGGCGATCGCCGCGCGATGGGTAGGCAGTGTGCGTCGCGAGTGTCTGGATCGGGTACTCATCGTCAACCAGCCTCACCTGGCGCGCTGACGGAGATCCTCGGGACCAGCCAGTCCACGTGCTCCCACCATGTCCGGAAGTTGGCCGATGTGGGTTTCGTTCACTTGCGGAAAGAGGGCACCGCTACGGTTGTGACGATCAACCAGGCCTGCTGGAGCGGGCTCCCGCACGCGGCCGACGCCGTCATGGGCATGCTCGCGCCGCGCCCGTGCTGCCCGGACAACGTGCCCGACGACGTCTCCGTTCGCGCCCTGGAACCCGGCGATTGGACCGCGGTCCGCCGGATCTACGGCGAAGGTATCGCTACCGGCGTCGCCACCTTCGAGACCGAGGTCCCTAGCCGCAAGGCGCTCGACGCCAAATGGCTACCCGGGCATCGGTGGGTCGCCGAGACCGACGGCGAAGTCGCCGGCTGGACCGCCGTCACTCCCGTCTCAGAGCGCGAGTGCTACCAGGGAGTGGCCGAGACATCGGTCTACGTCGCCGAAAGCCACCGCGGCCGGGGCGTCGGAAAGGCGCTGCTCTTCAAGCAAGTCACCGAGGCCGACGCCGCCGGGCTCTGGACCCTGCAGACCTCGATCTTCACCGACAACCGCGCCAGCATCGCCCTGCACCACAGCGCCGGCTACCGCACCGTCGGCATCCGCGAACGCATCGCCCAACGCGACGGCGTCTGGCACGACACCGTCTTCCTCGAACGCCGCAGTCCCGTCAACTAGCGACGGGATGCGCGCTCCACAGGCCCGGCACGTGTTGGATCAACTTACGTCGCCGGTTGTCTCCGCTGCGCCCTTCGTAGCCGCCGATGCGGGACTCGAGGCAGAGATGATCGACTGCGGCGTCGAGCATCAGTCGCGGCATCGGCGACGGTTATTCACTGAGTGTCCTAGTGGGACTCGGAGGCCGGTGTCGTGGCGCCGTTGAGGAATCACTGGTAGTAGCTGTGGTATCCGGTTGCGGCGGGACAAAGGCTACCGTCGAAGTTCGTAACTTGGCTGAGATCGTGCGGTCGGTGACAAAGGGCCGCCGACAGCGCTTTGGTCCCGCCGTGTCGCAGACGGCCATGTTGATCACCGCGCGCCAGCCCCCAGTTTCCGCTGTCGCATATTCGGTCTAGGTGTGGTAACCGCCGTAACGACGGGCAGTGGGCCCCCGACCCCTGTGGGCAACGGTCTAGCGGACGGTAGAGGCCACTCGAGGCCGGGCAGGGAGCGGGGTGCGAATCGTGAATGTGGACCCGTGGGGGGAAGACGTCGACGAGACGACGTACGCGCAGGGCAGACTTCCGAGCAGGACCTACGCGTCGGCCAGCTTCCCGATCTCGTGGCCGAACTCCGCAGACAACGGTCAACCGGCCCGGTTCGTGTACAAGGTGTTCGATCCTGAGGCGGAGTCAACCGCGGAACTCGATGGAGAGCAGTGGCTGGTCTCCGAGTCCCCGGCCGGCCGGTACCAAGTCAAGCTGCTGATCGCGCGGGAAGCGGGCAACGTCCGTGAGCTCTGGGTGCAGCGGGTACCGGTCAAAGGCCAGGGAAAGGTGGAGACGAGGCTGAACCTGAGACAGCCGGAGGCAGGGCGGCTGGTGGAGTTGCTGCGCACCCTCGATTGCATCCCAGTCGATGGTGAGCAGTCCGTACGGGTCGATTACTCCCTGGTGCGAGAGCTGTTCGCCAATCCGGAGTCGTTGACGAGAATCTATCGCGAAGACCCATCGCAGCTGCGGCAGTTGATCTCCGACGATGAGTCCGCGCGCGATGTGATCGCGTTGTCGCATCGCCGCGGTCAGCTGCAGAAGTTCCGGCGTCTGCTGAGTGATGACGACTATTTCGACGCCGAGGTCGAGCAAACTCCCGGGAGGCGGCGGGAGGCGGTGTGGCAAAGGTTCTTCGAGGACAACCCGTGGATACTTGGAGTGCCGCTCACCGGCCAGTTGCTCACGTCATGGAGTGGCCGGAAGCTGGAACAGGTCGTCGCCGGAGCATCGGTCGTCAGCGTGGGCAAGCGGGCCGACGCGCTGCTCCGTACTTCCGGTCGGATCAAGTCGATGGTGTTCGCCGAGATCAAGACCCATCGCACCGCACTGCTGTCCGCTAGCGAGTACAGGTCAGGGTGCTGGCCGCCCTCCGACGAGTTGGCCGGCGGAGTGGCGCAGGTGCAGGGCACGGTGCATCGAGCGGTGAATGAGATCGGTGAACGCCTTGAGGACGTCGCTCCCGATGGCTCGGATGTGCCAGGCGGGTTCACCTACATGCTCAAGCCGCGGGCTTTCCTGGTCATCGGTTCCCTTGGCCAACTCCTTGGGCGCGACGGCGGGCATCATCGCGACCGCATCCGTTCCTTCGAGCTGTATCGGCGACAGCTTCACGAACCGGAAGTCGTGACCTTCGACGAACTCCTTGCGCGCGCGGAATGGCACGTCACCGTGGCTGAAGACGACGTCGCGCCCCGGGAGACCTAGCGTCAGGGCATCTGGCGCTTGGGCGTCATTCTCCGTCAGCCTGCGAGCACGTCGGGCCGCCGAGGTGTCCGTCGGCGGTCGCCCTCCCAGACCTGGATGCGAACATGTGTTCTATTGTCGTGTTAGATTGCATGGTCAAGTGCAGCGTGACGTGCAGGTCAAGGAGGTGGACGGGCTGGGCTGGCTGGTGCGTGAGCGTGTCACCGGGCGTGAGTGGCGCGTGGAGACAAGTGACATGGCGTGGGAAGCCGGAGGCTACGACCTTCGGCGCTTCGAAGTCCACGTTATTGGTGAGCGGGTGGTGGGTGCTCCCGACGGTTACCCAGACCTGACATCCTCCGAGAGTTTCGCTAGAGGACGCTAAGGGTGTCGGGAGGGGCTACGACGGAGGCGGCATTGTACGACGGCGGCAGAGGCGGGCTGCGCCCGCTGTGTCCTCTGACCGCGCGGCGACGTTCTCGCTAGTGAGCGCGCGAAACCTCACTGAGCCGAGCTGGGGCCGCGCGAAGTCGGCTTCCGGTTTGGCTGCAACGTCGAGTGTGGCCTAATCGGCCGCAAGCGGCTGGAGATTGTCGGCCTGTGTGGCCATCCAGGCGATTGATTCATCTGCGTCCATTGCGTAGTTTTTGAGCTTCTTGAACTCGTCTCTGTAAAAGCTGACTTCACTTTCGTCTTGGGAGAATATGGTCGCGAAGGGGGTTTCGGTCTTCGTCAGCGCGGGGAGTTCGCGGTCTTCGAAAAGTCCTACTATTCCGGGCGCGGCTGGAACGGGAGTGTTCGCTCGTATGATCCTGATATGACATTGTGAAGTGGATGCCATGAACGTAAGATGTAATAGCTGGTCTCGCATCACTGAAGCGTCATTGGGATGACGGCGCAAGACTCGCTCGTCGAGATAGAATGTTGCTTGCATGCCGTTGAGGTTGGAGAATCGTCGCTGACGGAGTTTCCGCGCTTCAAGCAAGGACTCATGGTCCCAAACGGGCGTGTCGAGTGTCGAGAGTTCGGCTTGAATATACGACTCGGTCTGGAGAAGATCTGGTACTCCGGCTGGGTCGAAGATCGTCGCGTTCGTCGCTTGCTCCTCGAGGGCGAGAAGGGGGCCGACTTGATCGGGGAACCTTGCAGGGTGCCTTAATGTGCAGATATTTGAGGCGGCAAGTCCTGCTATGGTCATTGCGTCGGAGAATTCCTTGGGTGTTGCTTTGACGAGTCCGAGAATAAACGCTACCTGGACAGTGCTGAGGCTTCGCATGCCCTTCTCAAGTTTCGAAATGCTCGCAGACCCGATTCCGGTCATGCGACTAATATCGACTGCTTGATATTTTGCACGTTTCCGTATGCGGCGTATCTCACTGCCGAGAAGTCGACTTGGGAGGGATGGATCATCTTTGCGCATTGCCGTCTTTCCTTCTTGCTGTCCAGATGTTCGCCGCGTGTCAGTTTATGATTGATCCAAACGTCGCTGCTCGCTGACGCTGCGAAGTGGAATTCGAAGCCTGGTCATATCGCGATATACCAGGCTGAGTCCGACGGAGTACTTCTGTGCAATGGTCCGAACTGATCTCCGGTCTCTTTCATATTCGGTGCGGAGTTGCGCGTCGGTGTATGGTCTGGGCTTGCGTCTAGCTCCTTTGGGGCGGAGTTCGACGCCAGACTTTTCGATGGCCCTCTGCATCCACGAGGGCGAGGTCCCGTAAGTCTTTGCGAGTTTCGCCGCGGTGAGGTTGTAGTCGCGCTCGTACTCCCGTGCAACACGTCTCTGTAATTGGGGGCCGTAGACGTGGTGTGCTCGTACCTCGCGGGACGGAAGGTTCACCAATGCCCAGTCAAGGTCGAACGCCGGATGAGTCCTGCTCGACACCTGAAGGTCTGGTCGATGGGCCTCGGCGCACTGCGTCGACGAGGAGTTTCCGCTGGCGAACATTGATCCTCTCGATTTGTCCATACGACGGCGCGAAACGTCAATGCGAACGCTGTGTTGTTACAGACTTCGACCTGGTATCCAGAGGAGCCGGCGCGCGTGGCCAATGGCGAGGGAGGGCGAATGGGAGGATTTCGGGGGCGGCAGTTCGTTCAAGCGGTCCACAACCTCGGCGAGGCCGCCGTCCTGCTGCCACACGATCTCGTCGTCGGGATTCACCCGAAGCGCGGCTGCATCACTGCTGTGACGAACCAAGAGCGCATCGGCCCATCCGTACACCCAGGCGCGTACTCCGCGGATCTCGGTGACTTCGCCCGCCGTGACGACGGGGAAGAAGGACCACTGGGCGGTACTTCGTAGGTCGATCAGCTTGCGCAGCGACCTGTTGCCCGTCACCTCGATGACGGGGTGAGCGTCGAGGTGACGCGCACTTGCACGACCGGGGCCCGGAACGCCAACTCCAAGCTGTACGGAGTCTCGTGGCGCGTCGCTCGAACACTCGGCTTTCGGCGACTGATCACCTACACGCAGGACGGTGAAAGTGGCGCGAGTCTGCGCGCGGCCGGTTTCCGTCCGGTCGCCGATCTTCGGCCGCGTCCGGGTTGGTCCACTGTGTCGCGACCGCGCGAGTCGCGCGGTGTCGATGGGATCCGGCGGACGCGGTGGGAGATCCGAGCGGACCGGTAGTTCACGCGATCGGGTAGGTCGTCCGATCCGCTCAGGATTGCCTTGTGCGCCAGCTGTTTCAGCTGGTACAGCTGGCGATCGGCCGAAGCTACCGCGTCTGATCAGCTGATCCGTTGCTGAACCGTGCTGTGCGCATCACTGGAGGAGGTGAATGTTGTGACGGACGACAGTCCGCGTGTGAGCACTTCCGCGCTGGATTCCGTCGATGGCGGTGCGGCGCTGGCGGCTTCGATCCGGGAGCTCGCCAGCGCGGTCCGCACCTTGGCGGCACATGCGCCCCGCGATCCCGACGCGCTGCTGACAGCGGAGGACGTCGGTGCGTTGCTCGGCTTGTCGCCGAGGACGTTGAAGGATCGTGCTGCGGCCGGGGTGTTTCCGCATCGCCGGTTCGGCAAGCACTACCGGTTCAGCCGGGAGGACGTCGCGGAGATCGTGCAGTTGACGAAGAACGCGGTGCGTCCGTACCGCGGTGGCATGCGTGCTGCGTGAGCGTCGGCCCATTACGTCCCGGAACTGGCCGGGGCGCTCGCCAAAGAAAGAGAGGTATCCGTCGTGGCCTACGCACAACCAACCGACGGTGATCCGCCGGGCTGGCGTGCTCGGTTCAAACGTCCTGACGGGACGTGGGGAAGCAGGTCGGGTTTCAACACCGAGAAGGCGGCCGAGGCGTGGGGTGTGGAGCAGGAGGCGTTGATCCGGCGCAACCTGTGGCTGGACCCGCGGGAAGCGGAGATGTTGTTCGGCGTGTTCGCCGAAGAGTTCATGGACGCGGTCGGTCCGCGGCTGGAGCCGACGACATCGGCGAAGTACCGGTCCTTTCTGGACAACCATCTACTCCCGCAGTGGTCGTCATGGCCGCTGGCCGGAATTTTCAACAGCTACGTCGAGATCGAGAAGTGGCTCTCGGAGTTGCACGAGGACTACGCCGACTCGGCGGTGGCGTCGATCTTCTCGCTGTTCTCCACGATCCTGGGTGCCGCGGTCAAGGCGAGGAAGATTCCTGCGAACCCGTGTGCCGGGATCCGGGTCACTTCGGGCGAGTTCGAGATCGAGAACCTCGTCGCAACTCCGGTGCAAGCACTGAGGGCGTCGATGCGGCTCTACGAGAGCGGACTCGGACTCGCCGGATTCGTGCTCGGTCTGCTCGACTTCTACACCGGTTCCCGGTGGGGCGAGTTGGTCGGTCAGCAGCGGCACGAGTACGACAGCGAAGCACGGGCGATCCAGATCCGCGAGCCGCTGAAGGAGATCGGTGGACGATTGTTCAAGGGTGGTCGCCGGGTCGACACCTCGCGGCTCGCCGATCTCGGTCCCCGGCCGACTCGCCCGGTGACACCGCGACGACAGGGCGGTCGGGCGAAGAAGGGCAGGACCAAGACTCCGGCGGGCACGCGGAGCGTGGAGTTGCCGCCGAGCATCGCGGTCTTCTATGAGGAGCTGATCGACAGCCACAGCTTCCCGTTCATCCTCTGCAGTGCCGAGGGTGCGCCGTTGCGGCGGTCGAACTTCCGCAACCGGTACTGGCGCCCGGTGTGGGACGGCAGTGACGCTGAACACACGCGGTCTGCGGAAGTGGTGCAGCCGATCCTGCCGACCTTCACCTTCCACGAGGGCCGGCATAGCCACAGCACCTGGCTCGCCGAGGACGGCATCCCCGAAGTCGCCCGGCGAGCGCGGCTCGGGCAGAAGATGAAAGGCATCGCGAGGGTCTACGACCACGTGACTCCGCTGATGCGCCGTCAGATTCTGCAGGCGCTCGAGACCCGGTGGATCGGTTCGTTGGTCGCGCTCACGCCGAGTGAGCGGACGAAGCTGGGGGAGTGGTTCCCGCACCTGCACGCCACTTTCCGTGACGGGCAGTTGGAGACGGCCCCGAGGGCCATCGCCATTTCATCGCCATTGAACGACTGAAGCCCCGCCCCTCCGAGGAGGAGCAGGGCTTCTGACCTGCGAAAACAGATGGTGCGCGATACTGGGATTGAACCAGTGACCTCTTCCGTGTCAGGGAAGCGCTCTCCCGCTGAGCTAATCGCGCGAGGTGGAGACGGGATTCGAACCCGTGTACACGGCTTTGCAGGCCGTTGCCTCGCCTCTCGGCCACTCCACCGTGTCAGGCCCGAGAGGGCCTTCCGAGCGGATGACGGGATTCGAACCCGCGACCCTCACCTTGGCAAGGTGATGCGCTACCAGCTGCGCTACATCCGCACATCCTCGGTCTGGATGGGAGTTCAGAGCCTCGCGGTTCTGTCTCTCACCCCGTCGCCGTGGTGTGTGTGAACACTATCCGATCCCGAAAACGGCTCTGCAACCGGGGTGCCACTTGCTGTTCGCAAGGCCGTCATCAGGCCAGATCGTTGGGGATCAGGTGCGTCAGGGCGTCGTCGACGTCGACCCACAGGTGCTCGTTGCCCGGGAGCACGACGTCGTAGGTCCGGTCGAGGAAGTCGGCCAGCTCCTGAGCGGACGCCTCGAACATGGCGTGCCCGGACGGCGAGTTCAGTTCGATGAGGACGGACTCGGGGTCTTCGACGGAGGGGCGGATGCGTACGTCGCCGTCGCCCGCGTCGGCCAGGAGGCCGTCGGCGAGGAGATCGCGCGCGTAGACCCACTCGACCCAGCCGGCGCGGCCGGTGCGGAAGGCGGCCACGACCGCGTACGGGTCGCGAGTGTCGTATCGCAGTTCAACCTTGACCGGAACCGCGGGGGTCCGCGGCGCCAGGAGGTCGAACACCGCCGTCGAGCGGAGCGTCACGTGATCGTTGCGCATCGTCCTACCCTTCGTCTCCTTCCCGGCCCGGTCGAACCGAGTGGCGATGATGTGACGTATCGGCCGGCTGATCGGAACGCGGTTTTGCCGCAGATCACCCGGACGGGGTCATCGGACCCCGGGTCCATACTCCGTCACCCCATCATCACCCGCGCGACGCGCAGCCCTACATGCGCCCTGCAGGCAGTCCACATGTACATACTGCGCGGTTTAGTCGTCACGCGATAGCACCGTCGCACGAATGTCGAAACGCGTCGCGGGCGGCCCCCGGCCCGGACAACCCCGGCTAGCTCGCGGTTGTTCGCTCCGTACTTGCTGGTGAGCGGAGTGTGGTCGGAGGGAACCACCCGTTTGCAGGCCCCCTAAAGTCGTGGGGTAGAGTCTGCCGAACACCGCGAGCGGGCGATTAGCTCAGCGGGAGAGCGCTTCGTTCACACCGAAGAGGTCACTGGTTCGATCCCAGTATCGCCCACCGGATGAAGGCCCTGGACCATCGGTCCGGGGCCTTGATTCATTCTCGGCCACTGTCGGCGGGTGAGCCGTCCGGGGGCATTCGATCCCCAGGTCGGACGCGGGTTGTGTGGGGGCGGTACTTCTGCCGTCGCGGGCGGTCCGGCTCGTGCGGGTGGATCCACACTGGCCGATCGGGAACGCGGGGAGCCGCCGGTTCGAAGATCCCCGAAGTCCACCCTTCGGGCCGGTGTGGACATTCGCCGGAGATCTCGTGTCGCGCCACGAAAATGTCGCATGATCCGATCATTGAGACTTCTTTGTGATCCTCGGCACGAAACCCCCGGCGAAAGGTCCAGACCATGAAGAAAGTGATGTGGGGCATGGTCGGGCGGCTCACTCGTCCGGCTCCGCTCGCAGGGCCGTCGTGACGCTGACGTGATGTGACGAAACGCCACACCGGTGACCGATTGACAAGGTAGGTCGGCGGCCGGTGGGTGCGCCGGGCGGGCCGCGGTCCTCCCGGTGGGTGAAATCCACAATGGACCGGCCGGAGATCGACTTCCGGGAACCGTCCATTTTGGAGTTTTCCGGGCTGTTCGGCCGATCGGGGAAGCGGTGCTCCAAGTGGCCGTGAGTCTTGATAATTGGTGACTACTTTGAGTAGTTGTTCGGGGGATACGGTCTATTACGCATCGTCATCATCTTGTTATCAACGCGGCATTCATTTGCCGGATGCTCGCCCAGGGTGTGGCTGGAAATCCTTGTAACGATGGCCGGAGAGTGGCCGATACCTTGGCGTGTGTCGCCCCATCGGCCGCTGAGAGACCCTGAGAATCGATCACTCTTCGAGATCAGTCTCATTTACTCAGCGTGTTGATCCGGCGTTCGGGAATCCCCACTCCGGGAGGTCTGATGGAAGAGTCGGTGCGGCCGTCGTCCACCGTCAACGGGACGCCGCAGCACATCGACCTCCAGTCGATTCCGCTTCCTCCCCAAAGGGGTGCGGGCGATGCCGCCGCGGTCGACACCACGTCGGCGCGGCCCCCTTACGCGGCTTGGGAATCGCGCTACCGCGCCTGGGTCATCGGTAGTGACGTTTTCACCGCGTTCGTGCTCATCGTGATGAGCGCCTTCTTGATCGATCGATCCGATCCGCACGACATGCACGCGCTCGGCACCGCCGCGGCCTTCCTGTTCGGGTTGTCGGCCTGCCGTGCCTGGAGCCCGCGTGTTCTGGGCGAGGGAGCGGAGGAGTACCGGACGCTGGGGCGCGGCCTCGTGGCCACCGCCGTCCTCGTCGCGCTGGGCGGCCTGCTCTTCGGCGCGCTCGCCGTGCAGCCGTGGGTCTTCATCGTCGTCCCGATGATCTCGGTCTTCATGTTCCTGCAGCGATACGCGCTGAGACAGGTGCTGCACCGGCGCAGACGGCTCGGTGAATGCCTGTTGCCGGTGCTCGCGGCCGGAAGTCCCGACACGGTCGCCGACCTGATCGCCCGCACCAAGGCCGATCCGCATGTCGGCTGGCGGGTGGAAGCCGTCTGCACATATTCCGGTGCCGGCGCGGAGCGGGGGAGCGGCGAGGTGGAAGGCGTCCCGATCGTCGGGAAGCTCGACGACCTCGCGAGCCATGTCCGCCGCGGCGGCTACCGGGTGGTCGCCGTGACCGCCGATCAGCACTGGAACCCGAAGCGTCTCCAGCGGCTCGCCTGGGATCTCGAAGGAACCTCGGCCGAGATGGTGGTCGCGCCGATGCTCATGGAGGTCGCCGGGCCGCGGCTGAACGTCTCCGGCGTGCTCGGCATGCCGCTGCTGCGGGTGACCGCGCCGATGTTCACCGGCGGCCGCCGTCTGGTCAAGGAGGCGCTCGACCGGTTCGGCTCCGCCTTGCTTCTCACCCTCTTTTCCCCGCTGCTGCTGGCGATCGCGGTCGCGATCAAGCTGGACGACCACGGCCCGGTCATCTACCGGCAGCGTCGCGTCGGCCGCGACGGGCACACCTTCACGATGCTGAAGTTCCGCACGATGGTCACGAACGCCGACAAGCTCAAGCAGGATCTCCAGGCGGACAACGAAGGCGCGGGCCCGCTGTTCAAGATGCGGAAGGACCCGCGGGTGACGCGAGTCGGCGGTCTGCTTCGCCGGTACTCCCTCGACGAGCTGCCGCAGCTGCTCAATGTCGTGAGCGGGCGGATGTCGCTCGTCGGCCCTCGTCCGCCGCTGCCCGAGGAGACCGCGAAGTACGCTCCCGACGCACGCCGCCGTCTCCTGGTCAAGCCGGGGCTGACCGGGCTTTGGCAGGTCAGCGGCCGTAGCGACCTCAGCTGGGCCGAGAGCATCCGCCTCGACCTGCGCTACGTCGAGGACTGGTCGCTGGCCCTCGACCTGGTGATCCTCTGGAAGACCTTCCGTGCCGTGGTGCAGGGACGAGGTGCCTACTGACGCTTTCCTGTGACCGGACCCACACGCAGAGATAGTTGAGCGAGAAATAGTTCAGCGCTCAACTAGGTTGGGACGGGTACAAGGACGCGTACGGAAGGAAGATTCACCCATGACCACCAGCGTTGAGCCGACCGAAGCCTTGAACCTCCCGCAGGACGTTCAGGACTTGTTGTTCCGCGAAGCCCGCACCGCGAACAACTTCAGCGACGAGCCGGTGACCGACGAGCAGATCCGCGCGATCTACGAGCTGGTCAAATGGGCCCCGACGTCGATGAACAACCAGCCGCTGCGCGCGCTGGTGATCCGCACCGAAGAGGGCAAGAAGCGGCTGGCCCCGCTGATGTCCGAGGGCAACCGCGCGAAGACCGAGGCCGCGCCGGTGACCGTCGTACTGGCCGCCGACACCGAGTTCCACGAGAACCTGCCCCGCACCTTCCCGCACTTCCCGGGAGCGAAGGACCTGTTCGCCGACGAGGCGGGCCGCGTCGAGACCGCCAAGCTCAACGCGCTGCTGCAGGTCGGTTACTTCATCATCGGCGTCCGTGCCGCCGGGCTGGCCGCCGGCCCGATGACCGGCTTCGACGCCGAGGGCATCGACAAGGAGTTCTTCGGGGACAAGCCGTGGAAGTCCCTCGTCGTGATCAACGTCGGCAAGCCGGGCGAGAACCCCTGGTTCGACCGCCTGCCGCGGCTCGACTTCGACGAGGTCGTCGAGACCGTCTGACCTCGTTCCTCGCCACACGAAGGCCTTCTTCCGATGGGAAGGAGGCCTTCGTGGTGTTAGGGGTAATGCGCGTGAGCCGCGCCGCACCTGACGACTAACATCACGGGAACCATCCGCTTTAACCGCGAGGAGTCCATCGTGTCCCAGCCGTCGTCAGTAGCAGCCGCAACCGCCCCGCGCGTGGTGGTACCGGCGGGCACTACGGCGGGCACCGCGGTCCGCGAAGCCGGGCTGCCGACCAAGGGGCCGGACACGATCGTCGTCGTGCGCGACGCCGAGGGGAACCTCCGCGACCTCGCCTGGGCCCCGGAGGCCGAGGTCGAGGTCGAAGCCGTCGCGGCGAACACCGAGGACGGCCGCAGCGTCATCCGCCACTCGGCCGCCCACGTGCTCGCCCAGGCCGTGCAGCAGCAGTTCCCGCAGGCCAAGCTGGGCATCGGCCCGCCGGTCAAGGACGGCTTCTACTACGACTTCGCCGTCGACACCCCGTTCACGCCGGAAGACCTGCAGGCGCTCGAAAAGCGCATGAAGCAGATCGTGAAGGGCGCGCAGCAGTTCTCCCGCCGCGTCTTCGACTCGGTCGACGAGGCCAAGAAGGAACTGGCCGACGAGCCGTTCAAGCTCGAACTCGTCGACATCAAGTCCGATGTGGACACCTCCGAGGTGATGGAGGTCGGCGGCGGCGAGCTGACCATCTACGACAACCTCGACCCGCGCACCAAGGAGCGCGTGTGGAGCGACCTCTGCCGCGGCCCGCACGTGCCGACCACCAAGTTCATCCCGGCGTTCAAGCTCACCAGGGTCGCCGCCGCGTACTGGCGCGGTGACGACAAGAACCCGCAGCTGCAGCGGATCTACGGCACCGCGTGGGAGTCCGCCGAGGCGCAGGACGTCTACCTGGAGCGGCTGGCCGAGGCCGAGCGGCGCGACCACCGCAAGCTCGGTGTGGAGCTGGACCTGTTCTCCTTCCCCGACGAGATCGGCTCGGGGCTGCCGGTGTTCCACCCCAAGGGCGGGATCATCCGGCAGGAGATGGAGAACTACTCGCGGCAGCGGCACGTCGAAGCCGGGTACGACTTCGTCTACTCGCCGCACATCACCAAGGGCGCGCTGTTCGAGACCTCCGGTCACCTCGACTGGTACCGCGACGGCATGTACCCGGCGATGCACCTCGACGCCGAGCACAACGAGGACGGTTCGGTCCGCAAACCCGGCCAGGACTACTACCTCAAGCCGATGAACTGCCCGTTCCACGACCTGATCTTCCGTTCGCGCGGGCGTTCCTACCGGGAACTGCCGCTGCGGATGTTCGAGTTCGGTTCCGTGTACCGCTACGAGAAGTCCGGCGTGATCCACGGCCTGACCCGGGTGCGCGGCATGACGCAGGACGACGCGCACATCTTCTGCACCCTGGAGCAGGTCCCCGGTGAGCTGAAGTCCCTTTTGGACTTCGTACTGAACCTGTTGCGCGACTACGGTCTCGACGATTTCTACCTCGAACTGTCCACTCGGAACGACGAGAAGTACATCGGTTCGGACGAGGTGTGGGACGAGGCGACCGAGGTGCTCCGCACCGCCGCCGTGGACTCCGGGCTGGAACTGGTGCCGGATCCGGGTGGCGCCGCGTTCTACGGGCCCAAGATCTCCGTGCAGGCGAAGGACGCGCTGGGCCGCACCTGGCAGATGTCGACCATCCAGCTGGACTTCATGCTGCCCGAGAAGTTCGAACTGGAGTACACCGCGGGCGACGGCAGCCGTCAGCGTCCGGTGATGATCCACCGCGCGCTGTTCGGCTCGATCGAGCGGTTCTTCGGCGTGCTGACCGAGCACTACGCGGGCGCGTTCCCGGCGTGGCTGTCGCCGGTCCAGGTGGTCGGCATCCCGATCACCGAGGACCAGGTCGAGCACCTGCGCGGGGTCGAGAAGGCACTGCGGGCCAAGGGGATCCGGGTCGAGGTCGACGCGAGCGGCGACCGGATGCAGAAGAAGATCCGCACCCACACCACGCAGAAGGTGCCCTTCATGCTCCTGGCGGGCGCGAAGGACGTCGAGGCCGGCGCGGTGTCGTTCCGGTTCCGCGACGGCGGCCAGATCAACGGCGTCTCGGTGGACGACGCGGTCGAAGCGATCGCCGGCTGGGTCCAGCGCCGTGAGAACGCTTCGCCGACCGTGGCGGGCTTGGAGGCGGTACTCCGGTGACGGGCCCCGATGGCCCGGAAGCCGTCGGACAGGACGGTGTGGGGGTCCCGGACGCGTTGCAGCGTCTGTGGACCCCGCATCGGCTCGCCTACGTGCAGGGGTCGAAGCGGCCCGACGAGGGTTGCCCGTTCTGCCATCTCCCCGAGAAGCGTGACGAGGACGCGCTGATCCTCGCGCGCGGGAAGACGGTGTACGCGGTGCTGAACCTGTACCCGTACAACCCCGGGCACTTGATGGCCGTGCCGTACCGCCATGTCGCGGACTACACGGATCTGACGCCGGAGGAGACCGTCGAGGTGGCGGAGTTCACCCAGCACGCGATGCGGGTGATCCGGGAGGTTTCGTCGGCGCACGGGTTCAACATCGGGATGAACCAGGGCGTGATCGCCGGCGCGGGGATCGCCGCGCATCTGCATCAGCACGTGGTGCCGAGGTGGGGCGGCGACGCGAACTTCATGCCCGTGATCGGGCACACGAAGGTGTTGCCGCAGTTGCTGGGAGAGACGCGGCAGTTGCTGGCGGACGCCTGGTAGGTCCGGCCGTACTCGGCCGCCCGGATGCAATGAACGGTCCTTTCCTTGCAAAATTTGCAAGGAAAGGACCGTTCATTGCACGCGCCGGTGGGCGCCTGGGGGCGCGGGCGCGGGCAGTGGCTGATGTCATGAAAGGGTCGTTCAGGACGAAAAACGTCCTGAACGACCCTTTCATGACACTCGGGGGCCTCAGGCGTTCAGCGCGGCCTGCAGCTCGATGTCGATCTTGACCTTCTCGGACAGGAAGGCGTTGCCCTCCGGGCCGATGCCGAAGTCGCGGCGGTTCACCGTGGCGGTGGCCGAGACGCCGAGGGTGGTGGCGTTGTCGTTGGCCGGGTTGGTGCCGATGCCGTTGAACTCCGCCTCGAGCGAGACCGGGACGGTCTTGCCGCGCCAGGTGAGCTCGCCGTCGATGACGTAGTCGCCGCCGTCCTCGCGGATGCCGGTCGAGCGGAAGGTGATGACCGGGTGCTCGTCGACGTGGAAGAAGTCCTCGGACTTGAGGTGCGTGTCACGCCCGTCGACACCGCTGGCGACCGACGAGGCGTCGATCTCGACGGTGACCGACGAGTCGAGGATGTTGTCGGCGGTGACGACCTCACCGGTGAAGCCGGTGAAGTTGCCCCGGGACTTCGCCAGGCCGAGGTGCTTCACGGTGTAGGCGATGTCGGAGTGGGCGGTGTCGATCGTCCACTTGCCTGCGACGTAGCCCGGGATTTCGGTGGTGGTCATGAACTCGATCTCCAAAGTCTGTGGTGAACCCTGAGCTGGTTGAGCGCTCAACCATGACTGTAGCGCAATTTGGTTGAGCGCTCAACCAGGGGTAGAATGGGCGTCATGTCCGAACCCCGATGGCTCTCCGACGAGGAGCAAAAAGTCTGGCGCGACTTCTCCGCGGCCACGCGGATGCTGCAAGCGCATCTGGAGGGCCAGCTTCAGCACGAGGCGGGCATGCCCCACACCTACTACGAAGTGCTCGTCGCCCTTTCCGAGGCGCCGGAGCGGCGGTTGCGGATGAGCGAGCTCGCCGACGCGCGCAAGGCGTCGCGCAGCAGGCTCTCGCACGCGGTCGCGCGCCTGGAGGCGAACGGCTGGGTGCGCCGTGAGTCCTGTCCCACCGACAAACGCGGCTCGTGGGCGGTGCTCACCGCCGAAGGTTTCGCCGCGCTGGAGGAGGCCGCGCCCGGCCACGTGGAGGCGGTTCGCGAGAGCCTCTTCGACCCGCTGACCCCCGAACAGGTGAAGGCGCTCGGCGAGATCAGCGCCGCCCTGCTGGCGCGGCTGTCGCCGAAATGCGCCGCGGCCGAGGCGGAATTGGCGCTGCGGGAAGAGAGTCTCGCGGACCTCGCCGACTCGGCCGAACTGGCCAAAGCGGACTGACCTGGAGGCGGTCCAGGGGCGGGCGCGACGACGAGTGTCGGTGCGGGTGGATAGGCTTCGGGCGGCCACCCGACCCTGCTGCTTTAGGTGCACCTGAAGAACCGATGCTCAACATTTTCGCGCGCGCCTCCGTTTCCCGCGTCACCGACCCGATGGGGAAGGTGCTCGTGCGTGCCGGTCTGACCCCCAACGCGATGACCGTCATCGGCACGGCCGGGGCGATGTTGTGCGCGCTCGGGTTCTTTCCCAACGACATGCTGCTGTGGGGCACCTTCACCGTCTGGGGCTTCGCGATGCTGGACCTGCTCGACGGCGCGATGGCCCGCGCCCGCGGGTACGGCACGGCCTTCGGTGCCGTCCTCGACGCGACCTGCGACAGGCTGGTCGACGGCGCGTTGTTCGCCGCGATCGCCTGGTGGTGCTTCGTCCACGACGACAACCGCCCGGCCGCGGCCGCCGCGCTGATCTGCCTGGTGCTCGCGCAGGTCATCTCGTACGTCAAGGCCCGCGCCGAGGCCTCCGGGCTGGAGGCGGACGGCGGCCTCGTCGAACGCGCGGAGCGCCTGATCATCGCCCTCGTGGGAACCGGACTGCACGGTCTGGGCGTTCCGTACACCGTGGACATCACGCTCTGGCTCCTCGCGGTGCTTTCGGTGATCACCCTGCTGCAGCGGACGGCCGCGGTGGCCAAGGCGGCGAGGGCCGCCAAGGCGGCGGGTCCACCCGCCGCGGAGGGCGGGGCATGAGCGGGTTCTCCCAGCGGCTCAGTGACTTCGGCTACGCGACGGGCTGGCGGCTCGCGCGCTGGCTGCCGGAGTCGATGGGCTCGGTGACCTTCGGGCTGGGCGCCGACCTGGCCGTCCGGCGGGACGGCGGCGGAGTGCGCCAGCTCCGGCGGAACCTCGCCAGGGTCGTGCCGCAGGCGGACGGCGTCGAGCTCGACGAGCTGACCCGTCGCGCGATGCGGTCGTACGCCCGCTACTGGCACGAGATGTTCCGGCTGCCCTCGATGGACCACAAGGAGGTCAGCCGCAAGGTCGCCCAGTCGATCACCGGGGTGGAGAACCTCGACGCCGCCCTCGCCGAGGGCAACGGCGCGGTGATGGCGCTGCCGCACAGCGGGAACTGGGACGCCGCCGGCGTCTGGCTCGCGGACTACCTCGGCGGCTTCACCACGGTCGCGGAGCGGCTGAAACCCGAATCGTTGTACCAGCGCTTCGTGTCCTATCGGGAGTCCCTCGGTTTCGAGATCGTCCCGCTGACCGGCGACAGCTCCGCGATGCGCGTGCTGCTCAAGCGGCTGCGGGAGAACAAGGCGATCTGCCTGGTCGGGGACAGGGACCTGACGAACTCCGGGGTGCCGGTCAAGTTCTTCGGCGAGCAGACCCGCATGCCGGGCGGTCCCGCGCGGCTGGCCGCCACCACCGGCGCCGCCCTGATCCCGGCCGGCTGCTGGTTCACCGAGGACGGCTGGCAGATCCGCCTGCACCCGCGGATCCGGGTCACGAACCGGTCCGAGGTCCCGGCGGCCACCCAGGCGCTGGCGGACATCTTCGCCGGGGACATCGCCGCGCATCCGGCCGACTGGCACATGATGCAGAAGTTCTGGCTCTCCGACTTCGATGCCGGGGAACAGGCCGAACTCGGCGAAGCGAGCTGAGCGGATGGCTCAGTCGCGGGTCATGAAGATCGGGATCGTCTGCCCGTACTCGTTCGACGTGCCGGGCGGCGTGCAGGGACACGTCATCGATCTGGCGAAGGCGCTGCTGGCGCGCGGGCACCGGGTCTCGGTGCTCGCGCCGGCGGACGAGGACTCAGACGTCCCGGATTTCGTGGTCCCCGCGGGCAAGGCGCTCGGCATCCCGTACAACGGTTCGGTCGCGCGCCTGCAGTTCGGCCCGGTGTCCTACGCCCGGGTGCGGCGATGGATCCGCGACGGCGACTTCGACGTCCTGCACCTGCACGAGCCCGCCGCGCCGAGCCTTTCCTTGCTGGCGCTGAAGGTCGCGGACGGGCCGATCGTGGCGACCTTCCACACCGCGACGACGCGTTCGCGCACGCTGGCGGCGTTCCAGCCGGTGCTGCGGCCGCTGCTGGAGAAGATCACCGCGCGGATCGCGGTTTCGGCACTGGCCCGCCGGGTCCAGGTCGAGCACGCCGGGGGTGACGCGGTCGAGGTGCCCAACGGCGTCGACGTCGACTTCTTCTCCCGCGCGCTCCCGCTGGACGGCTACCCGCGAGCGGGCGGCACGGTCGGCTTCGTCGGGCGGTACACCGAGCCCCGCAAGGGGATGGGGGTGCTGCTGGAGGCGTTGCGGATGCTGCTCCCGGAGTTCGAGGAGCTGCGGCTGCTGGTCGTCGGCCGCGGCGACGCCGATCAGCTCCGGCGCGAGGCCGGGCCGCAGCTGGCTCCGCATATCGATCTGCTCGGCCAGGTCGACGACGAGACGAAGGCGCGGGCGCTGCGCAGTGTCGACGTCTACTGCGCGCCGAACACGGGCGGCGAGAGCTTCGGGATGATCCTCACCGAGGCGATGGCGGCGGGCACGCCCGTACTGGCGAGTGGCCTGGATTCGTTCCGCCGCGTCCTCGACGACGGCAAGGCCGGGATGCTGACCGAGACCGGCGACGCGGCAGCGCTGGCCGACGGGTTGCGTGAGCTTCTCGGAGACCCGGCTCGCCGGGCTTCCCTGGCGGCGGCCGCGGGGGAGCGGGTCGCGATGTTCGACTGGTCCGTGGTCACCACGCAGGTCCTGCGGGTGTACGAGACGGCGATCGCCGCCGACCCCCGGCGGGTCGGCGCGGGTGAACGCGAGTTCAGCCGGTGACGACCTGGGTGTGGATCGGCGGTCTGGTGGCCGCGATCGTGGTATTGGGCGGGTTGTTCCTGCTCGCGACGGCGAACCGGCTCGACCGGCTGCACGTCCGCACGGACGCGGGCTGGGCGGCGCTCGACGCGGCCCTCGCGCGGCGCGCCGTCGTCGCCAGAGCGGCGGCCGCGATCCTGGGTGACGAGGAATTGCGCACGCTGGGCGAGCGGGCCGAGCGGGCACCGAGGCCGGATCGCGAAGCCGAGGAAAGCGAGCTGACGCTGCGGCTGGCGTGCGTCGATCGCGCGGCCTTGCCGCCGTCGCTGGCCGAAGAGTTGACCGACGCCGAACACCGCGTCGTCATCGCGCGGCGCGTGCACAACGACGCCGTCCGGGACACCCTGCATCTGAGGCGGCGCCGGAAGGTCCGGTACTTCGGTCTCGCCGGGACCGCCCGGCTTCCGGAATACTTCGAAATCGCCGAGCCCGAACTTTAGGAGGACGGACGATGAGCGATCGGCTGCTGGTGGCGGTGTTCGCGACGCCGGTCGCGTCGTTCCTCCTGCGTTACGGCAAGGACCTCGGCTACAAGGCGGTGTTGTTCGAGCCGGACGGCGCACGCGCGACGGACGTCGAGTCCGGCCTGGAGGCCGTCACGACGCTGCCGGACCTCGGCGCGGACGCCGACGTCGTCGTCACCGATCACGACCGGCCCGAGCTGGGGGAAGTGCTCAAGGCCGTGCTCGACCTCCCGACGCGGTGGGTCGGGGTGCTCGGCAACCCGCGCCACGCCGGCCCGCACGTCGCCGCGCTCAAGGCGCTGGACGTCCCGGACCGCGAGATCGCGCGCGTCCATCGCCCGGTCGGGCTGAACATCGGCTCACGCACGCCGCCCGAGATCGCCGTCGCCACCCTGGCCGGCCTGCTGGCCGACCGGAACGGGCGGCCGGGCGGCTTCGAGTTTCAGTAGGCCACCGCTCCTTCCGGCATCGGCTCGAACCGGGCGTGCCTGCGGGTGAACGTCGCCGTCCCCGAGGTCAGGGAACGCAGGTCGATCGCGTAGCGCAGCAGCTCCACGGCGGGCACCTCGGCGCGGATGACCGTGCGGCCGCCTTCACCCGATTCGGTACCGAGGACGCGGCCCCGCCGGGACGAGAGATCACCCAGCACGGTGCCCAGATGCTCGTCCGGAAGCCGCACCGCCACCTCTTCGAGCGGTTCGAGCAGCGCGATCTTGCCCGCCGCGGCGGCCTCCTTCAACGCCAGCGCTCCCGCCGTCTGGAAGGCGGCGTCCGACGAGTCGACGCTGTGCGCCTTCCCGTCGACGAGGGTCACCCGGATGTCGATCAGCGGATGGCCGTCGACGAGCCCCCGCTGGGCTTGCGCCCGGACACCCTTTTCGACGCTCGGGATGAACTGGTGCGGCACCGAGCCGCCGACGACCTTGTCCACGAACTCGAAGCCCGACCCCCTCGGCAGGGGCTGGACCTCGATGTCGCAGACGGCGAACTGGCCGTGCCCACCGGATTGCTTGACGTGCCTGCCGTGCCCGCGAGCCGGCCCGGCGAAGGTCGAACGCAGGCTGATGCGGACGGGTTCGGTACCCACGTCGGCGCCTCCCGCGCGCAGCCGCGACAGCACGACGTCGGCGTGGGCCTCGCCCATGCACCACAGCACGAGCTGGTTGGTCTCGGCGTTGCGGTCCAGCCGGAGCGTGGGGTCGCCCGCGACCAGCCGGGAGAGGTTGCGCGCCAGCGTGTCCTCGTCGCTGCGCGTCTTCGCGACGACGGCGACCGGCAGCAGCGGCTCCGGCATCGCCCACGGTTTCATGATCAGCGGGTCTTCCGGCGACGAAACGGTGTCACCGGTTTCTGCCGAGCCGACCTTGGTGAGCGCGCAGAGGTCGCCCGCGACGCAGTACGGGACTTCGCGCAGGTTCGACCCCAGCGGGGAGTACAGATGCGCGACCCGCTCGTCGGCGTCGTGATCCTCGTGGCCGCGTTCGGCGAGGCCGTGGCCCGAGACGTGCACCGGCCGTTCGGGGCGAAGCGTCCCGGAGAACACCCGCACCAGCGAGACCCTGCCGACGTAGGAGTCGACGGCGGTCCGGACCACCTCGGCCGCCAGCGGGCCGTCGGGGTCGGCGCGGAGCCCGGCGTGCGGCTCCCCGGTGGGCGAGGTGACCTCCGGCGGGACGTGTTCCAGCGGTGACGGGAAGGCGCGCACGATCCCGTCGAGGACTTCGGCCAGCCCGACCCCGGTCGCCGCGCACACCGGGATCACCGGATGGAAGGAGCCGCGGGCGACGGCGGTTTCGAGGTCGGCGATCAGCGTGTCCTCGGCGATCTCCTCGCCGGAGAGGTACCGGTCCATCAGGGACTCGTCCTCGCTTTCGGCGATGACCCCTTCGATCAGCTCGTTGCGGGCCTCGGTCATCCGGGTGAGCTCGGCCGCGTCCGGCTCGCCGACCTCGGGCGGGAAGCCTTGCGAGTAGTCGAAATAGCGGCGCGTGATGAGCCCGACGAGCCCATCGCGCGTGGGCAGGTACAGCGGCAGGACGCCGGCGCCGAAGGCCTCCTGGCAGGCGGCGATCTCGCCTTCGGGGTCGGCGCGGTGATGGTCCAGCCGGGAGACGACCACCGCCCTCGGCATCCCGACGGCGGCGCACTCCTCCCAGACCGCGACGGTGGCCGCGTCGACGCCTTCCGCCGCGCAGACCACGAACAACGCGGCATCGGCGGCGCGGAGCCCGGCCCGCAGTTCGCCGACGAAATCGGCGTACCCGGGGGTGTCGATGAGGTTGATCTTGTGCCCTTGGTGCATCACCGGCGCGACCGAGAGGCCGACCGATCGTTGCTGCCGGACCGCGGCGGGATCGTGGTCGCACACCGTGGTCCCTTCCACCACCGAGCCTGCCCGCGTCACCGTGCCGGACGCGGCGAGCAGTGCTTCGGCGAGTGTCGTCTTGCCCGATCCCGAGGGGCCGACCAGGACGACGTTGCGGACCTTCGCCGGGTCGTCCACAGCGACGGCGGCCCCGGAGTCTCCGTTCTTGCTCTGTTTGTCGGCCATGCCGATCTCCTCACCACACGATGCCGCGTACAGGTGTGTCCTCGATCACACACCCGCGACGGGCGTCGCGGCAAGGCGACCGGCGAGGGACCCCCCGAATGTCGACGCGCCGTTATGCTCGATGGCGGACACCCGGAGGTCGATCCGACGGTGGGGGATGAGCGATGGAGCTCGACAGGCGCACGGTGTTACGGCTGGCGGGAGCGGTCCCGATGATGGCGGCGGTGCCCGCCGCGATCCCCGGGGGCGGAGGTCCGTGGGAACGGTTGCGTGCCCGGCTGACGGGTGAGCTGTTCCGGCCCGGCGACTCCGGCTACGACGAAAAGAGGCTCGGGTTCTTCAGCCTCTACGACCATCGGATGCCGGACGGCGTCGCGGTCTGCGCGAACGAGGACGACGTCCGTCATTGTGTCGATTTCGCGGCCAGGCAGCGGATTCCGCTCGCGGCCCGGTCGGGCGGGCACAGTTACGCCGGTTATTCCATAGTGGACAGAGGGCTGGTCGTCGACCTGTCCCGGCTGAACGCGGTGCGGATCCTGCCCGGTGGCCGGGCGGAGATCGGGGCGGGCGCGCAGCTCGGCCCGGTGTACGAGGCCCTGGCGGCTGCGGGCCGCGCGCTGCCCGCCGGCAGCTGTCCTCAGGTCGGCATCGCCGGGCTGACCCTCGGCGGCGGGATCGGCGTCTTGGCCCGAAAGTACGGCCTGACCTGCGACAACGTCGAGTCCGTGCGGTTCGTCGGCGCGGACGGGAAGGCGTGCCTGGTGTCGGAGGAGACGGCGCCGGACCTGCTGTGGGCGTTGCGTGGCGGTGGCGGCGGCAACTTCGGCATCGTCACGTCGTTCACCTTCCGTACGGCGGCGGCCAGGACGCTGGCGAACTTCAATCTGGTCTTCCCGCCCGCCGCGCTGGCCCCTCTCGTGGCGGCCTGGCAGGAGTGGCAGCCAGCGATGCCGGACGAGTTGTGGGCGGGGATGGGCCTCGGCGCCGCGGCCGCGAACTGCGGTGGCTGTTTCGTGGGTTCCGCCGCGCAGGTGAACCCGTTGCTGGACGATCTGGTCCGCCGTGTCGGCGTCCAGCCGCTCGAACGCGAAGTGACCGAACAAGGCCACCTGGCCACGATGCGGACCTACGCGCAGGAATCCGCGTTCCCCGCCGCGGTCGCGCAGCGCGGGGAGTACGTGGCCACTTCGCGGATGCTGACCCATCCGGTGCCCGACCCGGACGCGCTGGCGGCGTTACTGGCGAGCGATCCGCATCTGTACTCGATCGTGGACGCGTACGGCGGCGCGATCGCGAGGGTGCCGCCGAGCGAATCGTGCTTCCCGCACCGGTCCGCGCTGGGCAGCATCCAGATCATCCGCGGTCTTGAGGGCGGCGAGGCGTACGCGCGCCAGGTGATCGGCAGGGTCCGGGACGAACTCGGCCGCGAATACGGGCAGGCCGGGTACGTCAACTACATCGACCCGGAGATGCCGGAGTGGGCGAAGGCGTACTACGGCGACAGCCTGCCGCGGCTGCGCCGGGTCGCGCGGAAGTACGACCCGGATGGCCTGTTCGCCTTCGAACAGGGCCTGGCCCGCTGACGCGTTTCGTCCTCTGGATGCGGTAGTTCGCAGTCGAACTACCGCATCCAGAGGACGAAACGCGGGGGAGGGGTGCGGGCCAGATCACCCAGTGGACTGCTGAAATCGCCGCGAACTGGCCTGCTTCAGAGGTCCAAAAGCGGCCTACTCTCGGAGGCGTCACCCTCACTCGTGCGCTTTCCGAAAGGTCCAGCAGTGTCTGACGACTCCACGAACACGGCCACCACCTCGCTCACCGGCACCGCCCGGGTCAAGCGCGGGATGGCGGAGATGCTCAAGGGCGGTGTGATCATGGACGTGGTCACCGCCGAGCAGGCGAAGATCGCCGAGGACGCCGGCGCCGTCGCGGTGATGGCGCTCGAGCGGGTCCCCGCGGACATCCGCGCGCAGGGCGGCGTCGCCCGGATGAGCGACCCGGACCTGATCGACGGCATCATCGAGGCCGTTTCGATCCCCGTCATGGCGAAGGCCCGCATCGGCCACTTCGTCGAGGCTCAGCTGCTCCAGTCGCTCGGCGTCGACTACATCGACGAGTCCGAGGTGCTGACCCCGGCCGACTACGAGAACCACATCGACAAGTGGGCCTTCACCGTGCCCTTCGTCTGTGGTGCCACCAACCTCGGCGAGGCGCTGCGCCGCATCAACGAGGGCGCGGCGATGATCCGCTCCAAGGGCGAGGCCGGCACCGGCGACGTCTCGAACGCGACCACGCACATGCGCAAGATCCGCGCCGAGCTGCGCCGCCTCTCCTCGCTCCCCGAGGACGAGCTTTACGTTGCGGCCAAGGAACTCCAGGCCCCGTACGAGCTCGTCAAGGAGGTCGCGGCGAAGGGCAAGCTCCCCGTCGTGCTGTTCACCGCGGGTGGCATCGCGACCCCGGCCGACGCCGCGATGATGATGCAGCTCGGTGCCGAAGGCGTGTTCGTCGGCTCCGGCATCTTCAAGTCCGGCAACCCGGCGCAGCGCGCCGAGGCGATCGTCAAGGCCACTACGTTCTACGACGACCCGGACGTCATCGCGAAGGTTTCGCGTGGCCTCGGTGAAGCAATGGTAGGAATTAACGTTGACGATGTGCCCGAGCCGCACCGTCTTTCCGAACGCGGCTGGTAAAACCGGTGGCCCGGTGCTCTTCGACGAGCACCGGGCCGTCCCGCGTCCGTCAGCGGGTAGGGCCGTTCCTGGTCAGTACGCTTCCCTGCGCCGCGGCGCTGAGTGTCGTGGTCCCGTCCTGACCGAGCACGTACAGATCGCAGCGGCAAGTCGCCTGACGACGGCCGCTGTGCAGGACCCTGGCCTCCGCCACGAGCCGGATGCCCTGTGCCGGCCGCAGGTAGTTGATGCTGAAGCCGCCGGTGAGGACGTCCGGTCCCAGTGTTGTCCCGGCCGCGAAGGTGATCGCGTTGTCCGCGGCATAGGCGAGCACGCCGCCGTGGAGATACCCGTTCTGTTGCAACAGGTCTTCACGGATGTCGAGCTCCAGGACCGCCGCGCCGTCTCCGAACGAGGTCACCCTGGCGCCGAGCAGGACGCTGAACGGTTGCGAGGCGAGGCCCTTCTGGGCGTCTTCGAGTGTCAGTGCTGTCATCAGGCCACCATCCTGCCATCGGACGACTTCCCGGATCCGGACCCAAGCGGACACGGCGGCCTATAAGGTCCGGGCATGAGCCAGACGATCCAGTTCGCCGACCGCAACTTCAAGCTCGCCGTGGTCCAGGAACTGATGTACAACCAGGAACTCCTCCCGAAGTTCGACTTGCGGGAGTACGCCGCCGAGAAGGGCTTCACCTACGACGCAGGGAGCGTCGAAGCGGTCCCCGAGGCGTTGGCCTACTTCGCCGAGCTCGAAGTCCCGGCCGAGCTCGCGGAGAAGATCACCGAGATCGAGATGGACGGCGGCAACGAGATCTACCTCGAGATCGCGCCGAACTGGGACGGCGAGGACTCCCTTTTCGACGTCGACGAGTTCGCCGACGTCGCGCACTTTCCCAACCTGAAGTCGATGACCTTGCTCTTCACGGGCAACGAAGAGGCGCTGGAGTCGCTGCGCGCCCGCGGCATCGAGGCGGACTGGCTCTGATCGGCGACCAGCGGAGCTAAGCGAAGGAACCGCGTTCCCTTTTCGACTGCTTAGGCATCGGGAAGCGGGGCGCGGGACCTTGATTCCGGCGTGCGGAGGGCACGCCGGGATCAAGGAGGACAAATGCGCACTCTTCGGTTCGTTTCCGCCGCTTTGGGGGCCGCCGCGATCGCGACGGCACTCGTGGCGACGCCCGCTTCCGCCGCGACGGACGGGGCGGCCACGCTGAAGGCCGCCGGCATCGACGCGGCGAAGCTCGCTCCCGGGTGGAAGGTCGACGGCGGCCAGATCGTCTGGAACGGCGGGGAGACCACGCTGTCGTTGTCGTCCAGCGCGGCCAGCAACTGCCAGGCGAACTACGTGTGCCTGTACGAGCACCGCGACTTCGGCGGACGGCGGCTGCAGTTCCGGGACCCGGGACTGAAGAACCTCGTCGATTACGGATTCAACGACCAGATGTCGTCCTGGCACAACCGACGCGGAGTCGACGCCCGTTGGTACTACAACATCGGCAGTGGGACCAGCCGCTGCATGCAGGCGAACTCGCAGTCGTCGTACGTCGGGAACGCCGACAACGACCAGGCGACTTCGTTGAGAATTTACACGTCGGCCGGCGCCTGCTGAGCGAGGTGTTCCTTCGAATGCCGGACGCCGACCCCGGATATTTCTGAGACTCTCGACTGGGGTGTCTCGATTTACTGGGGGAGAAATCGGTGAAGGAAAAGAACCTCTATTTCTATCGCCTGTTCGGTGAACCCGCGGCCGAGTGGCAGGGCACGGACCTGCCACTCGGCCCGCCACAGGCGCGCCGGGTGTTCGCGCTCCTGCTGATCGAGGCGGGCCGTCCGGTGCCGTCGAGCCGGATCATCGACGAGCTGTGGGGCGAAACGCCACCCGCCTCGGCGAAAGTCCAGATCCAGGGGCTGATCTCGGGTCTGCGCCGCGCCTTGCGTTCGTCACGGGGCGATCAGCCGATCCTGACCAGGGGAGCGGCCTATCAGCTCGACGCGCGGCCGGAGGACACCGACACCGGCCGGTTCACCTGCCTCGCCGCGCGGGGCCGCGAACTGCTGGCCCGTGACTGCCATCGCGAGGCGGCCCAGTACTTCCGGGACGCGCTCGAACTGTGGCGGGGGCCGGTACTGGCCGGGATCCCGGCCGCCGCGGAGGTCGTCGCGCGCTGGGAGGAGGAACGGCTTTCGCTGCTGGAGGACAAGGCCGAAGCCGAACTCGGGCTCGGCGAGCACGACCGGCTGGTGCCTGAACTCCGTGATCTGCTCACGGCCGCCCCGTTCCGGGAACGGGTCTGCGGGCTGTTGATGACCGCGCTCGCCCGGGCCGGCCGCGTGGCCGAGGCGCTCGATGTCTACGCCGGCTGGCGCCGCAGGCTGGTGGACGAACTCGGGGTCGAGCCGTCGCCGTCGATCCGCTCCCTGCACTGCGAGATCCTGCGCGACGGCCAGGGCATGACGACGCGCGAATATCCCGCGTACCAGGAACCCGCCGTGCCGAGCCAGCTGCCGCCGGGCATCCCGGATTTCGTCGGCAGGGAGGCGCTGATCGCGGATCTGCTGGCGGAACTGCGCCGGGACGACGGCCGTGACACCCCGCCCGTGGTGCTGCTGACCGGCGCCGGCGGGATCGGGAAGTCCTCGCTCGCGATCAGGCTCGCACACCAGGTCGCGGACGACTATCCCGACGGCAGGCTGTTCGCGGCGCTGCGTGGGACCACGAACGAGCCGAGATCCCCGGAGGCCGTGCTCGCCGGATTCCTGCGCGCGTTCGGCGTTCCGACCGACGGGATCCCCGCCGACGTCGACGATTGCGCCTGCCTTTTCCGCAGCCTGGTCCACGGGCGCCGCGTGCTGCTCGTCCTCGACGACGCCGCCGGTGAGGCCCAGCTGCGGCCGTTGCTGCCCGCCGGTGGCGGCTGCGCGGTGATCGTCACGAGCCGGTTCGTCCTGGCCGGACTCGAACTCGGCAGGCAGGTCCCGGTCGACGTCCTGCCACTGGCCGACGCGGAGGCGCTTCTCGCGAAACTCACCGAGACAGACGAGGATCCCGTTGCTGTTCAACAGGTTCTCGAACACTGTGGCGGGCTCCCGCTGGCACTGCGGATCGTCGGCAGCCGGATCGGCGATCGCACAGGCTGGCGGCTCGCCGACGTCGCGGGCGAGCTCTCCGTCGAACGGCGGCGGCTGGATTGGCTGTGCGCGGGGGATCTCGCGGTCCGCGGCAGTCTGTCCCTCGGGTATCGGCAACTGGCGCCGGATCGTCAGCGGCTGTTCCGCAGGCTGGGTTTGCTGCCTCCGGCCGACTTCCCCGCCTGGGCGGCGGCGCTCGCCGACGACGGGGAGCCCGGAGCGACGTCTCGCGCGCTGGAAGACCTGCGGCATCGGAACATGGTCCAGCCAGCCCCGCGGGCAACCGGCGCTCCCCGTTACCGGGTGCACGATCTCTTGCGCGCGTTCGCGGTCGAGGAGGTCGCCGTCGAACCGGAACACGACCGCGCGGACGCGACCGAACGAGTGCTCGGCGGCTGGCTCTGGCTCGCCGAGAAGGCCGCGGACCGGTTGTCCCGCAGCGTGTTGCGGCCTGAGCCCGGCACTGCAGCCCGGACCTCGCTCGACGAAGGACTGGTGGCCGAACCGCTTTCGTGGTTCCGGGACGAGGTTCCCGCGCTGGAGGCCGCCGTCTCGCACGCGGCCGGCGCCGGGCTCGGCGAGCTCGCCTGGGAACTCGCCGTCGTGGCCGCGTCGTACTTCGACCACAGTGGACTGTACGCGGAATGGTCGCGGTGCCACCGGTGCGCGCTCGCCGCGGCGCGGGAGTCGGGATGCGCGCGCGGGGAAGCCGCCTTGCTGCGGGGAATCGGCCAGATCCATCTGTACCGGGACGACTTCCGGACGGCGTGCGAGGCGCTCACCGAGTCGTGCCGCATCAGCGACCGGATCGGCGACCGCGCGGGCCGGGCCAGGGCACTGACCGGGTTGTGCGTGCTCGCGCGGGTGGCCGGGCGGCCCGAAACCTCGCGCGCGACGGCGAGCCGGGCGCTGGCCATCTTCCGCGAGATCGGTGACGTGCTCGGTATGGCGCACGCCCACACCTCGTCCGCCGTCGCGAGCACCGAACTCGGCCTGCTCGACGAGGCCGAAGCGGAACTGGACGAGGCCGGGCGGCTTTGCGCCGAGCTGAACGATCCGCATCGCACGGCGCTCGTCCTGCGCAGGCGGGGACAACTGCACCTGCGGCGCGAAGACCGGCGAAGCGCGATGTCGTGCCTGCGCCGCGCGCTCGAATTGCTCGACTCGCTGTCCGACGAGATCTGCGCCTCGCGGGTCCGGCTGGAGCTCGCGCGAATCCGCGCGAGCTCCAGCGACCGGCCGCCGTCGGGGAAGATCTTGATCAGGACCTAGACCAGCGCCCGGTCGGCAGCGCGGGGACCCGGCGCCCGAGGTGACCGGTCATCTCCTCGTTCGCGAACAGCGCGTTGAGCACCGCTTCCTCGGTCGCCTGCACGACGGCCTCGAAGAAGGGGTCGAGCCTGCCCCACGGGATGAAGCGCATGCTTTCGTACTCGGCCTCGTCCGTCCGTGGGAACCGGCTGGTGAGCGCCCCCGGATTCGCCGTGCTGAACGCCAGGAAGAGGTCGCCGGAGAAATGCGAACCCGCGGTTCCCGTGCGGGCGAGACCGAGCGGGACCCGGCGGGCGAGCGACGTGCACTGACCGGGCAGCAGGGGAGCGTCGGTGCCGACGATCACGATCACCGAACCGGCCCCCGCGGGTGCCGCCCAGGCCTCCTCCATCGGGTTGTCGGCGCCGAGCTCGGCTCCGACGTGCTCGCCCGCGACGGTGAGTTCGCGACGTGAGCCGAAGTTGGCCTGTACCAACGCTCCCACGGTGTACTCGTCGTCCCCATAGGACACGACGCGAGAGGCTGTGCCGGTGCCGCCCTTGAAGCCGTAGCAGGTCATCCCGGTACCGCCGCCGACGGAGCCTTCGCGGACCGGGCCCGCCTGGGCGGCGTCGATCGCGGCGATGGCGTGTCCACTGTGGATGGTCGGCGCGGTGCTGTCGTTCAGGTACCCGTCCCAGGTCTCGGCGACCACCGGCAGCAGCCATTCGGCCGCCACGTCGGGCCGCTCGCGCACGACCCAGTCGATCGTGCCGCGGTGGCACGCGCCGACGGCGTGCGTCGAGGTGATCAGCACCGGCAGCGTCAGCGAACCGGTCTCGGCCAGCCACGCGGTGCCGGTCATCTCGCCGTTGCCGTTGAGGGCGTACGTCCCGGCCGCGCACGGCACGGCGAAGTCCTCGCGTCCGCGAGGCAGGACGGCCGTGACGCCGGTGCGCACCGACTCGCCTTCGACGAGGGTCGTGAAACCGATCTCGACGCCGGGGACGTCGGTGAGCGCGTTGTGCTCGCCGGTCCGGCCGGGCAGCGGGACACCCAGGTCGCGGGCACGGGTCATGGACGGTCCTCCAAGGGGTTCGAAGTGGCTGTGCGGGCGTAGGAGAGCAACATCGCTTCGGCGGTGGCGGTTTCCAGCGTCGGCACGGCCTGGGTGAGGTGCAGGCCGTAGCCGTCTTCCAGCGCGACGAGGTTCCGCGCGATCGACACCGGCTCCGCGGTCAGGGTGAACTCGCCGGTGGCCGCACCGGCTTCGAGGATGCCGGTGTAGATCCGGACCTGCTGCTCGTAGAGCGTGATGTGGCGGGCGGCGTACGCGGGGTCGCGGCGGGCGATCGTGCCGAGTTCGTAGAGCAGCACGCAGAGTTCGTCGTCGGGGCCGGTCGGCAGGCCGCTGCGGATCATCGCCAGCAGCCGGCCGGACGGTTTCGTCGTCGCGTTCGCGGCCTGTTCCCTCGCCGAGCAGAACCGTGCCACCGCCTCGCGCTGCACCTCCTGGAGGAGGTCGGCGAGGGTGGGGAAGTAGTACAGGACCGAACCCGGCGAGAGGCCCGCGCCCTCGGCGACGTCCCTCAGCCGCAGGTTCAGCACGCCGCGTTCGAGGAGGGCCCGTCTGGCCACCTCGATCAGTTCGGCCCGTCGCTCCGGTGCCTTGCTCGGTCTCGCCATACCCTCATTCTTCGAATCTTGTTCGAAAAACGCAAGAGCGGCGCGCGGTCGGCTCTTGACGTCACACCGTCGAGGGCCTTTGATGCGTGCTCAACAGTTTTTCGAAGGAGATTCAAGGAATCCACCTTGTAGGAGGTCGGCCGTGTCCACTCCCGCCCTGCGCCGCGGTCTGCGCACCCTCGGCACGCTGCTCATCACGCTCTCCGCGATCAGCCCCGCCTCGTCGGTTTTCATCATCGCGCCGGGGGTGATCTCCGGTGCCGGGACGGGCGCCTTCTACAGCTTCGTGGCCGCCGCGGTCGTCGGTGTGTTCATGGCCTTCGTCTACGCCGAACTCGCGTCGGCCTTCCCGCTGGCGGGTGGCGAGTACGCGATCGTCACCCGCACGCTCGGCCGCTTGCCCGGCTTCGCGGTACTCGGCCTCATGATCATCACGCAGGTGCTCATCGTCGCGGTGATCGCGCTCGGCGTCGGCACCTATCTCGGGGTGCTCCTGCCCGGGGTGCCCGGTCCGGTGATCGCCGCCGTGACCTGCGTGGTCGCGGCCGTCGTCGGGGTGTTCGACATCAAGCTCAACGCGTGGGTCACCGGGATCTTCCTGGCCATCGAGATCCTCGCGCTGATCGTGGTCAGCGCGCTCGGGCTGCTGAACCCGGCGCGATCGTTCACCGAGCTGCTGGCCCATCCGGTCGCCTCGGACGGCGGACCGGCGACGGTCGGCGCCATCGCGATCGCCACCTCGGTCGCGATCTTCGCCTACAACGGCTACGGCTCGGCGGTGTACTTCGGCGAGGAGACGCAGGACGCCTCACGCGGCATCGCCCGCGCGATCCTGATGGCCCTCGGCATCACGGTGCTCGCCGAGCTGATCCCGGTGACCGCCGTCCTGCTCGGTGCGCCCGATCTGAACGCGCTGTTCGTCTCGGAGAACATGCTGTCCTACTTCATCGATTCGCGCGGCGGCGGCACTCTCGACACCGTGATCGGCCTCGCCGTCGCGCTCGCGATCATCAACGCCGTGCTGGCGATCGTGCTGATCAGCTCGCGGATGCTGTTCAGCAGTGGCCGCGACCGCGCGTGGCCGTCGCCGGTCAACCGGGCGCTCGCCGCGGTGCACCCGAAGTTCGGGACGCCGTGGGTCGCCACCGTCGGCACCGGGCTGGTCGCCGCGCTGCTCTGCTTCGTCGACCCGAAACTGCTGCTGGTGGTGACCAGCACGTCGATCGTGGCGGTCTACGCGGCGCTCTGTCTCGGCGCGATCGTCGGAAGGCGGACCGGTGCCACCGCGCACGCGAAGTACCGGATGCCGTGGTTCCCGGTCGCGCCGGTGCTGGCGCTGGGCGTCCTGGTGTTCGTGGTCTACCAGAACGTGCTCGACCCGTCGGTCGGGCGGCCGAGCCTGATCGTCACCGCCTGCGTCGCGCTGCTGTCGATCGCGTACTACGTCCTGGTGCTGCGGCGGAGGGGCGGCTGGAAGCTCGCCGACGTCACCGAGGAGAAGGCGGAGGAGTCGGCCTGATCAGGTGTACTCGGCGATCTCCACGCCGTACGTGCCCGGTTCGAGCGCCTCGAAGATGTGCGGCACGTCGCCGGGGTAGCAGATGTAGTCGCCGGGCAGCAGTTCGATCGGCTCGTCCAGCGGTCCGACCTTGGCACGGCCTGCGCTGAGGACGATGTGCTCCACGATGCCGCTCATATGCGGATCCGAAAGCCGCGGCTTCCCGGGCTCGGCGCGAATCAGGTACACGTCGCGCCGGGCGCCGGGCGGGCAGGAACTGAGCAGCGTGCACGCGTAGTCGGCGTGTTCGGCGAACACCGTCGGGCCGCTGCCCGAGCGGATGACCTGCACGCGGGGGCGTGCCGGCTCGACCACCCGCGAGAACGGCACGTCGAGCGCGACGCACAGCGCCCAGATCGTCTCGACGCTCGGGTTCCCGGTCCCGGACTCCAGCTGGGAAAGCGTGGATTTCGCGATGCCCGCGCGTTTGGCGACCTCGGTGAGCGACAGCCCGGTGCGGGCGCGTTCCCGGCGCAGGGACATGGCGATGACGTCCAGTGGGGCACCGTCGGACGCGGTCGGGGACATGCGTTCGCTCCATCGGTCGTTGCGTTCGCCTTGACGAACACGGTGGCGTTCGTTCATTGTATGACGCTATGCGTTCGATATGGCGAACAACCACTCGTGTCCTGGGACGCGATCTTCTCCGTGACATCGGGCTGGTCTGCCTCGCCGACACCATTGTCGGCATCTCCTACGGCGCCATCGCGGTGGGCTCCGGCTTCCCGATCTGGGCGCCGATGCTGCTTTCCGTGCTGGTCTTCGCCGGTGCCTCGCAGTTCATGTTCGTCGGCATCATCGCCGCGGGCGGCAGCCCGGTCGCGGCCGTCGTGGCGGGTCTCTTGGCCAACGCTCGGCATCTGCCGTTCGGCTTCGCGATCGGCGACGTCCTCGGGAAGCGGTGGTCGTCGAGGGTGGTCGGCAGCCACCTGATGATCGACGAATCCGTCGCGTTCGCGCTGGCCCAGCGCGACGAAGAGCGGCGCAAGGCGGCGTACTGGGTGTGCGGGATCGGCCTGTTCGTCTGCTGGAACCTCGGCGTCCTCGCCGGGGCCTACGCCGGGACGGCGATCAGCGACACCGACGCGTTCGGGCTCGACGCGGCCTTCCCGGCGGTCCTGCTCGCGCTGGTCCTGCCGTCGCTGCGCGACCGCGCCGCCCGGCTGCCGGTGCTCGTCGGCGTCGCCGTCGCGCTGGCCACGACGCCGTTCCTGCCCGCCGGGCTGCCGGTGCTGCTCGCGCTGGTCGGCGTACTGGCCGGGGTGGCGGCCAAGGAACCCGCCGAACGCGAACCCGAGGGAGTGCGCTGATGGATCCGCTGGAACTGATCATCGCCGGCGGTGTGCTCGCCGCCGGGACCTTCGCCTTCCGGTTCGCCGGACCGGTGCTGAAGGCGCGGTTCACCGTGTCGCCCAGGGCCGAGAAGCTGATGGCGCGTTCCGCCGTCGTCCTGCTGGCCGCACTGGTCGCGGTCGCCGCGCTCACCGAAGGACACGAGTTCGCCGGCTACGCCCGGCCCGCCGGGGTGCTGGTCGGCGGCGTGCTCGCCTGGCGCAAGGCGCCGTTCGCGCTGGTCGTCGTCGCGGCGGCCGCGACCGCCGCCCTCCTGCGGCTGGCCGGGGTCCCCTGACCTGGTCCTTCCCCGAGGCGCCTAAGCTAAGGGGAAGGTCTTTCGGGAGGTCGGGTGGCGATCGCGACGGGGGCACGGCCGGTGGTCGGCGTGCTCGCACTGCAGGGCGACGTGCGAGAGCACGCCGCGATGGTGGAACGCGCGGGTGCGCGGGCGCTGCCGGTCCGTCGTGCGAACGAACTGTCCGAAGTGGACGGTCTGGTGCTGCCGGGCGGCGAGTCGACCACCATGTCGAGGCTGCTGGAGACCTTCGAACTGCTGGAGCCGCTGCGCGAGCGCATCGCGGACGGGATGCCCGCGTTCGGCTCCTGCGCCGGGATGATCCTGCTCGCCCGTCAGGCCCTCGACGGGCGGCCCGACCAGCGGCAACTCGGCGGGCTCGACGTGGTCGTCCGGCGCAACGCGTTCGGACGGCAGGTGGACTCCTTCGAGGCCGACCTCGACTTCACCGGTATCGAAGGCGGCCCGGTGCACGCTGTGTTCATCCGCGCCCCGTGGGTGGAAAAAGCGGGCGACGGGGTCGAGGTACTCGCCAGTGTCCCCGAAATGCCGGGCTCCGAGGACGCGGCCGCTAGGATCGTCGCGGTCCGGCAGGGGGCGGTACTCGCCACGTCGTTCCACCCCGAACTCACCGGGGACGAGCGCGTGCACAGGCTGTTCGTCGACCTCGTGCGGCAGGCTTAAGCAAAACCGACACTGTGCTCAGCGGCGGGCACAGGAGTAGATGGAGGAGAGATGAGCGGCCACTCCAAGTGGGCCACCACGAAGCACAAGAAGGCCAACCTGGACGCGAAGCGCGGCAAGCTCTTCGCCCGGTTGATCAAGAACATCGAGGTGGCGGCCCGGACCGGCGGTGGCGACCCGGACGGCAACCCGACGCTCTACGACGCCATCCAGAAGGCCAAGAAGAACTCGGTCCCGCAGGACAACATCGAGCGCGCCCGCAAACGCGGCGCCGGTGAAGAGGCCGGTGGCGCCGACTGGCAGACCATCACCTACGAAGGCTACGGCCCGAACGGTGTGGCCGTGCTGATCGAATGCCTCACCGACAACAAGAACCGTGCCGCCATGGAGGTGCGCACCGCGCTCACCCGGAACAACGGCTCGCTCGCCGACCCGGGTTCGGTCGCCTACATGTTCAACCGCAAGGGCGTCGTGATCATGCCCAAGGGTGACGCCGGTGAGGACGACGTCCTCATGGCCGTCCTCGACGCGGGCGCCGAAGAGGTCAACGACCTCGACGAGAACTTCGAGATCGTCTCCGAGGCCACCGACCTCGTCCCGGTCCGGAAAGCCTTGCAGGAAGCCGGTTTCGAGTACGAGTCCGCGGATCTCACGTTCCTGCCGTCGGTCAGCGTCCCGCTGGACGTCGAAGGTGCGAAGAAGGTCTTCAAGCTCATCGACGCGCTCGAGGATTGCGACGACGTGCAGAACGTTTACGCGAACTTCGACGTTTCCGACGAGGTCATGGCCGAGGTCGGCTGATCGATTTTCCCGCCATGCCGCGGAAAATCGGTCCCGGGACTAGGTGCGGGCGCTCGCGTGGGGCAGAATGTCGCGCGTGACGACCTCCGAAGCCGATGCCCTCACCGCCGAAGAAACCGAACTGATCCAGTGGATCGAGTCGCAGGCGCAGGCGAGAGGGAACGCGGTCATCGCGGTCGAAGGCGACGAGGAGGAAGCGAACTTCTGCTTCACCGCTTGCGCCTGGGCGTTGCACAACGTCGCGGAAGCGGTCGTGATCGGACTGCCCGAGCACATGGGGCCGGTCCTTCTCGACGCCTACGTCGACCGGGCGGCCGCGGGCGAGATCTTCGAGGTCGGCAAGCGCTACGACGATTTCTTCGAGGGCGCGCCGGTGGTCTTCGAACGGGTCGCGAAGGGGCACTATCCCGAGTACTTCGGGAGCGCGTTCCTGATCTACCCGGACGGGGACTTCCCGGCGCTGCAGTTGATCGTCGCCACGCCGGACGGGCATTTCCCGTGGCATCCGGACGCGCCCGAGGGCTTCGCGCGGTACCAGCCGGTGCTGACCGAATCCGGTGACCCGGAGAGCTGGACGCCGGGCGTCGACGGCCCCTGAGCCACCGCCACGCGTGCTAGGAACGGTCCTTTCCTTGCGAAATTTGCAAGGAAAGGACCGTTCCTAGCGTTCGGGGCACCTGCGTCCACGCATTCAGAGGACTAATTGCGGGGTCACCGAAGCCAGGGCGCCAGGTCTTCCGTGGCGTCGGGCCACTCGGAGGCCAGAGCCGCCGCCGGACGGAACTCGACGCAGTCGTCCGTATAAGGCGGCACGACCACGGTCCCGACCAGGCTCCACTCACCGGTACTCACCGACGCCTGCCACACCCCGGCCGGCACCACCACCTGCGGACGCTGGCCGGCCGCGACGTCGGGCCCCAACACCGGCCGCGAAACACGCCCGTCGGGGAACAGCAGCAGCATCCGTACCGGCGCGCCGGCGTGGTGGGCGTAGATCTCCAGCCGGTCCAGCCGGTGCGGCGCCGAGGTTTCCGGCGGCGCGAGCAGGTAATAGATCGCGGACGCGGTTTCGTCGCGCCAGCTCTGCGTCCAGCGGCCACCCTCCACGGGCAACGGCTGGAGACCCAGATGGGCGGTGAAGTCGTCGGGACTCGGCATGTCCTCATCTTGCCCGGACCCCTCGCCGGGTAGCCTCGAATCTCGAACTGATGTTCGCCGGAGCGGAGGAAAACGCGTGCGGGTACTCGGGGTCGACCCCGGTCTGACCAGGTGCGGGCTCGGAGTGGTCGACGGCGGCACGGGCCGCACCGTCCGCCCGGTGGCCGTCGACGTCGTGCGGACCCCGCCGGACGCCGATCTCGCCGTGCGCCTGCTGGGAATCTCCGATGCCGTCGAGCGCTGGATGGACCGCTACAAGCCCGAGGCCGTCGCCGTCGAGCGGGTGTTCGCGCAGCACAACGTGCGCACCGCGATGGGCACCGCGCAGGCGGGTGGCGTCGTCGCGCTCGCCGCGGTCCGGCGCGGGCTACCCGTCGTGTTCCACACCCCGAGCGAGGTCAAGGCCGCCGTCACCGGCTCCGGCCGGGCGGACAAGGCGCAGGTCACCGGTATGGTCATGCGGCTGCTCGGTCTCGAGGTCAAACCGCATCCGGCGGACGCCGCCGACGCGCTCGCCCTCGCCATCTGCCACCTGTGGCGTGAGCCGATGCGCGTCCGGCTCGCCGAAGCCGAGGCCAGGGCGGCCGAGATCGCCAAGAACCACAAGGCCAGGCTCGCCGCCGCGGCCAAGCAAGCCAAGACGCAGGGAGCGCCTCGATGATCTCCTCGGTACGCGGTGAAATCCTCTCCATCGGTCTCGACCACGTCGTGATCGAGGTCGGGGGAGTGGGCTTCGCCGTGCAGGCCACCCCCGCCACCCTCGCCACGCTTCGCCGCGGCGAGCAGGCGATGCTGCACACCGCGCTCGTGGTCCGCGAGGATTCCTTGACGCTGTTCGGTTTCGCCGACGCGGACGCCCGCGAACTGTTCGGCCTGCTGCAGACGGTCTCCGGGATCGGGCCGCGGCTCGCGCTGGCGACGCTCGCCGTCCTCGATCCTGACAAACTGCGGTCCGCGCTGGTCGAAGGCAACATCACCGTGCTCACCCAGGTGCCCGGCATCGGCCGCAAGGGCGCCGAGCGGCTCACGCTCGAACTGCGCGACAAGGTCACCGCGCTCGCGGGCCCGACCGACGGTTCGCCGTCGGTCGTCGCGCCCGGCGCGCTGCGGGGCGAGGTCGTCGAGGCGCTCGCGGGCCTCGGCTTCCCGGCCAAGCAGGCCGAGCAGGCCGTCGACAAGGTGCTCGGTGAGGGCGAAGGCCACACGACGTCGTCCGTGCTGCGCGCCGCGTTGGCCACCCTCGGGCGTAAGCGGTAACCGGCCACATGGACTATGAGGCCGTGACGGAGTTCGAAACCGACGAGACGCTCTCGGCGCTGCCGCAGACGGGCGAACGCGAGGTCGAGACCACGCTGCGCCCGCGGAAGCTCGACGAGTTCGTCGGTCAGCCGCGGGTGCGTGAACAGCTCGAACTCGTCCTGGAAAGCGCGCGGCGCCGCGGTGTCCCGCCGGACCACGTCCTGCTCTCGGGCCCGCCGGGACTGGGCAAGACGAGTATGGCGATGATCGTCGCCGCCGAACTCAACGCCGCCATCCGGATCACCTCCGGGCCCGCGCTGGAACGCGCGGGCGACCTGGCCGCGATGCTGTCCAACCTGGCGCCCGGCGACGTCCTGTTCATCGACGAGATCCACCGCATCGCCCGCCCCGCCGAGGAGATGCTGTACCTCGCGATGGAGGACTTCCGCGTCGACGTCGTCGTCGGCAAGGGGCCCGGCGCCACCAGCATCCCACTGGAGATCGCGCCGTTCACGCTGGTCGGGGCCACGACGCGGTCCGGTTCGCTGACCGGTCCGCTGCGCGACCGGTTCGGCTTCACCGGCCAGATGGAGTTCTACAGCGACGCCGAACTGGAACTCGTCGCGCGCCGGGCCGCCACGATCCTCGACATCGACATCGACCGGGACGGCTGCGCGGAAATCGCCCGCCGGTCCCGCGGTACACCTCGTATCGCGAACCGGCTCTTGCGCCGCGTGCGCGACTACGCCGAGGTCCGGGCGGACGGCAAGGTCACGCGCAAGATCGCCCGTGCCGCGCTGGAGGTCTACGACGTCGACGAACTCGGCCTCGACCGGCTCGACCGTGCGGTGCTGACCGCGCTGGTCCGCTCCTTCGGCGGCGGCCCGGTCGGCGTGTCCACGCTGGCCGTCGCGGTGGGGGAAGAACCGACCACCGTCGAAGAGGTGTGTGAGCCTTACCTGGTCCGCGCCGGTATGCTCGCCCGCACTCCTCGCGGCCGGGTCGCCACAGCGGCCGCGTGGGAACACCTCGGCCTGCCGGCCCCGGCCGGTGCCACGCGTGGCGAGCAGGGCGGCCCGAACCTGTTCGACCAGGACTGAACGGACCGTTCACGCGGTTCGAGGCCCGTGGTGACGACGGGTGGTGGTGGAGTTTCCGCTGGCACCTGGCACACTCGGGGAGAGCACACCCCGCCAAACCGGACAAAACAGCGCACCGCGCGGCGTCCGCTCGAAATGGAGAATCATGAACCAGTTATTGCTGCCGCTGCTCCTGATGCTCGTTGTGGCGATTCCGCTCGTCATGGGCACCCGTAAGCAGAAGAAGGCGGCGGCGGCGCAGCAGGAGCTGCTCTCGAGCCTGGCTCCCGGTGACCGGGTGATGACCACCTCCGGTCTCTACGCGACTGTCGCCGACGCCTCCGCCGACACCACGATCGACCTCGAGGTCGCTCCCGGCGTCGTGACCACCTGGCTGCGCCAGGCCGTCCGCGAGAAGGTCGAGCCGGTCGTGGAGACCGACGAGGACGCCACTGACGCCACCGACACCGACGAGGTCGTCGAGGCGCCGGTCGTCGAGTCGAAGGACGACGAGCGCGTCGAGGAGAAGTCGGGCGCGCAGATCGCTCCTCCGCTGGAGCACGGCAAGAAGTAGCGCTTGTAAGGCCATCCCCGACACCAGACTTTCGTAGGTGCGGGGCCAACGCCGGGCTCACGCAGCACCGAGTAGTGTCTCGGTGCTGCGTGCGTGTCCGTCGTCATAGTCGTGCTCGTTCGCGGTACCACCGGACTCCCGTCCGGTTGAGTGAACAGCCAAGTCCATTGGGGAAAAACCCAGTCCGTCCGAGGAGACCGAAGCACAGTGGCCGCACCGGCCGGGCATCTCCGCCCGGGACGCTATCTCGCCTTCTTCGCCCTGATCGTGGTGGCGCTGTACGCCCTGGTGTTCTTCACCGGAAGCGGCAAGCCGACGCCGAAGCTCGGCATCGATCTGCAAGGCGGCACGAGGGTCACCCTGTCCGCCCGAAACCCCGACGGCGGCGACCCTCCGCGAGAGTCCCTCGAACAGGCCCGCTCGATCATCGAGCGCCGGGTCAACGGTATCGGCGTCAGCGGCACCGAGGTCGTCCTCGACGGCAGCAACGTCGTCATCACCGTCCCCGGTGAGCAGGGCGACCAGGCCAAGACCCTGGGCAAGACCGCGAAGCTGGGCTTCCGGAAGGTCGTGACGTCGCAGCCGGCGACCCCGGTCCAGCAGCCGTCGACCCCGCCCGCTTCCGGCGCGCCGTCTTCGGCGCCGCCGTCCTCGCCGGGCGTGAGCGCCCCGCCGACCAGTCCGGCCAACGGCGGTGGCGCCGCCGGCGCGCCGCAGCAGCAGCCCGGCGCGGACTCCGACGAGCAGACGAAGAAGGAGATCGAGGAGGCCCGGAACCTCCGGCAGAACCCCGATCTGCTTTCCACGGACCAGGCGAAGCAGGCCGCGGCCGCCGAGAAGGCCTTCGCGGCGCTCAACTGCGACCCCAAGGTGTCGGACCCGCTGGTCGGCAACGACCTCACCGACAAGCCGCTGGTCGCCTGCGGTGACAAGAACACCATGAAGTACCTGCTGGAGCCGGAGTTCCTGCCCGGGACCGAGATCTCCGACGCCTCCTCGGGCTACGACACGCAGAACTCGCAGTGGGTCGTCAACCTGAACTTCAAGGGCGAGGGTTCCCGCATCTGGGGCGACTTCACCTCGAAGAACGTCCAGAAGCAGGCGGCGTTCGTCCTCGACACGCAGGTCGTCTCCGCGCCGACCATCCAGTCCGCGATCCTGGGCGGGCAGACCCAGATCACCGGCCGGTTCAGCCAGACCGAGGCGAAAGACCTGGCGGACGTGCTGAAGTACGGCTCGCTGCCGCTGTCGTTCGAGTCCTCGGACGCGACGACGGTGTCCGCGACGCTGGGTCTCGCGTCGCTGCAGGCGGGCCTGATCGCCGGTGGCCTCGGCCTCCTCATCGTCTTCATCTACTGCTTGTTCTATTACCGGCTGCTCGGCGTGCTGACGATCCTGTCGCTCGCCTTGTCGTTCTCGCTGGTCTACGCGGTGCTGGTGCTGCTGGGACGGTGGATCGGGTACACCCTCGACCTCGCCGGAGTGGCGGGCCTGATCATCGCGATCGGTATCACCGCCGACTCGTTCGTCATCTACTTCGAACGATTGAAGGACGAGATCCGGGAAGGCAGGACGTTCCGCTCAGCGGTGCCGCGAGGCTGGTCCCGCGCCCAGCGCACGATCCTCGCGTCGGACGCGGTCAGCTTCCTCGCCGCGGCCATCCTGTACTGGCTGGCCGTCGGTGAGGTCAAGGGCTTCGCGTTCACGCTCGGCATGTCGACGGTCCTCGACCTCGTCGTGGTCTACCTCGTGACCCACCCGCTGGTCGCGATGGTGTCGCGCTCGAAGTCGAAGTTCCTGTCCAACCCCAAGAACCTCGGCCTCGGTGCCGTGCAGCAGGTGGGCTCGGAGCGCAAGGCGGCCCGTCCGGCCGCCGGCCGCCCGAACGTCAAGGAGGCGTGACCGTGGTCGACGACAACACCACCACCGCGGGCAAGCGCGAGAGCATCTTCCGCCGCCTCTACGTGGGCACGGGCGCGTTCGACGTGGTCGGCAAGCGCAAGCGCTGGTACATCTTCTTCGGCGCGCTGGTGCTCGTCTGCATCGCGTCGATGGGGATCAAGGGCTTCAACTTCGGGATCGACTTCGAAGGCGGCACCCAGATCCAGCTGCCCGCGAACGGCAAGAACGGGCAGATCACCGAACAGCAGGCCAAGGACGTCTTCTCCGAAGCGCTCGGCCGTCCGGCCGACGAGGCGCAGAAGGTCGGCAGCGGTGCCTCGTCGACCATCCAGCTGCGTTCGGACACCCTGGACGCCGCCGAGGTCGCCAAGATCAAGGAAGCGCTGTTCCGCGACCTCGGTCCGATCGGGTCCAACGGCCAGCCGAGTGTCCAGGCCATCAGTGACAGCGCGGTCAGCGCGTCCTGGGGCGGGGAGATCTCGCGGCAGGCGTTGATCGCGCTCGGGGTGTTCCTCCTCGCGGTCACGCTGTTCCTGGCGTTGTACTTCGACACCAGGATGGCCGCCGCGGCGCTGATCTCGCTCCTGCACGACATCGTGGTGACGGCGGGTGTGTACTCGCTGATCGGCTTCGAGGTCACGCCGGCGACGGTGATCGGTCTGCTGACGATCCTCGGGTTCTCGCTGTACGACACGGTGGTGGTGTTCGACAAGGTCCGCGAGAACACGCGTGGCCTGCTCGGGCTCACCCGCCGCACCTTCGGCGAGGCGGCCAACCTGGCGCTGAACCAGACGCTGATGCGGTCGTTCAACACGGCGCTGATCGCGATGCTGCCGATTCTCGGTCTGCTCGTCGTCGGGTACATCCTGCTCGGCTCGGGCACCCTGCAGGACCTGGCGCTGGTGCAGCTCACCGGCACCCTGGTCGGCGTGCTGTCCTCGGTCGCGCTGGCCACGCCGCTGCTGGTGGACCTGAAGATGCGTGACCCGAAGTTCCGTCAGCAGGCCGACCGGGTGGCCGCGCGGCGCGCGAACCAGGCCCGCAAGGCCGCCGAGCGCGACGACGACTTCGACCCGAACGACGAGGACGCCCTGGCCGCCGAGCTCCGCAAGGAGAAGGCGTACGCCGCGGCGGCGAGCGTGCCGGCGCGGAACCAGAAGGCCCACAAGGGGCGTCCGTCGGGTAAGCGCAAGAGGTAATCCCGGCCGTCGAACGCTATGAACGGTCCGTTCCTTGCGAAATTTGCAAGGAACGGACCGTTCATAGCGTTCAGGGACCCGAAGCACGACTGGAGAGCAGGAAGTACATGGAGCTGCCCAAGGCACTCGACCTCATCGCCGACGTACCGGACTTCCCGGAACCCGGTGTGCTGTTCCGGGACCTGAGCCCGCTGTTCGCCGACGCGGCGGGCTTCAAGGCCGTCACCGACGCGCTGGCCGCCACCGTCGACCCCGACGTCGATCTGCTGGCCGGGGTGGAGGCTCGCGGATTCCTGCTCGCGGCCGCCGTCGGTTATGCCCGCGGCCTCGGTGTCGCGTTGATCCGCAAGCCGGGCAAGCTGCCCCGCGTCGCGGGCAGGGTCGGTTACACGCTGGAGTACGGCACCGCGACCGTCGAACTGCCCGAAGGTGTCGTCGAGCCCGGCCAGCGTGTCGCGATCCTCGACGACGTGCTCGCCACCGGTGGCACGGTCGCGGCGACCTGCAAACTGCTCGAAGACGCGAAGGCGCAGGTCAGCGGGGTTTCGGTGGTCATGGAACTCGGCGCGCTCGGTGGTCGTTCCGTGCTTGAGGGGCGCCGTGTGGAGGCCCTCCGGGTGTGTTGACCGGGCGCACCAAGTGAGCCGCGAGGGGGAGCGGTTACCCTTGATGTCCGAAGGCCGCACGAAGCGCAGGAGGTGCGGGTGAGCCAAGAGCTCGATGCCGCGGTGTCCTCGAAGGACGGCACCGAGCAGAACGGTGCGGCGCGACAGGGGGCGGCGCCGACACCGTCCGCGACACGCCGCGTGCGCGCCCGTCTCGCCCGCCGGATCACCGCGCAGCGCGCCGCGCCGGTCAAGCAGGTTCTCGAACCGCTCGCCGTCATCCACCGCGAGCTGCACCCCAACGCGGACCTCGCGCAGCTGCAGCGCGCGTACGACGTCGCCGAAGAGCTGCACCGCGAGCAGCGGCGCAAGTCCGGCGACCCGTACATCACGCATCCGCTCGCCGTCGCGACCATCCTCGCCGAACTCGGCATGGACACCACGACGCTGGTCGCGGCGCTGTTGCACGACACCGTCGAAGACACCGGCTACTCGCTGGAGAGCCTGAAGGCCGACTTCGGCGAGAAGGTCGGCGAGCTCGTCGACGGCGTCACCAAACTGGACAAGGTCAAGCTCGGTACGGCCGCCGAGGCCGAGACCATCCGCAAGATGGTCATCGCGATGGCGCGCGACCCGCGCGTGCTGGTCATCAAGCTGGCCGACCGGCTGCACAACATGCGCACGATGCGCTTCCTGCCGCCGGAGAAGCAGGCCCGCAAGGCGCGCGAGACCCTGGAGGTCCTCGCCCCGCTGGCGCACCGGCTCGGGATGGCGACGGTCAAATGGGAGCTGGAGGACCTGGCCTTCGCCATCCTGCAGCCGAAGAAGTACGACGAGATCGTCCGCTTGGTCGCCGATCGCGCGCCTTCGCGCGATACGTACCTGCGATCGGTGATCACGGATCTGACCAGCCACCTCGAGGGTTCGCGGATCACCGCCAAGGTCGAGGGCCGCCCGAAGCACTACTACTCGATCCACCAGAAGATGATCGTCCGCGGCCGCGACCTCGACGACATCCACGACCTGGTGGGCGTGCGGATCCTGGTCGAGGACGTCCGCGACTGCTACGCCGCGATGGGTGTCGTCCACGCGCTGTGGCAGCCGGTCCCCGGCCGGTTCAAGGACTACATCGCGCAGCCTCGCTTCGGGGTGTACCAGTCGCTGCACACCACGGTGATCGGGCCGGACGGCAAACCGCTCGAGGTCCAGATCCGGACCTACGAGATGCACCGCACCGCCGAGTACGGCATCGCCGCGCACTGGCGCTACAAGGAGACCAAGGGCACCCACAACGGGAACGCCATGGACGTCGACGAGATGGCGTGGATGCGCCAGCTCCTCGACTGGCAGCGGGAAGCGGCGGACCCGGGCGACTTCCTGGAGTCGCTGCGCTACGAGCTCGCCTCGCGCGAGATCTTCGTGTTCACGCCCAAGGGTGACGTGATCACGCTGCCGGTCGATTCGACGCCGGTGGACTTCGCCTACGCCGTGCACACCGAGGTCGGCCACCGGTGTATCGGTGCCCGCGTCAACGGCAGGCTCGTCGCGCTCGAGCGCAAGCTGGAGAACGGCGAGGTCATCGAGATCTTCACCTCGAAGGCCGAGACGGCGGGGCCGAGCCGCGACTGGCTGCAGTTCGCCGGTTCGCCCAAGGCACGCGCGAAGATCCGGCAGTGGTTCGCCAAGGAACGCCGTGACGAGGCGATCGAGGGCGGCAAGGAGGCCATCACCAAGGAGGTCCGCAAGGTCGGCCTCCCGATCCAGCGGCTGGTCTCCGCCGAGTCGATGGGCGCGGTCGCCACCGAACTGCGGCACCCGGACATCAGCTCGCTGTACGCGGCCGTCGGCGAGGGGCACACCAGCGCGAAGCACGTCGTGCAGCGGCTGGTCGCGCTCATCGGCGGCGTCGACGAGGCGGAGGAGGAGCTCGCCGAGCGCGCGACCCCGTCCACCGTCACCCGCCGCCGCGGTTCGAACGACGTCGGCGTCGTGGTGAAGGGCGCCAGCGACATCTGGGCCAAGCTCGCCCGCTGCTGCACGCCGGTGCCGGGCGACGAGATCCTCGGTTTCGTCACGCGTGGCGGCGGCGTCAGCGTCCACCGGACCGACTGCACCAACGCCGACGACCTGCGGGCCCAGCCCGAGAGGCTAGTCGAGGTCGAATGGGCGCCGTCGGCGTCTTCGGTGTTCCTCGTCGCGATCCAGGTCGAGGCGCTGGACCGGCACCGTCTGCTCTCCGACGTCACCAAGGTGCTCGCGGACGAGAAGGTCAACATCCTGTCCGCGTCGGTGACGACGTCGCGCGACAGGGTCGCGGTCAGCCGGTTCTCGTTCGAGATGGGCGACCCGAAGCACCTCGGGCACGTGCTGAAGGTGGTCCGGGGAGTCGAAGGCGTTTACGACGTGTATCGGGTCACTTCGGCTTCGTGACCGCCGGTGGGTCCCGGCTAGAGTCCGAGGATGACTGACGGGTTCGAATTCACTCGCGACGGCGAGGTCGCACGGCTGACGTTCACCAGGCCGGAGAAGATGAACGCAATCACCTACGGGATGTGGTCGGCGATCCCGGACGTGGTGGCGCGGGTGGAGGCGGACCCGGCGATCAAGGTCCTCGTGCTGACCGGCGCGGGCGCGCATTTCTCGGCTGGCGCGGACATCAGCGAGTTCCGGGACTTGCGGTCGACCGCCGACGCGGCCGAGACCTACGACAAGGCCGTCGACGGGGCCGTGGCGGCGCTGACGGCGTCCCGGAAGCCGACCGTCGCGATGATCCAGGGCAACTGCATCGGCGGCGGCTGCCAGATCTCGGTCGCGTGCGACTTCCGGTTCGCGGCGGAGGGTTCGCGCTTCGGTATCACGCCGGCGAAGCTCGGGATCGTCTACCACTTCGACTCGACACGGCAGCTCGTCTCACTGGTCGGCCCGGCGAACGCGAAGTACTTCCTGCTCTCGGGCGAGCTCGTCGACGCGCGGCGGGCGCGGGAGATCGGGCTGCTAAACGACGTCTTCCCGGCCGACGAGCTTGAGGCCTCGACGGCGAAGTTCGTCGGGACGCTGGCTTCGCGTTCACAGGCGTCGGTACGCGGGATGAACCGGATCATCGAGAAAATCGTTGCGGGGCAACAGGAATCCGACTCCGAAGTGGACGAGATCCGGCTCGGGGCGCTGCACGGCGAGGACTATGCCGAAGGGGTGGCGGCGTTCTTGGCGCGGCGGCCACCGAAGTTCACCTATCGCTGAGGTTCGCGTTGCCGGATGGCGCCCGCCGCATTTTCCTGCCTCGATTGGTCGCGTTGTTGTTGCGCGAGAAAGTTTTTTATGGCTTGAGCCGGACGTGCTTATGGTCGATTCATGGAGTGGAAATTTCAATCGGCCGAAGAGCTTACGACCGCTTTGCGCGCCGGTGAGGTGACTTCGGCGGAACTGACCGAAGAGGCGATCACCCGCATCGAGCGGGAAGACAAGGCGATCAACGCCATCTGCGTACCGGACTTCGACCGCGCGCGGGCCGCCGCGCGCGACGCCGACCAGGCGCGGGCGCGCGGCGAGGACCGGCCGCTGCTCGGCATCCCGGTGACGGTCAAAGAGTCCTTCGACATGGCCGGCCTGCCCACGACCTGGGGCATGCCGCAGCATCAGGACTTCGTGCCCGCCGAGGACGCGGTGCAGGTGTCGCGCCTCAAGGCCGCCGGCGCGGTGGTGCTCGGCAAGACCAATGTGCCGCTGGGGTTGCAGGACATCCAGTCCTTCAACGAGTTCTACGGCACCACGAACAACCCTTGGGATCACGATCGGACTTCGGGTGGATCGTCCGGCGGATCGGCGGCGGCACTTGCGTCCGGCTTCGGCGCGCTGTCCATCGGCTCCGACCTCGCCGGTTCGTTGCGCACCCCCGCGCATTTCTGCGGCATCTACGCGCACAAACCGACGGTCGGACTCGCGGCGACCCGCGGCATGGTCCCGCCTCCGGCGCCTGCCTTGCCGGTCGACCTCGATCTGGCCGTCGCCGGTCCGATGGCGCGCACCGCCCGTGATCTCACGCTCCTGCTCGACGTCATGGCCGGGCCCGATCCGCTGACACACGGGATGGCGTACGAGGTGAAGCTGCCGCCGGCGCGCCATGAGCGGCTCGGCGACTTCCGGGTCTTGGTGATCGAAGATCATCCGCTCATCCCGACCGGGGCTGCTGTGCGGGCCGGTGTGAACCGGGTGGCCGACGCGCTGGCCGACGGCGGCGCCCGCGTCGAACGCTACAGCCCGTTGTTCCCCGATCTGACCGAGTCTGCGACGCTCTACACGCAGTTGCTGTTCTCGAGCACCGTCGCGCGTTTCCCCGTCGAGGCGTACGAGCAACTGCAGGCCGACGCCGCCGGGCTGAGCGCGGACCACCGGAGTCTCGACGCGGCGCGGCTACGCGCCATGGTGTTCACCCATCGAGACTGGCTGGCGGTATACGACCATCGCGAACGCCACCGGCACGGCTGGCGGCAGCTGTTCGCCGAGTTCGACGCGGTGGTCTGCCCGATCACGCCGACCCCCGCGTTCCCGCACGATCACGATCCCGATCTGCTGGGACGCCGGATCGACATCGACGGCGCCGGGTATCCGTACTTCGACCAGCTCGTCTGGGCGGGTGTGGCCACCATGCCCGGCCTGCCCGCCACGGCCGTGCCGACCGGCCGTTCCGACGAGGGCCTTCCGGTGGGTGTGCAGCTCATCGGTCCGGCGTTCGAGGACCGCACCCCGCTGCGGCTGGCGGAACTGCTCGAACGGACGCTCGGCGGCTTCCAAGCGCCGAGCTAGATCTCGTCCCAGGGATTGCTGTCGTACGCTTCGGCGAGGATCCGGCTCGTTTCCGGAGCGTGCGACAGCTCGACGTCGTCCACCGACGCCACCGGCCAGCCGACCGACTCCGAATTGGTCAGGAACATGGCGTCGAACCCCGGCAGGTCGGCGGGGCGGACGTCGCGGATCTCCTGCGGGATCCCGTTCCGCTCCAGCCCGCGTCGCACGAGCTGCTGGGTGATGCCGTCGAGCACCGGAGCCTGCGGCCAGACCACCGTGCCGCCGTCGAGGAACCCGACGTTCCAGATCGACGCCTCGCTGACCCGGCCGTCGTAGTCGACGAACAACGCGTCGTCGTATCCCGCCAGCTTCGCCTCGCGCATGTGGTGGAGCAACCCGAACGTGCCGACGTGCTTGACCTCCGGAAGCACCCGTTCGTAACGCACGGACCGCAGGCGGAGCGGCTTCATCTCGTGCTCGCGGGGCGGCCCGGTCCGGACGAGGACGTCCGGTGCCGCGGGCGCGCCGGGATCGGACCAGTCCATCGCGCGGGAGAAGATCAGCACCCGCACCGACAGCGCGTCCTCACCCCGGATCGCCTGACGCACATACGCGCGCACCGCGTCGGTGTCGAGGTCGCCGCCGAACATCCGCCGCGTGCTCGTCACGAGGCGGCGAAGGTGGACGTCCAGGCCGCGGACCTTGCCGTCGCGCACCTGCATCGCGGTGAAGTGGCCATAGCCGAACCCGCCCGCCAGGTCTTCCGACCGGGCGGGCGCGCCGTTGATCTCCAGCTTCACGTCAGGCGTTGACCGTGACGCCGGTGAACTTGACCTCGGTGTTGGGCGGGCCGGTGCCGTCGCCGTTGCCGGCCTGCGCGTTCGCGCCCGCCTTGGCGACCTTGTCGAGCACCTTCAGGCCCTCGTCGGAGATGCTGCCGAAGACCGAGTAGTCCGCGGGCAGTTCGGCCTCGCCGTAGACCATAAAGAACTGGCTTCCGCCGGAGTTCGGCTGCTGCGTCTTCGCCATCGCGAGGATGCCGCGGCCGTACTTGATCTCCTTGAACGCCTCGTCCGGCATCGTGTAGCCCGGGCCGCCCATGCCGGTGGCCTCGGGGTCGCCGCACTGCAGCATCTGCAGGCCGCTGGTGCCGAGCCGGTGGCACTTGGTGTCGTTGAAGTAGCCCTGCTGGGAAAGGCTGATGAAGCTCTGCACGGCGCACGGGGCGAGCGCCCGGTCCAGCGTCAGCGGGATGTCGCCCGCGGTGCTCTTCAGCACGACGTTCACCGTGCCGTTCGAAGAGACGTCCTTGCCTTCCGGCTTGTTCACCTTCTTCGAAGCCTGCTTGCTTGCGTCGTCCTTGTAGTCGCAGGCCACCGGGTTCGCCAGCGGCGTCGGCCGCTTCGGCATCGGAGTGCGCTCCGTGGGGATGGTGACCTCGGGGGTCGGAGGAGCCGAGCTCGGGGAAGCGTCGGAGGCGGCATCGTCACCACTGTTACTGCTGACGATCCACCACACCGCGCCCGCCACGATGGCGACGACGCCGACGACCGCCACCGAGCCGACGATCTTGCGCCGCTTGGCCTTCTCGGCCCGTCGCACGATCTGTCGCTCGAGCTTGCGCTTCGCGGCTTCGCGGCGCTGCTGGTTGGTCGGCACCCGCCCTCCCGGTTTCCACTCGATGTCACACGTCTGAGGTAGCGGGAGTCTATTGGCACAGCCTGTGAGGCCCCCGTACAGGGGCCGCTAGGCTTACTTGATCGTGATCAGGGCCATCCTGTCACCTGTTCGGCGGAAGATCTGAGGAGGCGTTTCGTGCTGGTTGTCGGTTTTCCGGCAGGCCCCCTCGAAGCCAACTGCTACCTGCTCGCCCCGGACGGCGGCGATGAGTGCGTGATCGTCGACCCCGGCGAGGAAGCCGCCGAGCCGATCGAGGCCGCGCTCGCCGAGCACGGTCTGAGGCCCGCCGCGATGCTCGCCACCCACGGCCACCCCGATCACGTCGCTTCGGCGGGCGAGGTCGGTGCGCGCCACGGGATACCTCTCTATCTGCACGAGGCGGACCGGCCACTCCTCGGCCAGGACGCCGGTCAACGGAAGGACGGGATCGTGCCACTCGTCGATGGCCCGCTGAGGCTGGCCGGACTGGAGATCACGGTGTCCGGCACACCGGGTCACACCGCCGGTTCGGTGGTCTTCGGGCTGACCTCCGCCGAGGGCGGCCGGATCGTGCTCACCGGGGACAGCCTGTTCGCCGGTTCGATCGGCCGGTCTTCCGGCGACGGCGGTGAGCTCGTGCGTTCCCTCGGCACCAAGGTGATGACGCTGCCCGACGACACCGTCGTCCTCCCGGGCCACGGTCCGGCCACCACGATCGGCCGAGAGCGGGCGGCGAACCCCTTCCTGGCCGGGACGGGCGCGTGATGACCGAGCCCACCGGGACCCCGGAGACCCCCGAACGTCTCCCGCTGTTCCACGACGACCCCAAACTCCGTCGCAAGCGCGGCTGCTCCAGCGTCGCCGGCGTCGTGATCTTCGCGGCCGCGTTCGGCGGGATCGCCGGGCTGATCGGCGGTGAGATCGCCGGGCTCGTGGTCGCCGGCGTGATCGCGCTGCCGCTGCTGTACGTCATGTTCTACAACCTGCGCCGCCGGGTGTGGCTCGAAGGCGACACGCTCATCGTGCGGACCTGGGGAGTGCGGCGGATCGAGCTGACCGCGGCCGAGCGCATCGATCTGGTGATCAGCGACGTGCGCGGGACCCGGACGGTCAGCCTGCTGGTCAACGCGGGCAAGCGCCGCAAGGTCGCGAAGGTCGACCTGGCCGTGTACTCGGGCGCGGGCGGCAGGGAGCTGGGCATCCTGCAGCTGCGCAAGCTGGCGAACGCGCTGCTGAACAACACCGACGCGAACGGCCTCGTGTTCTCGGAACTGCTGGTGGCGCAACTGAAATCGGAAGCGCGTGGCGACGCGGCGGCGGAGCGTCCGCTCTACCGGCTGGCCTCGGCGGCTCCCGCCGGGAAGTACATCCAGCGGTTCACGATGGAGGCGGTCAGCCGCTTCGTGGCGACCCTGGACTGAGCTGGGCGAGACCGCTCCGAGTGTCATGAAAGGGTCGTTCAGGACATTTTTCGTCCTGAACGACCCTTTCATGACACTTGATCCGGCCGGGCGCCTGCGGTCTCCAGCTTCTCCAACCGGGTCTTGATCTCCTCCAGCTGGTAGACGATCTCCGGCAGTTCGCCCGCGGCGAAGGTCGCCAGCCGCTCCGAGTGCTTGAGCGTCGCCCGGACGTCGTCGAGCGCGGCGGCGATCTTGGGGACCGCCTCGACGGCTTCGAGCGTCGAGACGAGCACGCGCCGCGCGACCGCGGTCAGTTGTCTCGGGACGGCGAACACGGCGAACATGGCCCCTCCGAACCTCGGGTGCGGCCTCTTCGTACCCGACTCCGGCCCGTGATCGCGGGGTGGGCTCGCGTTTTGGGGCGCTTGTGGCTACCGGGACTCTTGGGGCTCCCGCGAGGCGATCAGCGCGGCCAGCACGGTGGTGACCGGGACCGCCGCGACGATGCCGACGCTTCCGGCGAGCGTCCGGATGATCTCCTGGGCGATGTTCTCCGCGCCCAGGATCGAGCCGAGTCCGACGCCCGAGAGCGACGTGTACAGCAGCACCGGCAGCGCCGCGCCCGCGTAGGCCATCACGAGCGTGTTGACCGCCGAGCCGACGTGATCGCGCCCGATCCGCAGGCCGGCGCCGTACAGCTCACGCCACCCGAGCGCCGGGTTCGCCCGCCGGAGCTCCCACACCGCGCTCGTCTGCGTCACCGTGACGTCGTCGAGCACACCGAGCGCGCCGATCACGACACCCGCCAGCAGCAGTCCTCGCGCGTCGATCCCGTGCCCGAGCGAGCCGATCAGCTGGGAGGTGCTGTCGTCGAGCCCGGTCAGCGACGCGGCGGCCGAGAAGATCGCCGACAGGACACCGATCAGGACCAGGCTCACCAGGGTGCCCAGCACCGCCACCGAGGTTCTCGCGGACAACCCGTGTGTCAGGTAGAGCGCGACGAACATGATCGCGCCCGCGCCCGCGATCGCCACCAGCAACGGACTTTCGCCGGCGAGGATCGAAGGCAGTACGAAGAGCGCCAGTACCAGGAAGCTCAACCCGAGCGCGATCAGCGCGGCGACCCCCTGCCAACGGCCGAGGACGATCACCGCGAGCGCGAACAACCCGGCGAGCAGCAGCAGCGGCGTACCACGCTGGAAGTCGACGATCTGGAACGACGCGGGGTTCGTGACGTCGCCGCCGTTGTAGGAAAGCACCACCTTGTCGCCCGCGGCGAACCGCGGCGTGCTCGGCTCGATGGGCAGCGTGAGCTTCAGCGGCTTCCCGGACGCGGGACCGTCGGTCATCGTGAGCTCGCTGGTGAGACACGGTTTCGCGTCCGGCGGCGGCTCGCCGACCTGCACCTGTCCTTCGGCGAGGCACGGTCCGGTGATCGTCCCGGTGACCGTCGCGTTCACCGGGGTCCCCTGCGGGAAGGCGCTTTTCGCCGGCTCCTTGCCCCACGGATAGAGGAAGACCATCCCGGCGACGGTCGCGACGGCGAGCGGGATCAGCAGCCACATCAGCAGCAGCCGGACGCGGCGCGACGCGGGCGCCGCCGGTCCGTGGCCGTGCGAGTGCCCGTGGCCGACCGGCCCGGGTTCGGGCTTCGGTTCGGTGGCGCGACGTCTGGCCGGTTCCGCCGGTCGCGGCCGCTGGGCCGGTGGGCGGGGACGCCGTGCGCCCTCGGGCGGCGGCGTCCGGCGCGGCGAACGGGACGTTCCGGGCGATCGATCGGACGGGGTGTCCGTTACCCGGCGAATCGGGCCGGTGTCGTCGTCGGAGATGTCGCGGCGGTTCACCCGCACATCCTCCACAGTGCGCGCCGGGCGGCGCACACGGCCTAGGCAATCTCTCTCAAAGCGCGCTATCGGGCTTCCGTAGCCGGGCCGTGGCATCGACATGACCACTCACCCAACCGTGTCAGCGGCCCGCCTCCGCAATCCCGAGGCCTCCGGCCGAAAAGAAACGCGCGCGCGTGTCCTCACCCACCCGGTCAACCCCAGTTTGGGAGACACCTCCTAGCCGAATGCCTGCCGGAGGTGGACACGGCGATAGGCCGAAGGCGGGGTGTCGAAGTGGTCGAGGAAGGCTTGGCGAAGTGTCTCGGTCGAGCCGAAACCGCATCGCCTCGCGATCGAGGACAGCGGAAGTTCGGTGCCGCACAACAGTTTCGCCGCGTTCTCGGTCCTCGCGGCCCGCACGTACCTGCTGGGTGTGGTGCTCAGGTGCGCGTCGAACAACCTGGTCAGCTGCCGGGTGCTGATCCCGGCCCGCTCGGCGAGGACGGCGGTGCCGAGATCACCGGCGAGGTGTTCGGCGACGTACGCGGTGATGTCGCGGACCAGCCGGTTCTCCGGCGGCGGGCCGGACAGGAACATGCTCACCTGCGCCTGGTTGCCCGGCCGCTGCAGGTAGGTCACGAGCATGCGGGCGACCTCCCTGGCGACGCTCGGGCCGTGGTCCTCTTCGACGAACGCGAGGGTGAGGTCGATCCCGCTGGTGACCCCAGCCGCCGTGTAGACGTTGCCGTCGCGCACGTACAGCGGCACCGGGTCGACGTTCACCTGCGGGTAGTTCGTCGCGAGCCGGTTCGCGAACCGCCAGTGGGTGGTGGCGCGGCGGCCGTTGAGCAGCCCGCACGCGGCGAGCACGGTGGCGCCGGTGCACACCGAGGCGACCCGGCGGCTCTGCTGCGCCAGCCTGCGGACGTGGGTGACGAACCTGGCGTCCGCGGCGGCGGCCTCGTGTCCGGTGCCGCCCGCGACGATCAGCGTGTCCAGTTCGCCGGTGATCTGGTCGAGCCGGTGCTGTGCCTGCAGGGTCAGCCCGGACTCGCAGCGGATGCCGCGGCCGTCGACGCTGGCGAGCATGATCTCGTACCCCGGCTTGCCGCCGAGTTTGGTCGCGGCGTCCAGGACGTCCGACGGACCGGCGATGTCGAGCAACTCGGCGTTGCTGTAGCCGACGATCAACACTCGTCTGGGTGAACCCGGCATGATCGAACGCTACCAGTAGTGCCCGGCCGTCGGACGTTGTTCGCAGGAATCCGGACATCCGGGCTACCGAGGGCCCGTCTCTCGGACACCGTTGGCGCCATGACAGACGACAAGAAGACGATCGCGTTCGTGGTGTACCCGGGGATGACCCCGCTCGACATGGTCGGTCCGCTGACCGTGCTGGACGGGATGGCGAGCACGGCGCAGGAATACCGGACGGTCGTGGTCGGCGAGACGAAGGACCCGGTCACCACCGACAACCCCTTGAAGCTCGTGGCGACCCACACCTACGACGAGGTCCCGTCGCCGTACGCGCTGCTCGTGCCCGGCGGCGCCGCGCCGACGCTGAAGGCGCTCGCCGACGAGAAACTGGTCGGGTACCTGCGTGGCGCCGCGGCGAACGCGGAGCTCGTGACCTCGGTGTGCACGGGGTCGCTGTTGCTGGGGCAGGCCGGGCTGTTGAAGGGCCGCAAGGCCGCGACGCACTGGATGTTCCGCGAACTGCTGGGCGCGTTCGGCGCGGAACCGGTCGCCGAGCGCTGGGTCGAGGACGGGAACGTGATCACCGCCGCCGGGGTGTCGGCCGGGATCGACCTCGCACTGCATCTGGTCGAGCGGCTCGTCGGCGCCGAGATCGCCCGGACGATCCAGTTCGTCATCGAGTACGACCCGGAGCCGCCGCAGGGTCCGCTGGACTGGTCGAAGCGTCCGTACGGGGATCTCAAGCCCTTGCTGGAGCACACGCTGAACGAGGCACTCGCGGACGAACCCGCGTTGCGGGACCGGCTCCTCGCCCACACCGGGAAATAAGGGGGACGGCCATCCGGGTGAGAAATCGACGACTCGGGGACAGCACCGGGTTACATTCGGGTCATCCGTCCAGGTGATAGGTGGTTCGTGGAGTTCAAGGTGCTCGGCCCGCTCGCGGCCTCGGTCCCGCTGCCGTCGGCGGCTCAGCCCCGTCGGGTGCTCGCGGTGCTCCTGACCCGGCCGAACGAGTTCGTCCACCGGGACACCCTCGTGGACGAACTCTGGCCGCAGGGACCGCCGTCGAGTGCCGCGGCCGTCGTGCAGATGGCGGTTTCCAAGCTGCGCAAGGCGTTGTCGCCCGGCATACCGGTGGACGACGAACGGCAGCGGCTGCGGTCCGGCCGGAGCGGCTACCGGCTGATGGTCTCGGACGGCGAGCTGGACGTCACCGGTTTCTCGGAGCTGACGGCCGCGGCCGCGCGGGCGACCGGTGACGAACGCAAGGAACTGCTCGAACGGGCACTGGGGTTGTGGCGCGGCCGGGCCTTCTCCGATGTACCGGTCGGCCCGCTGGTGGAGGCACACCGGTTGTGGCTGGAGGACCGGCGTTGTTCGGTGCTGGGCAAACTCGTGGAGCTGGAGTTGGCCGCCGGTGACCACAAGGCGGTCGCGGACCGGCTGGGTCCGGAGCTGGCCGCCCGGCCGGGCGACGAACGGCTCGCCGGGTGGCTGGCCGAGGCGTTGCACGGACTCGGCAGGCGGGACGCGGCGCTGGCCGTCCTCGACCGTTGCCGCCAGGCGCTGTGGGAACACACCGGCGTCTCACCGGGGGACGACCTGCTCGCGGTCCGCCGCCGGATCTCCGGCACCGGCTGGTCGGCGGGCGGCGCGCCGTGCCGCCTGCCCGCCGCGACGCCGGATTTCACCGGCAGGACGGCCGAGCTGGCAGAACTGGGGCGCGCGGTGCGGTCTCCCGCGCCGATCGTGCTGCACGGGGCGGCGGGAGCGGGGAAGAGCGCGCTGGCCGTCCAGGCCGCGTGGCGCGTGCGCAAGCGGTTCCCGGACGGCCAGCTCGTCGCCGACCTGCGTGAACCCGGTGACGTCCTCGCCGGGTTCCTTCGCGCCCTCGGGCTTGCGGAAGCGGAAATCCCTGCGGACCAGGCGGGGCTGCTCTCGTTGTGGCAGAGTCACTCCGCCGACCGGCGGCTGCTGGTGATCCTCGAGAACGGCCGGTCCGAAGCCGAGGTGCGCCCGCTGCTGCCGAGTGGTCCCGGCTGCGCCACGATCGTCACGACACGACGGCGGCTGGCCGGTCTCGTCGGCGCCAGGCCGATCGAGGTCGGCGTGCTGCCCTACGAGGACGCGCGGCTGCTGCTCGGCGAGATCGCCGGGGAACCGCGGTTGGCCGCCGAACCCGACGCCGTCCGCCGGGTGCTGGCCTGCTGCGACGGTCTTCCGCTGGCGGTGCGGGCGGCGGGGACGAAGCTGCTGCAGCGGCCCCGGCTGAGCGTCGCCGAGTTCGCGACCCGCCTGGAGAACGAGCGGCTGCGCCTCGACGAATTCGCCGCCGGTGACCTCGCCGTCCGCCCGGTGCTCGCCGAATCCCTCGCGGAGTTGTCGGTGCGGCAACGGAATTCCCTGCGGCTGCTCGGTTTTCCCGGCGCGACCGAGATCGCCGACTGGTTCGCGACGGCCATGCTGGGCTGTCCGCCGGGCGAGGCGGCGGAACTGCTCGACGAACTCGTGGACGACCACGTGCTTCGTGCCGAACCGGACCAGGCGGGGTTTCTCCGGTACCGGCTGCCGGGGCTGATCCGGCTCGCGCTCCGGGAACCGCCGGATCCCGGAGCTTTCAGGCGCGCGCTGACGGTGATGGCGGCGTTGGCCGAACACGCTTCCGCCGCGCTCGGCGCCGGATACCCGCCGTCCCGGCGCGCGGACGTCCCGGCGGCCGTTTCGGACCGCGTCGCGGCCGACCCGGACGGCTGGCGGGTCGCGGAAACCGCGAATCTCGCGCTCGCCGTCCGCACCGCGAAGAACCACGGCTGGACCGGGCTGGCCATGCGGCTCGCCGACGCCTACAGCGATCTCGTCGGCCCGCGCAAAGGCGGTTCCTCCGCCTGGCTCGGGTTCGGCATCGTGCGTGATCGCCTCGATGTCCCCGCGGAGGCGGAGAAGCTGCTGAAACTCGGGCATGCCCACGCCGACGCGGGGGATCTGGCCCGGGCGAGGACGTGTTTCTCGTTGGCGGAGAACAGGTTCCGCACCGTGGGTGACCAGCCGGGGACCGGGGCCGCGCTCGTCGCGCTCGCCGACGTCGACGCGGACACCGGCCGGGCCGGTGCGGCCGTCCACGCGTTGCGGGAGGCCTTGGACCTGTTGCGGGACTGCGGCGATCTCGCCGGGCAGGCGATGGCGTCGGCCCAGTTCGGCTCGCTGTGGGACGATCTCGGCGACTTCCGCCGGGCGAAGGAGTGCTTCGACGCGAGTCTGCTGCTTTCGCTCCATTGCGAGGACGGCCACCAGCACGACAGGTCGGCCAAGCGGTACGCCGACGTCCTGCGACGGAACGGCCGCGTGGACGAGGCCGGTGCGCTGCTGACGAGCGCCCTGATCGGCACGCGCAGTTCGCGCGAACGCCATTGGGAGGCGCACGTCCTCCGGAGCCTCGGCGACCTGCACGCCAAAACCGGCGACGCGGGGGAGAGCGAACGATGCCTTTCGCGGTCGCTGGAACTGTTCGAGGACGTCGGGCATCGGCACGCCGCCGCCTACACGCACCGAAGTTTCGGCGAGTCTTTGCGCCTGGCGGGTGAACACGGCCGCGCGGCCGAACATCTGAGCCTGGCGATGAGTACCTTCCGTGAGCTCGGCGACCGCCGAGGCGGCGGATACGCCCTGCTCAGCTTCGGACGCCTACGGGCCGACGAAGGCGTCGCGACCGAAGCCGCCGAAGGGCTCCGGACCGCGGCGGGACTGTTCCGGGAACTGGGATTCCCGGTATGGGAACTACGGGCGCTTGAAGGCCTTTCCGCCGTCGACGAGAGCGGACGCCAGCGGGATCGGGCTCGTGAAGCCTTGACGAAGATCCGCTTCGGGGTGACTCCGGCATAGCCCGGCGGGGGATCGGCGGCCGCCGCGTTTGGCGAAGTTATGGCGACGGTGTGTTGACTGCTGCTCACGTGAGCGGACTTCGCGCCGCCCCGAATTCGCGGAACTGGGGGTGGCGGCGCGTGCTCGTGGCCGGGTGACGCCTTCAGAGGGCAGGAGGCGTCACCCGGTTCGCCGACTAATTGCGGACGTGCAGGATCGCGTCCGCGTCGTTCAGCATCCCTTGGTCGAGCGGGAAGTAGCCCTGCCGCGGGATGGGATCGGTCCGGACGGTCGCGGGCGGGACGTCGGAGGCGGGGAGCAGGCCCCAAGCCGTGGTGACGTGCTTCTGCAGGAACCCTTCGTAGGTGTCGGGTTCCGGTTCGGCAAGCGCTATGTCCTCGCTTCCGCCGAGGCTGGTCGCGACGAAGGTGTAGCGATCGCCGAGCAGCGGCGACACCAGCGCGCCGGCGGGGAACCAGGTCGTCTCGGTGTCGGCGACCCGCATGGTGCTCGCCTGGCGCCGCAGATGGAGGTTGTGGGCGAACACCAGCGTCCGGCCGCGACCCGCTTCGGTGGCTCGGATGTCCAGCAGGTTCCGCGCCATGAAGGCGTCCCTGGTCGCGACGAGGGGCATGTAGCGCTCGTGCGGTTCGAGCGGCTCGGCGCATTGCCGGTGGTAACGCAGCAGGTCGATCCCCGCCATGAGGTGGATCTCCGCCCGCGACCACGCCTCCGTGCCGGGCTCACGGGAGCGAAGCGCGGTGAGCAGGTCGGCCGCGATCGCGCGCAGGCGGTAGGCATCGGCCGTGGCGCCGGGGGAGGAAGCCGCGTCCATGACGGCTTCCGTGCGGCTCCAGCGTTCGTCGTCGCCCGCCGGGCCGGCGATGTCCACGTCGAGCCCCAGGAAGTCGCGCGCGTATTCGAGGTAGCGCCTTGGGCTGGGCGCGGAGGTGTTCTCGGTCTGGGTGTCGAAGCCGTGGAACGTGAGGCGCTCTTCGGGAGGCCGGGTTTCGTTGTACTCGCGCATCCACGCGATCAGTCGCCTGTTCGCCTCGACGCCACCGAAGGCGTGTGAGAAGCCTTCGTTCATCGCGAGGTCGAGGGTTCCGGTGCCGTCTCGGACGTAGTCGTTCGCGACGAGCGCGGCCACGCGATCCGTTTCCAGGGCGATCGAACGGAAGCCGCGCTCGACCAGTTGGGCGAACAACTCGTTGCGGACCTCCGCGAAGACCGGGATCGCGTGCGTCGGCTCGCCCAGTGCCAGCAGGTCGCAGGAGGGGGTCACGAAGTCTCGGATGTCTTGACTCATGAGGTTCAAGCATATCGTTGATGTTGCGGTTGAAACTTTGGTTCGTTTTACCTGCGGCAGTGGTGCGAAAGCCTCAACTCGCGCGTCAGGTGGCGGCTCGCCCCCGATGTGGCATTGGGGACATCCAGTGACCCCAATGCCACATCGGGAGCATGTGCGGTTGCCTGCACCCGGGCGGTGCGCAGGTCTTTCCGAAGTACGTGAAGGCCCCCTTCACTGCGTCTAGCGCAGTGAAGGGGGCCTTCACGTACTTGGCAAGGGGCCTCACGTGCGCCCGGTGCGGTCGGGGCCTGTCGGCGCGACAGTCCGTGAAGGCCTCCTTCGCTACCTTCAGGGTAGGGAAGGAGGCCTTCACGGCCCGGCCCCGAGACTGCGGCACCGCAAGAAACCCACTTCCGAATAACTGGATCACATTTCCTTCTTCCGCTATAAAGCTTCAAAGAACCCTTCGCGCGCGAAGGCGCTTCGCACGCGAAGCAGCGTTTAAGATACGTGCGGGAGTGCAAGTGATCAGCACTTGAGGTGAATTGCCGCGTGGCAATCGCCGCGCGGCCGGAGTTCGGCCCTAGTTTGTCCCGCATGGTTGAGAAGGATTCGACGGCGCGGACCCGGGAACTGGGCCACCGCATGAAGGCGTTCCGGCAGCGCAGGCATTTCAGCGGAGCCGACGTCAGCCGCCGTAACGGCTGGTTGCAGAGCAAGGTCACGAGGTGGGAACAAGGGCTGCGCGAGCTGTCCGTGGTGGACGCGGCGCTGTATCTCGCGACCTGCGGCGAGGCCGAGCCCGAACGCGATCTGCTGCTGGAACTGACGCAGCCGGGCGGCGACCTGTACTGGGTCCGGCCGTACTTCGACGAACTCGTCGACCCGATGAAATCCCTGGAGATCCAGGAAAACCTCGCCCACACGCTGGTGCGCTACGAGTCGCTGACGCTCCCCGGGTTGCTGCAGACCGAGCCGTACGCCCGCACCGCCTTCGAACTGATCGGCAACCGCGACCAGGCACAGCTGGACCAGGTCGTGAACGCCCGGATGGAACGGCAGCGGTTGCTGCGGCGGGATCGTCCGCCGCGCTGCAAGTTCTTCGTGCACGAGCGCGCGTTGCGGTCGGTCGTCGGCGGCCCCCGGATCATGCACGAGCAACTGCTCCACCTCGTCCTGTCGGCGAATCTGCCCTATTGCTCGATTCGCATCGTCCCCGAAAGCGTCGAAGTGGGCAGGGTGCTCGAGAATTCCTTCACCATCATGGAATTCGCGGAACATCCGGCGGTGGTGTACACGGATTCCTATGCGGCCGGGGTGTTCATCGACGACCGGGTCGCCGTCGAGGCCTATTATTCGCTCGTCGCGAGGCTGGAAAGCGATACGCTGACCGAGGAGAGATCACGGCAAATGCTGGCCGAATGGGCGGACCGGTACGACCGGATGGACGAATGATCCGGCCGGGGTTTCCCGGCACCTCCGCACGGGGTAATCATTCCGGGTAGCCGAGGAGAAGGAGTTCGTGGTGACGAAGACGCAGGGTGGTGCCCCGGTCGCCGAGGCCGAGATCGAGCGGAAGTACGACCTGGCGGCCGACCGGCCCATCCCGCCGCTGGTCCCGGCCGGTCCGGTGACGAACCAGGCCGATCCGAGGGTCGACGTCCTCGACGCCACGTACTTCGACACCGCCGACTTCCGGCTCGCGCAGGCGGGTATCACGCTGCGGCGGAGGCTCGGCGGAAGCGACGAGGGCTGGCACCTCAAACTCCCGGTCGGCGAGGACAGCCGTGAAGAACTCCGCCTCCCGCTGGCGGGGAAGCCGGACAAGGTGCCCGGCGCGCTGGCGAAACTGGTCCGGGCGCATACCCTCGGCGCCAAACTCGTCCAGGCCGCGCATCTGCGCACCGAGCGCACTTCGTACGCCTTGCTCGACGCCGACGGACACGAGCTCGCGACGCTGACCGACGACGTCGTCACCGGCGAGGCCGGCGGGGACAAGGCGCATCTCGACCGGTGGCGCGAGATCGAGATCGAACTCGCGCCCGGCGCCGATCCCGCGGTGCTCCAGAGCCTGGAGCGGGCGGTCGTGGAAGGTGGGGCCGAGCGGTCGAGGTGGCCGTCGAAGCTCCGGCGGCTGACCGACGAGCTCGTGCCCTCGGCACGCGGGGCTTCGGGCTCGGTACTGGCGGACTACCTCGCCGCGCAGCTGGACGCGCTGCGGCGCAACGACATCGGGGTTCGCCGGGACGTCGAGGACTCGGTACACCAGATGCGTGTCGCGTGCAGGCGGCTGCGGAGCGGCTTGAAAACCTTCCGTCGCTCGCTGGACGCCGAAGTCGCCGAGGAGCTCGCCGAGGAACTCCGCTGGCTCGGCGGCGAGCTCGGGCCGGCGAGGGACAGCGAGGTCATGGCCGCGCGCCTCGGCGAGGAGGTCAAGGCACTCCCGGCCGAGCTGGTGCTGGGCAACGTCGAGCAGCTGATGACACGGCACTTCGCGCGAGAGGCCGAAGAGGCCAAGGCGCGCGCCATCCGGGCGCTCGACAGCAAGCGGTACACGAAGCTGTTGCAAGCGCTGGAAAAGCTCGTCGGTAAACCGCGGAAAATCAAGGAAGGCAAGAAGGAACTACGCAAGGCCGTGGCCCGGTCGGACCGGAAGCTGCGCAAGGCCGTCGCCGTGGCGAGTGAGCTAGATCCCGGCGCGGAGCAGGACGCCGCCCTGCACGAGGCGCGCAAGAAGGCCAAGCGAGCCCGCTACGCGGCGGACGCGGTCCGGCCGGTGACCGGCAAGAAGCTTCGAAAATGGCGAAAGAACGTCAAGGCGGTGCAGAGCACGCTCGGCGAGCATCACGACATCGTGGTCAGCCGGGAGGTCCTGCGGCTCCTCGGTCTCCGCGCCTACGCCGAGAACGAAAACGCTTTCACGTATGGGCTTCTGCATGGTCGTTCGGTCGCCGGAGCCGAGGCCGCGCACCGGCGCTTCGCCGGGGAATGGCAAAAGGTGGGTAAAGGTTCTCGCCCGAAATGGCTCGAATGAGGTAGCCCGGGTTGACCTGCCGCCGTCGCCGAGTAACGTCGAGGGAACTTGGTGGTCTGGAGAGAGGCGCCCCCAATGTTGCCTGGCCAGCGCGTTCCCGGCGAACAGCCGGACCTGGCCGTGAGCACCTGCCGCCGCAAGGACGGCGTCCTCATCCTCACCGCGGTGGGGGAGATCGACGCGGCGACCGTCGGGCGCTTCCGCACCGAGCTCAATGGCGCGTGCGTCAAAGGAAGGCATGTGATCCTCGACCTCTCCGGCGTCGGTTTCCTCAGCTGTGCCGGTTTGCAGGCACTCGAGGAGGCCAACGCGGCGTCACCCCGGTTCTCGGTGATCGTGAAGACCGCTTTGGTGTCCCGGATTCTCGACGTCAGCGGGGTCGGAGCCGACCTCGACGTCCGGTGGGACGTCGAAGACGTGATGATCTAGTGAGGGCACGGCAAGGTTTGTGCCGCGAAAGCCACTTTCGGGACGTGTGACGTCCCGAAAGTGGCTTTCGTGACATCACACGTCGTACTCGTAGAGGTAGGCGTTCACGCTGTTGCCGCTGTTGTACTGCGACGTGAACGACTTCCGGTTGCCCTTCGGGCAGGCGGCCGGGCTGAAGTAGGTGTTGCCGTTCGGCCAGATCGCCTTCACCTTCGCGCACTGCCCGTCGGACGCGGTGTCCTCCACCCAGCCGCTGATCCGCACCCGCCCACCGGAGCACTGCACCTCCCAGTACGCCTTCGCCCCGGAAGTGCTCGGGGAGAAGGTCTGGCCGCAGGTGCCCAGCGTCGTGACGGGGCCACTCGAGGTCGCGGGTCCGGCCGCCGCTCCCGGTGCCAATGCGACGAGTACGGCACCGGCCACCGCCACGGTGGAACCGATGACGGTACCGCGGATAGCATTTCGAACGGTCATGGTGTGAACCTCCCAGTCGAGTCGGCGAGCTGCCGACCGTGGAAGGAATTCTTCTCACACAAGGAAATTCGAGCTAGTGGCTGCTCCGCCATGGCGATTACGCCACTGGCCCCCGTCAACCGTGGTGGTGGCCTTGCGCGGTGAGTCCCATCTTGGTCGCGGCGACGGCCGCGCCGACCCGCGACGCGACTCCCAGTTTGAGGAGAATGCGGCTCACGTGCGCCCGGACCGTTCGCTCGCCGATGCCGAGCTCGCGCGCGATCGCCCGATCGGTTTTGTCACCGGCGATCAGTACCAGCACCTCGGTTTCCCGCTCGGTAAGAACCGTGATGGATTTCTTCACTTGTGCACGCATCTCCGCCGCCCCCTGGTCTCCGCGGTGGCCCCGGACGATGCTGCCGGGGCCGGCGTCCGGCTCCTGTCTACCAACGCCGGCCGGTGGGATGTACCGCCACAAGGGCCAGTACGCGCTTGTCGCGGACGGGAAATATCCGCCATGCCCGCGAATCCTGACACTAGTCGTCGAGTTCGACCTCGTCGGCGGCGACGTCCGGCAGCAGGCCCCGCCACCGCGGATTGCGCAGGCAGCCCGCGTCGGTCCAGCCGCCGAAGACGACCTCTCCGACGATGGTCGGCCGCGACCAGCGCGCGTCCCGCGCCTGTTTGTCCGGAACGGAGTGGAACGGGGATGTCTTGCGCTCCAAGCGGAACAGCTGCTTGGAGAGATCCTCCAGTTCGTCACTCGCGAAGCCGACACCGCAGTTTCCGATGTACCGCAAGCCGTCTTCGTGCGGGACGCCGAGCAACAGCGAACCGAACGTACCCGCCCGGCTGCCGCCGCCCGGCCGCCAGCCACCCAGCACCACCTGCTGTACCAGGGTTCCGGTGATGGAAAGCCATTCCCCCGTACGCTTTCCCGGGTGGTACGCGGAGTCGGCCCGTTTGGCGACGACGCCGGCCAGCCCGTGTTCGCGGGCCGCCCTGGCGACCGCGCCGCCGTCCCCGAGGTAGTACCGGGGGACCTGCCAATGCGGTCCGGCGATCCCGAGTTCGTCGAGGAGTTCCCGCCGTTCGACGTACGGCGTCCCGACACAGGCACGGCCGTCCAGGTGCAGGAGATCGTTCACCAGGTAGAACGCCGGATAGCGCGAGGTGAGCCGTTTCGCGGAGTTCTTCGTCGCCCGCACCCGGTGCCCGAGCCCTTCCGCGCTCGGCTTCCCGCCGTCGAAGACGACGATTTCCCCGTCGAGAAAGACTTCCGTGGCACCGAGTTGCTCGCCGAGGCCGCGGAACTCGGGATACAGCCCGGTGACGTCGTCGCCTGAATCGTCGTAGGCGGTGATCCGGCCCCCGGACACCCGGATCAGGGTGCGGCGCCCGGACCAGTCGAATTCGTAAGCCCATTCCGGGTCTTCGCCGGTCGACGGGAGACGGCCCGGTTTGGTCAGCATCGGGGCGAGGAAGGAGGGGAGTTCCTTCCGGCCGGGGTCGGCGGGGTCGAGCCGTTTGAGCAGCCAGCCGTTGTCGCGCCCGTCCTTCTTCACGTTGAGGAACAGATATTTCCCGCGTGCCCGCGTCCCGTGGAAGACGACTTCGACCTTGTGGTCGTTGAAGTGCAGCGTTTCGTACCGGCCGGTGTCCCAGATGGTCATGGTGCCGCCGCCGTATTCGCCCGCGGGGATCTCGCCTTCGAAGGTGAGGTACTCCATCGGGTGGTCTTCGGTGTGCACGGCCAGACGTTCCTGGTCCGGTGACATCGGCAGGCCCTTCGGCACCGCCCAGGAGACCAGGACGCCGTCCCGTTCGAGGCGGATGTCCCAGTGCAGGCTGCTCGCGTGATGTTCCTGGATGACGAAGAGATCGTCGGCCCCGGTCTTCCCGTCGCGATCCGGCAGGGGTTCGGGAGTCCGCCCAGGTCTGCGCTTACGGCGGTATTCGCCGAGTTTCTCCGCCATGGTCGGCCGGCGCACCCCTTTCCGGTTCGGGTCACGCAAGCCTAGCGCCGTTCACGGTCCTTCCGTGCGCCGAAGGCCCCTTTTCCCACGGTAAAAGGAGGAAAAGGGACCTTCGGCGCCCATGAGGATCAGTCGGTCTCGGCCAGCGCCTCCGCGAACTGGGCGGCGTAGAGCCGGGAGTACGCACCACCGGTGAGCAGCAGCGTTTCGTGGTCGCCCTGTTCGACGATCGAGCCGTTCTCCATCACCAGGATGACGTCCGCGTCGCGGATGGTGGAGAGCCGGTGCGCGATGACGAAACTCGTCCTTCCCTCGCGCAGCGAGTTCATCGCCCGCTGGATCAGGACCTCGGTGCGCGTGTCGACCGAACTGGTGGCCTCGTCGAGGATGAGGATCGCGGGCTTCGCCAGGAACGCCCGCGCGACGGTGATCAGCTGTTTCTCGCCGGCGCTGACCGTGCCGCCCTCGTCGTCGATCACCGTGTCGTAGCCATCCGGAAGGGTGCGGACGAACCGGTCGACGTGGGTCGCCTTGGCCGCCGCCACGATCTCGTCGTGTGTGGCGCCCGCGGAACCGTAGGCGATGTTCTCCGCGATCGTGCCGCCGAACAACCACGCGTCCTGCAACACCATGCCGGTCTTGGCACGCAGGTCTTCGCGGTCCATCCCGGCGGTGTCGACGCCGTCGAGGGTGATCCTGCCGCCGTCGAGTTCGTAGAACCGCATGAGCAGGTTGACCAGTGTGGTCTTCCCGGCGCCGGTCGGGCCGACGATGGCGACGGTGTGCCCCGGCTCGACGGTGAGCGACAGGTCCTCGATGAGCGGCGTGTCCTCGGTGTACCGGAACGACACGTGCTCGAACTCGACCTGACCCCGCAAGTTCTCCACTCGCGCGGGTTCGGCGGGTTCGGGTTCCTGCTCGTCGGCGTCGAGCAGCGCGAAGACCCGCTCCGCCGAGGCGATTCCGGACTGCAGCAGGTTCGCCATGCTGGCGATCTGGGTGACCGGCTGGCTGAACTGCCGTGAATACTGGATGAACGCCTGGACATCGCCGAGCGACAGCGTCCCGGACGCGACCCGCAGCGCGCCGATCACGGCCACCAGCACGTAGCTCAGGTTGCCGATGAACATCATCGCGGGCTGGATGGTGCCCGAGATGAATTGCGCCTTGAAGCTCGCGTTGTAGAGCGTGTCGTTGTGCTCGCGGAAGACCTCTTCGGCCTCCTCGCGGCGGCCGAACACCTTGACCAGGGCGTGCCCGGTGTACATCTCCTCGATATGCGCGTTCAGCCGTCCGGTCGTGGACCACTGCTTGATGAACTGCGGCTGCGCCTTCTTGCCGATCTTGGCCGCGACGAACACCGACGCCGGCACCGAAAGCAGTGCCACGAGTGCCAGCAGTGGCGAGATGAGGAACATCATCACGAGCACGCCGACGACCGTCAGCAGCGACGTCACGATCTGCGCGAGGGTCTGTTGCAGCGACAGCGCGAGATTGTCGATGTCGTTGGTCGCCCGGCTCAGCACCTCGCCGCGCGGCTGGCGGTCGAAGTAGCTCAGCGGGAGTTTGGCGAACTTCTCCTCGATCCGTTCCCGGAGGTCGAACACCGCCCGCTGGACCAGGTTCGTGGTCAGCCTCGCCTGCAACAGCGAGAAGAACGACGCGACGATGTAGAGCAGCAGCACCCACAACAGGACCTGGCCGACGGCGTCGAGGTCGATGCGCTGGCCGGGTACGAAGTCGATCCCCGAGAAGAGGTCGGCGAGGGTGTTGTCGCCTTGCGCCCGCAGGCCGGCGATGACCTGCTCCTTGCTCGCTCCCGCGGGCATGTCCTTCGCGACGACACCCGCGAAGATGAGGTCGGTCGCCATGCCGAGGATCTTCGGCCCGATGACGCTCAGCGCGACACTGACGACGCCGAACAGGAGAATGCCGTAGAGCACGGCACGCTGCGGCTGGAGAAGCCGCAGCAGCCGTTTGAAGGATCCTTTGAAGTCGAGGGCCTTCTCGGCGGACGGTCCGCCCATCAAGCCGGCGGGGCCGCGGCCGAAACCGCCTCCGCCGGGGCCGGGTCCGCGGGCCGCGCTCGCGCGTTCGCCCAGGGGTTTGGCCTTCGTGGTGGATTCGGGCGCGCTCATCAGGCGGCCTCCTGCTCGGTCAGCTGGGACAGCACGATCTCCCGGTAGGTTTCGTTGCCGTCCATGAGTTCGGTATGCGTGCCGATGCCGACGACGCGGCCTTCGTCGAGTACGACGATGCGGTCCGCGTGGCGGATCGTGCTGACCCGCTGCGCGACGATGACCACGGTCGCTTCGGCGGTCTCGGCCACGAGCGCGCGCCGTAGCGCGGCGTCGGTCGCGTAGTCGAGCGCCGAGAAGGAATCGTCGAAGAGGTAGATCTCGGGGCGCCGCACCAGCATCCGGGCGATCGCGAGCCGCTGCCGCTGCCCGCCGGAGACGTTGGTGCCGCCTTGGGCGATGGGGGAGTCGAGCCCCTCCGGCATCCGTTCGACGAAATCCCTGCCCTGCGCCACTTCCAGCGCGTGCCAGAGTTCCTCGTCGGTGGCGTCGGCCTTGCCGTAGCGAAGGTTGCTCGCGACCGTCCCGGCGAACAGATACGGCTTCTGCGGCACCAGCCCGACGGCGTCGGACAGCACGGTCGCGTCCAGTTCACGGACGTCGACGCCGTCGACGCGCACCGAGCCCTCGGTGACGTCCATCAGCCGGGGGATCAGGTTGAGCAACGTGGTCTTCCCGCTGCCCGTGCTGCCGATGATCGCGGTGGTCTCACCGGGCAGCGCCAGCAGCGAGATCTCCTGCAACACCGGCTTTTCCGCGCCGGGATAACGGAATTCCACATCGGACAGTTCGAGCCGCCCGTGCACCTCGCCCGGCTTCACCGGGTTCGCCGGGAGGACGACGCTGGTGTGCGTGTCCAGCACCTCGGTGATGCGCTCGGCGCTGACCTCGGCACGGGGCACCATCATGAACATGAAGGTGGCCATCATGACCGCCATCAGGATCTGCATCAGGTACGACAGGAACGCGGTGAGCGCGCCGATCTGCATGCTGCCGTCGTCGATGCGCAGCCCGCCGAACCACAGCACGGCGACGCTGGAGGCGTTCATCACGAGCATCACGATGGGGAACATCAGCGCCATCAGCCTGCCGACGACCAGCGAGACGTCCAGCAGTTCGGTGTTGGCCTTCGTGAACCGCCGCCGCTCGTGGGTGTCCTTGACGAACGCGCGGATCACCCGGATGCCCATGATCTGCTCGCGCAGGATCTGGTTGATCTTGTCGATGCGTTCCTGCATCAGCCGGAAGGCGGGCCGCATCTTCGCGATGATGATCCCGACCGAGACACCGAGGATCGGCACCACGAGCACCAGCAGCCACGAGAGGGTGACGTCCTGGTTCAGCGCCATGATGATGCCGCCGAAGCACATGATGGGCGCGGACACCATCAGGGTGAACGCCATCAACGTCAGCATCTGCACCTGCTGGACGTCGTTGGTCGTGCGGGTGATCAGGGACGGCGTGCCGAACTGGCCGACCTCGCGGGCGGAGAAGTCCTGGACCCGGTGGAAGATCGCGCCGCGGACGTCGCGGCCGACCCCCATCGCGGTGCGGGCGCCGTAGTAGACGGCGCCGATCGAACACGCGATCTGCACCAGCGACACCAGCAGCATGACGCCGCCGACACCGAGGATGTAGTCGATGTCGCCCTTGACCACGCCGGAGTCGATGATGTCGGCGTTCAGGGTGGGGAGGTAGAGCCCGGCGAGGGTCTGGACGAACTGCAGCAGCACGATCAGCCACAGGTCTCGCCGGTACGGGCGCAGGTGAATGCGCAACAACTTCGTCAGCACAACGGTTTCTCCCCAGTGGTGGGTAGGGTGTTACTGGTTCTTCGGTTTCTTCACCGCTTCGGGTCCGGTGAGGGACGGGACGCCCGCGGCGGCCTCGTGCAGGAGGACCTCGAGCGTCTCCAGGAACCGTCCGGTGCCCTCGTTGATCAACCAGCTGAAGAACGCGGTCTTCACCGCGGACTCCACGATCGCCGCCATGAGCCGCGCGTTCAACGCGTTTTCCGCGCCCGCGCCCGCGCGTTCCAGGATGGCGTCGGCCAGCACCTGTTCGACCTTGGCGTGCGCCTTGAGGAATTCACCCTGCATCGACGGGTGCAGGAGCAGCGACCGGGCCAGCTCGACCGCTTCGCGATTCGGTTCGCCCATGCTGCCATAGGCTTCCAGCGTCGCCGTTCCGACCGCCTCCCACAGCGTCTCTTCGGAAGGCCGCTCGCGCAGCGCCTCGCGCAGGAGTTCCTGCCGCTCGACGATGAACGAGCAGATCGCCTCCTCCTTGCTGGAGAAGTAGTTGTTGAACGTGCGCGGCGAGACGCCCACGGCGTTGGCGATGTCTTCGACGCGGACCTGCTCGACACCCTTCTCCATCGCGAGCCTGAGCGCTGCCTCGCCCATGGCGCGACGGGCCGCGCGCTTCTTGCGTTCTCGCAGCCCCAAAGGGGCGGTCGGGTGGAAGGTCACGGCGTCAAGAGTAGGCAAAAGTTGCGGGGCGCGCAAATTTATGCGCACCCCGCACTTTTCGGGCATCCCCCGTGGCGTGCAACACGCAAGATGCAGCCGAATGGCCTAGCGCGCCGCGCTCACCAGCCGTAACGCGTTCGTGACCAGGTCACTGCCAGCGGTTGAACGTAAACCGACTGTGGACACGGATAGTGACTTCTGCTTGCATGGCCGTCGTTGTGCTGGGGAGTGCGACACGGGTCCGGGTATGCGAAGAGAAAGAAGTGGAAGCACATGGTGACGCGGGCTCGAGGCTTGCTTGACCGCTCACGGGTTCTTCTGGACCGTTCCAGGGTCGCCGCGGCGCAGTTCCTCGCCGCACCGCCCCGGCACGCTCCGTCGGCTCCACCGGTCGAACCGGAAGTGGAGCAGCGGCCTGCCGTGGAGGCGCCGGACGCCGGCGCGCTCGCCGGTGTCTGCTCCAACGTCGCGCTGCGCGACCTCAATCTGCTCGACCAGCTGCTCGCGCAGCTGGAGACGATGGAGGCGGGGGAGGAGAACTCCGACCGCCTCGCCGAGCTCTACCGGCTCGACCACCTGGCCACCCGGTTGCGGCGCAACGCGGAGAACCTCCGCGTGCTCGCCGGCCGGGACGCCGACGACACGACAGCCGGGATCTCGTCCGTGCTCGACGTGATGCGGGCGGCGATGTCGTCGATCGACCACTACTCGCGGATCACGATCGGCCGCGTCGTCTCGCTCGGTGTCGTCGGCTTCGCCGCCGAAGACGTCAGCCGGATCCTCGCGGAACTGTTCGACAACGCGGCGAACCAGTCTTCGCCGAGTTCGCCGGTCAGCGTCAGCGCGCATCTCACCGAACAGGGGAGCGTGCTGATCCGCATCGAGGACGAGGGCATCGGCATGCCGCCCGACCGGCTCGCGGCGCTGAACGAGCGGCTGGCGGCCGGTCCGGTGCTCGACGACGATTCCGTGCGGCATATGGGACTCGCGGTCGTCGGCAGGCTCGCCGACCGGCATGAGATCACCGTGAAGCTCGACCGCCGTACCCCGCACGGCACGGTCGCCACCGTGCTGCTGCCGGTCCCGGTGGTCTCGGAACTGGCCGAGAAGCAGTGGTCCGGTTCGCAGACGGTCGTGCTGCCGCAGGCCAGGATCACCAACGGCGCGCCCGTGGGCGACCCGGTCGCGACGCCGTCCGGGCTGCCAAGGCGCCGCCCCGCTCCCTCGGCCGCGCCGGAACCCGAACGGAAGCCCAGCCCGCGTCCGCGCTCGGCCTTCCAGCCGCCCGCCGACGGCGGCACCACGGCCAGCGGTCTTCCGCGCCGGGTTTCCCGCAGTATCAGGACTTTGCCCGACGAACCGGCCCCGCCGACCACCCCGCCCGCCGACGCGGCGGACGGGCACGAGGCGCTGCTGGCCGACCTCGATGCCTTCACCGACGGCGAGCGTGCCGCTCTCGACGACCGGCACGAGCGTGAGACCGGAGGAAACACCCAGTGACCGCCCAGGACGCGACCACGGATTTCACGTGGTTGCTCGACGACTTCGTGCGCAAGGTGCACGGTGCCAGCCACGCGCTGATCATGTCCGTCGACGGTTTCCCTTTGACCGCATCGGAATCGGTGTCGAGTGACGACGCCGAACAGCTCGCCGCCATCGCGAGCGGCCTGCTCAGCCTCGCGGGCAACAGCGCCGCGCTGTTCGGCAAGGGCAACTGCGAGCAGATCATCATCCGGCTCACCCGCGGGTACTTCCTGTTCATGGGGATCGGTGCCGAGGCGGGGCTCGCGGTGCTCACCGAACCGGACTGCGACATGAAGGTCGTCGCCTACGAGATGACCCAGTTCATCACCAACGCCGGTCACGCGCTCACCCCCGAGGTGCGAGCGGGACTCCGGCAGGTCCTGACCGCCCGACGGCCGCAGGCCTGAGAATCCGGAGAAGGAAGGGATGACCGTGTCCAGCGACCAATCTCCGGACCGGCCCGTGAAGATGCGCAGCCGCAGAATCCGGCCGTACGCGCTGACCGGCGGCCGGACCAAGAGCAGCCAGCTGCTGCTGGTGGAGACCCTGATCTCGGTCCCGCGTTACGACCCGTCGCTGGCCGAGGCGCTGATGCCCGAGTCGCGCTCGCTGTACGAGCGCGCCCGCGAACGCTCGTCGATCGCCGAGCTTTCGGTGGGACTGGATCTGCCGCTGGGCGTGGTCCGGGTGCTCATCGGCGACCTCGCCACCCAGGGCGCCGTCTTCGTGCACCCGACGGCCCACGCCTACAACCACGATACGAACGTGCTCGAGAGGATCCTCGATGGACTCAAGCGCCTCCCGGTCTGACGCCGATCTGCTGGCGATCTCCGCCAAGATCGTGGTCGCCGGTGGATTCGGCGTGGGCAAGACGACGTTCGTCGGCTCCGTCTCCGAGGTCCCGCCCCTGAGCAACGAGGCCTGGATGACCGAGGCCGGGGCCGGGGTCGACGAGCTGGTGCCACCCGGAACCAAATCCACCACCACGGTCGCGATGGACTTCGGCCGGATCACCCTGCGTGAAGACCTGCTCCTGTACCTGTTCGGCACACCCGGTCAGGCCCGGTTCTGGTTCCTCTGGGACGACCTTTCGCGCGGGGCGCTCGGCGCCGTCGTGCTGGTCGACACCAGCCGGATCGACCAGTCGTTCGCCGCGATCAACTACTTCGAGAACGACTCGGAGCTGCCGTTCATCGTCGCGGTCAACCAGTTCGAGGGCATGCCGGTGCACGACCTCGAAGAGGTCCGCGACGCGCTGGCGCTCTCCCCGGACATCCCGCTGGTCACCTGCGACGCCCGCGACCCGAAGTCAGCGGTCGCGACGCTGCAGGAACTGGTGTCGCACACGCTGTCCCTCGCGGTGGTCTCCGGGCCGGGCCGCGAGTTCGCCGCACTCAGCTGAACGGGTTCTGGGAGGAACACAGAGGATGCGCAAGGTTCTGATCGTCGGTGCCGGGCAGTCGGGGTTGCAGCTGGCCTTGAGCCTGCTGTCCCACGACTACGACGTCACGGTGATGTCGGCGCGGACGCCGGACGAGATCCGCTCCGGCAAGGTGATGTCGACCCAGTGCATGTTCCACTCCGCTCTGCAGCACGAGCGGGACCACAAGCTGAACCTGTGGGAGGACGAGACCGTCAAGGTCGAGGGACTCGGCGTTTCCATCGCAGGCCCGGATTCCAGCCGCGTGCTGGACTGGTTCGGGCCGTTGGAGCACTACGCGCAGTCGGTGGACCAGCGGGTCAAGATGGCCGCTTGGCTGGAGCTGGTGGAGGACCGCGGCGGCAAGGTCGTCATCCACGGCGTCACCACCTCGGATCTGGCTCCGCTGGCGAAGCTGTACGACCTGGTGGTCATCGCGGCGGGCAAGGGCGAGCTGGTCCAGCTGTTCGACCGGATCCCGGAGCGTTCGCCGTACACCGAGCCGCAGCGCGCGCTCTCGCTGGCGTACGTGCACGGGCTGGAGCGCCGACCCGAGCATCCGGACAAGGCGGCGGTGCGGTTCAACATCATCCCCGGCGTGGGTGAGCTGTTCATGATCCCCGCGTACACGCTGAGCGGGAACTGCGACATCCTCTTCTTCGAAGGGATTCCCGGCGGTCCGCTCGACTGCTGGGACGACAGGCCCACGCCCCAGCAGCATCTCGACCGGATCCTGTCGCTGATGAAGCAGTTCCTCCCGTGGGAGTACGAGCGCTCGCGGAACGCCGTGCTGACCGACGACAAGGCGACGCTGGCGGGCGGGTACACCCCGGTCGTGCGGAACGCGGTCGGCAAGCTGGGCTCGGGGACCGCGGTGCTCGGCATGGCCGACGTCGTGGTGGCCAACGACCCGATCACCGGCCAGGGCTCCAACAACGCGAGCCACTGCGCGGCGTCCTATCTGGACTCGATCCTCGAACGCGGGGACAAACCGTTCGACGAGGAGTGGATGACCGCGTCGTTCGAGAAGTACTGGGAGTACGCCCAGCACGTGACGACCTGGACGAACGCGATGCTGCAGCCGCCGCCCCCGCACGTGCTCCAGATCATCGGCGCGGCGGGGGAGAACCCCGCCGTGGCGAAGCGGTTCGCGAACGGGTTCTCCGATCCGACCGATTTCCAGCACTGGTTCCTCGATCCCGCGAAGGCGGAGAAGTACCTGGCCGAGGCCTGATTCCGGTAGTGCGACGGTCCCGCGTCCGGGTGCGCGGGACTGTCGCGGTGCGCCGTTTCGGGCTACCGTTGTCACCGTGTGTGAGTACGGTCGGTGACGGCAGCGGAGGTGCGGCTCGATGCGTTCGATGTGGAAGGGCTCGGTGTCCTTCGGGCTGGTGAGCATCCCGATCCAGCTCTACGCGGCCACCGAGAACAAGAACGTCTCGCTGCGCCAGGTGCACGAGGCCGACGGCGGCCGCATCCAGTACAAGCGGTTCTGCACGATCGACGGCGAGGAAGTGCCCTACGCCGAGATCGCCAAGGGATACGAACTGCCCGACGGCGAGATGGTCGTACTCACCGACGAGGACATGTCCGAACTGCCGCTGGCGTCGTCGCGGGCGATCGACGTGCTCGAATTCGTGCCGCTGGAGTCCATCGACCCGATCCAGTTCGACAAGACCTACTACCTCGAACCGCAGAAGAACGCCGTCAAACCGTACGTGGTCCTGCGTGACGCGCTGCAGAAGGCGAGCCACGTGGCAGTCGCGAAGGTCGCCATCCGGCAGCGGGAGACGCTCGCGATCCTGCGGGTGCACAGCGACGTCCTGACGATGACGACGATGCTGTGGCCCGACGAGGTCCGCGTCCCGGATTTCGGTTTCCTGCACGACGATCCGCCGCAGGTGCGGCCGCAGGAACTGACGATGGCGGGCTCGCTGATCGATTCGCTGTCCGAGCCGGTGTTCGAACAGGACAAGTACACGGATTCCTACCGTGAGGCGCTGGAGGCCATGATCGAGGCCAAGGCCGCGGGGAACGAGACGACGAAGCCGAAGGCCGTCGGCGCGAAGGCCGACGTCGTCGACCTCATGGAGGCCTTGCAGGCCAGCGTGAGCGAAGCGAAGAAGAGCCGGAAGCCGTCGACGGCGAAGAAGGCCACCGCGGCGAAGAAACCCGCCTCCGGCAAGCGAACCCCTAAGAGCGCCTGACTCTCCTTTGTGGACGGTGTGCCCGGTGTCACTCCGCCGGGTGCCGCGACACGCCGCGCGTATGCCAGGATCTGTCGCCCCTCGGTGGTAGTAAGGCAATCGAGGAGAACTTTCCTGATCGCGGGAGGCGGTATGAGCATGGAGTGCGCGTTCTGCGCCGTCGGACTCGACCACTGCCACGGCACCCTGGTCGTCCACCTCGACGGCGGTTTCACGGAATGCAGCGAAGACGGCTGCGTGGACTTCGACTTCGCCCGGCACACGCTGACGATCGACTGCTTCGACGTCGACGGCGGCTGCTCGTGCGCGGAGATCTCGGCTCAGGTGCTGCTGCGGGCTTCTTGACCGGCGGCCAATACACCAATCCGGCCCGATTCGGGTGATCGCGACCGATTGCCACTCGAAGGTGTAGGCGTTCGTGTACATCGCGGCCGGGAATGTGTTAACTATGACGGGGTCCTCCGGCTCTCCCTCCCCCTCGGAGCCGGGGGACCCCTTCATGTCACGGTGCTTCCTTCGCGGTGTCGTGGATCGGAGCCCCGTTGTAGGAGCGTATGGCCTCCCAAACACCGTCCCCGTCCGCGTAGTCACGCGCGGGCAAAGTGCCCAAGGGGCCCAGGACGTCGTCGCCGGCCCCGGCCGCCGCTGCGGCTCGCAGGAGTTCGTCGCGTCCACACGGGTACTTCGCGTCCGTCAAGTACGGGCGAGGGTCCGTCCCTGGCATCGGCTCTCCCTCCTTCTCCTTGTCCGGGGCGGATACCCGGCGGACGGAGAACGGAAACAGCCCGGGCACGCGGCGTGAGGGGAACGCCGCGTGCCCGGGCCGTTTCAGCGCCGGTACCGGGGGCTCGGTACCGGTTACGGTCCGGTGCTCAGTACCAGTGGGCGCGACCGCCGATGGCCTTCCCGGTGTTCCCGAGAACGGCCAGGATAATGCCGATGACCGCCAGCGCGATCCCGATCGAGTACAGGACGGGGATGCTGGCGATGACACCGACGACAATCAGGATGACGCCGAGAATGATCACGGGAACACCTTCTCCTTCGTAGTCGCCCGGCCCGAGTGCTGCCGGGGTGTGGCTACGCAAGGGATTCCCGCCTCGATCCCGCGAGAAACAGGTCCATCCGGCCGAAGTTCTCACGCATTCGGCCTAACGGCTTCAAGGGCCGGTCTCGTGAGAGGCGATTCGGGTTCCGCGGCTGCCGGGCGCGACGATGGAGGATTTGGGACGTTGAACGTCCCAAATCCTCCATCGTCGCCAGGGACGCCTGGTCTTGGACCTTGATCAACGGAAGGTTCGGGACACTCAACGTCCCCGATCCCCCGTCGACCGGCAATCACGAGGCGTGAAGGGCTCAGTACCGGTAGTGGTCCAGCTTGTACGGGCCCTCGACGTCCACGCCGATGTACTCGGCCTGGCGCTTGGTCAGCTTGGTCAGCCGGACACCCAGCGCGTCCAGGTGCAGGCGGGCGACCTTCTCGTCGAGGTGCTTCGGCAGCACGTGGACGTCGGTGGCGTACTCGCCGGGCTTCGTGAACAGCTCGATCTGCGCGATCGTCTGGTTGGTGAAGGAGTTCGACATCACGAAGCTCGGGTGGCCGGTCGCGTTCCCGAGGTTCATCAGCCTGCCCTCGGAGAGCACGATGATCGAGTGCGCCTCGCGGTCCGCCGTCGCGGGGAAGACCCACTCGTGCACCTGCGGCTTGACCTCGATCTTCTGGATGCCCGGGATCTTCGCGAGGCCCGCCATGTCGATCTCGTTGTCGAAGTGGCCGACGTTCGCGACGATCGCGTTGTGCTTCATCTTGGCCATCTGGTCGGCCATGATGATGTCGAAGTTGCCGGTGGTGGTGATGAAGATGTCGCCGCGCTCGATGACATCGTCGAGTTCCACGACGTCGAGGCCCTCCATCGCCGCCTGCAGCGCGCAGATCGGGTCGATCTCGGTGACGACCACGCGGGCGCCCTGGCCGCGCAGCGATTCCACCGCGCCCTTGCCGACGTCGCCGTAACCGCAGACGACGGCGACCTTGCCCGCGATCATCACGTCGGTGCCGCGGTTGAGGCCGTCGATGAGCGAGTGGCGGATGCCGTACTTGTTGTCGAACTTCGACTTCGTCACCGAGTCGTTCACGTTCATCGCCGGGAAGAGCAGCTCGCCTTCCTTGGCGAGCTTGTAGAGCCGCTTGACGCCGTTGGTGGTCTCCTCGGTGACGCCGCGGACCTCCTTGGCGATGCGGGTGAACCGGCCGGTGTCGCGGCCGAGGCTCTCGCGCAGGGTTTCCAGCACGAGGCCGTACTCCTCGCCGTCCTCCTCGGTCGCCTGCGGGACGGCGCCCGCCGCCTCGAACTCGACACCCTTGTGGATCAGCAGGGTCGCGTCGCCGCCGTCGTCCAGGACCATGTTCGGGACGCGGCCGTCACCGAAGTCGAAGAGCTGGTCGGTGCACCACCAGTATTCGGCGAGCGTCTCGCCCTTCCACGCGAACACCGAGGAGCCGGAGGGGTTTTCGACGGTGCCGTTCGGGCCGACGACGACGGCCGCGGCGGCCTCGTCCTGCGTGGAGAAGATGTTGCAGGACACCCAGCGCACCTCGGCGCCCAGCGCGACGAGCGTCTCGATCAGCACGGCGGTCTGGACGGTCATGTGCAGCGAACCCGCGACCCGGGCGCCCTTCAGCGGCTGCGAGTCGGCGTATTCGCGGCGCAGCGCCATCAAACCGGGCATCTCGACCTCGGCGAGTCGAAGCTGCTTGCGGCCGGCCTCGGCGAGGGAAAGGTCGGCGACGGCGAATTCGATCCCGTTGACCTTGGACAGGGTGGGGCTCACTGGTTCTCCATTCATCAAGGAAGGCAGGGTGGAGCGGTCCTTCTCGCCGGTGGCGGGAAGGACGGTGTCAGTGCGGGGGTTCAGCGCACGGCCTCGACGACGAAGGCCGGAAAAGGGTTCTGACGCAAGAAAGGCACCTCCACAGTGGGAGGCGCCCTTACGTCTGTCGCGGCGGGCCGAGCGTGGCGGAAGAATTCCGTCGCAGCGCCTCTCGACCCGGAACCAGAATGGCAAAGCGCCGCGAGCGCTGTCAAGGCGACGCGGGCGTGCCGAATTCCGCTCGGACCCCGAGCAGCCGGACCGGTCTGCCGAGGTCGAACATGCCGAGCACGGCCAGCGCGGCCTTCTCGATTGCGGCGGCGTCGGAGGTCGGTGCGGGCAGGGTCACGCTGTGCGTATGGGTCTGGAACGGGGCGAACCGGACCTTGACCGCGACCCGTGCGGCGGGCCTGCCTTCGTCGGCGACGTCCTGTGAGACCCGTCTCGCGAGCGCGACGACCTCGGTGGCCATGACCTCGGGCTCGGTGAGGTTCTGCTGGAAAGTCGTCTCGCGGCTGCGGGAACGTGCGACGTAGGGCGTCGCGGTGACCTCGGCGTCGCCGAGCCCGCCGGCGAGGATCCGGTACCACGGGCCAAGCTTCGGGCCGAACCGCGCCGCGAGGTCCGCCGGATCGGCGCCCGCCAGTTCCAGCACGGTGTGGTAGCCGGCTTCGGCGAGCTTCTTCGTGGTCTTGCCGCCGATGCCCCAGAGCGCGTCCGTCGGCTTCTCGGCCATGATCTCCCACCAGTTGTCCTGGACGAGACGGAAGATCCCCGCCGGTTTGGCGAACCCGGTGGCGAGTTTGGCGCGCAGCTTGTTGTCCCCGATGCCGACCGAGCAGGAGAGTCCGGTCTCTTCGGCCACTGCCCGCCGGATGTCGGCGGCGAGCGCTTCGGGATCGGCGGTGCGGACTCCGAGGAACGCTTCGTCCCAACCGAGCACTTCGACGACGACGGGGAATTCCCGCAGCGTCGCCATCACCCGATCGGAGACTTCTTGGTACGCGGGCGCGTCCGTGGCGAGGAAGATCGCGTCAGGACAGCGTTTCGCGGCGGTTCGCAACGGCATCCCGGACCGGATGCCGAACTCCCGCGCCTCGTACGACGCCGTCGCCACAACGGCCCGTTCGGACGGGTCGCCCGTGCCGCCGACGACCACGGGTTTGCCGCGCAGCTCAGGCCGCCGGGAGACCTCGACCGCGGCGATGAACTGGTCGAGGTCGACGTGGAGCACCCACTCCCGGACGGCCATGAGCCGAGCTTAGGACCGTTCCGCGATCTCGTCGCGCATCCGCTGCTCGTTCTCCTGCAGTTCGGGCGTGAAGTTCTCACCGAAATCCTCGGCTTCGAGGATCTTGCGGACCTCCAGCACGGTGTCGCCGGTCGGGGGAGTGGGACAGCGCTTCGCCCATTCGATCGCTTCGGCGCGCGACGCGACATCGACGATCCAGAAGCCGCCGACGAGTTCTTTGGCCTCGGTGAAGGGGCCGTCGGTGACGGTGGCCCCGGCGGCGCTGAGCGTGACCCGCGCGCCCTTCGAGCTTTCCTGCAGGCCTTCGCCGCCCACCAGCACCCCGGCGTCGAGCATCTCCTGGTTGAACTTCGCCATGGCGGTCAAGGCCTCCATCGGCGGCATCTTCCCGGCCTCGGAATCCTCGTCCGCCTTGATGATGATCATGAACCGCATACGTCTTCCTTCCAGTGAACCGGACGTTTCGCCCGGACTCTACCGGCGGCGGGGAAGGCGATCAGTCGCGCCCGAACCGGGACAGATGCACGATCACCGCGGCGGTCACAGTGATCATCCCGGTCAGGAGAAGGGCTGGGCTGTTCAGGATCAAGCCCAGCAGCATGAACAGGCCCGCGGTGATGTCGAGGCTCAAGAGGACGGCCAGTCGAAGGAGCGGGGGCCGGGCGGGCCTGCCGGCGCGGAGCCGGGCGGCCAGCGCCGGTTCGGTGAGCTCGAACCAGCGCTCGATCTTCTCCAGCTCTTGCCGATCATGATGGCTCAGCATCGGTTTCTCCTTCGGCGCGCCCCGGCCGTCGACAACCACGGAATACCCAGGAGGAGGGCTGGATAAGCATCGAATTCCACTTCCTTTCGTATAACGACCTATACGTTCCGGCCATAGAAGATCCATTTCGATCGAATGGTTGCGCCATTGGGGGTTTCAGCACACGAAAAGATCGTCAAGGAGGGGAGATCTCGGTAGTTTTCTGCGCCTGTGGCCAGGGCGGCCGCGGTTGTGCCATCTGGGAGGACCCGAGCGATGACCATGCCCACCGAACCGATCGGCAGTATTCCCCGGCCCGGCTATCTCATCGAGGCGCTCGGCGAGCACGCGGCGGGGCGGCTCGACGCCGACGGGCTCGGCGAGTTACGCGAAAAAGCTCTCGTGGACACCATCAAACGCCTGGAGGAGACCGGTTCCCCGGTCATCACCGACGGGGAGCAGGGCAAGCCGAGCTTCGCCACGTATCCTTTGGCCGGCCTCACATCGCTGGCGCCGGACGGCGTCGTGATCCCGTTCGCCGACGGGCACACCCGGCAGCTTCCGAGGCTCACCGCCGGGCCGTTCCGCTATCAGGCCTACGCGGACGCCTATCTGCGTGAGGCGAAGAAGTATGCGACCAAACCGGTGAAGCAGGCGGTGATCGCGGCTTCGGCGGTCAGCCTCGTCTATCCCGGTGAGGAATTGGCCGGATATGACAAAGAACAGTTCATCGCCGACCTGGTGAACGAGGCCGAGGCCGATATCCGCCGCAGTCTCGACGCGGGCGCGGACAGCGTTCAGATCGACTTCACCGAGGGCAGGTTGTCGCTGAAGCTCGATCCGTCCGGCGGCCTGCTCCGGTCCTTTGTGGACTTGAACAACGCGGTACTGGATCGCTTCTCCGAGGAGGAGCGGAAGAAGATCGGGGTGCACACCTGTCCCGGCGGGGATCAGGACTCCGTGCACAGCCTCGATGTCGATTACGCCGGATTACTGCCGACGCTGTTCCAGTTGAATGTCGGCAATGTCTACGTCCAGCTCGCCAGTGAGGCGGATCCCGAGCGGGCGTTGCGCGTGATCGCCGAGCACGCGCGGCCGGACCAGCGGGTCTTCGTCGGCGTGACCGACCCGATCGACCCGCGGGTCGAAACCGCCGAGGAGGTCCGGGACCGGGTTCTCCTGGCGGCGCGGTATCTCCCGCCGGACCGGCTGGGCACCTGTGACGACTGCGGATTCTCCCCGTTCGCCGACGACACCTCGACGTCGCGGGACATCGCGTTCGCCAAGATCGCCGCCCGCGTCGAGGGCACACGTCTCGCCGCCGAAGCACTCTGACGCCGTGTGATGGGTGCCTTCGTCAGTTCTGGACCGCGACCCGGATGCCGAGTCCGACCAGGAAGGTGCCCATCACCGCGTCCAACATGCGCCGGACGCGGCCGGAGCTGAAGAACCTCCGCAGCGAACCGACCAGCGTCGAGAGGACGAACGTCCAGACGACGGCCACCGTGGTGGCCAGGACGGCCAGCTGCAGGGTCTGCGCGGTCGAGGCCGAATGCGGGAGGAACTGGGGGATGAGCGCGAGGAAGAACATCGCGACCTTCGGGTTGAGCAGGTTGGTGAACAGTCCCTGCCGGAACGCCTCCTTGGGCGAGACGACCGGGGCGACCTTGTCCTTGAGTTCGCTGTAGTCGCCGCGGCGCACCGCCAGCCACGCCTTGACGCCGAGGAAGATCAGGTACGCGGCGCCGATCAGCTTCACCACGGTGAACGCGATCGCCGACGCGGTGAGGATCGCCGCGACCCCGAGCGCGATGGCGACCACCCAGACGAAGACGCCGAGCGCGATGCCGAGGCCGGCGGAGATCCCTGCCTTGCGCCCGCCGAGGATCGCGCTGCGGGTCACCACCAGGAAATCGGGGCCCGGTGCCATCGCGCCGAGCAGGCAGATGAGGACGAACGAGAGTGCGGTGGCCCCGGAGATCATGCTTCGATGCTATCCGGCTCGTCGATGTCCCTGGTCATGACGGCGCCCGGCACGTCCACGCCGTCGGGCGTCGTCACCGTCACCCGTTCGACTTCGGTGAAGCCGAACGAGAGGTACAGCGGGACACCGGGCAGGGTCGCCGTCAGGGTGAGCGAGCTGAAGCCCTCGGCCTTCGCCGCGAGACGGCAGGACTCGAGGATCGCGCGCCCGAGCCCACGCCGGGTCCAGTCGCCGCGGACGAACATGGCGCGCACCCGGGCCGGCTCGGTGGCCGGATCGAGGGGACGGTCGTCGTCCGCCGCGTCGCCCGCGCCGGCGTGCGTTCTGTTGCGCCTGCTCCAGCCTCCGCACGCGACGATCTCGCCGTCGGCCTCGTGGACGAAGTAGGTGCCGTCCTCGATCAAGCGCAGATCGAGGCTCGCGATGTGTTCGGCCGCGCTCAAGGTCTGCCGCTCGTCGTAGAACCGGGGGAACAACTCCAGCACCGAGGCCCGCATCAGCGCCGCGATGGCGGGCGCGTCGGCGAGGGTGGCCGTCCGCTGCGGCGGCGTGAAGGTCGTCATGCCGCGGAACATAGCCAACGAAGGCGCCGTCGCCTATCGGATAATCCCGTGATGATCACCGACGACGGACGTGAGCTGTGGACCTCGGCGACCGGTCGAGGAGAACCGATCCTGTGCTGCCACGGCGGTCCCGGCCTGTGGGACATGTTCGGCACGCTCGACCTCGGTCCGCGATTCCGGTTGATCCGGTGGGATCAGCGCGGCGCCGGTCGTTCGGAAGCGCGCGGCCCGTACACGCTCGAGCGGATGGTCGCCGACGTCGAAGCCGTCCGGGAATGGCATGGCGTGGACCGGGTCCCGGTGCTCGGGCATTCGTGGGGCGCGCACCTCGCTCTGCTGTACGCGCTCGCGCACCCGGAACGAGTGAGCGCGCTCGTTTACGTGTCGGGTGTCGGCCTCGGCCACGAGTGGCACGCGGAGTTCAAGCGGAACTTCGAGCGGGCGCTGGGTGAGGAGCTTCGCGGGGAGGGGCGCGAACGCGCGGTGCGGCAATGGACCGCCGATTTCGTGACCGACGGCGAGCGCCACGCCGAAGCGATGGCGACGCCTTGGTTTCCGGTCAACTACGAGGCGAACGCGGCCTTGAGCGAGGAGATGCGGACGGTGCCGGAGGTGGAACTCGTCTCGGCCTGCCGGTCGCTGCGGGTGCCGACGCTGATCGTGGACGGGATGGCGGACAACCGGCCACGGTGGGCGGTCGACTCGCTGGAACGGGCCTTGCCTTCGGTGACGCGGGTGCGGTTCGACGGGGTCGGGCACGTGCCTTGGCTGGAGGCGCCTGGCGAGTTCCGGGCCGCCGTGACCGATTTCCTCGCCGGCCTCGTGAGTGGTAAAGACGGTTAGAACCGTCCTTACCACTCACGACACGCGGGCAATTCCCGTCCTGATCAGGCCTTGGTGATCGGCTGCTGCAACTCGGTGACCCACTTGTCCCCGTCGTCCGGGCACTCGAGATAGAACTCCCGCGCCGGGCCGTTCGCGCGGTAGCCGTGCGCGTCGACCCACTTCGCCAGCGCCTGGTAGCTGGGAAGCACGGTCTCCATCGAGCCGCGGTGCAGGATCGTCGCCGCGGTCTCGACTTCGGCGAGGCGAACGGTCGAGAATCCTTCGGTGCCGTCGGTTTCGGCCGAGATCGGGACGGCGGCGTGGATCACCACTCGTTCGCCGTCGGCGTCGTCTTCGTAGTAGGCGAGGAGCGGTCCGGACGGCGTGATCGGGCCGAGCGCGCCGAACAGATCCTTGTAGAGCCCTTGGACGATGGGCCCGATCTCGTCGTTCACGTATCCGCCCGCCGTCGCGGTGAGCTCGGCGACGCGCACCGCGGGGAGGCTTTTGACGACGACGTCTTCGGAAGGCATGGTTCCCTCTCTTTCGATCGACCGGAGCCTCGCCTCGACGGCTTTGAGCCGCGCCTCGTCGGCCGCGATGGCCGCTTCGAGGTCGGCACGCCGCAGCCGCAGCATCCCGCGCAACTCGTCCACGCCGATCTCCGCGTCGAGGATCTCCTGCACCTGGGTGAGCGTGAAGCCGAGGTCCTTGAGCGCGATCACCCGGTTGAGCCGGGCCAGCTGGTCGCCGGTGTAGGACCGGTAGCCGCTGAACGGATCGACGTGGGCGGGCCGCAGCAGCCCGATGGCGTCGTAGTGACGCAACATCCGGACCGACACCCGGCCGTGCTTGGCGAAGTCTCCGATACTGAACATGGTCCTCCCACCAGACAGCCTGACACGGTGTCACAGTCAACGGTCACCGCACGAGCCGGAAGAACGAACGCACCTCCTCGGTGAAGACGGCCGGCTGTTCGAACGCCCCGAAGTGACCGCCCCGGTCCAGTTCGTTCCAGTACCTGATATCGGTGAACCGGCGTTCGGCCCACCGGCGCGACGGGCGCGGGATCTCGCGCGGGAAGACCGAACAGCCCGTCGGCACGGCGATCGTGTCCACGGTGGATTCGGAGAACCAGCCCGAGACTTCGGCGAAACTCTCCCAGTACAGGCGGGCGGACGACGCGCCGGTGCCGGTAAGCCAGTAGAGCGTGATGTCGTCGAGCATCGCGTCCCGGCTCAGCGCGTTCTCCGGATGACCGTCGCAATCGGTCCACGCCTGGAACTTCTCGACGATCCACGCGCACAGCGCGACCGGCGAGTCGGCCAGGGCGTAACCGATCGTCTGCGGTCTCGTCGCCTGCTGGATCGCGTAACCCGAACCGTCCGCCTTGGCGCCTTCGAGGTCGTCGAGCGATTTCCGTTCCGATTCGGTCAGCTCGCCGAACGTCGCCGGATCCGGCGCGGCCAGCGGCGGGGTGAGGTGGATCCCCGCCAGCCGCTCCGGCGCCTTCCGCCCCATGAGTGTGGTGATGCTGGTGCCCCAATCGCCGCCCTGGGCACCGAAGCGCTCGTAGCCAAGGCCGTCCATGAGCCGGATCCACGCGTCGGCGATGCGCTGGATCGACCAGCCGGCGCGGGCGGGTTTGTCACTGAAGCCGTACCCGGGCAGCGACGGGACGACGACGTGGAAGGCGTCCGCCGCGTCCCCGCCGTGGGCGACCGGATCGGTGAGCGGGCCGAGCACGTCGAGGAATTCGAAGACCGAGCCCGGCCAGCCATGGGTGAGGATCAACGGCAGCGCACCGGGATGCGGGGAACGGACGTGCAGATAGTGGATGCCGAGCCCGTCGATTTCGGCTCGGAACTGGGGGAACGCGTTGAGCCGGGACTCGGCTGCCCGCCAGTCGTAGGCCTCCGCCCAATAGGCGCACAGTTCACGCAAGTAGGCGGCGGGTACGCCCTGCGACCAGTCGTCGACGGTCTCGTCTTCCGGCCAGCGGGCACGGCGGAGCCGATCGCGGAGGTCTTCGAGGTCGGCCTCCGGGATCCGGGCTTGGAACGGCGTGCTGTCCATGCCGGCTGACGCTAACGAAGGGGTCCGACAATTCCCCGGTTTGGCGGTCCGCCGTCCGTTGACCGAGGACAGGTCAGCGAGCTATTCTCGATATACGAAAGAAAGTTTCCGCAGAGCGAAATTGCAGAGGTTCCGATGGCTGATCTTGCCGGTTCGCGTCACGCACTGCCCTACGTGCTGAACCTGTCGCTGGTCTTCACCGAGTTGCCGCTGCTCGACCGTGCGGAGGCGGCGCGCGCGGCGGGCTTCACCGCGGTCGAGTACTGGTGGCCGTTCGAGACGCCGGAGCCGGAGGCCGCCGAGGTCGACGCGTTCGTGGCGTCGGTCGAGCGGGCGGGTGTCGCGGTGACCGGGCTGAACTTCTTCCCCGGAGACATGGCGGGCGGTGATCGTGGCCTGGTCACCTGGCCCGGTCGCGAGGACGAGTACGCCCGCGGTATCGCCTCCGCGATCGACCTCGGCGAGCGGCTCAGCTGCCGCCGGTTCAACGCGCTCTACGGCAACCGGATCGACGGTGCGGATCCGGCCGCGCAGGACAAGCTCGGCCTGTCGAATCTGGCGCTCGCGTCGGACGCGGCCGCGCGGATCGGCGCGGAGATCGTCCTCGAACCGTTGTCGGGGGCGGAGAAGTACCCGCTCAAGACCGCGGACGACGTACTGAAGGTGCTCGACGAACTCGGGCGGGACAACGTGAAGCTGCTGGCCGACCTGTACCACCTGGCGGTCAACGGTGACGACCTCGACACGGTCACGACCGTCCACACCGGACGGATCGGCCATGTGCAGATCGCCGATGCCCCAGGGCGCCACCAGCCGGGGACCGGAACGCTGGACATCGAGGGATACCTGGAGAAGCTGCAGACGGCGGGCTATCGCGGGCAGGTCGGCGTGGAGTACAAACCCGACGGCCCGAGCGTGGATTCGCTGTCGTGGCTGCCTTTCGAACGAAGGGGACTGGCATGACCAAGCTGGGATTCATCGGCCTGGGGATCATGGGCGGGCCGATGGCGGGACATCTCGTCGCGGCCGGCCACGAGGTGAGCGGATTCGACACGAACGCGGACGCGCTCGCGAGGCTGGAAGCCGCGGGCGGCCGGGCCGCGAACGGGGTGACCGACGCCGTGTCGGACGCGGAAGTCGTCATCACCATGCTGCCGAACCACCCGCAGGTCGAAGCCGTCGTGCTCGCGGCGGGCGGGGTGCTGGAATCGGCGAAGCCGGGCACGTTGCTGATCGACATGAGCACCATCCGGCCGGAGACGTCCATCGAGGTGGCCGAGCGCGCTGGTGAACGCGAGATCCGGGTGCTCGACGCGCCCGTTTCCGGTGGCCAGGCCGGCGCCGAGCAGGCGTCACTGTCCATTATGGTCGGTGGCGACGGTGCAGATTTCGCCGCCGGGCGCCCGATCCTGGAGGCGGTCGGCAAGACGATCGTGCACGTCGGGCCGCACGGCGCGGGTCAGGTCGTCAAGGCCGCGAACCAGCTGGTCGTCGGCGGCACGTACGGGCTGATCGCCGAAGCCATCGTGCTGCTCGAAGCCTCGGGCGTGGACGCCGGTGTCGGTCTGGACGTCCTCGCGGGCGGCCTGGCCGGCAGCCGGATCCTCGAACTCAAGCGGAAGTCCATGGTGGCGCGGGAATTCGCGCCGGGCTTCCGGATCGATCTGCACCACAAGGACATGGGTATCGCGCTCGCCGCCGCCAGGCAGGCCGACGTCGCGCTGCCGCTCACCGGGCTGGTCGCCCAGCTCGTCGCCGCCGGACGGGCGATGGGTCACGGCTCGCTCGATCACTCCGCCCTGCTGAAGGTCGTCGAATCGCTGTCCGGCGCGGAAAACAAGGAGTGAGGAATGCCCAGAATCCCCGCCATGCAGGCCGTCGTCGACGTCCTGGTCAGTGAGGGCGTCGACACCGCTTTCGGTTGCCCGGGCGCCGCGATCCTCCCGCTGTACCACGCGATGCAGGACAGCGGCATCGAGCATCTGATCGTGCGCCACGAGGAGGGCGCGACCCATATGGCCGACGGCTGGGCGAGGACCACCGGCAACGTCGGCGTCGCGATCGGCACTTCCGGCCCCGCCGGGACGAACATGATCACCGGCCTCTACACGGCGCAGGCCGACTCGATCCCGATCCTGTGCATCACCGGGCAGGCCGACTCGCGGAAGCTGCACACCGAGGCGTTCCAGGCCGTCGACATCGTCGAGATCGCCAAGCCGGTGACCAAATGGGCGGTGCAGGTCAAGGAGGCGGCCCAGCTGCCGTGGGTGTTCCGGGAGGCGTTCCGGATCGCGCGGTCCGGGCGCCCGGGCCCGGTGCTGATCGACCTGCCGATCGACGTCCAGCGGCAGGAGATCGAATGGGACTCCAGCATCGACTCGCCGCTCCCGGTCACCAGGGCGACGCCGTCCCCGGCCAGGGTCGAGCGAGCGCTGGACCTGCTGATGGCCGCCGAGCGGCCGCTGATCCTCGCGGGCGGCGGCGTGGTGCTCGGCGACGCGAGCGACCGGCTGCGCACCGCGGCCGAACTGCTCGGCGTCCCGGTCGGCGTGACGTTGATGGGCAAGGGGAGCTTCCCCGAAGATCACGAACTGTTCGCCGGCATGGCGGGCATCCAGACCTCGCAGCGCTGGGCGAACGCGGCCTTCCTGGAGGCGGACCTGGTGCTGGCGCTGGGTGCGCGGTTCGGCGACCGGCACACCGGCGACCTCGACGTCTACCGGGGGAACCGGAAGTTCATCCACGTCGACATCGAGCCGACCCAGCTGGGCAAGGTGTTCGGGCCGGACCTCGGCATAGTGTCCGACACGGGCGCCTTCCTGGACGCGCTGATCGAGGCGGCGTCGAAGCGGTCCCCGGCGCGAGACCGCGCGTGGCCCCGGCGGATCGGCGAACTCAAGGAGAGCCTGCCGCGGCGCGAGGATTTCGAGGACACGCCGATCAAGGCGCCCCGGGTGTTCAAGGAGATCAACGAGTTCTACGGCGAGGACGCCTACTTCGTCACCGCGATCGGGCTCTACCAGATCTGGTCCGGGCAGTTCCAGCGCGCGCACAAGCCGCGGCACTACCAGGTGTGCGGCCAGGCGGGCCCGCTCGGCTGGGAGATCCCGGCGGCGATCGGCGTCAAGAAGGCGAAACCGGAGGCCGAGGTCGTCGGCGTCGTCGGGGACTACTCGTTCCAGTTCCTGGTGGAGGAGCTGGCGGTGGCCGCGCAGTACGACGTCGGGTTCGTGCTGATCATGCTGAACAACGAGTATCTCGGGCTCATCCGGCAGGCCGAAACCGGCTACGAGATGAACTTCGAGGTCGACATCCACTACGACAAGATCGGCACGGACAACGTGAAGGTCATGGAGGCCTACGGCTGCTCCGGCACCCGCGTCACCGAGCCGGGCGAGATCCGGGCTTCGCTGGAGTGGGCGCGCAAGGAGGCCGAGCGGACGTCGCGGCCGGTGCTGGTGGAGATCATGATCGAACGCGAAGGGAACGCCGCGATGGGCAAGGCACTCGACAGCGTCGTCGAGTTCGAGCCGATCGCGGGCTGAACGACGGTGTCCCGGCGGCTCGCCCGCCGGGACACCGCCGTCCGGTCAGGCCTTGCCCTGGTCGTTGCTCAGCCACTTCTCCGGCCGGACGCGGACCAGCACCGAGTTGTCGCTGAGCGCTCCGTCGACGTACTTCGTGCCCTCGTCTTCAGGCAGGTAGCGGTGCGCGATCTTCAGCGCCTGCTCCCTGGTCGGTGGCGTGTCGTTCGCGATGACCGGACCCTCGGCCGTCACGTACTTGTACGGCAGCGTCTCCGACTGCGCGACCAGGCTGAGCCTGCCCGCCTTCTTGATCGCCTTGTCCTTCACCGAACCGCCGTCCATCCAGATCAGGAGTTCGCCGCCGGGCTCGTAGTCGTACCAGACCGGCACGGCCAGCGGCGCCCGTCCTTCCCGCTCCACGGCCAGGACCCCGATGTGGACCTCGCTCAGGAAGGTTTCCCGTTCCTCGGCGGTCATGACGAAAGACGACATCCGTGTCTCGCTTCTCTCGTAGGTGAGCTACGACAAGCGACAACGCGGCCCGTCTTCAGGGCATTCCGGCGCTGCTCGCATGAAGTACATGAAGGCCCCCTTCCTTGCGCCTAGGTACATGAAGGGGTCCTTCACGGACCGCAGGTCCCGGACCGGCACCCGGCGTAGGTACCTAAGACACCTTTGGCCCTGACGACCCAAAACACTCACGAGGCGGCACCTGCGACCGAACCGCCGCTCCCGTAGCCGACCGGGGGCGAAGGCTCCTTTCGTCGCATCAGACTCGGTGAAGGGAGCCTTCAGCCCACACCACTCCGCTGGTACCTACTGACGCAGGTTGGATCAGCCGCAGCCGCGCTCCGCGTAGGTACCTAAGACACCCTTGGCTCTAAGCGTCCGTACCACTCACGAGACGCGATGATGAGCGAGGCTCCTTCAGTGCTTCCGATGTGCCAGGCGCCGAGCTCTTATGTCGTGAAGGACCCCTTTGAGGCCTTCATCGTCTCAAAGGGGCCCTTCACGAAAACTCAGGTGAGCGCCTGTCCGGTCGCGAGCGTCACGGAGTCGGGGAGGTGCTGCTGGTCGGGGACGTCTCACCGGTGTCCCCCGCCGGGGTCGAGGACGGCGCCGCGGAAGAAGTGCTGGACGGCGGAGGCGTCGTCGAGGACGGAGGGGTGCTCGAAGGCGGTGTCGAGGAAGGCGGAGTCGACGAGGGAGGCGTCGACGAAGGCGGCGTGCTGGTCGGCTTCGAGGGCGACGAGCTGCTCGGCGGCGTGCTGCTGCTCGGCGGGAGGGACGTACCGGGCAACGGGATCGGCCCCGGGTTGGTCGTGCCGGGCGGGGGAGTGCCGGGCAGCGTCGGCACCGGGACCTGACCGTCGGGCGTACCGGCGGCGACGTCCTGCGAGTCGGGCGCGCCGACGGGGACCTGGCTGTCCGGCATCGTCGCGACGCCGCCGCGATAGGCGACCGCCCAGCGGATCACGGTGTCCACATAGGACAGTGAGTGGTTGTAGCGGTACACGGCCACGCGCTGGGTCTGCTCGGAGGTCAGGTCGACCCCGCCGGAGCAGAGGTAGCGGCCGGAGCCCAGCGTCGCGTCGTAGATGTTGTTCGGGTTCGACTCGCCGTCGCCGTTGCCGTCGGAGGCGTAGCCCTTCCACGTCGACGGGATGAACTGCGTCGGGCCGACGGCGCGATCCCAGACCGTGTCTCCGTCGAACTTGCCGCCGTCGGTGTCCGGGATGGCCGCGAACGGGCCGGCGCCGTTGAGCTGCGGGCCGAGGATCGGCTCCAGCGTGTTGCCCTTCGCGTCCACGTAACCACCACGCGCGTGGTTCGACTCGATCCGGCCAATACTCGCGATCAGCGCCCAGTCGATGTGGCAGCCGGGCAGTTCCTTGGCGAGGATGTCGGCGGCGTTCTTGTAAGCCTTCATCATGCTGGCGGGGATGCCGAGCGCGCCCGACGGTGCGAACGCGCCGCCGACGTTGCCGGAATGCCCGGGGACGGTCAGCGGATCCGGGGTCGGCGGCTCGGGGAGGCTGCCGTCGACGGCGATCTCCGGGACCGTGCCCGCCGGTGGCTGCCAGGCCGCGGCCTGGTTCTGCGGTGCGGCAGGCTTCGGCGCGGCGATCGGGGCGTCGGGGCCCGCGGACGCGGTGACCGCGGGCAGCACGGCGAGCTGGCCGCCGGCGAGCGCGAAGGCCGTCCGGTGCCGGGCGGACAACTTGTCCGTCTGTCGAGGGCGGTGCTTCGGCATGTTCTCTCCCGCAAGGTCGACTCCGCGCAAAACTATCCGATAGAGCCGGTTTTCGGGGACGACGCAACGAAAAACCCGCGATCCTGTCGAGTTTTCGTCCTCGCGGCACAAGACCTTCGTAGTGAAGTTGTCAATTTCACGCTGAGTTCACGGAATCGTCAGCAAAATCTCCCGGCCGTCCAGTGCGGTGGTCTGAACCGCGTGCAAAGACACCTTTGCACAATCTCCTTTGCACGGCTACCTTGGTGTCATGACCGGTCCGCCGCCACCCGAAGAGATCGCCGACGCCGCCGTGCTGAAGGCGGTGATGCACCCGTTGCGCCGCCGGATCATGGAGGCGTTGGGCCGCGGTCCCGCGACGGCGACGAAGCTGGCCAAGGAGCTGGGGGAGAGCTCGGGCGCGACCAGCTATCACCTGCGGGAACTGGCGAAATACGACTTCGTCGACGAGGCGCCCGAACTCGCGCATGGCAAGGAGCGCTGGTGGCGTGCCCGTCAGCGCGAGATCCGCTGGCCCCGGCACAGCGAGCAGAACGACGAGATGCGCGCCGTGTTCGACGAGGCGCAGCGCGCGGCGTTCACCGAAGACCTCGAACAGCTGGCGACCTTTCTCGAGCGTCGCGGTGAGCTGGGCGAATGGGGCGACGCGCTGGTGTTCTCGCGCGGCTCGGTCTATCTGAACCTCGAAGAGCTCAAGGAGTTCTTCGACGAGTACCTGGAACTGCTCCGTCGCTATTGGCGTCCGGAGCCGGGCCCGGACGCGCGGAAGGTGCTCGTGCGCTGGACCGCGTTCCCGGACGCGGACGGGGAGGTGCAGGAAGGGAACTGAAGAACCGGTGGGAGAGCGGCCACTCGACCACCGGCATCGCGTCACCACGCCGGACGGCGTGTCTTCACGAACGACTCCACATGCAAAGGGGGAGCAGCATGCTGCTCTGGAAGAGAATCGCGGCCGTCTGCGCCGCGGCGAGCCTGCTCGCGGCGGGGACCGCGGCGGCCGCGCAACCGCCGGACGGGCGATCCCGGTCGGACGCCACCATCCGCTACACCGAATTCGGCATCCCGCACATCGTCGCGAACGACTGGGCGAGCCTGGGCTTCGGACAGGGATTCGCCGCGGCCAAGGACAACATCTGCGCGATCGCGGACGTCGCGGTCACGACGCGGGCCGAGCGTTCCCGCTGGCTGGGGCCGGACGCCCCGCCGACGAGCGGGGTGAGCCAGGCGAGCACGAACCTCGCGAGCGACCTGTACTTCCAAGGTCTCAACGAAAGCGGCGCCGTCGAGCGGCTCCTGTCGGAGCCCGCGCCGCGCGGGCCGTACCGCGAGGTCCGCGAGCTGATCCGCGGTTACGTCGAGGGGGTCAACAAGTACCTGCGCACCGGCGAGATCACCGACCCGGCCTGCCGGGGGGCGGGCTGGCTGAAGCCGATCACCGAACTCGACGTCCACCGGCACGCTCACGCGATCGGGATGATCTTCGGGCAGGGCGGCGTCGCGGACTCGATCACCGCGTCGCTGCCGGGCGCCCCGCCCGCGGGCCGAGGTACCGAACAGATGCTCGGGGAGACCGGGATCGGCAGCAACGCGATCTCGATCGGCTCCGCCGCGTCGGCGAACGGACGAGGTGTCTCGCTCGCCAACCCGCATCTGCCGTGGCAGCTGAGCGGGACCAGGCTCTGGCAGTCGCAGGTGACCTTGCCGGGCAAGCTCAACGTCAGTGGCGCCGGTATCCCCGGCATTCCGCTGATGTGGCTGGGACACAACGAAACCGCGGCTTGGAGCGGCACCGCCACCGACACCACGCGCACGTACACGCTGTTCGAGCTGAAGCTCGTGCCCGGCTCGCCGACGACGTACCTGGTCGACGGGAAGCCCGAGCGGATGCGGCGTTCCGACGTGAGTGTGCTGTCGCGCAAGGCGGACGGCAGCCTGGAACGCGTCGTACGTCCACAGTGGACGACGCGGTACGGCCCGGTGACCACCAGGCTCGGGCAGCGCGAGCTGCCGTGGACGGCGTCGAGCGCCTTCGCCATCGCGGATGCCAACGCCACGAACCTCGGCATGACGAACTCGATGTTCTCGATCGCCCGCGCCCGGACGGCGGGGGAGATGATCGGCGCGGTCCGCGAGACGCAAGGGCTGCCGTGGATGAACATCCTCGCCACCGACGACCGCGGCCGGGTGGAGTTCAGCCAGATCCACGGGGTACCGCACGTCACCGACGAGAAGGCCGCGCGCTGCAACACACCGCTGGGCAAGGAACTGTTCGACGCCAACGGGGTCGCGGTGCTCGACGGCTCCAAGACGGCCTGCGCCTGGGGCCGCGACCGGGACGCGCTGCGGCCGGGCACTTTCGGGCCGTCCAGCCTGCCGAGCCTGAGCCGGTCGGACTACGTGGCGAACTCGAACGACAGCTCGTGGCTCGTCAATCCCACCGAGCCGCGGACCGGCTTCCCCAGGATCGTGGGCCCGGTCCGGTACGAGCAGAACATGCGGACGCGCGCCGGCCTCGTCGAGATCGCCGACCAGCTGAAGAAGGGCGGTTTCACGGGGCAAGCGATGCGGGACCTGATGTTCTCGAACCGGGACCACGCCGCGGAACTCACGCGGCCCGACGTCGTCGCGATGTGCCGCACGATGCCGGGACTGGACGACGCTTGCGCGGCACTGGCGGGTTGGGACGGCCGGTCGGACGCCGGCAGCCGGGGCGCGTTGCTCTTCGACCGGTTCTGGGCCGCGGTGGACCGGATGGGGCCGGAGATCTGGAAGAACCCGTTCGACGTCAAGGATCCGGTCCACACGCCGAACACGCTCGACACGGGGAACGCGGCGATCCGCAAAGCGCTCTCCGACGCCGTTTCGGAGCTGCGAGCGGCGAAGATCCCACTCGACGCGCCGTACGGTGACAACCATTACGTCGTCCGTGACGGCCGGAAGATCCCGCTGGGCGGCGGAACCGCGGGACGCGGGGTCTACAACACCGTCGGCGGGCCTTGGGATCCGGCCCGTGGATACACCGAGTTCACGCACGGCGGGACGTATCTGCACGTCGTGGCGTTCAACGGGACCGGGTGCCCGGACACGACGACGTTGATGACCTACTCGCAGTCCGCGAATCCGAAGTCGGCGCACCACAGCGACCAGACGGAGCTGTACTCGCGCAAGCAGTGGGTCACCGAACGGTACTGCGAGAAGGACATCCTCGCGTCGCCGTCGCTCGAGGTGGTCCGGGTGAGCAGGCGATGATCGCCGCTGTGCTCGCGGCCGTCGTGGCGGTGTCGTCACCGCTGCCGGCCGCGGCTCCGGACGGCGAAGTCTCGTTCACCAGCCACGGGGTCACCCTGCGGGGAACGGTGGTCGCGCCGGAGGGCGGCGGACCGGCGCCGGGCATCGTCATGGTGCACGGGTCCGGCGAACACGACCGGGACGATTACCGTGCCGAGGCGGAAGCCTTCGCCAAGGCGGGAATCGCGACCCTGATCTACGACAAGCGGACCGAGGGCTATTCGCTGTTCGAGCGGGACTACTCGGTCCTGGCCGACGACGCGCTCGCCGCCGTGCAGGCGCTGCGCTCGCGTCCCGGCGTGGATCCCGCTCGTGTCGGGGTGTGGGGTTTGAGCGAAGGCGGCTGGGTCGCGCCGTTGGCGGCGTCGAAGTCGAAGGACGTCGCTTTCGCGGTCACCGTCGGCGCCAACGGGGTCTCGCCCGATCGTCAGCAGGCGTGGGCGCTCGAAACCTATCTGCGGCGGGGCGGGGTCACCGGCTCGATGGTGGACATGGTGTCGTCGACGAACATGCGCACCCTCGCGGGGGCGGGCGCCTTCCCCGAGGCCGGATACGACCCGGTGCCGGTGCTGGAGAAAGTGCGGCAGCCCGTGCTCGGCCTGTGGGGGGAACTGGACCGGCTCACCCCGCCCGGCGAGGCCGTCCGGATCTTCCGGGAAACGCTGGACCGGGCGGGGAACCGTCAGTACACGCTGAAGGTGTTCCCACAGGCCCAGCACGGGCTCCGGCAGACCACCGACGGTTTCGACAAGCTCGACGGCTTCGCTCCCGGTTACCTCGAACTCGTGGCGGACTGGGTGAACGGAGCGAAGGAGGGGCCGTCGGCTGATCCGCCTCCGGTCCAGACGAGCCAGAGCGTCGCCCTCGCACCGCTCGCCTGGTACGAGGGGCCGTGGGTGCAGATCGGGGTCTGGGCGCTGGCGTTACTCGCGTTCGCGGCCTATCCGGTGACGGCGTTGTTCCGCCGCCGCGAGAGCGTTCCGCTCGCCGGGCCCGCGCGCTGGCTCGCGTCGACCGGGACGCTGGCCACGGCTGGGTTCCTCGTCTACTACATCGCCCTGTCGATGGGGGCGGCGATGGCGCCGGGGCCGGTCCTTTTCGGACGGACGTTGCCCTGGCTCGCGTTGCAGCTGATCGCGGTCGGTGTCGTCGCCGCCGGTGCGGTGACCGTCGTTTCGTGGTGGCGGGGCAAGGAACGCGGGGGAGTCCGGGTCGGCCTGCTGCTGGCGGGCGCGGCGTTGTTCGTCCCGTGGGCCGTCCACTGGGGACTGTTGGTGCCGTGAAACGAGCCTGGGTGCCGGGCGGCCACCCGGCACCCAGGCGTGCGGAAGCCGCGTCACCACGCCCGAGGGCGTGTCTTCACGAACGGACCTCCGGGTCTGAAGATACTCAGGACTTCGGGGTGACGGCGAACCGGCGCAGTTCCAACGCCGGGTTCTTGGCGCGCACCTCGAAGATCCGCTCGGCGGAGACCTCGCCGGTCGCCGTCCCCGTGCGCTCGCCGAGCGAGGCGACGACCACGCCCATCGGGTCGACGATCATGCTGTGCCCCGAACCGGCGGGCGCGGCCTGTCCCGCTGCGACGAGGTAGATCGTGTTCTCGATCGCCCTGGCCCGGACCAGGGTGGTCCAGTGGTCTTCCTTGAGCGGGCCGGGCATCCACTCCGCGGGCAGCAGCACCGCGTCCGCGCCGGCGTCGACCAGGCGACGGGTGACCTCCGGGAACCTGAGGTCGTAGCAGGTCTGGAGACCGAAGGTGATCCCATCGACCTCGAACGTCTCCGGCGCTTCGATGTCGCCGGGCCGGACCAGCTCCGACTCGCGGAAACCGAAGGCGTCGTACAGGTGCAGCTTGCGGTAGAGCGCGGCGATGGCGCCGTCGGGACCGGCCGCGACAAGGGTGTTCGAGATCCGCTCGCCGCCGGGGAGCGCTTCGTTGATGCCCGCGACGACGGTGATCTGCCGGTCCTTCGCCAGCCCGCGCAGCTCGGTGACGAACGGGCCGTCGAGTTCTTCGGCCGAGGTCACGAATTCCCGGCTCATCGTCGGTACGGTGAACAACGAGTACTCGGGCAGCACGACCACCCGCGCACCGCGGTCGGCCGCTTCGCCGACAAGGGCGGCGACGCGGGCGAGGTTGGCCTCTTTGTCGTTGCCGGGCGCGAACTGCGCCACCGCGACGTGCACCATGGGACCCCTTCCAATAAGTGGAACTCTTGTATACATGATGGATACTTGCCAGGTCCAGGTGTAGGCTCAGTCGCGGAAAGTGACGGCATAGAGGGGGAACGAGATGACTGTGACCGCCGAAGGGGGCGGCCCGGCGCGCGAGCGGGTCTACACGTGGCTGCGCGACGGAATCATCTCGGGTGAGCTGGAAGGCGGCCGCTTCCTCGACGAGATGTGGGTTTCCGGTGTCGTCGGCGTGTCGAGGACGCCGGTGCGCGAGGCGTTCCACCGGCTGGCCGCGGAGCGGTTCATCAGCCTGCTGCCGCGCAAGGGCGCCCAGGTGCGCACCGTCACCGCGCGGGAGCTGGAAGAGGTTTACCAGAGCAGGCGGCTGATCGAAGGGCACGCCATCGCGACGCTCTGCGCGAACCGGGCGGGCGCACCGGCCGAACTGCCGGAACTCATCGAGGCGATGGCGAGCTCCGGCGCGGAACGCGACTGGTTCGCCGTCTCGGGCTTCGACCGCCGCTTCCACCGCGCCATCGTGAACGCCGCGGGCAACACCGTCCTGACCGAGCTGTACGACACCCTGCGTTCGCGGCAGCAGCGCGTCACGGTCCGCGCGCTGGAGGCCCGCCCGGAACGGCTGACCGTGATCAACGAGGAACACCGGGCGCTGGTCGCCGCCCTGAACGACCACGACGCGAAAGAGGCGTCGCGGTTGCTGGAGGAGCACTTGCGCCCGGTGTCCGAAGTGATGTCGGTGCTGCCTCAGGAAGGCTGACCCGGCTGGTCGTGTGTCGAGCAGTGGATCCCGCCGCCGCCCGAGGCGATGGTCGCGATCCTCACCGGCACGATCTCGCGGCCGGGGAAGTGCTCGCGCAGCACCTGCTGGGCGCGCTCGTCGGCCTCGGCGTCGCCGAACTTCGGCACGAAGACGGACTTGTTCGCGACGTAGAAGTTGGCATACGAGATCACGCTGTCCTCGCCGTAGCCCTCGACCTTGTCCGGATCCGGCTGAACGAGATCGATCACCTTGAAGGGTCTTCCGCCGGCGTCGGTGGCGCTCGCGAGCACCGACCTCGCCTGATCGGCCGCCCGTGACCACGAATCGGGCGGAGTGCCGGGTGCGGCCTTGTCCAGCAGGACGACGCCGGGTGCGGTGAACCGGGCCAGGCAGTCGACGTGGGCGTCGGTGATGTCTTCGCCGCGTACTCCGGCGAACCAGATGACCTTCCGGACACCGAGCACCTTCTTCAGTTCGTCTTCGATCTCCTGGCGGCTCCTTCCCTTGTTGCGGTTGTCGTTGACGAGCGAGCTTTCGGTGACCAGCAACGTGCCGGCCCCGTCGCTCTCGAACGAGCCACCCTCGGCGGTGATCCAGGTTTCCGTGCGGGCCAGGCCGTACTTGCCCAGCACGGACCTCGCGACGGCGTTGTCCTTGTCGTGCGGCTTCTGTTTGCCGCCCCAGCCGTTGAAGTTGAAGTCGACCCCGGCGACCTTGCCCGCCTCCTCGACGAACACCGGGACGGTGTCGCGTGCCCACAGGTCGTCGACCGGGATCGGGACGACCTCGACGGTGTCCCCGCAAGCCCGCTGAGCGGCTTCGGCGTGCTCGGGCCGGGCGAGGAGCACCACCGGTTCGTAGTCGGCGATCGCCTTGGCCAGACCGGCGATCTCCTCTCGGACGGCGGGCAGATCGTCCGCCCAGATGGATTTCGACGCGGGCCATGAGAGGTAGGTGCGTGCGTGACTTTCCCATTCGGCGCCCAGCCTGCGAGCCGCCGCGGCGGCGGGCTCGGCTGAGCCTGCCGCCGCGGCGGGCGCGGCCGGGTTCTCCGAGCATCCCGCGCTCCCGACGGCGACGGCTCCCACCGCTGTCAGCGCACGCAGGACCGTGCGACGGGGAAGGGACGAAGCGAACACTCTGCACTCCTTGGTCGGGCCGGTGAGGACACGATAGCATCCTGACTGAAAATTCAGTCAGGATGAAACCGCTAGGGTGATCACCCGTGTTCGAACGTCAGCAGAAGATCTTGGAAGCGGCCGTGCGAGTGATCGCACGCAGCGGTGTGCGGGGCCTGCGGGTCGAGAAGATCGCGGCCGAGGCCGGGATTTCGACGTCGCTGATCTACTACCACTTCACCAACCGCGCCGGGCTGCTGCGGAAAACCCTGGAGTTCGTCAGCGATCGCGCGGCGGCGTACACCGAAGAGGCCGCGGCCGACGCGGCTGATCCCCGCGCCGAGCTCGAACTCCTGCTGTTCGGGGAACTTCAGGACACCCAGGCGGTGCGGGAGAACAGCACCGCCTGGGGCGAACTGCGGGCCAGCGCCGTGTTCACGCCGGAACTGCGCGAACCGCTCGCGGAGTCGACCCGGATCTGGGTGGACGAGGTCGCCGAGGTGATCCGGCGCGTCGACGGCGCCGGGATCGAGGCCGAAGACGCCGCGGAACGGCTCACCGCCCTGGTCGAAGGGCTCAGCGAGCGATGGCTTTCTGGTTCGATGGAGCTGGACCGGGCGCGGAAGCTCCTGCGGGGCGCGATCGCGCTGGAACTGGACAGGGCGGGGACCTGATGGGGCTCGAGAAGATCGTCGGTGTCATGCGGGACAACCTCACCGTCCGGCGCGTCTACGGCGAACCGGTGGAGAAGGACGGCGTCGTGATCATCCCGGCCGCGAGCGTCATCGGCGGTGGAGGCGGCGGGCACGGCAGCGAGCAGGGCAAGGAAGGTGAGGGCGGCGGTTTCATTCTCGCCGCGCGACCCGTCGGGGCCTATGTGGTCAAGGGTGGTGACGTGCGCTGGGTGCCCGCGGTCGACGTGACCTTCCTCGGCGCGGTGTTCGCGGTCATGGTCGCCGCGATCCACCGGTCATCCCGGCGGGGAACTGCTTCCGGTCGTCGTGATCGCGGGCGCTTTCCGGAACGCCCGGCGCACTGACCCCGCTGTCCGAGGGTGCCATGCCGATCGTCCTGGCAGAGCGCGGATCGGTGGCTTTCGGGCTAGTTTCCCCGTATGGCGAAAAGCTCGGCGGTGGAGATCGAGGTCGGAGACCGGACGGTGCGCGTCTCGAACCCGGATCGGGTCTATTTCCCGGCGCGGGGTGAGACGAAGCTCGACCTCGTCGAGTACTACCTCGCGGTCGGCGACGGGATCGTGCGGGCGCTGCGGGAACGACCGTGCATGCTGCACCGGTTCCCCTCCGGGGTCTCGGGGGAGAAGGTCCACCAGAAACGGGTCCCGAACGGTGCCCCCGACTGGTTGCAGACCGTCCGGGTCGACTTCCCCTCCGGCAGGCACGCGTACGAACTGTGCGTCACCCATCCCGCCGACGTGATCTGGGCGGTGCAGATGTCGACCGTCGAGTTCCACCCGTGGAACTCCCGCCGTGCCGACACCGAGCGCCCCGACGAGTGGCGGATCGACCTCGACCCGATGCCCGACTGCCCGTTCTCCACCGTGCGGAAGGTCGCCGGCACCGTCCACGAGATCCTCGACGAACTCGGCATCACCGGCTTCCCGAAGACCTCCGGCGGGCACGGCCTGCACGTCTACGTCCGGATCGAACCGCGGTGGGGTTTCCAGGAGGTGCGCCGGGCGGCGCTCGCCTTCGCGCACGAGGTCGAGCGGCGGATGCCCGACGAGGTCACCACGACCTGGTGGCGCAAGGACCGCGATCCCTCGAAGCTGTTCGTGGACTACAACCAGAACGCCCGCGACCACACCATCGCGAGCGCGTACTCGGTCCGCGGCGTGCCCGAAGCCGTCGTCTCGACCCCGATCCGGTGGGACGAGGTGGGCGACGTCGATCCCCGCGACTTCACGATCGCCACCGTGCCCGCGCGCTTCGCCGAACTCGGCGACCTGCACGCGGGCATCGACGACACGGCGTACTCGCTCGACACCCTGCTCGAATGGGCCGATCGGGACGGCCTCGATGCCGACGGCGAGTGAGGCCCCCTTCCCGCATTCAGAGGACTAAATGCGGGAAGGAGGGCACTTGCCGTGCCGGTGACGTTGCGAAAGCCACTTTCGCAACGTTGAAGGTTGCGAAAGTGGCTTTCGCAACGCCCACTGCCGCCGTCACCCGTGAAGCTCGCGCCCTCACTCCGGTACCGACTCCGACCGTCGCGAAAGCCACTCAGTGTCAGGGTGGTTGCGCTGTTCGTGTGAGTGGTTAGGGTCCGGATTTGGTCGCGTGGTGACTCAGAAAGCCACTGCCTTGCTGGCTTGTGAAAGAACTGTCCAGCGTGATCAAGGTCCGGGCCTGGCTGGCCTGACTTGATAGAAGCGTGGACTAGACGCCATCGACCTCGA
>NZ_QHJI01000015.1:0-219445 GCF_003947535.1 Amycolatopsis sp. WAC 04169 | reverse complement strand
ACAACCACACGAGACTGCACTCCACCATCGGCCACAACACCCCAGCCGAAACCCGAACCAACCACTACCATCAGGCCTCTGCCGCCTGAAACCCCGTGTCCGCCTCACCGGGGCAACTCCACACGCGAGTTGTCCAGCTGATCACGCGTGTCGTCCATCCGCGCACGGCGATAGGTGCCAAGGCGTCCTTGGCACGTCCCGGCGATACGCCCGGGTTGGCACACCGAGCGGGGCCGTGACCCGACTGTGACTCGGCGAGCGCTTGACCCGACTCGTGTTATCGCTAACACTTGCGGCACTCGTCACACGGTACCGGGATTGGGAGACAGGCGATGGCGCGGGAAACCACCGAGAGCAAGCAGGCCAGTCTCACCGACGTGGCCGCGCTCGCGGGTGTTTCGCATATGACGGTTTCGCGCGTCATCAACGGCACCGGCCCGGTCCGCGCCGAGACGCGGGTCCGCGTCAACGCGGCGATCGAGCAGCTGGACTACCGGCCGAACTCGGTCGCCCGCGCGCTGGTCACCGGCCGTTCGGGCACGCTCGGCGTGGTCGCGCTGGAGGCCAACCTCTACGGTCCGGCCAGCACTTTGAGCGGCATCGAGCACGCCGCCCGCGAGGCAGGCTACGCGACGACCATAACCAGCATCAGCCGCCCGGGCCGGTCGTCCATCACCGACGCCGTGGAGCGCCTCCGCCGCCAGGCCGTCGAGGGCATCGTCGTGATCGCGCCGCACGTCACCGCTGCTCGCGCGCTGGAGGCGGCGCCCAGTGACGTGCCGCTCGTCGCGGTCGGCGGTGGTGAGAAGGCGCCGGTCCCGGTGATCTCGGTCGATCAGTACGACGGCGCTCGCCGCGCCACCGAACACCTTCTCGGCCTCGGGCACGACACCGTCTGGCATGTGGCCGGGCCCGAAGACTGGCTGGAGGCGCTCGATCGCGAACGCGGCTGGCGCGAGACCTTGGAACGGCACGGCGCGCCGATCCCGCCCGTCGTCCGCGGTGACTGGAGCGCGCGGTCGGGGTACGCGGCGGGGCGGTCCCTCGTCGGTGAAAAAGGACTGGACGCGGTGTTCGTGGCCAACGATCAGATGGCCCTCGGCTTCCTTCGCGCCTGCACCGAGGCCGGCGTGAACGTGCCGGGGGAGATGCGGATCGTCGGCTTCGACGACGTTCCCGAGGCGGCGTACTACACGCCGCCGCTGACGACGGTGCGCCAGGACTTCGTCGAAGTCGGCAGGCGCACGTTCGACCTGCTCCGCCGCCGGATGAACGGCGGTGAGAGCCGAGACCGCGACCTGGTGGTCCCCGAACTGATCGTGCGGGAGAGCACCGGTCTTTCGTAGTGCCGAGGTCCGTCCCTGCGGCTCAAGGCGCGAATGTTAACGCTAACTCAATTGATCAGTGTGGATCTAGGAGTCGATGTGGCAAGAAAACCGTGGACGGCGATCGTGGCCGGAGTGGCCGGGCTGCTCCTGCTCTCCGCATGCGGCGGTGGTGGCGGGACGGGTGGCGGCGGCGCCCTCACCCTCGGCTTCGCCCAGGTGGGAGCGGAAAGCGGCTGGCGTACGGCGAACACGAAGTCGATCCAGGAGTCGGCGAAGGCGGCCGGGATCGAGCTGAAGTTCTCCGACGCGCAGCAGAAGCAGGAGAACCAGATCGCCGCGATCCGGTCCTACATCCAGCAGAAGGTCAAGGTGATCGCCTTCTCGCCGGTCGTGGAATCCGGCTGGGACACCGTGCTCAAGGAGGCGAAGACGGCGAACATCCCGGTGATCCTCACCGACCGGGCCGTCGACTCGCCGGACAAGTCGCTGTACAAGACCTTCCTCGGTTCGGACTTCGTCGCCGAGGGCAAGAAGGCGGGCGAGTGGCTGGCCAAGGAGTTCGGCTCCGCGGCGGGTGACGTCAGCATCGTGGAGCTGCAGGGCACCACCGGTTCCGCGCCGGCGAACGACCGCAAGAAGGGCTTCGCCGACGTCATCGCGTCGAACCCGAAGTTCAAGGTCGTCGCGTCGCAGACCGGTGAGTTCACCCGCGCCAAGGGCAAGGAGGTCATGGAGGCCTTCCTGAAGTCCCAGCCCAAAATCGACGTGCTCTACGCGCACAACGACGACATGGCCCTCGGCGCCATCGAAGCGATCGAGGCGGCGGGCAAGGTGCCCGGCAAGGACATCAAGATCGTGTCGGTCGACGGCGTCCGCGATGCCCTGCAGGCGCTGGCCGACGGCAAGATCAACCACGTCGTCGAATGCAACCCGCTGCTCGGCCCGCAGCTGATGGACCTGGTGAAGAAGGTCGCCGCCGGCGAGCAGGTGCCGCCGCGCATCGAGACCACCGAGACCGAATTCGACCAGGCCGCGGCGAAGGCCGCGCTGCCGCAACGCCAGTACTGAGCCGATGACGGGAACCCCTGCGACGCTGCGGATGAGCCATATCCGGAAGGAATTCCCCGGCGTGGTCGCCCTCGACGACGTCTCCTTCCGGATGTTCCCCGGCGAGGTGCACGCCCTGATGGGCGAGAACGGTGCCGGCAAGTCCACGCTGATCAAGGTGCTCACCGGCGTTTACGGGGTGGACGCGGGCACCATCGAACTCGACGGCGCCCGGGTCGCGTTCAGCGGCCCGGGCGAGGCACAGCGTTCCGGCGTGAGCACCGTCTACCAGGAAGTGAACCTCTGCCCGAACCTGTCGGTGGCGGAGAACATCTGCCTCGGCAAGGAGCCGCGACGGCGCGGCCGCATCGACTGGCGCGAGACGCGCCGCCGGGCGGCCGCGCTGCTGGCCAGGCTGGACGTCGAAGTGGACGTTTCGGCCGAGCTGGGCAGCTGCTCGATCGCGGTGCAGCAACTGGTCGCGATCGCCAGGGCACTCGACGTCGAGGCGCGGGTGCTCGTGCTCGACGAGCCGACGTCCAGTTTGGACGCGGGCGAGGTCGAGCAACTGCTGAACGTGGTGCGTTCGTTGCGGGATCAGGGGATGGCGATCCTGTTCGTCTCTCATTTCATCGAGCAGGTCTTCGCCGTCGCGGACCGGATGACGGTGCTGCGCAACGGGAAGCTGATCGGGGAGTACCGCACCGAGGAGATCACCCCGGTCGACCTGGTGACCAGGATGATCGGCAAGGAACTCGCGGCGCTCGAAGACATCGAGGACGCCGGGCACAGCCGGTCGGACGTCGCCGGGGCGCCCGTCTTCCTCGAAGCGGGCGACGTCGGCCGCAAGGGCGGTGTCGCGCCGTTCTCGCTCGACATCCGGTCCGGCGAGGTCGTCGGCCTCGCCGGGCTGCTCGGTTCGGGCCGCACCGAACTGGCACGGTTGCTGTTCGGCGCCGATCACGCGGACAGCGGCACGGTGCGGATCGAGGGTGAGCCGGTGTCGCTGAAGACGCCGCGGACCGGCCTCGACCACCGCATCGCGTTCTGCTCGGAGAACCGCAAGACCGAAGGCCTCGTCGAGGAACTCACCGTGCGGGAGAACATCGTGCTCGCGCTGCAGGCCTCGCGAGGCTGGGCCCGGCCGATCCCGCGGCGTCGGCAGGACGAGATCGCCGAGCGCTACATCAAGGCGCTCGACATCCGGCCGGCCAACGCCGAGGCGAAGGTCGGTGACCTTAGCGGCGGCAACCAGCAGAAGGTGCTGCTCGCGCGGTGGCTCATCACCGAACCGCGACTGCTGATCCTCGACGAGCCGACGCGCGGGATCGACATCGGTGCCAAGACGGAGATCCAGCGGCTGGTCGCGCGGCTCTCGGGGGAGGGGATGGCCGTGGTGTTCATCTCCGCCGAACTCGAGGAGGTGCTCCGGCTGAGCCATCGGGTCGTCGTGCTGCGCGACCGCGCGGTGGTCGCCGTGCTGGACAACGAAGCGCTGACCGCGGACCAGGTGATGGCGACGATGGCCGAAGGAGTCGCACGATGACCAAACATCGGTTGTTCTGGCCGGTCGTCGCGCTGCTGGCGCTGCTGCTCGGCGACCTCATCGCGCATCCGGCGTTCTTCGCGATCGAGTTCCGCGACGGGCATCTCTACGGGAACCTGATCGACATCCTCAAGAACGGCGCCCCGCTGATCCTCATCGCGATCGGTATGACGCTGGTGGTGGCGACGCGGGGGATCGACCTGTCCGTCGGCGCCGTCGTCGCGATCAGCGGCGCGCTCGCGTGCCTGCACCTCAGCGGACTCGGCGATCAGAACAGTGTCGGCGGGACGCTCGCGGCGGTCGGGATGGCGCTGGGGCTCGCCCTCGTACTCGGTCTGTGGAACGGCTGGCTCGTGGCGGTGCTCGGCATCCAGCCGATCATCGCGACGCTGATCCTGATGGTCGCGGGCCGCGGCATCGCCCAGCTGATCACCGGCGGCCAGATCATCACCGTCAATTCGCATCCGTACGAATGGATCGGCAGCGGGTTCACCTTCGGCCTGCCCAGTGCGATCCTCATCGCGCTGGCGGTGTTCGCCATCGCCGCCGTGCTGGTCCGCCGGTCGGCGCTGGGGATGCTGGTCGAATCGGTGGGCGGGAACCCGGAGGCGGGCAGGCTCGCCGGGCTCCGGTCGGCGCGGCTGATCTGGCTCACCTACGTCTTCTGCGCGCTCTGCGCCGGCATCGCCGGTCTGATGATCAGCGCGAACGTGCACAGCGCCGACGGCAACAACGCCGGGCAGTTCATCGAACTGGACGCGATCCTCGCCGTCGTCATCGGCGGGACGCAGCTGACCGGTGGCCGGTTCTCGCTCACCGGTTCGGTGATCGGCGCGCTGCTCATCCAGACGTTGACGACCACCGTCTACGCGCTCGGCATCGCGCCCCAGGCGATCATGCTGTTCAAGGCCGTGGTCGTGCTGGCGGTCTGCTTGATGCAGTCGCCGGTGTTCCGCCGGAAGCTCGCCCGGCGGCGGAGAACGGCCCCGCCGTCGCCCGCGGTCCGGCCGGAGAAGGTGGAGGCCGGGGTATGACGACACTCGACCGCATCAAGGGTTACCGTCCGCGGCAACGGCATCTGCCGATCCTGGCGACGATGGCGATGCTCATCGGCGCGTACATCTACGGCGCTTCGAGCTACACGGCGTTCGGGTCCGGGCAGGTCGTGCTCGACCTGTTCATCAACAACGCCTTCCTGCTGGTCGTCGCCGTCGGGATGACGTTCGTGATCCTCACCGGCGGTATCGACCTGTCGGTGGGCTCGGTGGTGGCACTGTCCACTGTGGTCTCGGCGGATCTATTGCAGAACCAGGGCTGGCCGGTGCTCGCGGTGATCCCCGCGGTACTGGCGATCGGCGCGGCGCTCGGCTTCGGCATGGGCGTGCTGGTCCAGGTGTTCGAGATCCAGCCGTTCATCGCGACGCTGATCGGGATGTTCTTCGCCAGGGGGCTCTGCTACACCATCAGCACCCAGGCGTACTCGATCGGCGATCCGACGGTCGCGAGCCTCGCGCAGACGCAGATCCCGCTCGGCGGGGAGCTGCACATCTCGATCGGCGTGGTCGTCGCGCTCGTGGTGGTCGGGGCGGCGGCGTACGTCCTGTACGGGACCAGGTTCGGCCGGACGGTGTACGCGATCGGCGGGAACCCGAAGTCCGCGCTGCTGATGGGCCTGAACGTCGGCCGCACGCGGATCACGGTCTACACGCTCAGCGGGTTCTGCTCGGCGCTCGGCGGGCTGCTCCTGGTGCTGTACAAGTCCTCCGGCGATCCGCTCAACGGTGTGGGGCTGGAGCTCACCGCGATCGCGGCCGTCGTCATCGGCGGCACGCTGCTCACCGGCGGCTCCGGCTACGTCCTCGGGACGGTGCTCGGGATCATGGTGCTGGGCATCATCCAGACCCTGATCACCTTCGACGGCACGCTGAACTCCTGGTGGACCTCGATCATCACCGGTGCGCTGCTGTTCGCCTTCATCGTGCTGCAACGCCTCGTCGGGAGGCGGGCGACGTAAGACGGAACACGCGTGATCGAGGCCGTAACTCGCGTGATTGGAGGCGGACCGGCTTCAATCACGCGAGTTACGGCTCCAAACACGGGTGATCGTGGTTTTCGACCAGGAATGTGAACGCTAACAGTACGGGAGAAGAAGTGAGTACAAGGGAGCCGCTGGTCGTCGGCGTCGACTTCGGGACGCTGTCCGGCCGGGCCGTCGTGGTCCGCGTCCGCGACGGCGCGGAACTGGGCAGCGCGGTTTCGGAGTACCGGCACGGCGTGATCGACCGGATCCTGCCGCAGACTGGCCACGGTCTGCCGCCGGACTGGGCGCTCCAGGTGCCGTCGGACTACGTCGACGTCCTCCGCACCGCCGTGCCAGCGGCCGTCCGTGCCGCCGGGGCGGATCCCGCCGACGTGATCGGCATCGGCACCGATTTCACCGCGTGCACCATGGTGCCGACGACGGCCGACGGCACGCCGCTGTGCGAACTGCCCGAGTTCGCCGAGGACCCGCACGCCTACGTGAAGCTGTGGCGCCACCATTCCGCCCAGCCGCAGGCCGACCGGATCAACGCGCTGGCCCGGAAGCGCGGCGAGTCTTGGCTGCCGCGCTATGGCGGGCTGATCTCTTCCGAGTGGGAGTTCGCCAAGGCACTGGAGGTCTTCGAAGAGGCGCCCGAGGTCTATGCCCGGATGTGCCACTGGGTCGAACTCGCCGACTGGATCGTCTGGCAGCTCACCGGAACCTACGTCCGCAACGCCTGCACCGCCGGCTACAAGGGCATCCTGCAGGACGGCCGCTACCCGAGCGCGGAGTTCCTGGAGGAGTTGGCTCCCGGCTTCGGGTCCTTTGTGGACGACAAGCTCGTGCATCCGCTGGGTGCCCTCGGCGACAAGGCGGGCGGCCTGAGCGCTCAGGCGGCGGAATGGACCGGGCTGCCCGAGGGGATCGCGGTCGCCGTCGGCAACGTCGACGCGCACGTCACCGCGCCCGCCGTCCAGGCGGTGGAGCCGGGGCAGATGGTCGCGATCATGGGCACCTCCACCTGCCACGTGATGAACGGCGCCGAACTGCGCGAGGTGCCGGGGATGTGCGGTGTCGTCGACGGCGGGATCGTGTCCGGGAAATGGGGCTACGAGGCCGGCCAGAGCGGCGTCGGGGACATCTTCGCGTGGTTCGTCGAACACGGCACGCCCGCGTCCTATGTGGACGACGCCAGGGAGGCGGGGATCTCGGTCCACGAACTGCTCACGCGGCTCGCCTCGATACAGGAGATCGGCGAACACGGACTGGTCGCACTCGACTGGCACAGCGGGAACCGGTCGGTGCTGGTCGACCACGAACTGTCCGGCGTCGTCGTCGGGCAGACCCTCGCGACCCGCCCCGAGGACACCTATCGCGCGCTCCTGGAGGCGACCGCGTTCGGTACCCGGACGATCATCGAGACCTTCGAACGCGCCGGGGTGCCGGTCACCGAACTGATCGTCGCCGGTGGCCTGGTCAAGAACCCGCTCCTGATGCAGATCTACGCCGACGTCACGAACCTGCCGCTTTCCGTGGCCGGTTCGGCGCAGAGTCCCGCGCTGGGCTCGGCGATCCATGCCGCGGTCGCCGCCGGGGCGCATGCCGACGTCCCGGCCGCCGCGCTCGCGATGGGTTCGGTCCGCCGGGCGGTCCACCGCCCGATCGCCGAGAACGTCAAGGCCTACAACGACCTTTACGCCGAGTACGCCGCGTTGCACGACTACTTCGGCCGTGGGGCCAACGACGTCATGCACCGGCTCGCCGCCCGGCGCCGTACCGTCCGGAAAGGACTGCACCGATGAGCCTCGCCGTGGAGATCACGGACACCTTCGAAGAACTGCGCGACACCGTCGCCCGCTTGCACAGCGAGCTGACCCGCTACGAGCTGGTCATCTGGACCGCGGGCAACGTGTCGGCGCGGGTCCCCGGGCACGACCTGATGGTGATCAAGCCGTCCGGGGTGTCCTACGACGAGCTGAGTGCCGACACGATGGTCGTCACCGACCTGTACGGCGAAGTCGTCCACGGCGACCTCGCGCCGTCCTCGGACACGGCCGCGCACGCCTACGTCTACCGGCACATGCCGGAGGTCGGCGGGGTCGTGCACACGCATTCGACGTACGCGACCGCGTGGGCCGCGGTCGGGGAACCGATCCCGTGCGTGCTCACGATGATCGCGGACGAGTTCGGCGGCGAGATCCCGGTCGGCCCGTTCGCGTTGATCGGCGACGACTCGATCGGCCGGGGCATCGTCGAGACGCTGCGGTCCAGCCGGTCGCCCGCGGTCCTGATGCGCAACCACGGCCCGTTCACCGTCGGCCGCACCGCACGCGACGCGGTCAAGGCCGCCGTGATGGTCGAGGACGTCGCCAAGACCGTCCACCTCGCTTCCGCGCTGGGCAGGCCGGAACCACTGTCCGAACAGGACGTGGACCGGCTCTACGCGCGCTACCAGAACGTCTACGGCCAGCAGGGAGAGAAGTGAGCACACAACGCAAGACCGAGGTCTGGTTCCTCACCGGGAGCCAGGCGCTGTACGGCGAGGAGACCCTCGAACAGGTCGCTGGCCAGTCGTTGCAGATCCAGCGGATGCTGGCCGACACCGGCCGGATCTCGGCGGAGATCGTCGCGAAGCCGGTGCTGACGGAGCCGTCGGCGATCCGGCGCGTGATGCTGGAGGCGAACGCGGACGACGCGTGTGTCGGGGTGATCGCCTGGATGCACACGTTCTCGCCGGCGAAGATGTGGATCACCGGGCTCGACGCGCTGCGGAAACCCTTGCTGCATCTGCACACCCAGCTCAACGAGGCGCTGCCGTGGCAGTCCATCGACATGGACTTCATGAACCTGAACCAGGCCGCGCACGGTGACCGCGAGTTCGGCTACATCCAGACCCGGCTCGGGGTGCCGCGCAAGACCATCGCCGGGCACGCCGCGGATCCGTCGGTCGCCGACCGGATCGACGCCTGGGTCCGGGCGGCGGTCGGACGCCAGACGATCGGCTCGCTCAAACTCGCGCGGTTCGGCGACAACATGCGCGACGTCGCGGTCACCGACGGGGACAAGGTCGAGGCGGAGCTGAAGTTCGGCGTCTCGGTGAACACCTATGGCGTCAACGAACTCGTCGCGCTGGTCGACGCGGTACCCGACGCCGAGGTCGACGCTCTCGTCGGCGAGTATGCCGAGACGTACGCGCTCGCGCCGGAACTGACGAAGGCGGGTGAGCGGCACGAATCGCTGCGGTACGCGGCCCGGATCGAGCAAGGGCTTCGCACGTTCCTGACGAGCGGCGGTTTCGGCGCGTTCACCACGAACTTCGAGGATCTCGGCGGCCTGCGGCAGCTCCCAGGCCTCGCCGTGCAGCGGCTGATGGCCGACGGCTACGGCTTCGGCGGCGAGGGCGACTGGAAGACGTCCGCGCTGCTGACCGCGGTGAAGGCGATGGGCCGCGATTCCGAGCGCGGGACGTCCTTCATGGAGGACTACACCTACCACTTCGGCCCCGGCGAACCGAAGATCCTCGGCGCGCACATGCTCGAGGTCTGCCCGAGCATCGCCGCCGCCAAGCCCTCGTGCGAGATCCACCCGCTCGGCATCGGCGGCCGTGAGGACCCCGTCCGGCTGGTCTTCGACGCCGCCGCCGGTGACGCCGTGGTGATCGGCCTCGCCGACCTCGGCGACCGGTTCCGGCTGGTGGCCAACGAGGTCGAGGTCGTCGCACCGGACGAACCGCTGCCGAACCTGCCGGTGGCGCGCGCGGTGTGGAAGCCGGCGCCGTCGCTGGCGACGTCCGCCGAGGCGTGGATCACCGCGGGCGGACCGCACCACACGGTGCTCACCCAGGCCGTCGGCGCCGAAACCATCCGGGATTTCGCCACCATGCTCGACGTCGAACTGCTGGTGATCGACCAGTCCACGACGCCCGCCTCGATCGCCGACCGGATGCGCTGGAACCAGGCCTATTACCGGCTCGCACAAGGATTCTGATCGGTCCCCACCGGAAAGAAGGAACAATGAAGTTCACGAAACTGGCCACACTGGCCGTGGCGGTCGGCCTCGGTGCCGCGCTGACGGCCTGCGGTTCGAGTCAGAAGAGTGTTGATCAGCAGGCGGCCGCGGGAGGTGCCGCGGGCGGCCTCGTCGGCGTCACCATGCCGACCAAATCGTCGGAGCGCTGGATCCACGACGGCGACAACATCAAGGTGGCACTGGAGAAGCTGGGTTACCAGGTCGACCTGCAGTACGCCGAGGACGACATCCCCACCCAGGTGAACCAGATCGAGAACCAGATCACCAAGGGCGCGAAGCTGCTCGTGATCGCCTCGATCGACGGCACCGCGATCACCACCCAGCTGCAGGAGGCCGCGGACAAGAAGATCCCGGTCATCGCCTACGACCGGCTGATTCGCAACACGCCGAACGTCGACTACTACGCGACCTTCGACAACTTCAAGGTCGGCGTGCAGCAGGCGACGTCGCTGCTCACCGGGCTCAAGGTGCTCAAAGAGGACGGTTCTCCCGGCGAGGGCAAGGGCCCGTTCAACATCGAGCTCTTCGCGGGTTCGCCGGACGACAACAACGCGACGTTCTTCTTCAACGGCGCCATGTCCGTGCTGAAGCCGTACCTCGACAACGGGACGCTGGTGGTCAAGAGCGGCCAGACCGCGTTCAACGTCGCGGCGATCCTGCGCTGGCAGGCGGCGACCGCGCAGCGGCGGATGGAAGACCTGCTGACCAAGACCTACAGCTCCGGCGACAAGGTGCAGGGCGTGCTCTCGCCGTACGACGGGCTCTCCATCGGCATCCTGTCGGCGCTCAAGAGCAACGGCTACGGAACGCCTGGCCAGCCGTACCCGGTGGTCACCGGCCAGGACGCCGAGGTCGCGTCGGTGAAGTCGATCATCGCGAACGAGCAGTACTCGACCATCTTCAAGGACACCCGCAAACTCGCCGAGACCACGGTCAAGATGGCCGACGCGGTACTCAAGGGCGGCAAGGCAGAGACCAACAACACGACGGACTACAACAACGGCCAGAAGGTCGTCCCGGCGTTCCTGCTGGAGTCGGTGATCCTCAACAAGGGGAACTACCAGAAGGAACTCATCGACTCGGGCTACTACAAAGCGGAACAGCTGAGGTAGTGACGTGACCGACGAAATCCTTCGGATGCGGGGGATCACCAAAACCTTTCCCGGCGTCAAGGCGCTGCAGGACGTCAACCTGTCGGTGCGCCGGGGAGAGATCCACGCGATCTGCGGCGAGAACGGCGCGGGCAAGTCCACGCTGATGAAGGTGCTCTCGGGCGTCTACGCGCACGGCTCGTACGACGGCGAGATCGTCTTCGACGGCGAGCCGTGCGCGTTCTCCGCGATCCGCGACAGCGAACGGCGCGGCATCGTGATCATCCACCAGGAACTGGCGCTGTGCCAGCAGCTGTCCATCGCGGAGAACATCTTTCTCGGCAACGAGAAGGCCCGCGGCGGGCTGATCGACTGGAACCGGACCAATGCCGAGGCGGGCGAGTTGCTGCGGCGCGTCGGCCTGCGGGAGAACCCGGTGACGCCGGTGCTGGACATCGGCGTCGGCAAACAGCAGCTGGTGGAGATCGCCAAGGCACTGTCCAAAGAGGTCAAACTGCTGATCCTGGACGAGCCGACGGCGGCGCTGAACGACGACGATTCGGCGCATCTGCTCGAACTGTTGCGCGGGCTTCGCGACGACGGCGTCACCTGCGTCCTGATCTCGCACAAGCTCAACGAGATCGCGGCGATCGCCGACTCGATCACCATCCTGCGCGACGGCAGGACGATCGAGACGCTGGACGCGAGCACGGTGACCGAAGACCGGATCATCGCCGGGATGGTCGGCCGGAAACTGGAGAACCGGTTCCCGCCGAGGGAACCGCGGATCGGTGACGAGGTCCTCCGGATCGAGGACTGGACCGTGCACAGCCCGACGCAACACGGCCGGGTGGTCGTCGACGGCGCGAGCCTGACCCTGCGGCGCGGCGAGATCGTCGGGCTGGCGGGGCTGATGGGCGCCGGGCGGACCGAACTCGCGATGAGCGTGTTCGGCCGCTCGTACGGCAAGGACATCTCCGGGCGCCTGATCAAGGACGGCAAGGAGATCGAGGTGCGCACGGTCGGCGACGCCGTCGCGAACGGGATCGCCTACGCCACCGAGGATCGCAAACGCTACGGGCTGAACCTCATCGAGGACATCCAGCGCAACGTCTCCGGTGCCGCGTTGGGCAAACTCGCGCGGCGAGGCTGGGTGGACGAGAACGAAGAACACCGTGTCGCCGAAGAATTCCGCAAGAGCATGAACATCAAGGCACCGGACGTGCGCAGCGTGACCGGCACGCTCTCCGGCGGCAACCAGCAGAAGGTCGTGCTGTCCAAATGGATCCTCACCGATCCGGACGTGCTGATCCTCGACGAGCCCACCCGCGGCATCGACGTCGGCGCGAAGTACGAGATCTACACGATCGTCAACCGGCTCGCCGACGAGGGGAAGGCCGTGCTGGTCATCTCGTCCGAGCTGCCGGAACTGCTCGGGCTGTGCGACCGGATCTACACGTTGTCGGCGGGCCGGATCACCGGTGAGGTCGGCCGGGCCGAGGCCACCCAAGAGGTCCTCATGCGGGCGATGACCAGGGAACAGGAGTAAGACATGAGCACCGCCTCCGCCGACACCGTCACCGGTGCCGGTGAACAGCAGGGAGCCGCGCCGGCGAGGGCGCCGCGCCGGATCTCGTTCAACCCGCGCGAGAGCGGCATCTACGTCGCGTTCGCGCTGATCGTCGTGTTGTTCTCGATCCTCACCGGCGGCGCGCTGCTGGAACCGCAGAACATCTCGAACCTGATCGTGCAGAACTCGTACGTGCTGATCCTCGCGATCGGCATGATCCTGATCATCATCGCCGGGCACATCGACCTGTCGGTCGGCTCCGTGGTGGCGCTGACCGGCGCGATCTCGGCCGTGCTGATGGTGAACCTCGGTGTGGCGTGGCCGATCGCGCTGCTCATCACGCTGGCCGTCGGCGCGGTGATCGGGGCGTGGCAAGGGTATTGGGTCGCCTACTTCGGGATTCCCGCCTTCATCGTGACGCTGGCCGGGATGCTGATCTTCCGCGCGCTGACGCTCACCGTGCTCGGGAACCAGGGGATCGGCCCGTTCCCGGACGAGGTGCGCACGCTGGCGAACGGGTTCACCGGCGGCTATCTCGGCAACATCGGCCTCGGCCCGCTCGGCGGCGCCGACGTGGTCAGCCTGCTCGTGGGTGCCCTGGCCATCGCGGGCGCGATCGTCTCGCGGTGGCGCAAGCGGACGGCCCGGCTGAACTACCTGCAAGAGGTCGATCCGCTGCCGATGTTCCTGCTGAAGATCGCCGCGGCGGCCGCCGTCGTGCTGTTCGTGGTGGTGCAGCTGGCGCGGTACAAGAACCTGCCGTGGGTGCTGATCCTGCTCTCGGTGCTGGTGATCGGCTACTCGCTGGTGACGACGCGGGCGGTGTTCGGCCGCCACATCTACGCCATCGGCGGGAACCTCCAGGCCGCGACGCTGTCCGGCGTCAAGGTCAAGAGCGTGACGTTCTGGATCTTCGTGAACATGGGCGTGCTCTCCGCGCTCGCCGGGATCATCGTGGCCGGACGGCTCAACCAGGCCGGGCCGACCGCGGGCAACATGTTCGAGCTCGACGCGATCGCCGCGGCGTTCATCGGCGGCGCCGCGGTGCAGGGCGGGGTCGGCAAGGTGGTCGGCGCGATCACCGGCGGGCTCATCATGGGCGTGATCAACAACGGCATGTCCCTGATCGGCGCGCCGACCGAGAGCGTGAACCTGGTGAAGGGTTTCGTGCTGCTCGCCGCCGTCGCCTACGACATCTGGACCAAACGGCGGGCCCGTACCGCCGCCTGATGGTCGTGAGTGGCGTTTCGGGTTCTAACCCGAAACGCCACTCACGACCAACTCGACCGACTCCTCACCCTCGGCTCTCCTCGCAACGTCGCGAAAGGAAGTGCTGTGCGCAGCAGATCAGTCCGGCTCGGTGTGCTGTCCCTGACCATCGCCGCCGGTGTCCTCGTGCCCGTTCAGACCGCTTCGGGCCAGACACCGGCGACCGACTACAGCCTCGCCGTGGACGCGGCGGGACGTGGTGCCACGATCGATCGTTCGATGTACGGCGTCTTCTTCGAGGACATCAACCGTGCCGCGGACGGCGGGCTGTACGCGGAACTCGTGCAGAACCGCTCCTTCGAGTACGACAAGGCCGACAACGCGTCGTACACCCCGTTGACGTCGTGGGCACCCACATCGGTCGACGGGGGCACCGGCACGGCGACGGTGGCCGACGACGAGGGGCGGCTCAACGAGCGGAACCGGCGCTATCTCAGGCTCGACCTCACGCGTGGCGAGTACGGCGTCGCGAATTCGGGCTACAACTCGGGGCTCCGGGTCGAGAGGGGCAAGCAGTACGACTTCTCGGTGTTCGCCCGGACCGATCGGGCGGCGGGCACCCCGCTCACCGTGGCCGTCACCGATCCGGCGGGGAAGGCGCTCGCCGATCCACTGCGGGTCCAGGTCCGCGGCGACGGCTGGGTGCGCTACACCGGCACCGTCCGGGCGCGGGAGTCGAGCGCGCTGGGCAGGCTCGCGCTGACCGCGTCCGGCGGTGGCACGCTGCGGCTGGACATGGTGTCGCTCTTCCCTCGTGACACCTACAAGAACCGCCCCAACGGCATGCGGGCCGACCTCGCGGAGAAGATCGCGGCGCTCAAGCCCGGTTTCGTCCGCTTCCCCGGCGGCTGCCTGGTCAACACCGGCAGCCACCAGGGCTACGAGGCGCCGAACTGGGAGCGGAAGCGCTCGTACCAGTGGAAGGACACGATCGGCCCGGTCGAGCAGCGGGCCACGAACGCGAACTTCTGGGGCTACAACCAGTCCTACGGCATCGGTTACTACGAATACTTCCAGTTTTCCGAGGACATCGGCGCGATGCCGCTGCCGGTGGTGCCGGCGCTGGTCACCGGCTGCGGGCAGAACAAGGTGACCGACGATCCGGCGTTGCTGCGGCGGCACATCCAGGACACCCTCGACCTGATCGAGTTCGCCAACGGCCCGGTCACCTCGACCTGGGGCAGGAAGCGGGCCGAGATGGGGCATCCGGCGCCGTTCGACCTGACGCATCTCGGCGTCGGCAACGAGGAGAACCTGCCCGACGAGTTCTTCGCCCGGTTCACCGAGTTCCGCAAGGCGATCGCGGCGAAGTACCCGGGGATCACGGTGATCAGCAACTCGGGACCGGACGACACCGGCACGACGTTCGACCGGCTGTGGGACCTGAACCGGAACGCGAAGGTCTCGATGGTCGACGAGCATTACTACAACAGTCCACAGTGGTTCCTGCAGAACAACCAGCGGTACGACTCCTACGACCGCAACGGCCCGAAGGTGTTCCTCGGCGAGTACGCGTCGCTGGACAACAAGTTCGGCAACGCGCTGGCCGAGGCCGCGTACATGACCGGGCTGGAACGCAATGCCGACGTCGTCAAGCTCGCGTCGTACGCGCCGCTGCTGGCGAACACCGACTACGTGCAGTGGAAGCCGGACATGATCTGGTTCGACAACCAGCGCTCGTGGGCGTCGGCCAGTTACGAGACGCAGAAGCTGTTCATGACCAATGTCGGTGACCACGTCGTCCCGAGCAAGGCGTCGGCCACACCGGCCACGGTCGCGCCCATCTCGGGTGCGGTCGGGCTGTCCACCTGGGCGACGAGCGCGGCCTATGACGACGTCAAGGTCACCTCGGCCGACGGCTCGCCACTGTTCTCGGACGACTTCTCCGGCGACGATTCGCGCTGGTCGAAGGTGGCCGGGCGGGGATCGTGGGCGGTATCGAACGGTGCCTACGTCCAGTCGGATCAGGCGGCCGAGAACACCCTCGTGACCGCGGGCGATCCCTCATGGAGCAACTACGACTTCTCGGTGAAGGCGACCAAGACGGGCGGCAAGGAAGGCTTCCTGGTCGCGTTCGGCGTGAAGGACACCGGAAACAACTACTGGTGGAACCTCGGCGGCTGGAACAACACCGTCTCGGCCGTGGAGAAGACCGAAGGCGGCGGCAAGCAGACCCTGCTCCAGAACGACACGAAGATCGAGACCGGCAGGCAGTACGACCTGCGGGTCGAGGTCCGGGGCCGTCAGGTGACGTTGTTCCTCGACGGGCGGAAGTGGGGCTCGTTCACCGACGACAAGGTCGCCGAGCCGTTCCGCCAGGTCGTCACGCGTGACGTCAAGACCGGGGAACTGATGGTCAAGGTGGTCAACGCCCAGGCATCGGCCGCCCGGACCCGTGTCGACCTCGGCGCTCGCGTCCAGCCTGGCGCGACCGCCCGCGTGACGACCTTGCAGGGCTCGCCGGACGACGTCAACACCGCCTTCACCACGCCGATCGCACCGCGCGAATCGCGGTTCTCCGGCGTCTCGAACACCTTCACGTACACCTTCCCGCCGAACTCCGTGACCTTCCTGCGGTTCCCGGCCCGAGTGAGGGGATGACCATGACCATCGACCGTCGTGACCTGTTCAGAGCGGGAGGCGGACTGCTGGCCGCCACCGCCGTCGGAAGCCTGGCGCCGGGCACGGCCCAGGCCGCTGACGCCGCTCCGGCGTCGTTGACCACCCGGAACCCGCTGGTCGAGCAGCGGGCGGATCCCTTTATCACCCGGCCGGTGAACGGGATGTACTACCTGACCGGTTCGGTGCCCGAGTACGACCGCATCGTCGTCCGCGGCGCCGCCACGCTCGACGGCCTGGCCACCGCCAGGGAGACGACGATTTGGCGGCGTCCGCCGTCCGGCAAGATGGGCGGCCACATCTGGGCGCCGGAACTGCACCGGATCGACGGGCGCTGGTATGTCTACTTCGCCGCCGGTGACTCCGACGACGTGTTCCGCATCCGCACCTACGTGCTGGAGTCCACTTCGGACGATCCCCGGGCGGGCACATGGGTGCTGCGCGGACAGATGGTGACGAAATGGGACACCTTCACCCTGGACTCGACGACGTTCGAGCATCGCGGCAAGCGGTACTTCGCCTGGGCGCAGAGCGAACCCGGGATCGCCACCAACAGCAATCTGTACCTCGCCGAGATGGCGTCACCGCTCGCGCTCAAGGGTGATCCCGTCCGGTTGGCGGTGCCGACGCTGCCCTGGGAGATCCAGGGCTTCAAGGTCAACGAAGGGCCGGCGGTGCTCGTCCGCAACGGGCGGGTGTTCATGACGTACTCGGCCAGCGCCACCGACGCCCGCTACTGCATGGGGCTGCTCACCGCCGACGAACGTTCGGACCTGCTGGACCCGCGCTCGTGGACGAAGTCGCCGCAGCCGGTGTTCACCACGAACGAGGCGACCCGGCAGTACGGTCCCGGGCACAACTCGTTCACCGTCGCCGAGGACGGCTCGGATGTCCTCGTGTACCACGCCCGCGACTACCGCGACATCACCGGCGACCCGCTGTACGACCCGAACCGGCACACCCGGATCCAGCGGCTGTACTGGAACGACGACGGGACCCCGAGTTTCGGTGTCCCGGTCGGCAAAGGCGGACCTTGCGTGCGACTGTCCCCGTTGGACGATCCCGCGTTGCACGTGCGGCATTACGAATACCGGCTGACCGCGGATGGCAATGTCCGGGAGCTGGCCGATTCCCAGTTCCGCATCGTCGCGGGGTTCCGTGGCGCGGGCACCGTCGCACTGCAGTCGGTGAACTTCCCGGACCGATATGTCCGGGTCGTCGACGCGACGACCGTCCGGATCGATCCGTACGACGAAAGCGACACCTACGGCCGGGCGGCGAGTTTCACCCAGGTGCCGGGCCTTTCCGACCGGCTGGCGGTGTCGTTCCGTCTCCCGGGTGAACCTGCCACCTATTTGGCCCACGACAAGGGAAGGATCTTGGTCTTCCGTCCCGGTACCGCGGTGCGGGATCGTCAACGGGTCAGCTTCCGGCTCGGCTGAACTCCCTGGGAGGTTGAACGCAGTGCTGCGAACACGCCCCATTGTCCTGGTCCTGGCGATGCTCGCCGGGACCCTCGTCGCGACCGGCTCTCCGGCGGCCGCCGACGTCCAGTCCTATCTCGACGATCCACGAAAAGTCTCCGAAGGCCAGGAGCCGCCGCACGCCCACCTTCGTCCGTACGCGGACGTTTCCGCCGCGGCCCGCCGCGACGAACGCGGCCCCTACACGATGTCGCTCGACGGCAAATGGCGGATCGCCATGGCGGACAACCCCTCTCAGGTGCCGAAGGGGTTCCACGACGACGGATACGACACGTCGGGCTGGCGCGAGGTGTCCGTGCCGCATACCTGGCAGACGGACGGTCTGGACCACCCGATCTTCCGCAACATCGCCACCGAGATCCAGCCCGACGACCCGCCGCGCGTCCCCCGCGACGTGAACCCGACCGGCGCCTACGTCCGCGACTTCACCCTGCCCGCCCAATGGTCGGAACGCGAGACCTTCCTGCGCTTCGAGGGCGTCACGTCGGCGTACTTCGTCTGGGTGAACGGGACGTACATCGGCTACGACCAGGGCGGCTACACGCCGGCGGAGTTCGACATCTCCTCCGCGCTGCGGCCGGGGCCGAACCGGATCGCCGTGCAGGTGCACCGCTGGAGCGCCGGTGCGTACCTGGAAGACGTCGACCAGTGGCGATACTCGGGCATCTTCCGTTCGGTGACCCTGCATTCGACGCCGGGCACGTTCATCCAGGACGTCGGGCTGACGACCGACCTCGACGCGACCTACACCGACGCCACCCTCAAGGCCGCGGTCGAGGTCGCCACCAAACCCGGCGGCACTGCCGGCAAGCACCGCGTCGGGCTCAGCCTGCGCGACGCGGCGGGCAAGGAAATCGGGACGACGAGTGCGGAGGTCGACGCGGGCGGCAAGACCGCGTTGAGCCTGCCCGTCCGGAACCCGGCGAAGTGGACCGACGAGACACCGAACCTGTACACGGTCGTCCTCACGCTGACCGCGCCCGACGGCCGTGTCACGCACATCACCAGCGAGACGACCGGGTTCCGCGAGATCGAGATCCGCGACAAGCAGCTGCTGGTCAATGGGAAACGGGTGCTGTTCAAGGGCGTCAACCGCGCCGAGACCGACCCCGACCACGGCAGGCACGTGCCCCGGCGCGCGCAGGAGCGCGACGTCGCGCTGATGAAGCAGCTCAACGTCAACGCGGTCCGTACTTCGCACTACCCGTCGGATCCCTATTTCTACGAACTGGCCGACCGGCACGGGCTCTGGATCGACGACGAGATCGACATCGAGACCCACAACCACGAGAACTGCGCCCGGTACTGCCAGGCGAACGACCCGGCCTGGCGGGACGCGTTCTTCGACCGCATGATCGGCATGGTCGAACGGGACAAGAACCATCCGAGCGTCTTCCTGTGGGACACCGGTAACGAGGCAGGCCTCGGCGCGCATCACTTCGCGCTGGCGGAATGGCTGGACGCGAACGAGCCGACCCGGCCGATCTACCACCAGTCGAACAGCCCGGACGGTGACGCGCCGTTCGCCGACGTCTGGGGGCCGCGGTATCCGTCGCCGGAGAAGTTCGCCGAGCAGGCGAAGAACACCACGAAACCGCTGATCTTCGGCGAGTACGCGCACGCGATGGGCAACAGCCTCGGCAACTTCCGGGAGTTCTGGGACACGATCCGGGCGAATCCACAGACCCAGGGCGGGTTCATCTGGGACTGGGCGGAACAGAACATCCGGCAGCCGATCCGGCTCACACCCGATTCGTCGGGCAACGACATCTCGGCGCATCTCAGTGGAAAGCCGGAGCTGGTCGACGGTCATCGCGGCAAGGCGCTGGCGTTGTCGGGTCTCGACGACTTCGTCGAGGTCTACCGCGACCGGAAACTCGACATCACCGGGAAGGCGCTCACGTTGGACGCCTGGGTGAAACCGGGCAAGTGGACCGGTGACTTCCGCATCCTCGGCAAGGGCGACCACCAGTACGCGCTCAAGATGAAGACGCAGGACACGCTGGAGTTCTTCATCCACAGTGGAACGTGGCAGGCGGTGCAGGCGAAGGTGCCCGCCGACTTCTACGGGAACTGGCATCGGGTGAGCGGCACCTACGACGGGACGGCTCTGCGGCTGTACCTCGACGGCAAGGAGATCGGGAGCAAGCCGTTCACCGGCGCGATCGATTCGTCCTCGGCGGAGGTCAACATCGGCCGCGACTTCGAGACGTCGTGGAACGACCCGTCGACCATCGGCTGGATGGGCCGCGGAGCCGTCGACGACGTCCGCATCTACGACAAGCCGTTGTCCGCAACGGAGTTGTCCGGCGCGACTCCCGCGGACGGGGCCGTGCTGGCACTGGACTTCGACAGCGTCACGGAGCGGGGAAGTCACCTGTCCTATGGCTCCAGTCTGTCCGGTGTGGACGGTCTGATCGGCTCGGACCGTTCGCTGCAACCGGAAACCACGCAGATGGCTTGGGCGCATCAGCCGCTGCGATTCGCCTACTCGGGCGGCACGCTCTCGGTGACCAACGAGCGGCAGTTCAAGGGTACCGACGAGCTGAACCTGCGGTGGCGGATCCAGGAAGGCTCTCGGCTGGTTGCCCGGGGCGAGCAGCCGTTGCGGGTCGCCGCGGCATCGACCGGAAAGGCCGCCGTTCCGGTGCCGCCGAATCCCGCGGACCGCGAACGGTTCCTGACCGTCGAAGCGGTGACGACCCAGGGCGAGCCGATGCTCGCGCGGGGACACGTCCTGGCGCACGACCAGTTCTCCCTGGGTGGGAAGCGGATTCCCGGCCTGGACAGGACACCGCTCGACGGGAAGTCCGTCGGAGTCGTCGAGGACGCTGCTTCGGTGACGGCGTCGGCCGCCGGCGTCACGTACCGGGTCGACAAGGCCGGTGGCACGCTGACGTCGATCCGGTACCAGGGCAAGGAACTGCTGAGCGGCGGACCGAAGCTCGACGCGTGGCGGGCGCCGATCAGCAACGAGACCTTCGCCTGGGGTCGGGCCGAGGGCGAGGACTGGCGCAAGGCCGGGCTCGACCGGCTGAAGACCACGGTCACCGGTGTCCGGGTCGAGAAGGACGGCTCGCGCGGTGTTCGGGTGATCGTCGACAGCCGGGTCGCGGCGCCGGACGTCACCGGAGCGTGGTTCGACCAGACGATGACCTACGCCGTCGACCGGACCGGGACGCTGAGCCTCGGCAATCAGGTGGTTCCGCAGGGGAGTGTGCGCACTCTGCCGTATCTGCCGCGGATCGGTGTCTCGTTGGCGGTTCCGGACCGATATGACCGGTTCGCCTGGTATGGACGGAAAGCCGAGAGCTACGTCGACCGCAAGGACGGGACGCCGATCGGCGTGCAGTCGAGCACCGTGGACGAACAGTACGTCGAGTACCACCGGCCGCAGGACCACGGCAACCACACCGACAGCCGGTGGGCGCTGCTCACCGACGGCCGGACCGGTGGCCTGCTGGTCGGGGGCGCGAGCGACGTCAGCGTGACCCCGTTCGACGATCTCGACCGGGCGGCGTACCCGTTCCAGTTGCAGCGCAACAAGGGCTGGTTCACGCTGCACGCCGATCACGCGGTGACCGGGGTCGGTGACACGCCCAACCCGGTGCGGGAACGCAGTCAGGTGCAGCCGGACAGCACATACGAGTACACGCTGTCGTTGCGTCCGTTGACGTCGCAGGAGGCGCGGGCGGGGCTGCCGACCGGCGGCTGACCTCTTCGGGTCTCGTAAGCGGGTCGTGAAGGCCTCCTTGCCTACTCTGAAGGTAGGGAAGGAGGCCTTCACCACTGCCCGGCTAGCGGAACAATTTGTAATTGAGGACGAGGTAGCCGGAATTCGTGGCGATCGTTCACGCGAGACCCCGGGTGATCCGGTCGTAGGACCAAGCGGTGTCGAAACACGTACGGGCGGCCGCTGTCCGGGTGATGTCGGGCCGGGGCCGGACTCTTCGTCCCGGTAGTCGCTAGTCTTGATCTTCGACTGCGAGGGAGACTGAATTCATGGCGGAATGGGCCGATCTGGTCGCGTTCGTACGGCACGAATATCGGGTGGTGAAGGACGAACCGGACGAAATTCGCATCCGGTTGTCCTACGGTGACGACGACTACGAGGAGCGGGCTCAGACCGTGGTCATCGCGCGGGAGATCTTCGACCGCCGCGAGGATTGGGTGCAGATCGCGACGCCGTTCGCGCGGGTCAGCGAGGTCGACCTGACGACCGTGCTGACCGAGATCGGCAACACCATCGTCGTCGGGGGACTGGTGGTGATGGGGGAGCACCTGGTGTTGCGCCATTCCCTGCCGCTGGTGAATCTCGACATCAACGAGTTCACCGATCCGCTCGAACTCGTCGCGGGTTCGGCGGAGCTGCTGGAACAGCAGTTCACCGGACGCGACGACTACTGATCCCCGGGATCTCCTCGAAGGAGGTCACGCGTTCGCATTCCTCTTCGGTGAGCTTGTCGATGGATGCCCGGTACGCCTGCGCTTGGGCCGTGCCGGGCAGTTCTCCGCCGAGGAGGAGCGGAAGCCCGAGTTCGAAACCGCAGCGGGCCCGTGCCCCATGGCGGTGCCGGGCGCGGGCGACCGCGGTGGCGACGCGGAGCCCGTGCTCGGTGCCCGGTGGCGTCGCGGGACGGTCGGTTTCGATGGCCGCGTACCGGAATCCGTCGGCCTGATCGCATTTCTCGCAGCCGGCGGGACCCGAGCCGAGCCGGCTGCCGCAGTCGGCGCAGGTCAACCTGTCGTAAGCGGCGTCGACCACCCGCCACTCGAACACGGAAGTGTCGGTGACGACCGACTCGGCGAGGCCGGTTTCCTCCGTAGTCCCGGCGGTGACACCGTATTCCGCGAGGAACAGCCGCCAGCGGTCTTCGATACTCGCTTCGACGGCCGCCAAGGCCTCGGCGGGACGCCCGCCGCGTGGAAGAGCGGTCATGGACGGGATTCTATTTCGGCCGGATCAGGGTGTCCGCGTCGATGCAGAGGCGACCGTCGTGGGGGACGACCGTCAGCTCATGGGTTTCCGTGGGGGAGGGGCGGCCGTCACGGTAATGCAAGGTGATCCGGACCCGGACGGTGGTCGCGGAGGTGGCCGACGCGCTGTGCACGTCCACCGCGCTGATCCTGCCCCAATGGGCTTCGTAGTCGCGCTGGCCGCGGCGTTGGAGGTTCGGGCCGATCAGCGGCCAGCCGGCCTCGGTGTCCGGCATCAGACGGTAATAGGCGGTGACGAACTGGGCGATGTCCTCGTTCGTGGCAGGCCGGGGCACGGTCGACGTCGTGCTGGTGGTCGGGCTCGGCTCGACCACGGCGGGAATCGGCGTCCCCGCGTTCTGGGCGGACCCCGCGAAATGGACGCCCACGAAAATGGCCGCCAGCAACGAACCCGAGACCCCGAGGATCAAGAACACCAGCCAGGCGTTGACCTGTGAGTGCCGCACGTTGTAGACGTTCGTCGTGCCGGTGGTCTTCGGGCCGTCGCCGTCGCGGCGGGTGAGTACCTGCGAGATACCGCTGATCAGCCCGGTCGCGAGGGTGAACGCGACCACCAGACCCCAAGCCAGGAAGTTGGTCTTGAGATCGGTCGCGAAATTGATCGCGGTGCCGAGAGCGGCGGCGATGCAGGCGCCGAGCAAGGACCAGAACCATATCGAACCCGCCCGGTTCAAGATCTTCTCCTTTGCCGCAGCCGTCGGCTTACAACTCGCGCCGCGGGGAGGCCTTGTTACGACAGGCGGCATCCGTGGCCCTATCGTGATCGGTCTACCGGGTGGGGGCGAATGACAACTTCTCGATGGGGCGGCCTCGCGGCCCTGCTGGCGGGATTCTTCGTGCTCCTGCTCGACACGACGATCGTCGCCGTGGCGAGCCCGAGCATCCAAGCCGACCTCGGCGGCGATGTCGCCGCGCTGTTCTGGGTGACGGCGGGCTACCTGCTCGCGTTCTCGGTCCCGTTGCTGGTCGCCGGCAGGCTCGGCGATCTCTTCGATCCCAAGCGTGTCTACCTTTTCGGTATGGGAGGCTTCGCCGTCGCCTCCGCGCTGTGCGGGCTCGCGCCGTCGATCGGCTGGCTTATCGCGTTCCGGATTCTGCAAGGCTTGGCGGCGGCCGCGATGTCGCCTCAACCGCTCACGCTGATCCGTCGGCTGTTCGCCGACGACGAGAGAGGGCGCGCTTTCGGTATTTGGGGCTCGGTGGCGGCCGCCGCCACCCTGCTCGGCCCTGTACTGGGCGGACTGCTGACGGCGAGCCTTGACTGGCGCTGGATCTTCTGGGTCAACGTGCCGCTCTGCGCCGTGGCCGTCGTCGTGGGTGTTCGCCTGATTCCGGGAAGCCGAGGAGGCGCCGCCCGTTTCGACCTGCTCGGCGCCGCGCTGAGCACGGCGGGTTTGAGCCTTCTCGTCTGGGCTCTGCTGTCCTGGTGCCCGCTCTCGCTGCCTGCCGCCGCGCTCGCCGTCGTACTGCTGGTCGGTTTCTGGTTCCAAGAACGCAGGCAAGGTGCGGACGCGCTCGCGCCCTTGCGCCTCTATCGCTCGCCCGGCTACTTGACCGCGAGTCTCGCAATGGCGTCACTCGGCGCGACAGTGCTCGCGATGGCGCTTCCCACGATGCTCTACATCCAAGAAATGCGAGGCTTCGGGCCGATCGAGGCAGCGATGGTCCTCGCACCAGACGCCATTGTCGCGATCCTCCTGTCGCCACCGGCGGGCCGCTGGGTCGACCGAGTGGGTGGGCGTCGACCGGCGATCCTCGGCATGAGCCTGCTCGCGACGAGCCTGCTGCTCATCGGGCTGGTGGTGGTGCTGAACCTGAATCCGTGGTGGATCTCCGTGGGCGCCGCGCTCCTCGGTGCCGCCAACGCGATGGCTTGGTCACCGCTTTCGGCCATCGCGATGGCGTCTGTCGACCCGGATGCCGCGGGCGGCGCTTCGGGTCTGTTCAACACGGTGAGGCAGGTGGGTGCGGTGGGCGGGGTTGCGGCGACCGGGGCGATTCTGGCGGGGCTGGAGGGGCGGCCGGGGTTGGGTTTTGTCATGGTGTTCGGGTTTGTGGGGCTGGTCGCGGTCGGTGGGGTTGTGGCGGCGTTTCGGCTCCCGAGGGTTGTTCGTGTTGAGGTCGGCTGATTTTCAGTTTTCTGGGGTTGGCGTTAGGTCTGGTGCTGTCGCGGGGGCTGTGAAGGGAGAGCGATCGAGCCGGCTGCAGTGGGCTGATTCGAATTGACCTTTTGTGAGGAAGACGCTGGCTGGTGATGGGTCGAGGCCTTCGGTGAACGCGGAGGTGACAGAACCGGGTGCGGTGCACTGCTATAAATCACCCTTCAGTGGTAAATGCGGCCTTTGGCTGTTGCTTAAAATTACGAACACATGTTCGATGGTTGCGGTATTATTGAGGGGTGTCCGAGACCTTCCTCCCCGAACTGCCGCAGGAGCTGTGGCGCGCCGGCAAGCTGGAGCTTGCCCATGGTGTGCAGCAGTCCTTGCAGGTGATTCGCATGGCGACCGCGGCGTTGTCGCGGTTTCTGGCGGAGATCGAGTCCCGGGGCGTCAAAGACTTGTACGGGCATGGCAGTACGGCTAGTTGGTTCGCGGAGATGGCCGGGCTGTCGCGGGGCGAAGCGGGCGCGGTGGTGAAACGGGCCGTTGCCCTAAACCCCACCCGGGCCTTGGATGGCACGGAGGTTCCGCCTGTCGCGCCCGCCACTGCGGCGGTTGCCGCTCAGGGATTGGTCGGGGATGAACGGATCGATCAGATCCTGGACATTTTGAAACGGCTCCCTGCCGACACCTCCGCTGAAGATCGGGCCAGTGCGGAGAAGATCCTGGCCGAGCTTGCCCCGAACGCCGGACCCCGGCAACTCTCCAACGCCGAGACGAAACTGATGGGTTGGCTCAATCCCGACGGCAACGAGCCGAAGGATCCCGAGCCCAAGGAACCACGTCGAGAGATCACCCTGGAACGCCGCAAAGACGGGTTCTGGAAACTCACCGGCCTCCTCGACGACGAGACCGGCGCCCGCACCGCCGCCGCTTTGGAGGCGCATGCCCAGCCACGGCCCGTCGACGAGTTCGGCCAAGCGGACCTGCGGATGAAGTGCGAACGCATGGGCGACGCCTGGGCCGAACTCCTCGACCTGGCCATCGCGTGCCCCGATCAGCCCGGCACCAGTGGCTACCGGACGTTGGTGCACGTCACCGTCGGACTCGAGGAACTCAAATCCGGTCTCGGCACCGCCTGCCTCGACTTCGTCGGCACGATGACCGCCCGCGAAGCGCGGCTGGCCGCCTGCGATTGCCTGATGTTGCCGGTGGTGATGGGCACCTCGGGTGAACCCTTGGATATGGGACGGCTGAGACGGTTCGTCACACCCGGCCAAAGACGTGCGCTGAACATCCGAGACGGTGGCTGCGCCTTCCCGGGATGTCATCGGAAGCCCAAGAACTGCCACGCTCACCATATCGAGCACTGGGCAGACGGCGGACCCACCGACCTCCGGAACCTGGTGCTGCTCTGCGGTTTCCATCATCGGTTGATTCATCACGGTGACTGGGAAGTACGCATGGCAGCCGACGGACTACCAGAGTTCATCCCACCTCAATACCGTGATCCGCTCCGAAAACCCCGGCGCAACACCCTGCATCACGTCTGAACCCCGAGGAGCCCGCCAGCCACCCCAGGCGACGGGCCCCTCGTCATGCCCACAGTCGGGCAAGGTCGGTGACCGTGTGGATTTCGGGTCATCCAACGCACCAAAATCCACACAGTCCGCCGCCACGGCGACGAAGGCCACCATCTTCAGGAAGACTCGGGCGATTCGCCCTGCGAGGCAGACGCAGGTCCCCAGCGTGGCCACTCGTCCACCAAACCCGAATCCGCCGCTCACAGCCGGCAGGACCGATTCGGTGCTGACCCACAATCCAGCCTAAACCGCCGAATCCCACCAGTTCAGTACCCGAGTCCCATACAACGTCAGCCACTTCGAAGGCTCACCCGCCGCAACATCGACCTCGAACCACACCCGCCCGGAGTGCCGGTGGGCCTGAAGCCAGGTCCCGTCCGGCTGCCGCGCGGCACGGATGAGCTCGACGGCTTCGGCCATCCGCGGGTCCGGCGCCGTGCCGTCGTGCAGCGCGGCCTCGCGGAAGTAGTCGGCCGCGTTCAGCACGTCGTAGAACCAGCGGAACGGGTAAGCGAACACCGTGGTCCACGGCGCGATGACCGAACCGGTCGACAGCCGCCGGAACAAGCCGCGCTCCAGCAGGTATTCCTCACCCGAGTGCCGCGAGGCATGTGAAGCCGAGGTGCCGCCCGTCGCGATGTCGAAGGCGAGCAGACCCTTGAGCGAGTTCAGCGTCGAATGCACGGACGAACGCCGCGATCCCGAGACCCATTCGCAGTTCCAGCCACCGTCGGGCTGCTGGTGTTCCGGGAACCACGAGGCGAGCGAGGTGACGTCGGCGCCGAGCCACAGGCCGTTCGCGAGGGTCCACGCGTTGATGCAGCAGTCGACCTCGCCGCCCCAGTACGGGAGATCGTCGTACTCCCATCGGCTGTTCTCAGCGAGGAGTTCGGCGGTCCCGCGCAGGACACCTGCGTCCATGCCCCACTCGCGCAGGGTGTTCAGCGACCACGTCGTCGCCGTCCACGGCTGCCCGTCCTCCTGGCCGGTGAATCCGGCGGGGAAGAACGCGCCGCCCGCCCACTGGCCGTCCGGGTCCTGGTGGGCGAGCAGACGCGCGCCGAAGCCTTCGGTCTCGATCCGTGCCCGCGTCGCCTCCCACACCTCGGGCGGTTCGTGCGCGAGGTCGCGTTCCACCTGCCAGCGCAGGGCGGGATCGGAGTCGAGCAGCCACGGGATCATGCCCAGACCTTAGGCCTGATGCAGCCGCGCGAGCGCCTCCGAACCTTGGGCCAGCAGCGTGACATCGGCGCCGACAAGGACGAACGAGGCACCGGCGTCGAGGTAGCGCTGAGCCTGCGCAGGGTCGAACGCGTTGACTCCCACTGGTTTTCCCTGAGCGAGGACGGCCTCGAAGGTGCGCAAGACGGCGGCCGTGACATCGGGATGCGTCTGCTTCCCCAGCAGGCCCATCGAGGCGGCCAGGTCGGACGGTCCGACGAACACCCCGTCGACGCCGTCGACCGCGGCGATCTCGGCGGCGGCTGCGACCCCCGCCGTCGACTCGATCTGGACGAACAGCGACGTGAACTCCTCGGCCTTCGCGAGGTAGTCCTCGACTCGGTTCCAGCGCGCGGACCGGGAGAGCGCACTGCCGACACCACGCACGCCTCGCGGCGGATAGCGGACGGCCCGCACGACAGCCTCCGCCTCCTCCGCGCTGTCGACCATGGGCACCAACAGGTTCTGCGCGCCAAGGTCGAGCAGCTGCTTCAGCGCGACCGCGTCGCCGGACGGAGCGCGCACCACCGGAGTGATCGGATAGGCGGCGATCGTCTGCAGCAACGACTGCACGGTCTCCAGCCCGGCGGGGGAGTGCTCGGTGTCGACGAGCAGCCAGTCGAGCCCGGAGCCCGCGCAGATCTCGGCGACGACCGGGCTGCCCGACGTGACCCACATGCCGATCCGCGGCCGCTCACCCAGCCGCTCCCGGAACGGCGGGTCTAGACGAAGCGGCATGTGATCGCCCCCAAATCCCGGTAGTCGGCGGTCACGGTGTCACCTGGATGCACCCACATCGGCCGCGTGAACGACCCGGCCAGCACGATGTCGCCCGGATCGAGCTTGTCACCGTGCTGGGCGAGTTTGTTCGCCAGCCAGGCGACACCGTTCGCGGGATGGTTCAGCACCGCGGCGGCGACTCCGGACTCCTCGATGGTCTCGTTGCGGTACAGCAGCGCCGAGACCCAGCGCAGGTCTACGGCGTCTACGGCGACCGGGTTGCCGCCGTAGACCATCCCGCCCATGGCCGCGTTGTCGCTGATCGTGTCCACGATGGTCCGGCCCGCCATCTCGATGCGCGACGACAGGATCTCCAGCGCCGGCACGACGTATTCGGTCGCCCGTAACACGTCGAACACCGTGGTGTCCGGTCCGGCGAGGGAATCACGGAGCACGAAGGCCAGCTCGACCTCGATGCGCACGTTCGAGAACCGGCTGTGCTCGATCACGGAGCCGTTCTCGAACACCATGTCCGCGAAGATGGCGCCGTAGTCGGGTTCGGTGATCCCGGTGGCGGCCTGCATGACCTTCGAAGTGAGCCCGATCTTGCGGCCGACCGGACGACGGCCGGCCGCGATGCCCCGCCGCCGCCATTCGTTCTGCACGGCGTACGAGTCCTCGACGGTCATGTCCGGATACCGCGCCGTCAGCAGCGGGATCGTCTCCCGCGCCTCCTCCGCGGCCGCCAGTTCGTCGGCGATCGCGGTGATCGTTTCCTGTTCGAGCATGTCCCCGCCTCAGAGCTGGTTGCCGAGTTTGTACTCGCCTTGTTTCCAGGCCGGCAGTTCGCCTTCGTCGTCACCCTTGCGGGTGTAGGAGAAGCCGTCGGCGCCGATTGTGACCTCGAGTTCGCTGTCGTCGGTCCGCGCTACGACCGGCTGCGGCTTGCCGTCGAGGTCGAGCACCAACGAAGCGTCGGTGTACCAGGAAGGGACCACCGGCGTGCCCCACCAGTCGCGACGCTGGTTGTCGTGCACGTCCCAGGTGACGACCGGGTTGTCCGGATCGCCGGTGTAGTAGTCCTGCGTGTAGATCTCGACGCGGTGCCCGTCGGGGTCGCGCAGGTAGAGGTAGAACGCGTTCGACACGCCGTGCCTGCCGGGGCCGCGTTCGATGTGGTCCGACATCCGGAGCGAGCCGAGTTTGTCGCAAATGGACAGGATGTTGTGCTTCTCGTGCGTGGCGAAGGCGACGTGGTGCATCCGCGGCCCGTCGCCGCCGGTCATCGCGGTGTCGTGCACGGTGGGCTTGCGGCGCATCCAGGCCGCGTAGGTGGTGCCCTGCTCGTCCTGGATGTCTTCGGTGACCCGGAAGTTGAGGTCTTCCATGTGCTTCACCGCGAGCGGGACGTCCGGGGTGACCTGGTTGAAGTGGTCGAGCCGCACCAGTGCGCCCGGGACGTGCAGGTCGTAGCGCCAGCTGAGTCTGTCGACGTGCTCGACGTCGTGGAAGAACTCGAGCGGGAAGCCGAGCGGGTCCTGCACCCGCACCGAGTCGCCGATGCCCCGGGTGTAGCCGTCCGCGCGACGTTCGACCCGGCAGCCCAGCTCCGTGTAGAACGCGACGGCCTTGTCCAGATCCTCGGGCGACCGCACCCGGTACGAGAACGCCGCGACCGCCGCGACCGGTCCCTGGCGCAGCACGAGGTTGTGGTGGATGAACTCGTCGATCGTGCGGAGGCTGACCGTGGTCTCGTCCTCTTCGGTCACCGTCAGGCCGAGCACGTCGGCGTAGAAGGCACGCGACCGCGCCAGATCGGTGACGACGAGTTCCATGTACGCGCAGCGCAGGACGTCCGGCGGCGGCGATTTCGGAGTGGGGATCGGCTTCATTGCTTCATCCTTTGTGGACAGTGGAGGGTGGGCTCAGCCCTTGCCGAAGGCGGGGTTGTGCACCTCGCCGAGATTGATGTGCACCGCCTGCTGGTCGGTGTAGAAGTCGATCGAGCGGTAGCCGCCCTCGTGCCCCAGCCCGGACGCCTTCACCCCGCCGAAGGGTGTGCGCAGATCGCGGACGTTGTTCGAGTTGAGCCACACCATGCCCGCCTCGACGGCCTGCGCGAAGTTGTGCGCCCGCTTGAGGTCGTTGGTCCAGACGTACGCCGCGAGCCCGTACTTCGTGTTGTTCGCGAGCGCCAGTGCTTCGTCTTCACTGTCGAACGGGGTGATCGCGACGACCGGGCCGAAGATCTCCTCCTGGAAGATCCGGGCGTCCGGTTTGACGTCGGCGAACACCGTCGGCGCCACGTAGTTCCCGGTCGGGAAGCCGTCCGGACGGCCGCCCCCGGCGACCAGCCTGCCCTCGGTCTTGCCGATCTCGATGTACTTCATGACCTTGTCGTAGTGCTCGGGGTGCACGAGCGCGCCGACCTCGGTCGCGGGATCGCTCGGGTCGCCGACCTTGACCCGCTTGGCCTGCGCGGCGTACCGCTCGACGAACTCGTCGTAGATCGCGCGCTCGACCAGGATCCGGCTGCCCGCGGTGCAGCGTTCGCCGTTGAGCGAGAACACGCCGAAGATCGTCGCGTCGATCGCGGTCTCCAGGTCGGCGTCGGCGAAGACGATGGCGGGCGACTTGCCGCCCAGCTCCATCGAGAGTCCTTTGAGGAACGGCGCCGCGTTGCCGAAGATGAGGCTGCCGGTGCCGCTCTCGCCGGTGAACGAGATCAGCGGGACGTCCGGGTGCTTCACGAGCGCGTCGCCGGCGTCCTCACCGAAGCCGTTGACGAGGTTGAACACCCCGGCAGGCAGCCCGGCCTCCTCGAAGATCTCCGCCCACAGCGACGCGGAAAGCGGGGTGAACTCCGCGGGCTTGAGCACCACGGTGTTGCCGGTCGCCAGCGCGGGTGCGAGCTTCCACGACTCCAGCATGAACGGCGTGTTCCACGGCGTGATCAGCCCGGCGACACCGATCGGCTTGCGGTTGACGTAGTTCACCTGGCGGCCGGGCACCTTGTAGGTGTCGTCGGCCTGCGCGACGATCAGGTCGGCGAAGAACCGGAAGTTCTCCGCGGCCCGTCGTGCCTGGCCCAGCGCCTGCGAGATCGGCAGGCCCGAGTCGAAACTCTCCAGCGCGGCCAGCCGCTTGTCCCGCGACTCGACGAGATCGGCGATGCGGTTGAGCACACGCGAACGCTCACGCGGCAGCAGCTTCGGCCAGGGGCCTTCGGTGAACGCCTTCCGCGCGGCGGCGACGGCGCGATCGATGTCGGCCTTCTTGCCCGCGGCGGCCTGGACGTAGACCTCGTTGGTGACCGGGTCGATCACGTCGAAGACGGCGCCGTCGGCCGAATCGACGAGTTCGCCGCCGATGTAGTGCCGGATCCGCTCCGGGACACCGTCCGGGATCGGCCGGGGGGTCGTGCTGGTCAAGATTCCTCCTCAGTCAGCGCTTGGCGCGCTCTCGAGCGTCCAAAAAGGCCTGCATGGTGGCCCAGCGGTGATTGCGCGCGGCGAATTCGATGTCGAGCGGGTCGGCTTTCTCGGAGATCAGCCGGAGGATCTCTTCGTGCTCCTCGACCGACCGGTGCGCGCGGTCGGGGACGAACGCGAACGTGGAGTCGCGCAGCCCGGACAGCCGGGTCCAGCCCTGGTGCACGAGGTCGAGGATCTGCGGGTTGGGGCAGCATTCGAAAAGCAGCGAGTGGAACTGCTGGTTCAGCGCGGTGAACTCGTGCGCGTCGAAATGGTCCAGGAGGGCGATCATGCGCTCGTTCACCCGCCGCGCCCGCGCGATGTTCTCTTCGGACAGCTGCGGTGCGGACAGCGCGGTGGCGACGCCTTCGACGACGCCGAGCGTCTGCATCGCGTGGACGTACTCGTTCTGGTCCACCATCGCGACACGCGCGCCGACGTTGCGTTCGAAGGTCACCAGCCGTTCGGCCTCCAGTCGCCGGATCGCCTCGCGCACCGGGACGACGCTCATGTCGAGCGCGCCGGCGATCTCGGCGAGCACCAGCCGGTAGCCGGGTCCGTACTCGTGCCGGGCGATCCGCTCACGCAGCCACTCGTAGGCGAGTTCGGACTTGCTGGTCGTCTTCATTGCTTCTTCTGCCATGCCTCATACCTTTCCCGCCACAACGGGTTCAGCGGGAAGAGCCCCTCGATCGGGCGGCCCTGTCCGACCTGCTCGGCGATCCAGGAGTCTTCGTCCTCCTGGACGAGCGCCGCGTCGGCGATCTCCTCGGCCAGCGACGGCGGGATGACCACCACGCCGTCGTCGTCACCGACGATGATGTCGCCGGGCAGCACGGTCGCCCCGCCGCAGGCGACCGCGACGTCGGTGTCCCACGGCACGTGCTTGCGCCCGAGAACCGCCGGATGCGCGCCTTGGGAGAACACCGGGAGCCCGGTCGCGGCGACGGCGTCGAAGTCGCGGACCCCGCCGTCGGTGATCACCCCGGCGGCGCCGAGGTAGCGCGCCCGCAACGCCAGAATGTCGCCGAGCGTGCCGGAACCCTTGTCGCCACGGGCTTCGATGACGATCACCTCGCCGGCGCCGACCGAGTCGAAGAGGCGCTTCTGGGCGTTGTAGCCGCCGCCGTGGGTTTTGAAGAGGTCCTCGCGGTTCGGGACGAAACGCAGGGTCCGTGCCGTGCCGACGACCTTCGACCCGGGCAGATTCGGGCGCACACCGTCGATCGCGACGTTGTTCAGCCCGCGTTTGCGCAGCTGGGCGGACAGACCCGCGACGGGCGCACGCAGCAACTTGGCGCGGAGCTCCTCGCTGAGTGAGGGAGCCTTCTCTTCGGCAGGTTCCTCGACGGGAGTTCCCCAAGCTTCGGCGCGCTGCTTGTCGTCGACCTCGGGCAGGCTGCCGATGTCCGAAAAGGCCCGGATGCCCTGGGAAACGGTGGTGTGGAGCCGTCCGCTGCTCAGCGAGGTGCCGGGAACGTCCACTTCGACCACGACGACGTCGCCGGGGGAGACCACGGTCGATCCGGCCGGGGTGCCGGTGAGGATGACGTCGCCCGGTTCGAGCGTGAAGTGCTGGGAGAGATCGGAAACGAACTGCCGCAGCGGGAAGATGAGCCCGGCCGTGGTGTCCTCCTGCACCAGATCGCCGTTCACCCAGGTGCGGATGCGCAGCGACGACGGGTCGACGTCGCGTGCGTCGATGAGGCCGGGGCCGATCGGGGTGTAGCCGTCGCCGCCCTTGGACCGGACGTTGGAGCCCTTGTCCGCGGTGCGCAGGTCGTAGAGGCCGAAGTCGTTCGCGGCGGTGACCGCGGCGACGTGGTCCCACGCCTGGTCCGGCTTGACCCAGCGGGCCGTGGTGCCGATGACCAGCGCGATCTCGCCTTCGAAGGCCAGCAGTTCGGTGCCGGCCGGGCGTTCGACGGTGCCGCCGGACGGGCCGATCGAGCTCGACGGCTTGAAGAAGTACGACGGGTTCGCCGGACGCCGTCCGCGCTGCTCCGCGCGTGACGCGTAGCTGAGATGGACGGCGATGATCTTGCCCGGCCGGGTGCCCAGCGGACCGGAGCCGCGGCCCGACGGCGAGGTTGCCTCGTAAGTACCCATATTCCCCTGAATCCTCGACCCTTGCTTCGTATCTAATAACGTATATGATTCCGTGCCACAGTGGCAAGGTGGCCGACGACAAAGGAGTCCACGTGTCGAACCCAGCCCAGGATGAACGCATATCCGGCCGGACCGCCCCACCGTCCTCCGACCGGCGCCGGGTCGCCTTCGCGACCGTCGTCGGTACCACCGTCGAGTGGTACGACTTCTTCGTTTACGCGTCCGCGGCCGGTCTCGTCTTCGGCAAGCTGTTCTTCTCCGGCCTCGGGGCGAACAGCACGCTCGTTTCCTTCGCCACGGTGGGCGTGAGCTTCCTGTTCCGGCCGCTCGGCGCGTTCCTCGCCGGGCATTTCGGCGACAAGTACGGCCGCCGTGTGGTCCTGGTGCTCACCCTGATCCTGATGGGCGCCGCGACCACGCTGATCGGGGTGCTCCCGACGTTCGACCAGATCGGGGTCCTCGCGCCGGTGCTGCTCATCCTGCTGCGGATCCTGCAGGGGATCTCGGCGGGCGGGGAATGGGGCGGCGCCGTTCTGATGGCCGTCGAGCACGCGCCCTCGAAGCGACGGGGGCTCTTCGGCGCCTCACCGCAGATCGGCGTCCCGCTCGGGCTGCTGCTGGCTTCCGGTGTGCTCGCGCTGACCAGCCTGCTCGTCCCCGGGCAGGCGTTCCTCGATTGGGGCTGGCGGATCCCGTTCCTGCTCAGCGTCGGGCTGATCCTGGTCGGCCACTACGTGCGGCGCCGGGTCGAGGAGAGCCCGGTCTTCCGGGAGATCGCCGAACGCCGTGAGCAGACCCGGACCCCGATCATCCAGCTGTTCCGCAAGCACGCCGTGCTCGTCGTGGTGGCCGCGGTGGTGTTCGCGGGCAACAACGCGGTCGGCTACATGACCACCGGCGGCTACATCCAGAACTACGCGACCAACCCGAAGGGCCCGCTCGGGCTCGACCGCGGCCCGGTGCTCTGGGCGGTGACCGCGTCCGCGGCGACCTGGCTGATCTCGACGTGGGCGGCTGGCGCGGTGTCCGACCGGATCGGCAGGCGGCGCACCTACGTCGTCGGCTGGATCGCCCAGCTCGCCGGCATCGCGGTGCTCTTTCCCTTGGTGGACACCGGGAACATCGTGTTACTGGCGCTGGGATTGATCATCCTGAGTGTCGGGCTCGGGTTCACCTACGGTCAGCAGGCGGCGTTCTACGCGGAGCTGTTCCCCGCGTCCATCCGGTTCTCCGGCGTCTCGATCTCGTATGCGCTGGGCGCGATCCTCGGGGGCGCGTTCGCGCCGACGATCGCCACCGCGCTGGTCGACGCGACCGGCACTTCGGTGTCCGTCGCCGTCTACCTGGGTGGGATGACCGTCATCGGCCTCATCGCCACGTTGTTGCTGCGTGACCGGTCGGGAATCCCGCTCGGGCCCGACCATGAAGCCGAGCAGGCGGTCAGCCCGCTGCGCTTCTCCAAGTGATCCCGCCGTCCGTGACGCTCACCCGCCGAGAGCGTCACGGACGGCCTTCGCCGCTGCCTTGAGCCGCTCCGCGAGCTCGGCGGGGGTACGCGCGCTCGACAGATAGACGACCGCGAGGGCCGCCGGAGCGTGCCCGCGCAGGGGGAGTGGCACGGCCACCGAGCTGAGGTTCTCGATCACCTCGCCATGGCTGTCCGCGTAGCCGCGGTCGACGACTTCCGCGATTCCCGCCGGCCGGTTCTCTTCCGGAAGCTGGGAAAGGATCGCGCGGCCGGGGGCGCCCGCGGTGAACGGATGCCTGGACCCCGGGCGCTGCGCGACGGACGCGACGGCGTGCCGGGGTTCCACGCTGACCAGGGTCACGCATTCCTCGCGGTCCATCACCGCCACGAAACACGTCATGCCGAGTTCGTTCGCGACCGCCGTCAGTTCGGGCAGCGCCGCGGCCTGCAGATCGTGTTTGATCCCCGCCGCCAGCGCGGCCAGCCGGGCGCCGAGTTCGTATTTCCCGGCGGGTTCCCGGGTGAGGAGACCGTGCTCTTCGAGGGTGCGGATGAGCCGGTACGCGATCGAACGGTGCACACCGAGCCGTTCGGCGATCCGGTCGACGCTGAGCGGTTCTTGGGCGTCGGCAAGGACTTCGAGGACGCGGATGCCGCGGCTGAGCGTCTGGGACGTGCTCGCGGTCTTGCGGGAGTCCGAAACCATCGTATACGATCCATTTCGATAGTTGAACTGGCTGTTCGATTATAGAACAGGAACAGACGATGATGTCACGCGAAACCAGTTTTCCGCCGGGATCGAGCCTCTATCGGCCACCCGCTCAGTTCTTCCGAGGCTGTCTCGGCCGGTTCGCGACGGGGGTGGCCGTCGTGACCTTCGACGCCGCGACGAAACGGCACGGCCTGACGGTGAACTCCTTCACCGCGGTTTCGATGGATCCGCCGCTCGTCCTCATTTCGATCCAGCGCACGGTGAAGAGCCACGACCTGCTGGCCGACCGTCCCTTCGCGGTCAACGTCCTCGGCGCCGAGCAGGAGGCGCTGGCGATGAACTTCGCCGGCCGTCCGACTCCCGAAGGCGCGCCGACGTGGGTCGAAGGCGGGCACGCGCCGCGGCTCGCCGGCGTCCTGAGCTGGTTCGACTGCACGCCGTGGGCCGCCTATGACGGTGGCGACCACACCTTGTTCCTCGGCGAGGTGCGGGAGTTCGACTACCGCTCCGGCGACGCTCTCGGCTTCGTCGACGGGCGGTTCTCGATGATCCACGAATCCGCGCAAGGCCACGAATCCCTGTTCTGACAACGACGTCCACCCGAGAAGGAGCACGACATGGGAGCCCGTACCGGACAGCAGTACCTCGACAAGCTCAACGCGATGACACCGGAGCTGTACGTGGACGGCGAGAAGGTGACCGCCAAGGTCGCCGAACATCCGGCGTTCCGCAACAACGCGCTGACCTACGCGAAGCTGTTCGACCTCCAGCACGACCCGGCGCACCGTGACGTCCTGACCTACGAGTCGCCGTCGACGGGGGAGCGGGTCGGCATGTCGTTCCTGGTGCCGCGCAACGAGGAAGACCTCAAGCGCCGCCGCGCCGCGTTCTCCGTGTGGGCCGAGTACTCGAACGGGTTCCTGGGCCGCACCGGCGACTACATGAACTCGTCGCTCACGGCCCTGTCGGCCGCGAAGAAGTTCTTCTCCCAGGCCGATCCCGTCTACGGCGAGCGCATCGAGAAGTACTACGAGATGGCGCGCGAGAACGATCTGCTCGCGACGCACACCCTCATCCCGCCGCAGGTCAACCGTTCGGTGTCGGGCAGTCAGCAGGGCGGTGGCAACCTGTCGGCGAAGGTGGTCGAGGAACGGGAGGACGGCATCGTCGTCCGCGGTGCCCGGATGCTCGCCACGATCGCGCCGATCGCCGACGAACTCCTGGTCTTCCCGTCGACCGTCCTGCGCGGAACCCCCGAGGACGCCCCGTATTCCTACGCTTTCGCCGTCCCGAACGACGCGCCCGGGCTGAAGTACTTCTGCCGCGCCGGGCTCGACCACGGCCGCTCGACCTTCGACGAACCGCTGGCCTCCCGCTTCGAGGAGATGGACGCGGTCGTGGTCTTCGACGACGTCTTCGTCCCGAACGAGCGCGTCTTCCTGCTGGGGCATCCGGAACTGTGCAACGCCTGGTACTCCGAGACCGGCGCCGGCGCGCTGATGACCCACCAGGTCGTCACCCGCACCCTGGCCAAGACGGAGTTCTACCTCGGTCTCGCCAGTGAGATCGCCGCCGCGATCGGGATCGGCGGCTTCCAGCACATCCAGCAGGATCTGTCGGAGCTGATCTCCTACGTCGAGATCGAGAAGGCCGTGCTGCGCGCGGCGGAGGCCGACGGCAAGCTCAGCGAGGACGGCGTCTTCCTGCCCAAGTGGGAGGTCCTGAACGCCGCCCGGAACTGGTACCCCACGAAGGTCTCGCCGCGCCTGACCGAGATCATCCGCAAGTTCTCCGCCTCCGGCCTCATGGCGCTGCCGGGTGAGGCGGACTTCGAGGCGGAGGGCCGTCCCGCCATCGACACCTACCTCCAGTCGGCCACCCTGCCGGCCAAGGACCGCGCGCGGCTGTTCAAGCTGGCGTTCGACGCGTCGGTCTCGAGCTTCGCCGGGCGGGAGTCGCTGTACGAGTACTTCTTCTTCGGCGACCCGGTGCGGATGGCCGGCGCCCAGGTGAACGCGTACCCGAGGGAGGCGCTGCAGGAACGGGTCCGGGAACTCTTGGCACGCGAAGACGGCTGAGTGCGGATTTCGCCGAAATCGCCGTGAATTCGAACGGATAGCGACAGTCGGAAAGCGTCCGTCATCCACCGGGTGACGGACGCTTTTTCACGTCGTGCGGCAGGTGAGTATGTATCGACCATGATGTGTCCTGCTTTTGTCCAAATTCTTGTTGTCACGAATCCGTGAGCGGGTTACGACGTTCGAGCTAATCTCCGCATTGACCGTTCAAGTCCGCCATGACCGTGCGCAAAAATCCAGGTGCTCTGCTCGGCGAAGGCCAGGACGAAGCGAGGCGGCAGGGGGAGACATGATCGAAACCATGCAGTGCGCGGGTGCGGACTTCTGCGAAGAGCTTTCGGGTTCGGCTGACACCTCCTTCGCCCGTTTCTACGAAGGCGACCCACCGTCCCGGCTAATACATTCGACGGAAAACTTGACGCTGCTGGCCGATATGTCGCCGCTCGTACTCGGGCATCTCCTGCTCCTGCCCTCGAATCACCACTTGTCGTTCGCCCAGGTGCTTTCCCTCCATCAGGACGAGGTGCGCGGCCTTCTCGACGAGTTCATGCCGCTGTACCGGGAGACCTTCGGCGAGCCGCTGATCCTCGAACACGGTTCGAGCGCCGGACAGGAGAGCCACGCGTGCATCACGCACGCGCATCTGCACTTTCTCCCCGTCGACGGTGACGCCGTGGACGATCTCCTGATCGGCGACGGCCTGTTCCACCGGGATCTGGATTCGCTCGGGGAACTCACGCTCGCGCCTTGGCCGTCTTCGGCTTATTTCCTCCGTGTGTACCGGGGGAAAGTCCGGGTTTACCTGCCGACCGGCGCGCAGAAAAGGCAGTATCTCCGCTCGATCGTCGGCGCCGTGCTGGCGATCGAGGATCCGGAATGGGACTACGCGGTGGTGATGCGGAAAAGGGATCTTCGCGAAACCCTGCGAATGGTGGATTACTGGCCCGGGAAACTCAGTGGCGACGAGGTGGAGCTGTCCTGTGGTGAGTGAGAAATTCTCGGACGAACCGACGAGACTGGCCACGGCGATCGTGCCGTTGTTCGCCCGGCAGGCAAGCGAGTTCGTCCCGGTTTCGTTCCCGGACGGTGGCCGGGTGGACCTGACCGCGGGAGCCGACGCCCAAGACGACTGCGCGGTCTTCCGGCTGGCAGGCGAGCACGACCTCGTGGTGGGCTCCGATTACGTCCGCGGGCCCAAGTTCAGGCTTTACGAGATGGGACACCTCGACGAATACGACCTGGGGTACTACCTCGTCGCCGCGAATCTGAGCGACATCGCGGCGATGGGCGCGAAGCCGATCGGGCTGCTTTCGGTCGTGCGGTATCCGGCCGAAATGGACGACGCGCTGTTCGGTCTCGTCATGCGCGGCATCCGCGACGCGTGCGCCGCCTTCGGCTGCCTCAACGTGGGTGGCGACATCGGCGGCGCGGAACGCCTGATCCTCTCGGCGTCGGCTCTCGGGGTGTGCCCGGCGGGCCGGGCGCTGCTGCGGTCCGGCGCGAAACCCGGTGACGTCGTCTGCCTCACGGCACCGACCGGGCCCGCCGGAGCGGCGATGGCGTACCTGCGCTCCGGCGTGCCGGATCTGGTCATCGACAGCTTGGTGCCGTCGTTGCTTTCCGCCTGGAAACGTCCGGTGGCCAGAGTGGACGAGGGGCTCGCCCTCGGCGCCAGCGGGGTGGTCACGAGTTGTCTGGACACCTCGGACGGGCTGAAGGCGGCCTTGCTGAGCATCGCCGAGTCGAGCGGAGTCGGGATCGACGTCGACGAGCGGTCCATTCCCGTCCCCAAGGCGGTGGCCGCCGTGGCCGCGCACGTGGATGTGGAGCCGCTGAGCCTGGTCATGGGCGACTCGGTCGACTTCGAACTCGTCTTCACCGTGCCGCCCACCCAGGTGGACGACCTCGCCGAAACGCTGAGCTTCCACCGGATCGGCGTGGTCACCGAGCGGCCAGAGGTGGTCTTGACCGGGAAGAACGGCGAGCGGGCGGACCTGCCGGGCGAGGCGTGGCGGCACCAGCGCGACGGAAAGGCATGAGCCGGAAGGCGGCCAAGATCGCGGACAAGGCGATCCTGCTGTCGGCGACGCTCTTCCTGGCGGGCAAGGCGTACAACGTACCGGCGAAGGCCTTCTGGGACGGCCTCCTGAACGACCGCTCGTACCTGCTGCTGGTCGCGCTCGTCACGGCCGGGGTGTTCGGTGCTTTCGCACCGTTCGAAAGCTGGCAACGACGGGCCTTCGTGGACCGCAACGTCATGATGCGGCGTCGCGTGTTGTCCACGTTCGGCAGATTGCTCGAGATCAGCGCGAAGATCGATCCGCCGCTGGACACCGGCGACCTGGCGCTCCATGTGTGGCGGAAGACGCGCACACTGAGGCATCCGATCCACGGGGTCCTGAAACGACTGTCCTCCTACCGGATGTCGTCCTTTCCGGCGACGCGGAGTTTCGCGCCGGTGCGGGGCATCGGCGCCGTGGGACTGTGCTGGCAGCACGATCGCGAGGTGACGTTCGATGTCGCACCGTTGGCGGCCCGCCTCACCGACGAGGCGAAGTTCGACGACCACGTGGCCCGCTACGGTGCGGAATCGGTGATGAACCTGGGATGGGAGGCGTTCCAGGCCCTCAAGCATCGGACCGCGCTGTTCGTCACGCCGATCAGAAGCGGGCGCAACAAGTTCGTCGGCTGCGTGAGCGTCGACGCCGGTCGCGGCTACGAGGTGCTCGACCGGCGGGAACTGCTGGAGGAGATGACCAATCTGGGCATGGCCATCGGTCGCGAGGACTTCGAATGCACCTGAACGACGCGAAGCTGCGCGCCTTGGTGTCGAGTACACGCCGAGCCTACGACGAGAACGCCGCGGTGTACGTGCGGGCCACCGGCACGCTCGACCTGTTTCCCGGTCTGGACCACGAACTGGACCGTTTCTTCGATGCGCTGCCCGGAAGTTCGGTGCTGGACCTCGGTTGTGGCGCCGGCCGGGACGCCGAATATCTGATCGGACGCGGCGCGGCCGTGATGGCGGCCGACCTCAGTGAGGAATTGCTCCGGCACACCCGAAGTCGTTGCGCGGTGGACGGTGCGGTGCTTTGCGATCTCTTGGCCCTGCCGATAGCCGCCGGAGTGTTCGACGGTGTCTGGGCTTGTGCCAGCATCGTGCACTTACCGAGCGAGGCGCACCCGCGCGTCTTCTCCGAAATCCATCGGGTGCTCGCGCCCGGCGGTGTCACGGCGATCAGCCTCAAGGAAGGGGAGGGCGAAGGATGGGCGCGCAGTGTCCGGATGCCATCGCCGCGATGGTTTTCGTTGCGTAGACCGGAAGCCGTGGTGGACGAATTGGCCGCCGCCGGCTTCGTCTCGGCCCGGGTTTTGCCGAGCGGACGCGGCAGCTGGTTCGTCGTGGAGGCGAGGAAAGGGCTACCGGCCGAGCCATTCGTCGGGGTTGGTCCCCGGTAGTACATGACGGATACCGCCTCGCGGATCCGCCACGTCGCCCTCGTAGCGGGGGATCAGGTGGATGTGCAGGTGGTCGATCGTCCGGCCCGCCGCCTGCCCTTCGTTCACACCGATGGTGTAGCCGTCCGGCTGGAACTGGTCCTGGATCCGGCGCCAGGCCTGCTTGATCAGCGCATAGACTTCGGCGTGCTCGCTCGCCGTGAGCGAGAAGTAGGACTCCACGTGTCTTTTCGGGACGACCTCGACATGTCCCTTGGCGGCGGGGAAGTTGTCCCACCGAACGTAGATCTCGTTTCCGTCGACCAGTACGTCATTCACCGATGCGTCATCGAAATGACAAAAGAGGCAATCGGTGTTCACCGGTTCGGCTACGTTTTCCTTCGCCATCGCCGGTCTCATAACCAATACTCCTCGTCATTGATCGATCACTTGAAGTCATACCCATGGTCAACTTAGCTTCGTCGCAGACAAAGCAGAAGCGTACTCGCACTAACGGTTGATCTCTAATCCTCTGTCGCGACACGCCGAGGTCATCAGCCGCAGTACCTGCTCGACGGTGAGGTCGGTGGTGTCGATTCTGATGGCGTCCTCGGCGGGGACCAACGGCGACGTCGCCCGGGACATATCGGCCTCGTCCCGGCGGATCACGTCGTCGAGAACGTGTTCGTAGGATGCCGACCGCTCTTGCCGTACGCGCCGCAGGGCCCGGACTTCTGGCTTCGCGGTCAAGTAGAACTTCACGGTCGCGGCGGGAAAGATGGTGGTGCCGATGTCCCGGCCCTCGATGACGCAGCGAGGCTGTGCGCCGGCCCAAAGCCTGATGAGGCTGGTGACCCGCTGGCGGACCTCCGCGATCTTGGCGACCGCCGAAACGGCGACGTTGACCCGGGTGGCGCGCAGGTTGTCCGGGGCGTAGCGGTCGGAAGTCAGCAGGCTCGCGGAACGGCTCGCCGTGATCAATTCGTCGCAGAGGCAGGTGACTTTCGTGGCGTTGTCGACCGGAATGCGACGCTGAAGTGCTTCGAAAGCGATGATGCGATAAGTCCTGCCGCTTTCGAGATAGCGCAGGTCGAACGATTTCGACAGTGCCAGACAGGTGGTGGTCTTGCCCGCCGCCGCCGGGCCGTCCACCGCCACGACGGTGCCGGGACCTTGTTCGGGCATGATTTTCCCTTGCTGGTGGGTGAAGCCGGACTATGGGGAGCAGGGCGCAGACGCTATCACGCGGGACGTGCGCCGTGGGGCGCGTATGCGAGTTGCCTCGGAGCAGCGAAGATGCCGGGAATCGTGCCCTGGCAACGGATTGCGGCCTCCGGATGAAGGTGAACGTGGTCGCCGCGGCCACGCTCCGGCATGGCCTCTCACTCGTCCAGGGCATCGCGGGGGCACCGGTTTGTGTTTGGAGTACGCGGAAAACCTGCTGTGGCAGTGGAGATTCCCTTTCGGGGGTGCAAGTTTCATCCGAATTTCGCACCTTCGGGTGGGCGAGCGGTTATCGCGAGCCACTTCACATCGCGTTTTCACCCGATTGTTGACGATAGGCGAAATTCTTGACGAGAATCCGTAACGAACGCCACGGGACGGACGTCGTCAACGGTGACCACCCTTGCCGGACTCGCGTCGGAGTGAGACCGCCCCGGGGTGCGCGAGTCCCGGCGCCGGGTACGCAGGGGGAGACACGCCCGGGATCCTGCGAACTTGATTCATTCCAGAAAATGGGCCAGACTGCGGCCGTGCCCACGACCCAGGAGTTCGAGCGGATGCTGCGCGGGGCCTCCCTGCGCGTGACGCGTCCCAGGGTGGCCGTGCTGACAGCGGTACGCGACCACCCGCACGCCGACACCGACTCGATCATCGGTGCCGTGCGTACGGAGCTCGGCGAGGTCTCTCACCAGGCCATTTACGACGTGTTGCGGGCACTGACCGCCGCGGGTCTCGTACGGCGGATCCAGCCGTCGGGGTCCGTGGCACGCTACGAGTCCCGGGTCGGGGACAACCACCACCACGTCGTGTGCCGAACCTGTGGTGCCATCGCCGACGTCGACTGCGCCGTCGGTCCCGCACCCTGTTTGACCGCGTCGAACGACCAAGGCTTCCTGATCGAAGAAGCCGAGGTCATCTACTGGGGCCTGTGCCCCGACTGTGCGATCGAACCCCGTTCTTGAGCCCTGCAGTTCTGATTCCCGGAAGGATTCCCGTGTCTGACAGCCCGGACGCCGTCATCGGCGAAATGAACGAAGAGAGCGCGGGCGGCTGCCCCGTCTCGTCGGGCCGCCGCAACCACCCCACCGAAGGCGCGGGCAACCGCGACTGGTGGCCGAACCAGCTCAACCTGAAGATCCTCCGGAAGCACTCCGCCGCTTCGGACCCCATGGACGCCGGGTTCGACTACGCCGCCGAGTTCAAGACCCTCGACCTCAATGAACTCGCCAAGGACGTCGACGCCGTCCTGACGACTTCGCAGGACTGGTGGCCCGCCGACTTCGGCCACTACGGCGGCTTCATGATCCGCATGGCGTGGCACAGCGCCGGCACCTACCGGATCGAGGACGGCCGCGGTGGCGCGGGCGCGGGCATGCAGCGCTTCGCCCCGCTCAACAGCTGGCCGGACAACGGCAACCTCGACAAGGCCCGCCGCCTGCTCTGGCCGGTCAAGAAGAAGTACGGCCGCAAGATCTCGTGGGCCGACCTGATGATCTTCACCGGCAACCGCGCGCTGGAGACCATGGGCTTCAAGACCTTCGGCTTCGCCGGTGGCCGCGCCGACGTCTGGGAGCCGGACGAGGACGTGTACTGGGGCCCCGAGCGCACCTGGCTCGGCGACGAGCGCTACAGCGGTGACCGTCAGCTCGAAGGCCCGCTGGCCGCCGTGCAGATGGGTCTCATCTACGTGAACCCGGAAGGCCCGAACGGCAACCCGGACCCGCTGGCCGCGGCCCGCGACATCCGCGAGACCTTCGGCCGGATGGCGATGAACGACGAGGAGACCGTCGCGCTGATCGCCGGCGGCCACAGCTTCGGCAAGACCCACGGCGCGGCCGACCCGGACAAGTACGTCGGGGCCGAGCCCGAGGGCGCTTCGATCGAGGAGCAGGGCCTCGGCTGGAAGAACAGCTTCGGCAGCGGCAAGGGACGCGACGCGATCACCAGTGGCCTCGAGGTCACCTGGACGCCGACCCCGACCCAGTGGAGCAACTGGTTCTTCCACAACCTCTTCGAGTACGAGTGGGAGCTGACCAAGAGCCCGGCGGGCGCCCACCAGTGGACGCCGAAGGACGGCAAGGCCAAGAACACCGTCCCGGATCCCGAGGACGGCAAGCTCAACCGCGCGCCCGGCATGCTCACCACCGACCTGGCGCTGCGTTTCGACCCGGTCTACGAGCAGATCTCGCGCCGGTTCTACGAGAACCCGGACCAGTTCGCGGACGCCTTCGCCCGCGCCTGGTTCAAGCTGACCCACCGCGACATGGGCCCGATCCAGCGTTACCTCGGCCCGCTGGTGCCGCAGGAGACGCTGATCTGGCAGGACCCGGTGCCCGCCGTCGACCACGAGCTGATCGACGACGCGGACATCGCCTCCCTCAAGGAGAAGCTGCTCGCTTCGGGCCTGTCGGTCTCGCAGCTGGTCTCGACCGCGTGGGCGTCGGCCTCGACCTTCCGTGGCAGCGACAAGCGCGGTGGCGCGAACGGTGCCCGCATCCGCCTCGAGCCGCAGCGTGACTGGGAGGTCAACGACCCGCAGACGCTGTCTCAGGTGCTGCGGACCCTCGAAGGTGTCCAGGAGGCCTTCAACGGCGCCCAGACCGGCGGCAAGAAGGTCTCGCTCGCCGACCTGATCGTGCTGGGCGGCGTCGCCGCCGTCGAGCAGGCGGCCAAGGACGCCGGCCACGAGGTCACCGTGCCGTTCACGCCGGGCCGCACCGACGCGACGGCGGAGCAGACCGACGTCGAGTCGTTCGCGCCGCTGGAGCCGACCGTGGACGGGTTCCGCAACTACCGGGGCAAGGGCCACCGTCTCCCGACGGAGTACCTGCTCATCGACCGCGCGAACCTGCTGAACCTGAGCGCGCCCGAGATGACCGTCCTCGTCGGCGGTCTCCGTGTCCTCGGCGCCAACGCCCAGCAGTCCCAGCACGGCGTGTTCACCGAGAAGCCGGGGGCGCTGACCAACGACTTCTTCACGAACCTGCTCGACATGGGCGTGCAGTGGACGGCCACGTCCGCCGACGCGGAGGTCTTCGAAGGCCGCGACTCCGCGACCGGCGAGGTCAAGTGGACCGGTACCCGGGCCGACCTCGTGTTCGGGTCGAACTCCGAGCTTCGCGCGGTGGCGGAGGTCTACGCCAGCGACGACGCCAAGGAGAAGTTCGTCCGCGACTTCGTGGCGGCGTGGGACAAGGTCATGAACCTCGACCGGTACGACCTGGTCTGAAATTGATCCGAACGTCCGGGCCCGTCGCTTCCGCGGCGGGCCCGGACGTTTTCACTGGTGCTGCAGATCCGGTTCCGGATAGTCGCCCGCCTTGCGTTCCAGCGCTGTCGTGAGGACACCGAGCGCGATCATGCCGACGCCGAGGCCCAGATGCAGCCAGTTGTCGGCGACGTTGAACGGCAGGAAATTCCCCGGGCTGCTCTGCGGGATCGCCAAGCCGATGAGCCACAGGAGCAGATAGATCCCGCCGCCGACCATGAGGAAGACTCGGGAAGCGGCGCGTTTGCGCGCGGCGAGCACGCCCACGACGCCGAACAGCAGGTGCACCAGGTTGTGCAGGATCGACACCGCGAAAACGCCGAACAACCGGGCTCCGGAATGGTGTCCGGCGAACTCCAGGCCGTCGTAGCCGGTGGTGATGCCCGGGATGAAGCCGAGGACGCCGACAAGCAGGAAGGCCGCGCCGACGACGAGCGCGGCCACCTGCGGCGGGCGCCGCGCGGCGCTCTTGCGCTGCTCCGCCGAGTGGGAGCCACGCGCCGTGTCTTCTCGTTCCATGGCGGCCGGATACCCCGGCTGCGTCGGCGTAATCCTCCGGCGCGCGTCCGGCCATCGGGTCGTCCAGACTGAAGTGTGTCCGGGTTTCGAGCGGGTGAGCGGGAGGACGGGTGCCGGATCTGCTGGCGGCGGGTGGCTGGGGCCTCCTGGCCGGATCGGCCTTGCTGCTCGGCGCCATGGTCGGTTTCCTGATCCGGATACCCGGCAGGGCCGTCGCGGGCGTCATGGCTTTCGGAAGCGGCGTGCTGATCTCAGCCGTCTCCTTCGAGCTGATTGCCGAAGCACACGAAAAGGGCGGTTTCCTGCCGACCGCGCTCGGTGCGCTCGGCGGTGCCCTGGTCTACACCCTCGCGAACGTCGGACTCGCCCGGCGAGGTGCCCGTCACCGCAAACGCTCGGGCGACCAGCAGCCGTCCGAAGCCGATCAGGCAGGCTCCGGCACCGCCATCGCGCTCGGCGCCCTGCTCGACGGCGTCCCCGAATCGATGGTGATCGGCACCAGCCTGCTCGGCGGCGGAAGTGTCAGCGTCGTGACCGTGGCCGCCGTGTTCATCAGCAACGTCCCGGAAGGGTTGTCCAGTGCGGCTGGGATGAAGCGGGCGGGCCGGAGCCCGCGCTATGTCTTCGCGCTCTGGGGCGGAATCGCCGTGATCAGCGGTGTGGCGGCGTTGCTGGGCTACGGCGTTCTCGGCGAAGCGTCCGGTGCCGGCCTCGCGGTGATCACCGCGATCGCGGGCGGCGCGATCCTCGCCATGATCGCCGACACGATGATCCCCGAGGCGTTCGAAGACGCTCAGTTGTGGACCGGGTTGATCACGGTGACGGGTTTCCTCACCGCGTTCGGTCTTTCCCGCCTCGGGTGATCATCGGCCTGCCGGTCAGACCTCGCCGGAAGCCAGCAGGGTCAGCAGTTCGGCGTGCCCGGCCTGGGTGATCAGGCTGGCGGCGTCGAAGTAGATGCGCTCGTTGGTGATCCGGTCCTCGTCGAAGAAGAACACCGCGATGATCGGCACCCGGAACGCCTTGCCGGTCGGCGGACGGCCGTAGAACTCGCCGAGGTTGGTGCCGAGGAGGTCGAATTCGACGATGACCGACTCGTCGGCGAAGTGGTAGCGGACGTTGTCGTGCCGCTGGTCCGGGAACGCCGTGCGGGTCATGCGGTAGTACGCCATGACCTCTTCGTCGCCGTCGAAGATCTGCCCGGTCGCCATGATCTCGTAGTGCGGATGGCCGTTGAAGGTGCCCAGTGTCCGGTCGAACTCGTGGGCCACCTCGGTGTCCATGTGCTCTTCGATGATCTTGTGGCGGCGCTCGCGCAGGTCTTCGCTGATCACTGGTCCTCCGGCTCGTTCCTGGTCGCGATCCGGAGCCTACCGCCCGCGGCCTCGTCGTCGGTGCCGTAGAGCAGGCTGCCGCACGAGCGCGACAGACAGGTCATGGCCTCGATCTTGTGGCCGGGGAAATCGCCGATCCTCACCGGAACGGGGGAGAGCGCGATCGAACCGTCGGAGCGGAGCACGCCCGCTTCGTACACGGCCGAATCGAACGGCCCTTCGTCACCGGGGTCGGAGGCGGCCGAGACCAGGACGCGGTCGTCCGCGGTGATCTCGACGTCCGAGGTGTGCCGGACGTCCGTGGCCGGGTACGGGACCCGGAACGGGATCGACTTCGGCTTCTTGAAGGACAGCTTCGAGACCGAGAACTCCGCGGAGTACAGCGTCGCGGGCCGGGCGTCCTGACCGCGGTCCGCCCAGATCGCGAACAAACGGTCATTCACCTTTTTCAGTGCGAAGCCCTCGTAATTGTCCTTCGGGTCGCCTTTCGGGGCCTGGAAAGTTCCGAGCACTTTCAGGTTCCGGTCCTTCACCTTGAAGTGAAAGCCCTTGCCGTCGCTGGCCAGTGCGACGAATTCGCCGGTCTTCCCCGGCACCGGTTCGGCCGCTTCCAGGTCGACCGGGAGTTCGCCCGGCCAGTCGATCGGGTCCACCTTGGACACTTTGCCGTGTTCGAGCCGGACCCGGACCGCCCGGTTCTCACCGGGCTTCTTGTTGTCGCGCAGGACAAGCGCGTCGATCCGGTGGTCGTCCTTGTCGAGGACGGCGATGCCGCTGGCGCCGGAGGTCATGCCGGTGCCGATGGATTCCCAGCCGTCCCCGGCGAGTGCCGCCGATGGCAGGAGCAGGGGAATGGTCAGTGCCGGAAGGATCGCGAGGGAGGTGAATTTCATGTCGTGCCCGTTCAGCCGCAGGAGAGGGTGCCGGCGCGGAGCGCGTGGCCGCTTTCGTTCCCGTCGTCGGCCCAGACCACCTGCTTGGTCCCGGAGGCGCACGCGGCCGAAATCGCGAAGCCTTCGTTGTTGTAGTCCGGCATGCCGCTCGGACGGTCGTACGTGGCCGTGACGGCGAACGCGCCCTGCGCGTTGACGGCGAGCGTCGCCGAATCACCGCCGCAGTTGTTGTCGCAGACCGCCCACAGCTTGCCGGTGGAAGCCTCGTATTCGAGTTCCATGATCGAGTCGAGCCCGCTCGCGAAACTCGCGACCCGGGTGTACTTCCCGCCCGCCTGGTCGAGCGCGTAGGCGTAGATCATCCCGTTGCTCTCGAGGCCGACGAGGTAGAGGCCGGTCCCGTGGCCGGGGTAGCTGCCCGGGTTGTACGGCGCCTTCGTGCGCTGGTCGACGAACCCCTTGGCGGTGAGGGCGCTGTCCGGGATCCACGAGACGGCTTCGAGGCCGTCGTTGGCCGAGACCTTCGGCAAATCCGCGGTCAGATCCCATTCGGCCTTCGCGCTGAGGGTCTTGGCCGTACCGGAGACGTCGTACCGGAGCACCTTGAGCGAGCTCGTCTTGCTGTTGTCGCCGTCGCGTTCGGTGGCCGCGACCACGCCGTCCGGGGTGGCCACGACGGCTTCGGCGTCGGGGTCGCCGTTGCCCCCGCGGTAGCGCAGCTGCTTGCCCGACGACCAGCCGTTGGCGGTGTCCGGCTGCCATTTCGAGCCGTTGCGCACGAGGCGGTACAGGGTGCCGGGGCCGTTCTTGACCGCCCAGAGGACGTCGGGGCCGCCGAACGACAGGCCGCTCATGTTGCCGCCGAGGACGTTCGAACCGTCGGCGTTCGTGACGGCGGAACCGCCCGGCCACGGGCTGTTCGCCGTCGTGGTCGCGGTGGCGGCGGTGGCGGGCAGGGCCAGCAGGGCGGCGGCGACGGTGGCCACCGCGGCGGGTCGGATCCGGCGAGGTGATCGGGGCATTCGCGCTCCTTCGGGCGGACGAAGTGGGTCGCGGCGTGTCGTCATAAGTTAAGTAAGTTTCCTTACGAATACAAGATATCGCCAGATTCTCACGAAATGAAGCAACGCTGGGTTTACAAAAGATGTCCTCTTGTCAAACCGGCTGTACATCACCTATCGTTTTGTAAACCCAGCCAACGGAGGAGGGTGCGATGAGCGAGATGACGGGCACGATCCCGGCTGGCTCGACCGAACGCTGGACCGACGGCAAGCGATATCTGTGGCTGATCGGCCTGGTGGTTCCTTCGCTCGCGTTCCTGGCCATCGGCCTGCACGCGGCCACCGGCTGGGGGGTGTGGTTCTGGATCGGGCCGATCGTGATCCTGGTGATCGTGCCGCTGATCGACCTGGTGGCCGGGCTGGACCGCAGCAATCCGCCCGACGACGTGATCGAACGGCTGGAGCGGGATCGCTACTACCGGTGGATCACCTTCGCGTTCCTGCCCATCCAGTACGCGGGTTTCGTGGTGGCGTTCTGGCTGATCGCCCGCGGCGACCTGTCCGTCGCGGACAAGATCGGCCTGGCGATCTCGATCGGCTGCATCGGCGGGATCGGCATCAACACCGCGCACGAACTCGGGCACAAGAAGGAGAGCCACGAGCGCTGGCTGTCGAAGATCGCGCTGGCGCAGAGCTTCTACGGCCACTTCTACATCGAGCACAACCGCGGCCACCACGTCCGGGTGGCCACTCCCGAGGACCCGGCGAGCAGCCGGGTGGGGGAGAGCTTCTACCGGTTCTGGCCGCGCACCGTGTTCGGTTCGCTGAAATCCGCGTGGGGGCTGGAGCGCAAGCGCTACGCCCGGCGCGACCGGCATCCGTTCCGGATCGGCAACGACGTGCTCAACGCCTGGCTGATGTCCGCGGTGCTGTGGGCGGCGATGGCCGTGTGGCTGGGGCCGGGGATCCTGCCGTACCTGGTGATCCAGGCGGTGGTCGGGTTCTCGCTGCTGGAGGTCGTGAACTACATGGAGCACTACGGCATGCGGCGGCAGATGGTCGGCCCGCCGAACCGCCGGCGGTACGAACGCGTGGACCCGAGCCACAGTTGGAACTCCAACAACATCGCCACCAACGTGCTGCTCTACCACCTGCAGCGGCACAGCGATCACCACGCCAACCCGACCCGCCGCTACCAGACGCTGCGCGATTTCGCGGAATCGCCGGTGCTCCCGACGGGCTACGCCGGGATGATCGTGCTGGCGCTGGTGCCGCCGGTCTGGCGCCGCGTGATGGATCCGCGGGTGCTCGCCCATTTCGACGGCGACATCTCCCGCGCCAACATCCAGCCGTCGAAGCGGGCCAAGGTGCTGGCGCGGTACGGAACGCGGGTCACCGCGCCGTCGCGGCACGTCGCCGACACGCACGGCGACGCGACCGAGGGCGGGATGTGCCCCGGCTGCGGCTATGTGTACGACGAGAAACTCGGCGACCCACGGGAGGGTTTCCCCGCCGGGACCCCGTGGTCGGCGATCCCGGATTCGTGGTGCTGCCCGGACTGCGGGGTGCGGGAGAAGGTCGATTTCGTGGCACCGGGAAGGGTCGGAGCATGATGAAGATCGAGGCTGACCGCGCGAAATGCGACGGGCTGGGCATGTGCGAGGCGATGGCGCCCGACTTCTTCGAGGTGGGCGACGACGGCACGGTCGTGGTGCTCGACGAGCAGCCCGGTGAGGAACACCGCCAGGACCTGTCGGCCGCCGTCGACGCCTGCCCGGTCCTCGCCCTGAAACTGCGGGACTGATCATGACGCTGGTCGTCGTGGGAGCGTCGCTGGCCGGGTTGCGCGCGGTGGAGGCGGCGCGCCGGGACGGATACCGGGGCCGGATCGTGTTGATCGGCGCGGAGGATCACCCGCCCTACGACCGGCTCCCGCTGTCGAAGTCGTTCCTCGACGCGGAAGGACCCGGCAAGGTCGAGCCGTTCCACGGCGAGGACGCGTTGCGCGACGAGTTCGGTGTCGAACTGATACTCGGCGCCCCCGCGGACGGGCTCGACACCACCGCTCGCGAGGTTTCGGTGGCGGGGACGACGGTTCCGTACGAGGCGCTGGTGATCGCGACCGGCGCCACCGCGCGGCGGCTGCCCGGAAGCGAGGGGATCGCCGGGGTCCACACGTTGAGGACCGCCGAGGACGCGCTGGCGGTCCGTGCCGCGCTCGACGCCGGGGCCAGCACGGTCGTGATCGGCGCGGGCTTCATCGGTTCGGAGGTCGCGGCCGCGGCACGGAAGCGCGGGCTGTCGTCGACGATCGTCGAGACACTCGACGTCCCGCTCACCCGGTCCGTCGGCGCCGAGGCCGGTGCGGTGTGCGCCGCGCTGCACCGGGAAGCGGGCACGGAACTGCGGTTGTCCACCACGGTCACCGGTCTGGAGTCCGACGGCGGTGTGGTGACCGGCGTGCGGCTTTCGACCGGCGAGGTGCTTCCCGCGAATCTGGTGGTCGCCGGCATCGGTGTCGTCCCGGCCACCGGCTGGCTGGCCGGCAGCGGGGTGCCGCTGCACGAGCGCGACGGCGGCGTGGTGTGCGACGCCACGCTCGCGACCGGGGTGCCCGGCGTGTACGCCGCCGGCGATGTCGCCCATGCCGCGAATCCGTTGTTCGACGGTGAGGTGATGCGGCTGGAGCACTGGACGAACGCCGCGGAGCAGGGTGCCGCGGCCGCTCGTCACGCGCTCGCGCCGGAAACGGCGAAGGCGCTGTCGCCGGTGCCGTACTTCTGGTCGGACTGGTACGACCACCGGATCCAGTTCGTCGGCACCCCGAGGGCGGACGAGGTGGTGACCGCCGTCCCGGAGTCCGGTGGTTTCACCGCGCTGTACCGGCGTGGGGACCGGATCGTCGGGGCGCTGACCGTCGACCGGCCGCGCGAGATCATGAAGTACCGTCGCCACATCGCCGGGCGGGCGCCGTGGCCTGAGGCGCTGGCGTTCGCCGCGAGAATGGCGGCCTAGAATGACGATCATGAGTGAGGCACCGGTTGCGGGAGGTCCGTACCGTCAACCGATCGTCGCGTCGGCGATCGAGCTGACCGTGCGCTCCGGCTGGTCCTCGGTGACGATGAGCAAACTCGCGGAGATCGTCGGCGTCAGCCGCCAGACCGTCTACAACGAACTCGGCTCGAAGACCCAGCTCGCCGAAGCGATGATCTCGCACGAACTCGGCCGGTTCCTCGCGGTGGTCCGGGACGCTTTCGAGCGGCATCCGGAAGATCTTGTCGAGGCGATCCACGACGCCGTCCGCGGTGTCCTCGAACTCGCCGACGACAATCTCCTGCTGCGCGCCATCGTCTCGGCCACGCACGGCGCCGACACCGAGTTGCTGCCGCTGCTGACGGTGCGGGCCGGGAGCCTGCTGAGCGAAGCGACCGTCATGCTGCGTGGCCGTGTCCGCGCCTATGGCCCGCCGCTGGACGCCGCGCAGCTGGATGTGGCGATCGACGTCGTGGTCCGGACCGTGCTGAGTCACGTCATGCAGCCGTCGGACACCCCGGCACGCACGGCCGACGCGCTGGCGTGGATGGCTTCGCGTGTGCTCGGCGCGACGACGACCCGGTCACTGCGGCATCCTTCGGAGAATTAGGGCGGCGGTCTCCGCCGGGGTCAAGCGCGTGTTGTCGATACGCACGTGATCGTGGCGCTCGATCAGGTCCGGACGATGTCGACGTACGAGCCGATGAGTTCGGTGTCCTCGGGGAGTTCGAGACCCCACACGTAGGTGTAGACGAGGCCGGGCAGCGCGGCGTCGGCCGCCTCCTCGATGACGCGGCGACGGAACTCGTCGACAAGCCTGCCGAACGGCGGCGAGCCGAACGGAAAGATGCCGAGCACCGGCTCGACGGCCATGTGGTTGTGGAACAGCTTGAACCCGGTGAGCTTGCACAGCTCCTCGCCGACGGTCATCTTGCCGACGGCGGGCGGTCCGAAGATCACGACGAAGTCCACTCGGCCACGGTAGCGGGGCGCGCGGAATTGTCGGTCCGGTGTGCGACGCTCCACCGATGATCGTCGTGTTCGATGCCGAGCTCTGGGTCTGGGACGCCCGCCGTGGGGAGACCTGGACCTTCGTCAGCCTGCCCCAGGACATCTCCGAGGAGATCCGCGAGATCACCGACGGGCCTCGCCGCGGGTTCGGAGCTGTCCGTGTCCAGGTCGGTATCGGCGGCAGCAAATGGAAGACGTCGATCTTCCCGGACTCCAAACGGGGCGCATACGTGCTGCCGGTCAAGAAAGCGGTCCGCAAGGCCGAGGGAATCGAGGAAGGTGATGTGGCGAAAGTGACCGTCGAGCTGATCGACCTCTGACCGTCAGAGCAGCCGTTCACCGAGCGCGCGAGGTCGGTCGTGGTCGCGGGGGAGGACAACGCCGAGAGGAGCCCGGCCCGCATCCCGGCGATGCGGGGCGCTACTCCTCGGTGAGCTCGGCCAGCTGATCCGCGGCGTCCTGGTTCCCGCCGGCGGCCAGCCGCCGCAGCTCGTCCAGCGCGCCCAGTTCGGTCGCCGTCTCGATCAGCTGGTCGGCCGCGTCGCTACTGCCGGCGTCGGCCAGCCGCCGGAGTTCGGCCAGGTCACCGCGTTCGGCGGCGTCCTGGATCCGTTCGTCGATGGCGTCCTGGTCAGCGCTCATGGTCACCAGGTTACGGGCAAGGCGTTCATTCCTGGCCGGTCTTCGCCAGTTTCGACGGCCACCAGATCTTCCGTCCGACGTCCACCGTCAGAGCCGGGACCAGCAGCGAACGCACCAGGAGCGTGTCGAGCAGGACGCCGAACGCGACGATGAAAGCCAGCTGTGCCAGGAAGAGGATGGGCAGGACGGCGAGGGCGGCGAAGGTCGCCGCGAGCACCACGCCGGCGGACGTGATCACGCCGCCGGTGACACGCAGACCGCGCAGGGTCCCGTCCCGCGTGCCGATCCTGCCCGCCTCTTCGCGGACCCTCGTCATCAGGAAGATGTTGTAGTCGATCCCCAGTGCGACAAGGAAGACGAAGCCGAACAGCGGAACGACGGGGTCGGCGCCGGGGAAGCCGAAGACGTGGTTGAACACCAGCGCCGACACTCCCATCGTCGCGGCGAAGGACAGCACCACCGTGCCGATCAGCAGCAGCGGCGCCAGCAGTGACCGCAGCAGCAGCGCGAGTACGAGGAAGATCACGACCAGGACGATCGGGATGATCACCATCCGGTCGTGCTCGGAGGTTTCCCGGGTGTCGAGCAGCGTCGCGGTGGGCCCGCCGACCTTGGTGCCGTCGACGGTGTGCACGGCGTCGCGGATCCGTTGCACCGTCGCGACGGCCGCGTCGGAGTCCGGGGGATCGGCGAGCACGGCGTCGATCTTCGCGAGCCCGCCCGCTTCGGGGCCTTGGCGGACGTCGGAGACGCCGGGAACACGCGCCAGCGCGGCGACGGCCTGAGCCTGACCGGCGGGAGTGATGATCACCGTCGGCGAGCCGGAGCCGCCGGGGAAGTAGCGCGAGAGGACTTCCTGTCCCGCGACGGAATCGACCGGCGTGAGGAAGACGTCGGACTGCGCGGTGCCGGAAGCCTTGAGCTGGGGGAGGAACGCGCCACCCGCGAGCAGGACGACGGTCGTGACGATCCAGATCGTCCGCGGTGCGCGGGCGACCAGGCCCGACACGCGTGCCCAAAGCCCGCCGGTCTCGTCGCGGGGCGGGGCCACCGCCGGGCGGAAGGGCCAGAAGGCGTTGCGCCCGCACAAGGCCAGCACGGCGGGTAGGAACGTGATGGTCGTGACGAAGGCGGCACCGATGCCGATGGCGGCGACCGGGCCGAGCCCCTTGTTGGAGTTCAGATCGCTGAACAGCAGGCACAGCACGCCGAGGATCACGGTCCCGGCGGAGGCCGCGATCGGTTCGATGGTCGAGCGCCAAGCCGTGCGGAGGGCGGTGCGGGCATCGTCCGTCGTCCGGAGTTCTTCGCGATAGCGCGAGATCATCAGGAGCGCGTAGTCGGTGGCTGCGCCGAAGACGAGGATGAACAGGATCCCCTGGCTCTGCCCGTTCAGTGCCAGCACGTCGTGATCCGCGAGCAGGTACACCGCGAGGCTCGCCGTGCCCAGCGCGAACACCGCCGACAACAGCACGAGCAGGGGAAGGAGCGGGCTGCGGTAGACGACGACCAGGATGATCGCGACCACCGCGCCCGCGACCAGGAGCAGCAGCCCGTCGATCCCGCCGAACGCCTCCTTGAGGTCGGCGACCTGCGCGGCGGGGCCCGTCACGAGCACTTTCAACCCGTCCGGGGTGTCACGGGCGAGCGACTCCCGCAGTGCCTCGACACCGTCGCCGGGGTCGGTCGTGGCGTCGAGGAGCACGACCACCTGCGCACCCGCGTTGCTCTGCGGGGCAGGCACGAGCCGCGCGTTCGACGTCCGGTCGGCGAGGAACCGCTTGTCGGCCTCGGTCAAGCCGGACGGCCGCTCGGCGACGACGATCGCCGGGATGACGGCGGCGCTGGAGAACTGTTTCTGGAGCTCGCCCACTTCGGTCGCTTCGGCCGACGCCGGCAGGAAACTGCTGCTGTCGTTCTCCGTGACCTGGCTGAGCTTGCCCGCGTACGGGCCGCTGAAGCCGCCGAAGATCAGCCAGGCGACCGCCACCAGGGCCGGGAGCAACCACCGCAGACGTGACCGCGTGCGGGCGGGACGTTCGACTTCCGAGATCATGGACGGATGGCTCCAGTGCTACTTCGACGAGTGAATAGTTCGACCATCGAAATAGTAGAGTGGTCATCCGGACGGGGCAACGTGAGGGGAGCTACCCGACATGGCTGAGGACGCCGGACAGGTCACGGACGACCTGCTCGTACTCCTGCTGCGGCAGCTGACCGTCGAATCGGACCGGTTCGCGGAAATGTTCGGGGAGAAGCACGGCCTGCACCGGACCGACCTCAACGCGCTCGCGGTGATCATGGACGCCGCCAGGCTGGGGGCGCCGATGAGTCCGAGCACGCTGGCGAGCGCGTTGCACCTGAGCGCGTCGGCGACGACGGCGGTGCTGGACCGGCTGGAGCGGGCCGGGCACCTCCATCGCGACCGGAGCGCGACCGACCGGCGCAAGGTCGAGTTGCGGATGCACGAGAAGGCGCGGGAGATCGGCGCCGAGTTCTTCCTGCCTCTCGGAAAACGCTACGCCGAGGCGTGGCGGGAGATGGGGGAGGACGAACGTCGGACGGTCGTCCGGTTCCTCCGGGGCACCATCGCCGCGACCGTCGAAGTGCGAGGCAGGCTGGCACCGTGAACACTCGGGAGCATGCGATGTGTGGTGCTAGGGGCGACGGGATATGTCGGCGGACGGCTGGTGCCGCAACTGCTCGAAGCGGGTCACGAGGTGCGCGTGGTGGCCCGCTCGCCGGAGAAGGTCGCCGAGGAACCGTGGCGTGACCGTGTCGAGGTCGAACGCGGCGACGTCACGGACCCGTCCTCGATCGAGACGGCGCTGACCGGCTGCGAGGTCGTCTACTACCTCGTGCATTCGTTGGCGCGCAAGGACTTCGTCGACGTCGACCGCGAGGGGGCCAAAACCGTCGCCGAGGTGGCCAAGACGGCGGGCGCGCGGCGGCTGGTGTACCTGGGCGGCATCGTGCCGGACGACGAGGAGTTGTCACCGCACCTGGCGTCGCGCGCCGAAGTGGGCCGGGTCCTGCTGGATTCCGGGGTGCCCGCGATCGTCCTGCAGGCCGCGGTGATCATCGGCTCCGGCTCGGCGAGTTTCGAAATGCTGCGCTACCTGACGGAGCGGCTCCCGGCGATGGTCACGCCGCGCTGGGTGCGCAACCGCATCCAGCCGATCGCGATCCGGGACGTGCTGCACTACCTCGTGCACGCCGCGGACCTGCCCTCCGACGTGAACGGTGCCTTCGACATCGGCGGGCCCGACGTGCTGACCTACTTGGACATGATGCGCCGTTACGCCGTCGTGGCGGGCTTGCCGAGGCGCGCCGTCGTACCGGTGCCGGTGCTGACCCCGTGGCTGTCCGCGCAATGGGTCAACCTGGTCACGCCCGTGCCGAAGTCCATCGCGGTGCCGCTGATCGAGTCGCTGGTGCACGAGGTCGTCTGTCACGACCACGCGATCGCCGAGCACATCCCCGACCCGGAGGCGGGGCTGACCCACTACGAGCACGCCGTCGAACTGGCGCTGTCCCGGATCCGCAACGCCGACGTGCCGACCCGCTGGTCGGACGCGTCGGGTGACGCGGCGCCCTCGGATCCGCTGCCGAGCGATCCGGACTGGGCGGGCGGGACCGTCTACGAGGACAAGCGCGAACAGCGGACGGACGCCTCACCGGAGGCGCTGTGGGACGTCATCGAGTCCATCGGCGGGGAACACGGGTGGTACTCGTTCCCGCTGGCCTGGTCGGTCCGCGGCTGGGCCGACCGGCTGGTCGGCGGTGTCGGGCTGCGGCGCGGCAGGCGGGATCCGCGGCGGCTGCATCTCGGCGAGGCACTGGACTGGTGGCGCGTCGAATACCTCGACCGGCCGCGGCTGCTGCGGTTGCGCGCGGAGATGAAGCTGCCCGGGCGGGCCTGGCTCGAACTCGGCGTCGAGTCCGATGAGGACGGTCGGACGATCTACCGGCAGCGCGCGGTGTTCGAGCCGCACGGGCTGGCCGGGCACGCTTACTGGAAGGGGATCGCGCCGTTCCACGGTGTCGTCTTCGGTGGCATGGTCCGCAACATCACCGGTGCCGCGCAAGGAGAAGCCGGCTGATCGATCGTCATGACCGGGGTGGGGCAGTGCTGGAGCGCACGACGAGTTCGGTCGGGACGCTGATCGCCCCCGCCGCCCCCGCCTCGGACATGCCGGCCAGAAGGGCCGCGACGGCTCGCTTCCCGACCTCGCCGAACGACTGCCGGACGGTGGTGAGCGGCGGCCAGAAGTGGGCGGCCTCGTCCATGTCGTCGAAGCCGACGACGCTCACCTCACCAGGGACGGACCGGCCCTTTTCGTGGAGCGCTCGCAACAGTCCGAGCGCCATCTGGTCGTTGGCGGCGAACACGGCGGTGACGGCGGGATCGTCCGCCAGCCGGACGCCGTGTTCGTACCCGGACCGCGACGACCAGTCTCCGGTGAGCGGTGGCGGCACCTTCCGTCCCGCGTCTTCCAACGTCTCCTGCCACGACTTCCGGCGGCGTTCGGCCGCGTAGGACTCGGGCGGCCCGGCCACGTGCCAGACGGTCTCGTGGCCCAGGTCGAGGAGATGCCTGGTCGCGGCGGTGGCGCCGGAGGCCTGGTCGAAGTCGACCACCGGATGGTCGCGCCGCCCGCCCGCGTCGATGACGACGACCGGGAGCCCGTGGGGGAGTTCGATCTCGCTCTGGTCCAGTTCGTGTTGCTCGATCAGGATGATGACGCCGTCGACGGCCTGTTCGTCCAACCTGCTGAAGGCTCCCGACACCTCGCCTTGGGACGGCCTGGTCACCGGCATGAGGACGATCGAGAACCCTTCGACGGCGGCCGCGGACGCGACGGCGTCGAGGGTCCGGCTGTTGCCGAACGTCGAGAGCGCGGAGATGATCACGCCGATACTGCGGAAGCGGCCGTTGCGCAGCGCGCGGGCGGCGCTGTTGGGGCGGTAGCCCACCCGGCGCATGGCGGCGAGCACGCGTTCGCGCGTCGCCTCGTCGACGTTCGACCTGCCGTTCGCGACCCGGGAGACGGTCTGGCCGGACACACCGGCTTCCCTGGCGACGTCGGCCATCGACGGCCCGCGGCCGCTCCTGGACATGTTCACGTCAACACGATAGCCTCCGCCGGTCTGATGTTGACGTAAACATCTCACGAGCCGCGCCATTCTCGCCAGAATCCGGAGGGACGATGACGTCCACAGCGGTCGCGCCCACGCCGGCGCCGCCCCGCCGTGCGGCCACCGCGCGCCGCGCCCGCCGCGACTGGCGAGGCTGGCTTTTCGTCGCCCCGTTCATGCTGGTGTTCGCGCTGACGTTCCTTGCTCCGATCGGCTACGCGTTCGTCCTGAGCCTGTTCCGCGAACAGGCCTTCTTCGGGGGCACGACGTTCGTCGGGGTGAACAACTACGCGCAGGTGCTCTCCGACCCGAAGTTCTGGGACTCCTTCCAGCGGGTGCTGGTGTTCCTCGCCGTGCAGGTGCCGATCATGCTGGTGCTCGCGCTGATCGCGGCGCTGGCGATCGACAGCGCCCGGCTGCACGCCGCCGGTTTCTTCCGGGTCGTGATCTTCCTGCCCTACGCCGTGCCCGCCGTGGTCGCCGCGCTGATGTGGGGATTCCTCTACGGCGACCACTTCGGGCTGGCCGCCGATCTGAACCACCTGCTCGGCCGCGACGTGGTGAAACCGTTGTCGGACAACTGGATGCTCGCTTCCATCGGCAACGTCGTCACCTGGGAGTTCGCCGGGTACAACATGCTCATCTTCTACTCCGCGTTGAAGGTGATCCCCAAGGAACAGTTCGAGGCCGCGTCGATCGACGGCGCCGGCGCGTTCCGCACCATCCTGAGCGTGAAGCTGCCCGCGCTGCGCGGGGCGATCGCCATCGCCACGATCTTCTCGATCATCGGCAGCTTCCAGTTGTTCAACGAGCCGAACATCATGCGCACCCTGGCACCCAACGTGATCGGCACCTTCTACACGCCGAACATGTACGCCTACAACCTTTCCTTCGGCGCGCAGCAGTACAACTACTCCGCCACCGTGGCGATCGTGATGGGCGTCATCACCGCGGTCATCGCCTATGTCGTGCAGCTGCGCGGATCCCGGAAGGGGATGTGATGGCGACGTTCTCGGTGACGCGGCCACGGAAGTCGCGTGTCCTCACCGCCGTCATGGCGCTGTACCTGATCTACACGCTCGTGCCGCTGGTGTGGCTGGTGATCAACGCGACCAAGACGCAGCCCGCCCTGTTCACCACGTCGGGCCTGGCGTTCGGCGGGCCGTTCGCGTTGTTCGACAACATCGGCGAGACCTTCACCTACGACAACGGGATCTTCCTGCGCTGGCTGGGGAACACGCTGCTCTACGTCGTGGCCGGCGCCGGGGGAGCGACCGTCCTCGCCACCGCGGCCGGATACGGCCTGGCGAAATACCGTTTTCCCGGCCGCCGTGCGGTGTTCGCGGTCGTACTCGGCGCGGTCGCGGTCCCCGGTACGGCGCTCGCGGTGCCGACCTTCCTGATGTTCAGCGAACTCGGCCTCACCAACACGCCGCTCGCGATCATCATCCCGTCGCTCATCAGCCCGTTCGGCCTGTACCTGATCTGGGTGTACGCCTCCGACGCGATCCCCGACGAGCTGCTGGAAGCGGCGCGGATCGACGGCGCGGGGGAGATCCGCATCTTCCTCACCGTGACACTGCGCCAGCTGGCGCCGGGGATCGTCACGGTGGCCCTGTTCACCGTGGTGTCCACTTGGAACAACTACTTCCTGCCGCTGATCATGCTCAGCGAGCCGAAGTGGTATCCGCTCACCGTCGGGCTCAACCAGTGGAGCGCGCAGGCCTCCGGTGCAGGCGCCCAGCCGGTTTACCACCTGGTGCTGACCGGCTCGCTGCTCACCATCGTCCCGCTCGTCATCGCCTTCCTGCTCATGCAGCGCTACTGGCAGTCCGGTCTGAGCGCGGGCAGCGTCAAGCAATGATCACCGTCCCGAAAGGACATTCGATGTCGCGAATCCACAGACGCGTCAAGGCGGCCGTCGCCGTCGCCTTGGCCGCGGCACTGGCCGTCGGTTGTTCGTCCGGCGCGGAGGGACCGGCCGCCGGGTCGCAGGACTCGGTCGACGCCGCGCTCAAGGCGGGCGGCACGATCACCTACTGGAGCTGGACGCCGTCCGCGAAGGACCAGGTCGCCGCGTTCGAGAAGGAGTTCCCGAACGTCAAGGTCAACTACGTCAACGCCGGTACCAACAAGGAGCAGTACACCAAGCTGCAGAACGCGATCAAGGCGGGCTCCGGGGCGCCGGACGTCGCGCAGATCGAGTACTACGCGTTGCCGCAGTTCGCGCTCACCGACTCGCTGGCCAATCTCGATCAGTACGGCTTCGGGGCCTTCGAAAAGGACTACACGCCCTCGACCTGGTCCAGTGTCCGGGTGAATAACGGCCTATACGGCCTCCCGCAGGACTCCGGTCCGATGGCGTTGTTCTACAACAAAGAAGTCTTCGACGCCCACGGCATCGCCGTGCCGAAGACCTGGGACGAGTACGTCGCCGCGGCCAAGAAGCTGCACACGGCCGACCCCGGCAAGTACCTCACCTCCGACACCGGCGACCCCGGCTTCGCCACCAGCATGATCTGGCAGGCGGGCGGGAAGCCGTTCACCTCCGACGGCCGGAACGTCAAGGTCGACCTGGCCGACGCGGGCACCAAGAAGTGGACGACCACCTGGAACCAGCTGGTCGAAGGCAAGCTTCTCGCCCCGATCAAGGAGTGGTCCGACGATTGGTTCCGCGCACTCGGTGACGGCACCGTCGCCTCGCTGGTCACCGGCGCCTGGATGCCGGGCAACTTCAAGTCCTCGGTGCCTGGCGGCGCGGGCAAATGGGCGGTGGCGCCGATGCCGACCTACGACGGGCAGCCGGTCACCGCGGAGAACGGCGGCAGCACGCAGTCGGTGCTGAAGCAGAGCGGCAACCCGGCGCTGGCGGCGGCGTTCGTCCGCTGGCTCAACCACGGCAACGGGGTCAAGCCGTTCATCGCCAGCGGCGGCTTCCCGGCGACGACGGCCGACCTGAACTCGCCCGCCTTCCTCGACCAGGCCGATCCCTACTTCGGCGGCCAGAAGATCAACCAGGTGCTCAATGACGCGTCGAAGAACGTCGCGAAGGGCTGGAGCTACCTGCCGTACCAGACCTACGCCAACAGCGTCTTCAGTGACACGGTCGGCAAGGCCTATCTCGGCGGCACCTCGCTCGACGCCGGACTGAACGCCTGGCAACAGGCGATCGTCGACTACGGCAACCAGCAGGGCTTCACCGTCAGCGCGGGGTGAGGCGTGGGCATCGAGATCGAAGCCGACGTCTCCGACGTGATCGGGCCGGTGCCGCGACGGCTGTTCGGCTCCTTCGTCGAGCACATGGGCCGGTCCGTCCACGCCGGGATCTTCGAACCCGGACACTCCACTTCGGACGGTCAAGGTTTCCGTGGCGACGTCCTCGGGCTGGTCCGCGAGCTGGGCCCGTCCGTGGTCCGCTATCCCGGCGGGAATTTCGTTTCCGCGTACCGCTGGGAGGACGGCGTCGGGCCGGTGGAAGGACGGTCGGTCCGGCTCGATCCCGCCTGGCACAGCATCGAGTCGAACCGCTTCGGGCTGCACGAGTTCGCGGCGTGGGCGGAGGCCGCTGAGGTCGAGGTGATGTACGCGGTCAACCTCGGCACCCGCGGCGTCCAGGAGGCCGCCGACGTCCTCGAGTACTGCAACCACCCCGGCGGAACGGAACTGAGCGAGCGGCGGCGCGCGAACGGCGCCGACCGCCCGTTCGGGTTCCGCCTGTGGTGTCTCGGCAACGAGATGGACGGGCCCTGGCAGGTCGGGCACAAGACCGCGGACGAGTACGGCCGGCTGGCCGCCGAAACCGCGCGTCTCATGCGGATGATCGACCCCGGTGTCGAGCTCGTGGTCGCGGGGAGTTCGAACAGCGAGATGCCGACGTTCGGCGACTGGGAGCGCACCGTCCTGGAGCACACCGCGGGGCTTGTCGACCACCTCTCGTTGCACGCCTACTACCAGGAACACGACGGCGACGTCGCCAGTTACCTCGCCAGCTCCGCCGCGCTGGACGGCTACATCCGGACCACCGGCGGGATCATCGACGATGTCCTGGCGAAGGCCGGGCTGGACAAGAAGATCGGCATCAGTGTCGACGAGTGGAACGTCTGGGATCAGCGCCACTGGAACGAAGTCGAGCAGCGGGAACTGATCGACGGCGGCTGGCGTGAACAGCCGCGGATCATCGAAGACGACTACACCGTCACCGACGCGGTCGTCGTCGGATCACTGCTCGGCTCCCTGCTGCGCAACGTCGACCGCGTCACGATGGCCAACCAGGCGCAGCTGGTGAACGTCATCGCGCCGATCAGGACCGAACCCGGTGGCCGGGCGTGGCGGCAGTCGACGTTCCACCCGTTCAGCCTCACCTCGGCGCTGGCCGTGGGGAACAGCCTCTGGCTCACCGTCACGGGTGACACCGTCCACACCGGACTCCGCGGCCGCGTGGACGTCGTCGACGCGGCGGCGACCTTCGACGATGACGGCCGCTGTGCCGTGTTCCTCACCAATCGCGCGACCGGCTCCTCGACCGACGTCCGGCTGCGGATCCGCGGCGCGCGACTGGCGCTCGCGGAGACCTGGACCATCGCGGTCCCGGACGGACACGACCGTCATCTCACGAATTCGGCCGACGCGGAGCCGGTCCGGCCCGTCCCGTTGCCCGGCGCGACAGCCGCGCACGATCCGGAAGGAACCATCATCACCGTCACCCTCCCACCCCTTTCCTGGACCGCGTTCCGGCTGACCTCGGAGGTGGTCCGGGATGCCTGAGTTCACCATCGGGGAGACCGACTTCCTGCTCGACGGGAAACCGTTCCAGATCATTTCCGGGGCCGTGCACTACTTCCGCGTGCATCCCGACCTCTGGGCCGATCGGATCGACAAGGCCCGCCGCATGGGTCTCAACACCATCGAGACCTACGTCGCCTGGAACGCGCACTCACCGGAGCAGGGCGAGTTCGCCGTCTCCGGCGGTCTCGACCTCGACCGGTTCCTCCGGCTGATCGCCGAGGCCGGGATGTACGCGATCGTCCGGCCCGGGCCGTACATCTGCGCGGAATGGGACAACGGCGGCCTGCCGACCTGGCTGCTGCGGGACCCCGAACTCCGCGTCCGTGAGTTCGAACCGCGCTACCTCGCCGCCGTCCGCGGCTACCTGGACGACGTGTACCGCGTGGTGGCGCCGCACCAGATCGACCGGGGCGGGCCGGTGCTGCTCGTGCAGGTGGAGAACGAGTACGGCGCCTTCGGTTCCGACAAGCGGTACCTGGCCGCGCTGACCGACCACACCCGTGCCGCCGGGATCACCGTCCCGCTGACCACGGTGGACCAGCCGACCCACGAGATGCTGGCGAACGGCGGTCTCGACGGGGTGCTCCACCGGACGGCGTCGTTCGGTTCGCAGAGCACGGCACGGCTCAAGACCCTGCGGGAGCACCAGCCGACGGGTCCCTTGATGTGCAGCGAGTTCTGGAACGGCTGGTTCGATCATTGGGGCGCGCACCACCACACCACCTCGGTCGAAGACTCGGCGGCGGATCTCGACGCGCTGCTCGCGGCCGGCGCCTCGGTCAACCTCTACATGTTCCACGGCGGCACCAACTTCGGACTCACCAACGGGGCCAACGACAAGGGTGTCTACCAGCCGCTCGTCACCTCGTACGACTATGACGCCCCGCTCGACGAAGCGGGCGACCCGACGCCGAAGTACCACGCGTTCCGCGAGGTGATCGCGCGCTATCACAAGGTCCCCGACAGCGTTCCGCCCGAGGCACGGCCGGCCCCGGCACCGGTCGCGGCCCTGAGCGACCCCACGTGGCTGCTGGACTCGCCACGCCGCTGGGGGACCGCGCAGGAGCACGAGAACCTGCCCACCTTCGACGAACTGACCCCGGCTCCGCGACTGGCGTTCCTGCGGACGACCATCGACGCCGGGCAGCCCGGCGTGCTCACCTTCGGCGAGGTGCGGGACCGGGCGACGGTGTTCTTCGACGGTGACCGCCTCGGCACCCTGCTCCGCGAGCACCACGATCGCGCGATCCCGTTGCCCCGGGCTCGCGGTGAGCTGGTGGTGCTGGTGGAAGACCAGGGCAGGGTGAACTACGGGGAGCGGATCGGTGAGGCCAAGGGGATCATCGGCGGCGTTCGCCTGCACGGCGAGCCCCTGACGGGCTGGGAGGTCATCCCCGTCGACGTGCCCGCGCTGCCGGATCTCCTGCCCGAGGTCTCCGCGCCCGAGCGCGCGGCGGGGCCGTTGTCCGGGCCGGTGACCGTGCGGGGCGGCTTCGATCTCGACGAGCCCGCCGACCTGTTCCTGGACACTGGGCACTGGGGCAAGGGGATGGTCTGGGTCAACGGGTTCATGCTCGGCCGATACTGGCGGCGCGGTCCACAAAGGACGCTGTACGTGCCGCGGCCGGTGGTGCGGGCGGGGCGCAACGATCTCGTCGTGCTGGAGCTGGACACGATGCTCGAACCCGAGGCGAGGTTCGTGCCGCGGCCGCTGTTGGGACACACGGAGGTGTGAGCGAAGGCGTGACTCGCGTGATCAGGCACGTGACTCGCGTGATTGGAGGCCGCACTCGCGTGTTCCGCCTCTGATCACGCGAGTTCCGCCTTCGATCACTCACGAGCGGCGCCGTATGGGATCGTGAGCGGATGAGGATCTTGCTCGTGGAGGACGAGCGACGCCTGGCCGAGTCGCTCCGGGCGGGCTTGAGCGCCGAGGGCTACGCGGTGGACGTCGCGCACAACGGCCGCGACGCGCTTTGGTACGCCGCCGAACATCCGTACGCCGCGATGATCCTCGACATCATGCTGCCCGGGCTGAACGGGTACCGCGTGTGCCGGAGGTTGCGCGAACGGGGCGACACCACCCCGATCCTGATGCTGACCGCGAAGGACGGCGAGGACGACGAGATCGAGGCGCTCGACACCGGCGCCGACGACTTCCTCCCGAAGCCGTTCTCCTACGGCGTGCTGCTCTCCCGGCTGCGGGCGCTGATCCGGCGCGGGGGAGCGATCCGGCCGGGCACGCTGCGGCTCGGCGACCTCGAACTGGACCAGGCGAGTCGCACCTGCCGTCGCGGTACCGCCGAGATCCCGTTGACCACCAAGGAGTTCGCCCTGCTGGCGTATCTGATGCAGCGGCAGGGCGAGGTGGTCACCAAGGCGGAGCTGCTGGAGAACCTCTGGGATTTCGCGGCTTCGGCGACCGCGAACCTGGTGGAGGTCCACGTGAGCGCGTTGCGGCGGAAGATCGACGTGCCGTTCGGCGCGGAGACGATCCGGACGGTGCGTGGCGCCGGCTACCACGTGGTGGGCTCCGGTGCCTAAGGCGTGGCGGTCGACCCGCTTCCGGGTGGCGCTGACGTCGTTCGTGACGTCCCTTGTCGCGCTCAGCGTCGTGTCGGCGTGGCTGGTGCTCGACGCCCAGAACCGGCTGGGCAACGGCGCCGCGCAGGTCGCGAGGGAGCGTGCGGCCGCGGTCGTCCACGTGCTGAACACCGGCGCAGCCCCGGCTGATCTGGGGTTCCTTGTGCGGGCTTCGATCTACGAGGTGACCACTCAGACCGGCGAGCGGGTCGCGTCTTGTCCCGGCCTGCGTTCCAGGGCGATCGTCCCGGACGGGGGTTTCGCGTACGGCGACAGTGTCCAGGACCTCAAGCCCGGCGACATCGACCTCGCCAGCCGGGAATCCGTCGGCTGCGCGCGTGAGCTGGGGGAAGATCCGGAGAGGAACGGGCTCCGGCTGCACGTGGCGGTCACCGTGAGCGGGGACAGCAAGTACCGGATCTACGGTGCCGCCGTCGTCGACGAGTCCGGACAGGCCGCGCTCGATTCGGTGCGGGTGACGCTGCTGGTGGGTGTCCCGGTGATCGCGCTGCTGATCGGGGCGATCGCGTGGTTCGCGGTCCGCCGGTCATTGCGCCCGGTCGAGGCGATCCGGTCCGAGGTGGCGGAGATCGGCGCGCACGACCTCTCCCGCCGGGTCCCGGCCCCGGACAGCGCCGACGAGATCGCGAAGCTCGCCGAAACGATGAACACGATGCTCGCGCGCCTGGACACCGCGGTCACCCGGCAGAGCCGGTTCACCTCGGACGCGTCGCACGAACTGCGCACTCCGCTGGCGTCCCTGCGCACACAGCTGGAGGTGTTGCTCGCGCATCCGGACCGGCTGGACTGGCGCGACGCCTGCCGCAACGCGCTCCTCGACATCACACGGCTGCAAGACCTCGTCGCCGACCTCGTCCTGCTCGGCAAGCTCGACAACGCCGAGCCGGAGCGGTCCACCCCGGTGCGGCTGTCCGAAGTGGTCGAATCCTGTCTGTCCGGACGGCAGGGCGTCCGCGCCGAGATCGAAGAGGATCCGACGGTCCTCGGCGATCGCGGCAGGCTCGAACGGCTGCTGCGGAACCTGGTGGACAACGCGCAACGCCATGCCCGGATCGGTGCCGAGGTGCGCACGTCCATTGTGGACGATCTCGCCGTGGTGACGGTGACCGACGACGGGCCCGGTATTCCCGCCGCGGACCGTGACCGGGTGTTCGACCGCTTCGTGCGGCTGGACGACGGACGTGCGCGTGACGAAGGTGGCGCCGGGCTCGGGCTCGCGATCGTGGCCGAGATCGCCCATGCGCACGGCGGCACCGTCGAGGTCGCCGAGTACGCCGGCGGCGCCCGCCTCGTCGTCCGCCTGCCGTTGGCGGAAGCGCGAAGCTGAAGACGTCTTCAGCTTCCTTAAGCTTCGGTTCAGCGTCCGAGCCCGACCCTTCGGGCCATGTTCGCTCCTTCGCTCCGCTCCTGGTGGCGGCCCCTCGGCCACGCCGACTACCTGGCCTCGTCGTGGTTCCCCGGCCTCACCGGAGTACGTGCGCTCGCCGCCGTGGCCGTCGTGTTCTTCCACTACGGAGGCCCCGTCGTGGACCGCCTGCAAGGCTGGATCGCCGTGCAGTTGTTCTTCGTGCTGTCCGGATTCCTCATCACGACACTGGCCCTGCGCGAGGAAGACCGTGACGGCCGGATCTCGCTGCGCGGGTTCTACCTGCGCCGGGTCTTCCGGATCATGCCGGTGTACTTCCTGCTCCTGGCGCTGACCACGATCGCGGTGACGATCGGCGGGACGTATCAGAGCAGCAGGCTCGCCGACGCCATGCCGTACTACCTCGTCTTCGGCAACGAACTCGTCGACTTCAACACGCCGTATCCGACCTCGTGGTCGCTGGGCGTGGAGGAGAAGTTCTACCTGGTGTGGCCCGCGTTGCTGGTGCTGACGTCGTTCGCGCGAAGCGGGAAGACCGCCTTGCGGCTGCTGCTGGGCGCGTCGGCCGTTGTCGGAGTGGTGCTGTTCGCGCTGCCGCTGGCGCCGTCACACACCTGGGCGAGCCTCTCGGTGCACTACTGCTCGCTGGTCGTCGGCTGTCTCCTGGCGATGACGCTCCACCATCCGCGCGGGTTCGCCCTGGTCCGGCCGCTGACCAGCCCGGCCGTCGCCACGGTGATCGGCTGCGGCTTCGTCGTGCTGCAGTTCTCCGTCGGCCCGCTGGCGAAAGCGCTCGGCGGGCATTGGCAGTTCGTGGTCCCGGTCTACGCGGCGGGCTCGGCACTGCTGCTCGTCGCCGTCGTCTCACCGGGCCCGGTGCGGACACTGCTCTCGTGCAGGCCGATGACCTTCGTCGGCGATCGTTCGTACGCGCTCTATCTCGCCCAGACCGGTGCCGCCGGGGTCACGGGCTGGCTGCTGCCCAGCGGACTCGCCAAGGCCGCCGCGACCACCGGTGTCGCCTTGGTGTTCGCCTGCGCGCTGCGCCGCTGGGTCGAGCTGCCCGCCATCGCCTACGGCCGGAAGGTGGTCGAACGACGCGCGCCCGCCGAGCCTCGGGTGGAGGCCACGACGGGCGCGCGGTGAAGCGGTGGATCAGTGGTGAGCGGCCACCGAGGCGCCGCCGGCACTCTTCTTGACGAACAGCGAACCGACGAACGCGGCCAGCCCGACACAACCGGCGACCATGAACGTGGTGCGGATACCCGCCGAGTCGGGGCTGGCCGCCCCGGCCGTGGCCGTGCTCGCCGTGGCCACCGCGATGAACACGGCGGTGCCGAGCGCGCCGGCGAGCTGCTGCAAGGTGGCGAGGATCGCGCTGCCGTGTGAATAGAGGTGCTCGGGCAGCGACCCCAGCGACTCGGTCATCAGCGGCGTCATCATCAAGCCGAGCCCGCCCATCAGGAGGACGTGGATGGCGATGGCCGCGATCAGCGGCGACTCCGGGCCCAGCAGCGCGAACAGCCACAGCGAGACCGCCATCGCGGCGGCACCGGGGATGACCAAGGGCCGGGGGCCGAAGCGGTCGTACAGCGCGCCGACCGGACGCCCGAGCAGCCCGAGGACCAGACCGCCGGGAAGCACCGCGAGCCCGCTGACGAACGTGCTGGTGCGCAGGACGGTCTGCAGGTACAGCGGCAGCAGGATCGCCGCGGCGCCGAGCAGGCACATGAACAGCAGCGCCGTCAGGACCAGCGAGACGACGAAGCTGCGGTGGGTGAACGGGCGCAGGTCCAGCAGCGCGCGATCTTCCTTCTGCAGGCGCAACTGGCGCCAGGTGAACACCGCGAGTGCCGCGGCGCCGATGACGATCGGGACCCACGGCGGCACCGGCTGATGCCCGCCGGCGGACTCGCCGGACACGGACAGGCCGTACAGCACGCCACCGAAACCGACGGCGGACAGGATCACCGACAGCACGTCCAGGGGAACCTTGCGGGTGTCGCTCTCCAGCCGCAGCTGCAGCATGCCGACCACCAGGGCGGCGATCGCGAGCGGCAGCACGATCCAGAACATCCAGCGCCAGCCGAGCGAGGAGAGCACGGCACCGCCGATGGTCGGGCCGATCGCCGGGGCGACCGCGATGACGATGGTGATCGTGCCCATCGTGGCGCCGCGTTTCTCGACCGGGACCAGGCGCATCACCGTGGTCATCAGCAGCGGCAGCATCACCGCGGTACCGCAGGCCTGGATGACCCGGCCGGTCAGCAGGAGGGCGAAGCCCGGGGCGAGCGCGCTGACCAGGGTGCCGGTGCTGAACAGGGTCAGCGAGGCGAGGAAGACCTGGCGCGGGGTGAACCGTTCGAGCAGGAACCCGGTGGTCGGGATGACGACCGCCATGGTCAGCAGGAAGCCGCTGGTCAGCCACTGGACGGTGGTGGTCGGGACCTTCAGGTCGACGGTCAGGTCACGCAGCGCGACGCTCAGGATGGTCTCGTTGAGGATCATCACGAACGCGGACAGGACCAGGACTCCGATCAGGAGCCCGGCTTTGGCCGGTGCCCGTTCCTGGTCGTGGGTGGTTTCGGGCAGGGTCTCGGTCATCAGTGAAGGGCTCCTGGAAGGGCGCGGGTCCGCGTGGGCCGCCTTCGACGACGGCAACGGTGACAGCGAAGGCGAGGGTGAATTCGTCCTTCAGTCTGCCTGTGCCGGTCGGTGCCTGTCACGTGAATTTCCGTAGTGAGTACGGTCACTGCCCTTTCGGGCGCGTCCGGACCGCACGCCGGAGGAACGGATTTCCGGTGGCAGCACGGTAAAATCGGCCCGTGACCAGAGCGATCACGGCGGATCGATGGCGTTCGGTGCGGCGAGCCTATCGGGTGACGGGCGCGCGATTCGCGGAAATGGTGGGACGCGTCCCGGATCCGTCCGCGATGGTCACCGCGGAGTGGACGGTGGCCGAAACGGTCGCCCACGTCGCGATGATCGCGAAGATGTACACGTCGCTGGCACGCCCGGACGGCGCCCCGGTGCTGGACGCCCGCGGGCAGAGCCAGGTCGAAAAGACCACTGTGGACACGGTTTCCGTCTTGAACGGCTTGGTGCTGCGGGACTTTCCCGAACGCGACCTCGGCGTGCTGGTGACCGGATTGCTCGCGGACATCGAAGAAGTACTGCGCGTGACCGAGGACGCCGATCCGGCGATGCCGCTGGACTGGCTCGGCGGCTCGAAGGTGCCGCTCGCCGGTGTGCTCGCCCATCTGGTCAACGAACTGCAGATCCACGGCTGGGACATCGCCAGGGCGCTGAAACTGCCCTGGACGATTCCGCCCGGTGACGCGGCGTTGTTCTTCGATCTCTTCCTGGTCGGTGTGCTGAACCATGACGTCGGGCATCTCCTCGACACCGACGCGCCGCCCCGGGAGCGGAGGATCGCCGTGGCGTTCCGGTCGGCGTACACGTCCCCGGTCGTGCTGGTGCTGCATCGGGGACGGGTGACGGTCGAGGAGCCCGGCGGCCCGGTCGACGTGCGGATCTCGTTCGATCCGCCGTCGCTGAACCTGATGCTGTTCCACCGGGTCGGCAAGGTGCGTTCCGCGCTGACGGGCAAGGTCGTCGTCAGCGGCCCGCGGCCGTGGCTGTTGCCCGCCTTCCTGCGTGTCGTGCGTCTGCCCTGAGGGCACGGCTACGCTTTCGCGGTGCCGAAGGATTCCATCGACCGCATGGTCGACGAGTGGGCCGCCAGCGACGGCGCGCTCGACGTCAGCGCCCTGCAGGTGGTCGGCCGGTTGTTCCGCACCGCCGGGCACGGCCAGTCGGCCGTCGTCGAGGCGCTTCGGCCGTTCGGTCTCAGCTATGCCGACTTCGACGTCCTGAACACCCTCCGGCGCCGCGACGACCCCGGAGGGACGCATCCGCGGGACCTGGCGGAGACCGCGCTGATCACCTCGGGCGCGATGACCGCGCGGCTCGACCGGCTGGAGCGGAGTGGCCTGGTGAAGCGCCACTCCGATCCCGAAGATCGCCGCGCGGTCCGGATCCGGCTCACCAAGGCCGGGACCGAGCTCGCGGCGAAGGCGCTGGCCGCCGTCCTCGTCGCCGACGAAGACATCCTGTCGCCGCTCAGCCCGGCGCAACGGCGGACGCTGGCGGCCTTGCTGAAGAAGCTCCTCCTGCACGCCGAAACGGGCTAAGCGTTCTCCGCCTCGAACTCGGCCTTGTACGCGGCCGCGCGCTCGATCGAGTCGACCGGCCAGGCGACCAGGCTCACCGGCACCCGGTCGCCGACCGCCGCCGCGACGTCACGCGCGATGGTCAGCGAGGTGCCGCCGCAGATCTCGATCGCCCCGGTCCCGGCGTCGGCCAGTTCTCGGGCGATCCGGACCGCGGCGGGGGAGTCCGGCACCGAGACCACCGTCGTCCTGCCGCCGCTCGCGTGCTCGCGGACCAGGCGATGCTTCGCCGGATCGGCGCTCGGATGCCCGACGAAGACGGTGGCGGAATCGCGGACCGGCCGGGCGGCCGGCACGCCGTACCCCGCCACACCGACCGCCGCCCGGCCGTCGACGGCCTCGATGACCTGAGCCGCCGAGGCGAGATCGAAACCGCGGTACAGCTCCATGAGCCGGGCGCCGTCGGCCACGGCCTCGGACGCGACCTTCGCGGCAGCGGCGCCGTCGGGAACCCAGACGAGCAGGGCCTCCGCGTCGCCGAGGTCCTGCACCACCCGGTCGGTCTCGGGGTCGGAACCCGGTTCGAGAAAGAGGAACAGATCGATGTTCTCGCTCATCGCACCCACCCAGTTAGCTTGGCATTGAACTACTTGACGCCAAGGTTAACCGGGTGGGCCCGCCACGTATTCCGGAAATCTCAGGCGGGGGCGTCGAACCGGCGTCGTGAGTTCTCGATGTGGCCGAGGAACCGGTGGGTCCAGTCGCACATCCCGTCGACCGTCGCGCGCAGGCCGTGGCCGGCCTCGGTGAGGGTGTAGTCGACGCGCGGCGGCACCGTCGGATGCACCGTCCGCTCGAGGAGGCCGTTGCGCTCCAGCATGCGGAGGTTCTGGGTGAGCATCTTGTGGCTGATGCCCTCGATGTCGTCGCGCAGTTCGGTGAACCGCCGGGTGCGGTCGCCGACCGTTTCGATGATCAGGAGCGCCCACTTGTTGGCGACGTCGGAGAAGATCTCGCGCGCCAGTGAGTCCGCCCGCAGGAGATCGGCGTCGTCCGAACCGTCGAGCTGCTTGGTCACCATCAGGTTCCCCAGTCACGAAAAAGTGCGTTCTTCCAGGTCGTCGCACACTCTCCTACAGTTCCTGGGTAACCACAAGTGACCTATGAGGAGTACGGATGAGCATCACCCTGGTGAATCCCGCGGGACTGCCGGAGATCCCCGCCTATCGGCAGGTGTCGATCGCGACCGGGTCGAAGCTGGTCTTCATCGCGGGGCAGGTCTCCTGGGACGCCGACGGCGCCCTTGTCGGCGAAGGCGACCTCGCCGCCCAGGTCGAGCAGTGCTACCTGAACATCGGCGCCGCGCTCGCCGGGGCCGGCGCCACCTTCGACGACGTCGCGAAGATGACCGTCTACGTCGTCGACTGGACGCCGGACAAACTCGCGCTGTTCCTCGAAGGCGTGGACCGGGCCGCCGCGAAACTGGGCGGCACCCCGGTCCCGCCGGGAACGCTGATCGGTGTCGCGGCACTCGATGTGCCCGAACACCTCGTCGAGATCGAGGCGACCGCGGTCATCGACTGAAGTTCACTGACCGCGCGCGGCGCGCCAGACCGGGCTGTCGACGTAGTGGTTGTCGTACTGCTTCGAGGACGCGGCGATCTCCGCGGGGTCCGCTTCGCCGCGCGCGACCCGGTCGAGGAGCCGGTAGTAATCGAAGCGGGCCATGCCCGGCGTGAAGGTGACCAGAACGTCGGCGTCCGACCCGGCGGCGGGCCCGAACGCGTGCGGCACCTTGGGCGGCACGGCGAGGAAGTCGCCCTTCTCCAGGGTGTGCAGGGTTTCCTCGACGAGGACCTGGAGCTTTCCTTCGAGCACGAAGAAGAACTCGGTCGCGCGGGTGTGGAAGTGGGCCGGGGTGCCGAAGACGCCGTCCTTCAGGGTCGCGCGGTTCGCGGTGAAGCCCCCGTCGGTGGTGTCCGAATCGGCCAGCAGCGTGATCTCGCTGCCCGGCGCGTCGCTGACGATCTCGGCGTCGGCGGCCCGGAGGAGGATGGGGTCGAACATGATGGCGTCTCCTTGGTTCTTCGTGTTTCAGCAGGCTCGCTGACAGGACCAGCTTCTCTTGGGCGCAGGGGTCGATCAACGCGGAAAGCCGGACCGATCGATAACGTGTACGTTATCGATGTGGAGCTCTGGTGGGCCTGGCATGCGATCAAGCCGCCGCCGCTCACGACCCCCGTATCCGTCGTGGGCTGAAGGCTCCCTTCGCCGCATCGGATGCGGCGAAGGGAGCCTTCAGTCCACGCGCATCAGCAACAAAACCGCCCAAACCGGCGTCAGCCAGACATTCCACCCAAGGGATTGTCCTTATGGACGGACGGTGGACGGTTCTGCGCTTCGCTACCTTCAGGGGAGGCAAGGGAGGCCTTCGCGGACTTGCTGGTCGCCTCATATGCCTCTCTCGCAACGGCTGCGCGTGAAGGACTCCTTCCCTCGGCTGAGCCGAGTGAAGGGGGCCTTCAGGTACTTGGTGCGCCCATCGGTCAGGCGGCGAAGACCTGCGAGTCGTCGGCGAAAGCCTTGAACTCCAGCGCGTTGCCCGCCGGGTCCAGCAGGAACATCGTCCACTGCTCACCGGTCTGGCCTTCGAAGCGGACATAGGGCTCGATGACGAACGAGGTGTCCGCGGCGCGTAGCCGATCCGCGAGCTTCCGGAACTCCGGGACGGTGAGGATCAGGCCGAAGTGGGGGACGGGCACGTCGTGGCCGTCGACGGGGTTGTGGATCCGCTGTGGCCGCTCCGGGGCGAGATGCGTGACGAACTGGTGGCCGTGGAGGTTCCAGTCGATCCACGTGTCGGAGCTGCGGCCCTGTTCGAGGCCGAGGACTTCGCCGTAGAAGATCCGCGCGGCGGACAGATCGTCGACGGGCATGGCGAGGTGGAAGCGCGGGATGGGGGAGTCGAGGACGGTCATTCCGAAGGATCCTTTCCGGCGGGGCGAGCACTTGTCGCAATGTTAACATTAGGACAAAGTGCGGGGTCGCTACGATCGGGCGTTCCGGCGGAAGGATGAGGATGAGCGAACCCGGCAGGGTGGTGCCGGCGCGTCGTCGCGGGCTGGCGGACGAGGTCGCGGACAGGGTCAGGGACGCCATCTTCGGCGGCGCCTATCCGCCCGGTGCGCAGCTGCGCGAGGTCGAGCTTTCGGAGGCGCTCGGGGTCAGCCGGGGTCCGGTGCGCGAGGCGCTGCTGAAACTGGAGCGCGAAGGCCTGGTCCGCAGCGAATGGCATCGCGGCGCGATCGTCACGACGCTGTCCGATGTGGACGTCGCGGAGCTCGACAGCCTGCGCTCGGCGCTGGAACAGCTCGCCGTCCGGCTCGTGGTCGCGAACGCTCCCGAGGTTGAGCTGGCCGCGATCGACGAGGTCGTCGACCGGATGGACCGGGCCCGCGACGAACACGAGATGGTCCGCTGCGACATCGACTTCCACGACGCGGTCTATGCCGCCTCCGGGCATCGGCGGCTCGTCGAGGCGTGGCAGGCGATCCGGTCCCAGGTGTACCTGTTCCTGCTGACCCGGATCGGCGTGAGCTCCGACGGCTATCTCGCGAACATCCCGGCCGAGCATCGGCGGCTCGCGTCCGCGCTTCGTGCCCGCGATGGGGAGAAGGCGCTCGAACTGTTCGCCGTCCACAGGGGGCAGGCGCTCGACGTGCTGACCGGGAAGTGACCCTGGGCGGAACCCCCTGGTGAACGATACGGTGCCGAGGCGGACGAAATGGTGCCCTGGGTCTTGACGGCAAGGTGGGCCACGGCTTAACTCAAGCCCTGAAATAAGGCGTGTCCCGGGTCACAGGCTCCGGACGCGGCTTGGCCACTCACCCCGAGGACCATCGATGCGAATCGGAAAGATCGCTCCCGCGCTCGTCCTGGCGCTGGCGGCCGCCGCCACGACGGCGTGCGGCGGCGGCGACACGGCGTCCAGTGCTCCCCAGGAGCTCGTGTACTGGGCGTCCAACCAGGGCACCAGTCTCGACAACGACAAGGCCGTCCTGCAGCCCGAACTGGACAAGTTCGAGAAGGCCTCCGGGATCAAGGTCAAGCTCGAAGTCGTCCCGTGGACGGATCTGCTCAACCGGATCCTCGCGGCCACCACCTCCGGCAAGGGCCCGGACGTGCTCAACATCGGCAACACGTGGTCGGCCTCGTTGCAGGCGACCGGGGCGTTCCTGCCGTTCGACGACGCCGCGCTGGAGAAGGTCGGCGGGAAGTCGCGGTTCCTCGGCCCGTCGCTGGCGGCCACCGGGGCGAGCGGACAGCCGCCGGTCGGCGTACCGCTCTACGGCCAGGCGTACGGCCTGTACTACAACAAGAAACTCTTCGCCGAGGCCGGCATCACCAAACCGCCCGCCACCTGGGAAGAGCTCGTCGAAGACGGCAAGAAGCTCACCAAACCCGACAAGGGCCAGTGGGGGCTCTCGATCCAAGCGGGCCAGGTCACGGAGAACAGCCACCACGCCGCGATCCTCGGCGCCCAGCACGGCGCGCAGTTCTTCACCGCCGAGGGCAAACCGCAACTCGCGTCGGATCCGTCGGTCGCGGCCGTGCAGCAGTTCGTCGACCTGATGCAGAAGGACAAGATCGTCAACCCGGCCAACGCCGAATACGCCGACACCGCCAAATCGCTGAAGGACCTGTCGGACGGCAAGGCCGCGATGTTCATGAACCAGGCTTCCGCGGGGTCGTTCAAGAACATCGGGATGGACATGGCGAACCTCGGCGTCGCGCCGATCCCGCTGCCCGCCACCGCGCCGCCGAACGGGCGGAAGGTGACCAGTTTCGTCGCGGGCATCAACATGTCGGTCTTCAAGAACACCAAGAATCCCGACGCCGCCTTGGACTTCGTCAAGTTCATGGTCTCGGCACCGGAGCAGGCGCTGCTCAACAAGACCTACGGATCGCTGCCGACCGTCCAGGACGCCTACAGCGACGCGGCGTTCCAGACCGAGGACGTCAAGGTGTTCCAGAACGTGCTCGCGAATTCGGCCGAGCCGATGCCGCAGGTCCCGCAGGAATCGCAGTTCGAGACCCTGATCGGCACCGCGATGAAGGGCATGTTCGCCGACGTCGCGGCGGGCAAGCCGGTCGACGGGGCCAAGATCCGGGACCAGCTGAACCAGGCGGACCAGCAGATCGCGGCCGGTGGTTGATGCCGACCGCGCTCGACGACGCCCCGGCCGTGAAGGCGGCCGGGGCGCCCAAGCCGAGGCGTGCCCGGCGTGGCCGGCGCCGGGTCGCGCTGCCGTATCTGCTCCTGCTGCCCGCGATCCTGCTCGAACTGCTCGTCCACCTGATCCCGATGGTCGCCGGGCTCGTGATGAGCTTCTTCAAGCTCACGCAGTTCTACATCCGGGACTTCTCGTCCGCCCCGGCGGCCGGGCTGGACAACTACAAGTTCGTGCTGGACTTCGACGCCGCGGCGGGGAAGTCGCTGCTCGGCTCGTTCTGGATCACCGTCCTCTACACCGTCCTCTCGGTCGGATTCTGCTGGCTGTTCGGAACGTCGGCCGCCGTGCTGATGCAGAAGAACTTCCGCGGCCGCGGCCTGCTCCGGACGCTGTTCCTGGTGCCGTACGCGCTGCCGATGTACGCCGCGGTGATCACCTGGTCGTTCATGTTTCAGAAGGACACCGGCCTGGTGAACGACCTGCTGGGCACCGATTCCTTCTGGCTCATCGGGGACAACAGCTTCTGGTCGCTGGTGGTCGTCTCGGTGTGGCGCAACTGGCCGTTCGCGTTCCTGATCGTGATGGCCGGGCTGCAGAACATCCCCGGCGAACTGTACGAAGCGGCCGCCATCGACGGCGCGGGCTGGTGGCGCCAGTTCCAGGCGATCACCCAGCCGATGCTGCGCCCGGTCAACCAGGTTCTGCTGCTGGTGCTGTTCTTGTGGACGTTCAACGACTTCAACACGCCGTATGTCCTTTTCGGAGCTTCCGCGCCGAAGGAGGCGTCGCTGATCTCGATCCACATCTACCAGAGCTCCTTCGTGACCTGGAACTTCGGCCTCGGTTCGGCGATGTCGGTGCTGTTGCTGCTGTTCCTGTTGATCGTCAGCACCGTCTACTTGGGACTGACCGCGCGCCGGAGGAACGCCGTTGTCTGAGCCTCGCTGGGTCCCGTGGGCCCGCCGATTCGTCCTCGGCTTCCTCGCCCTGTTCACCCTGATTCCGCTGTACGCGATGGTTTCGTCGTCGCTGAAGCCGCTCGGGGATGTGCAGGGTACCTGGGAATGGATCCCGACGACGCTGACCATCCAGCCGTTCTTCGACATCTGGGAGACCATCCCGCTCGCCGACTACTTCGTGAACAGCCTGGTCATCTCCGGTTCGGCGGCGATCCTCTCGGTGGTGATCGCGATCTTCGCGGCGTACGCCCTGAGCAGGTTCCGCTTCCGTGGCAAGAACTTCTTCAAGATGACCGTGCTGTCCACGCAGATGTTCCCCGGCATCCTGTTCCTGCTGCCGCTGTTCCTCATCTTCGTCAACATCGGGAACACCACCGGCATCGTCCTCTACGGCTCCCGGCTCGGGCTGATCATCACGTATCTGACCTTCTCGCTGCCGTTCGCCATCTGGATGCTGGCCGGCTACATCGACTCGATCCCCAAGGAACTCGACGAGGCCGCGATGGTCGACGGCACCGGGCCGTTCGGCGCGCTGATCCGGGTGGTCGTCCCGGCGGCCATGCCGGGCATCGTCGCGGTGGGGATCTACTCGTTCATGACGGCCTGGGGCGAGGTCCTGTTCGCGTCGGTGATGACCGATTCGGGCACGCGGACCCTCGCCGTCGGGCTCCAGGAGTACTCCACCCAGGTCCAGGTGTACTGGAACCAGGTCATGGCCGCGTCCCTGATCGTCTCCGTCCCGGTCGTCGCCGGATTCCTGCTGCTCCAGCGTTATCTCGTCGCCGGGCTCACCGCCGGTGCCGTGAAATGACCCGCCCGTCGCTCCGTACAGAGAGGTCCGCCTTGAATCTGCACCTGCCCGCCGATTTCCTGTGGGGTGCGGCCACCGCCGCGTACCAGGTGGAAGGCGCCGTCGACGCCGACGGCCGCCTCCCGTCCATCTGGGACGACTTCGTCCGGGTCCCGGGTGCCGTCCTGAACGGCGACACCGCCGACGTCGCGTGCGACCACTACCGGCGCTGGCCGGAGGATCTCGCCATCATGAAGCGGCTCGGCCTGGACGCCTACCGTTTCTCCATCGCGTGGCCGCGGGTGATCCCGGCCGGCCGCGGCGCGGTCAACGCGGCGGGCCTCGACTTCTACGACCGGCTCGTCGACGCGTTGCTCGAAGCCGGGATCCGGCCGTTCGCCACGTTGTTCCATTGGGACCTGCCATCGGCGCTGAAGGGCGGCTGGCCCGAGCGCGACACGGCCTATGCGTACGCCGATTACGCCGCCGTCGTCGCGGCTCGGCTGGGAGATCGGGTCGCGGACTGGAACACCGTCAACGAACCCCTGTGCTCGGCGTGGCTCGGCTACCTCGAAGGCCGGTTCGCACCTGGCGTCAAAGACCTCAAGCAGGCCATCGACGCGTCGCACCACCTCCTGCTCGCGCACGGCCTCGGCGTGCAGGCGATCACCGCCAACGCCGCGCGGTCCGCGAACATCGGCCTCGTGGTCAACCTCAGCGGGATCGAGCCCGCGTCGGATTCGGTGGCGGACGTCGAAGCGGCGAAACGGATGGACGGACACGTCAACCGCTGGTGGCTCGATCCGTCGAACGGCCGCGGCTACCCGGCGGACATGATCGAGGTCTACGGCGTCGAACCGCCTGTCGTCGGGAACGACCTGGAGGTGATCTCGGCCCCGGTCGGCTTCCACGGGCTGAACTACTACTTCCGGCAAATCGTCGAGGACGACCCGGAGGGCCCCGCGCCGCGCGCCCGGCAGGTGCCGGTCGAGGGCGCGGCGACCACGGCGATGGGCTGGGAGATCCACGGGCAGGGGCTCGCGGACCTGATCCACCGGCTCGCCAACGAGTACGGCGCCCGCGCCATCTACGTCACCGAGAGCGGGGCGGCCTTCGACGACAAGGTCGCCGAAGACGGTTCGATCCACGACGCCGACCGCATCGCCTACCTGGAGGAACATCTGGGCGCGGTGGCCGGAGCCGCTGAAGCGGGGGCGCCGGTGAAGGGTTACTTCGCCTGGTCGCTGCTCGACAACTTCGAATGGGACAGCGGGCTGAGTAAGCGATTCGGGCTCGTACGGGTCGATTACGACACGCAGGTCCGCACGGTGAAGGCGAGCGGGCACCGGTACGCGGAGATCATCGCGGCACACCGGAAACGCTGAGGGGGTTTCGGTATGTCATGAAAGGGTCGTTCAGGACATATTTCGTCCTGAACGACCCTTTCATGACAACCGACCTGGCCGGGTTCGCGGCATGGCCTCCCGTCGCGGCTGAGCCGGCAAGCGGTTCGTACGGGCGGATGGACCGAGGGGCCCGGATTCGTCGCGCGGTACGAACGGACGCCCGCGGAAACCTCCTAGGGTCGCCATAACGAGGCGATCCTAGGAGGCGAAGTATGCGGACACTCTTGCGTGGCGGTCGTGTCGTCGATCCGGCGACGGGCTTCGACGGTACGGCCGACGTGCTGGTATCCGACGGGGTGGTCACCGCCGTCGGGGAGGGTTTGACCGCGGAGCCGGGCGACGTGGAGATCGACGTCCGCGGGCTCGTCGTCGGGCCGGGCTTCATCGACCTGCACAGCCACGTGCACACCATCGCGGGCCAGCGGCTTCAGGCGATGGACGGGGTGACGACCGCACTCGACCTCGAAGCCGGCTTGATGCCGATCGAGCGGGCCTACGCCGAGGCGGCCGCGGCGGGACGGCCGCTGCACTACGGGTTCTCCGCGTCCTGGGGCGCCGCGCGGGCGCAGGTGCTCGCCGGGATCGAACCGGACGCGAACATCGACAGCGGATTGGCGGTACTTGGAAACCCTGTCTGGCAAAGGACTTCGTCACCGAAGGAGCTCGCCGCCTGGTTGTCCCTTGTGGACGGTGAGCTGGCCGCGGGCGCGCTCGGCGTCGGGGTGCTCCTCGGCTACGCGCCCGACACCGACCCAGGGGAGTTCCTCGCGCTGGCCCGGCTGGCCAAGGAGGCCGGGGCACCGACCTACACGCACGTCCGTGAACTCGTCGAGGTGAATCCGGCGACGCCCATCGACGGCTCGGCGGAGATCGCGATCGTCGCGGCCGAGACCGGCGCCGCGATGCACCACTGCCACGTGAACAGCACTTCCGGCCACCAGATCGAGCGCGTGCTCGCGGCACTCGAAGCAGGCCGCGCAGCCGGATCGCGGGTGACCGTCGAGGCCTATCCCTACGGGGCGGGCAGCACGGGGATCGGCGCGGCGTTCCTCTCACCCGAACGCCTGAAGATGAAGGGCCTGTCGCCGTCCAGCGTGATCATGCTGGAGTCGGGCGAGCGGATCGCCGACGAAGGCCGCCTGCTCCAGGTGCGTGCCGAGGATCCCGGCGCGCCGTGCATCCTGGAGTTCCTCGACGAAAGCAGCCCGCACGACCTCGGCCTGCTGCACCAGGCGCTCGCGTTCCCGGACGCCATCGTCGCGAGCGACGCGCTGCCCGTGTACTGGAAGAACGGCACCAGCGAGAGCACCGAATGGCCGTTGCCGCCCGGCGGGGCGACGCATCCGCGCACGTCCGGGACGTACAGCAAGACGTTGCGGCTGATGGTGCGGGAGAGCAAGGCGTGGACGTGGCTGGAGGCGTTCCGGCGCTGCTCCTACCTGCCGGCGCGCGTACTCGACGAGGTCGCTCCCGGTGCGGTGGCGAAGGGACGGCTGAACGTCGGAGCCGACGCCGACATCGTCGTCCTCGACCCGGAAGCCATCACCGACGCGGCGACCTACTTCGACCCGACCAGGCCTTCCGTCGGTGTGCGGCACCTGTTCGTTTCGGGGGTCCCGGTCGTCACCGACGGGAATCTGCGCACGGACGCGTTCCCCGGCAAGCCGTTGCGGGGTGAGCCTCGATGAGCGATTTGCTAGCCGACATCGAGACGCTCGTACGCTGCGAGTCGCCGTCGTCGGACCACGAGGCGGTGGCCCGCAGCGCCGAGGTGGTGGCCGAGGTCGGCCTGAGGCTGCTCGGTGTGGAGCCCGAGCGGATCCTGGTGGACGGCGTCACCCATCTCCGCTGGCGATTCGGTGACGGCCCGGCTCGGGTGCTGCTGCTCGGTCACCACGACACGGTGTGGCCCCACGGTTCGCTGGAGACGCATCCGTTCTCGGTGCGGGACGGGGTGTTGCGCGGCCCCGGCTGCTTCGACATGAAGGCTGGCGTCGCGATGGCGCTGCACGCCGCGGCGACCGTGCCCGATCGCGACGGACTGTCCATTCTGGTCACCGGCGACGAGGAGCTCGGTTCGCCCTCGTCCCGCGCGCTGATCGAGGAGACCGCGGCGGGCTGTGACGCGGCGTTCGTGCTGGAGGCTTCGGCCGACGGCGGTGCGCTGAAATGCCGTCGCAAAGGCGTTTCCCACTACCGGGTCGAGGTCACCGGCCGTGCCGCGCACGCCGGGCTCGAACCGGAGAAGGGGATCAACGCGGGAATCGAGATCTCCCACCAGATCCTCGCCATCGCCGCGCTCGCCGACCCCGTGGCCGGGACGAGCGTGACACCGACCGTCGTCTCGGCGGGAACGACGGTCAACACCGTGCCCGCCGCCGCGAGTGTGGCCGTCGACGTCCGCGTATGGGACGAGGCCGAGCAACTCCGTGTCGACCGGGCCATGCGGGAACTCCCCACGGTCCTGGAAGGTGCCGAGGTCCGGGTGACCGGCGGGATCAACCGGCCGCCGCTCGAAGCGGCCTCGTCCGCCGGGTTGTTCGCGCTCGCCCAGGACCTGGCGGTCGATCTCGGCCTCGGGACCCTGACCTCCGCGTCGGTCGGTGGCGCCTCGGACGGCAATTACACCGCGGGGATCGGCGTTCCCACCTTGGACGGTCTGGGCGCCGTCGGGGGCGGGGCACACGCGGATCACGAACACGTCGTCGTCGCGGAACTGCCGCGCCGCACCGCTTTGCTGGCCGCGCTCGTGGAGAACGTGCTCGCGAAACGGGATCCGTCCGGTGCGACGAATCGCGCGGGCGAATCTGGTACGGCACGACGGTGACTCGGCCGTCGTGCGGGGAAAGGATTGTCCCGTGACGAATCTTGCGACGAACGCGGAAAGCCTCGCGTCGGCGGAGGTGCGCGACGAAGCCGTCGCCGCCGCGCGGGCCGCCGCCGCGGCTTCGGGCGTCGAAATCCGCGAACTCACCGAAATCGCCGATCTGGCCGCGGTGGTCGGCCTGTTCGAGTCGATCTGGCAATCGGCACCCGGCGCGCGGCCGGTGAGCACCGAACTGCTCCGCGCGATGTCCAGCGCCGGGAACTACGTCGCGGGCGCCTTCGAGAACGATGAACTGCTGGGGGCCTGTTTCGGGTTCTTCGGGAACCCCGGAAAGGCGAGCCTGCACAGTCACATCGCCGGCGTCGCCAAGGCGGGGGCCGGCCGCGGGATCGGGCACGCGCTCAAACTGCACCAGCGCGGGTGGGCACTGCTGCAGGACGTCTCGGTGATCACCTGGACGTTCGACCCGCTGGTGCGCCGCAACGCCTATTTCAACCTGGGGAAACTCGGCGCGCGCCCGATCGGCTACCTGCCCGACTTCTACGGTCCGATGGAGGACAGCATCAACGGTTCGGGTGACACCGACCGGCTGATGGTCGGGTGGGACCTGAAGAGCCCGGAGGTCCGTGCCGCGGCCTTCGGTGAACCCGTCCTGATCGACGCGGAGGCGCTCGGCGCGGTGAAGGCACTCTCGGTCGACGCCGACGGTGGTCCGAGTATCGGATCCGCCGACGCGCCGACCGTGCTCGTCGCCGTCCCGTCCGACATCGAACGGTTGCGCCGCACCGACCCCGGTCGCGGCACCGCGTGGCGCGCCGCCCTGCGTGAAGTCCTCGGTGGACTGATGGCGGACAACGCCGAAGTCGCCGGTTTCGATCGTGCCGGTTGGTACGTGATCTCGAAGGAGCAGTCGTGAAACTCAGCGGTGTGGAACTGCGCCGGGTCCGGATGCCGCTCGTGGCCCCGTTCCGGACGTCGTTCGGAAGCCAGTCGGAACGGGAACTGCTGCTCGTCCGCGCGGTGACCCCGGCGGGCGAGGGCTGGGGCGAATGCGTCGCGATGGAGGCGCCGCTCTATTCGTCGGAGTACAACGACGCCGCCGAGCATGTGCTGCGCACCCATCTGATCCCCGCCCTGCTGGCCGCGGAGGACGTGACCGCGTACAAGGTGACGCCGTTGCTGGCGAAGTTCAAAGGGCACCGGATGGCGAAGGGGGCGCTGGAGATGGCGGTCCTCGACGCCGAACTCCGCGCGCACGAACGGTCCTTCGCGGCCGAGCTCGGGTCCACACGCGATTCCGTGGCCTGCGGGGTCTCGGTCGGGATCATGGACTCGATCCCGCAGCTGCTCGACGTCGTCGGCGGCTACCTCGACGAAGGCTATGTCCGGATCAAACTGAAGATCGAGCCCGGCTGGGACGTCGAGCCGGTCCGTCAGGTGCGTGAGCGCTTCGGTGACGACGTGCTGCTCCAGGTGGACGCGAACACCGCGTACACCCTGGGCGACGCGCCCCTGCTGTCCAGGCTCGACGCCTTCGATCTGCTGCTGATCGAGCAGCCGCTCGAAGAGGAGGACGTGCTCGGCCACGCCGAACTGGCCAAGCGGATCCGGACACCGATCTGCCTCGACGAGTCGATCGTGTCCGCCAAGGCCGCCGCAGACGCGATCAAACTGGGCGCGTGCCAGATCGTCAACATCAAACCGGGCCGCGTCGGCGGCTACCTCGAAGCACGCCGGGTGCACGACGTCTGCGCGGCGCACGGGGTGGCGGTGTGGTGCGGCGGGATGATCGAGACCGGCCTCGGCCGCGCGGCCAACGTCGCGCTGGCCTCGCTGCCCGGTTTCACGCTGCCGGGGGACACCTCGGCCTCCGGGCGGTTCTACCGCACGGACATCACCGAGCCGTTCGTGCTGGACGCCGGGCAGCTGCCGGTGCCGACGGGACCGGGGCTGGGCGTGACTCCGATTCCGGAACTCCTGGACGAGGTCACCACGGAGAAAACGTGGATCGGTTCGTAGCGCACCACGAAATCCGGGGTTAGATTTGGTCGGATCGAACCAGTCGGTTCGGTGAGACCGGGTTTAACTTCGGGGGGTGCTGACACCGGTGCCCAGCAAGCCGCATACGAGCTTGGGACGCGTCCTCGAAGACCTCGGGGACGTGCTCCTGGAGCCGGTCGCGGTCGGCCGGACCACCCGCAAGCAGCTGGGCGGGGTGGTCATCCACGATCCGCACGACGAATCCGAAATCCCTGGCGGGGCCGTCGTGCTCGGCGTCGGGGTGCGGGACCGGGACGAAGTCGTCCGTCTCTTGCACGACGTGGGTGCGCGAGGCGCGGCGGCGCTCGTCGTCCGGTCTCCCGTCACCCCGGCGCCGGAACTCCGGCGTGCGGCGGACTCGTCCGGGGTCGCCCTGCTCGGGCTCGCGCGCGGCGCGTCCTGGGCGCAGCTCGCCGCGATGCTCCGGACCTTGCTCGCCGAAGAGGACGTCGGCGAGGTCTCGCCCCAGACGCTCGGCGGAATGCCGTCGGGTGATCTCTTCGCGCTGGCCAACGCGATCGCCGCGCTGCTGGACGCGCCGGTGACCATCGAAGACCGCAACTCGCGTGTCCTCGCGTTTTCCGGACGTCAGGACGAGGCGGACCCGTCTCGCGTCGAGACCATTCTCGGCAGGCAGGTGCCGGAGCGGTTCACCCGCGGCCTGGAACAGGACGGCGTCTTCGAGCGGCTGTACCGCGACCAAACGCCGGTCTACGTCGATCCGCAGCGGTACGACGACATCGAGATCGTCCTTCCCCGGGTGGCGCTCGCCGTCCGGGCCGGCGACGAGGTGCTCGGGTCGATCTGGGCCGCGGTGCGGGAACCGCTCAGTGAAGAGCGGACGCAGGCATTGATCGACGCCGCCAAACTCGTCGCGCTGCACATGCTCCGGCTGCGGGCCGGCGCCGACGTCGAACGACGGCTGCGCGCGGACCTGGTGAGTACGGCGCTCGAAGGCGGCGCCGGCGCGCCGGAAGCGATCGCTCGGCTCGGGCTGCTCGGCCAGCCGTCGATCGTGCTCGCCATGGGCCTGCTCGGCACGCCCGATCCCGAGGACGACCTCAGGCTGGTCGCGGACCGCCAGCGGGTCGCCGACGCACTGGCCATGCACCTGAGCGCCGTCCAGCCCCGTTCGGCCGTCGCGCTGGTCGGCGACGTCGCCTACGGAATCCTCCCGATGCCCGGCGGGCACGCCGACTGTAAGGAGCGTTCGGTGCGGGTCGCGTCGACCTTCTTGGAGCGCACGGGACGCCGGGCGGCGGCCGCGATCGGCATCGGGCCGCTCGCGCTCGACGCCTCCGGTCTGCACGCCTCCCGCGACGGCGCGGACCGGGCGTTGCGCGTGCTGCTCACCAACGGCGGCGCCAAACGCGTCGCGACCGCGGACGACGTCCACGTCGACGCGCTCATGCTCGATCTGGCCGACCTCGCCGCGGCCAGGGGAGACGTCGCGACAGGACCTGTCGCGCGGTTGCTCGCCTACGACGCGCAGCACCAGTCACAACTGGTGCACACCCTTCGATGCTGGCTCGACGCCTTCGGTGACATCGGAGCCGCGTCCGCCTCGGCGTACGTCCATCCGAACACCTTCCGCTACCGGCTGCGGCGTCTCGCGGAGGTCGGCGGGATCGACCTCGACGACGCGGGGGAGCGGTTCGCCGCGATGCTGCAGTTGCGGCTGCTGCCCCGTGACGCGCGGACCGGGCCGCCGGGCGCCGAAGACTGACGTTGGTCTCCCGGCCCGAAACGACGGCCGATGTTCGTGTGATCGCACGAACTCCGCTCGACGGCCGCGTTTCAGAATGAGTGATCGGCGCCACGCTCGCGCCGTTCTCCTTCTCTCCCAAAAGTTTCCGCGGAGGCGCCATGACGGCAGTGGTCAACGAGGACACCTGGACAGCACGGCGGATCAACCGGACGGCGCTCATCACGATGGTGGTGATGGTGTTCGCCTGGGCGGTCGACTACATCGACCGGTTCTCGATCGGGATGGCGCTGCCGATGATCGGCGCCGAATTCGAGCTCAGCAAGACCCAGCAGGGCTGGCTCGTCACCGTGTTCGCGCTGGTGTACATGGTCTGCCAGATCCCGGCGGGCTTCCTCGCCGACCGATACGGCTCGCGGGGGCCGATGCTGGTCACGCTGCTGCTCTGGTCGGCGTTCACCGCGATGACCGGGATGGCGGGCACCTTCGGCATGCTGCTCGTCGTCCGTGGCCTTTTCGGTGTGTGCCAAGGACTTTTCCCGGCCGCCTCGTTCAAGGCGATCGCCGAACGGACCACCCCCGGCAACCGCGCGACGGTGACCGGCGTGATGCTGTCCGCCGGTGGCATCGGCGCCGGCCTCGCACCGTTGATCGTCGGACCGCTGTTGATGGCGGTCGGCTGGCGGCACACGTTCTTCTGGATGGCCGGCGTCGGCGCGATCATCGGCGTGGTCGTCTGGACGCTGCTTCCCAAGGCGCTGCCGGAAAGGCTGAGCAGCCTTCCGCGCGACGAGGCGAAGACCCCGGAGGTCTCCCGCAAACAGGTCCTGAAGTCCTTTGTGGTCTGGAAGTTCACGCTGTTGTTCTGTGCCACGAACATGTTGAACTACGGCCTGATCACCTGGGTGCCCAGTTACCTGCTCGAGGCGCGGGGCCTGACGCTGAACCAGACCGGTGTGCTCGCGGCGATCCCGATGCTGGTGAGCATCGGCACCACCATCCTCGGCGGCTGGCTGTTCGACCGCTACTTCCACGACCACGGCCGGTGGTACCTCAGCTCGATCGCGCTGGTGACCGTGGTGCTGCTGATCCTGATGGTGTCCGCGGAGACCACGGCGGAGTTCACCCTCTACGAGACGCTCGCGCTCGCGGTGTTCGGCATGGCGACGATGGCCGTCTTCGGGCTGCCGCTGCGCGTGCTGCCCACGGCGGTCACCGGGATCGGCATGGGCGTGATGAACTTCGGCGGCCAGGTGGCGGGCGCGGTCGCGCCGGTGGCCATGGGCTGGCTCGCCGACGCCTTCTCCTACACCGCGGCGTTCGGTTTCCTCATCGGCACGACCTTCCTCACCGCCGTGATGGCGTTCTGGGTACCGCAGAACCCGGCGCAGTTCACCTTCTCCCCGGCGAGTCCCCGCTCGGCCTCGTGAGTGGCGTTTCGGGTTCTAACCCGAAACGCCACTCACGAGCCCAACGCAGACAAGGAGTCCCATGCCCACCGCGTCCGAAGTCACCGAAACGATCAGCGAGCGCGCGAAGGAGGCCGGCGTCCGCGTCCGGCTGCACGCGGCCGAAATCGACGGCACCCGGCACATCGGCGTCGACGAACACGCCCCGGTCGTCACGGCGTCGGTCTTCAAGGTCCCGATCGCGCTGGAACTGGCGAAGCAGGGGGCCGAGGGCGCGCTCGACCTCGGCGAGCGGATCACCGTCCCGCCGGGGCATCCCACGCCCAGCCCGTACGGCCTGGCCACCTTCCGGCACGAGATCACGATGTCCTGGTACGACCTCGCGATCCTGATGATCGGGATCAGCGACAACGTCGCCACCGACCTCATCCTCGACCGCGTCGGTAAGGAAGCGACCGAGAAGACGTTGCGCGACCTCGGTTTCGAGCACACCACCGTTTCGCAGGACTGCGGAGAGGTGCTGCGCGGCATCGGGGACGACCTCGGAATCTCCTACGAGGACGACGAAAGACTGCTGTCGGAGCTGCCGATCGAGCGGATCACCGCGTTGCGCGCCCTGCAACCGGAGCACACTTGCGCCACGACCGCGGAGGAGATCACCCGGCTGCTCGGGCTCGTCTGGCGCGACGAGGCGGCCGCACCGGCGGCGTGCGCGGACGTCCGGCGCTGGATGGAACTCCAGGTGTGGCCGCACCGGCTGCGGTCCGGGTTCCCGGACGACGGGATCCGCGTCAGTGGCAAGACCGGGACGCTGCCGTCGGTGCGCAACGAGGTCGGTGTGGTCGAGTACCCGGATGGCGGCCGTTACGCGGTAGGGATTTTCACCGACGCCGTCGACGGGCGGTCGCGGGTGCCGGAGCGGGACGCGTTCATCGGGTTCGCCGCGGCACAGGCCGTCGAATGGCTGAGGCTTCCCGAGGCCGACCGCGAATGATTCGTCCGCCCGGATGAATTTTCCCGCCGCTCTCGTCGTTCCGCACGAACCGGTGACGCCCGTCACCGGCCTAGCATTCCGGGAACCGCCGGACCACCCTTTCCACGGACAAGAGGTGCGCATGTCGAAACTTTCCGAAATCGATACCTGGCTCGCGGAGAATTTTTCCGCCCTTCTGGCCGAGCATCAGGTGCCCGGCGCCGCCATCGCGGTCTTCTCGAACGGCGAGGTGATCGACCACGCGGCCGGCGTGCTCAACAAGAACACCGGCGTCGAGTCCACAGTGGACTCCGTATTCCAGATCGGGTCGATCACCAAGGTGTGGACGACCACCCTGGTGATGCAGCTCGTCGACGAAGGCAGGCTCGACCTCGACAAGCCGGTCCGCGACTACCTTCCCGAGTTCAGCCTCTCGGACGACGAAGCCGCCTCGCGGATCACGGTGCGGCAGCTGACCTGTCACACCTCCGGATTCGAGGGCGACATCTTCACCGACACCGGGCAGGGCGACGACTGCGTCGCCAAGCTCGTGGCGACGCTCTCCGACGTGCCCCAGCTGTTCCAGCCGGGGGAGATGTTCTCCTACAACAACGCCGGGTACTGCGTGCTCGGCAGGATCGTCGAAGTCCTGCGTGGCAAGTCCTACGACGACTGCCTTCGCGACCACCTCTTCACGCCGCTCGGCCTGACCCACGCCGCTACCGGACCGTATGACGCGATCCGGTACCGCGCGGCGATCGGGCACCTCCAGCCGAAGCCGGACGACGAGCCGGTGGCCGCGCCCGCCTGGGCGTTGACGCGGTCCAACGTGCCGGCGGGTTCGCATCTGGCGATGCGCCCGCGCGACCTGCTGACCTTCGTGCGCATGCACCTCAACGAAGGCCGCGCGGACGACGGCACCCAGGTCCTGCGGCCCGAAACCGCCCGCGCCATGTGGGAACGCCAGGTGGAACTGCCCTACCTCGGCCTGATGGGCGGGGCGTGGGGCCTCGGCTGGATGATCTTCGACTGGGACGGCGGCCCGGTGATCGGCCACGACGGCGGCACCATCGGCCAGTCCGCGTTCCTGCGCGTGGTGCCGGGCAGCAACGTCGCGGTGGCCCTGCTGACCAACGGCGGCAAACCGTTGCACCTGTACCTGGACGTCTTCCGGAAGGTGCTGGGCGACCTCGCCGGTGTCGAGGTCCCGGCGCTGCCGGAGCCGAACGCCGCGGAGGCCCCGGCGGACCCGTCGCGTTATGTGGGCGAGTACTCGTCGCAGGTGGCGGACATCGTCGTCACGCAGGACGAAGAGGGCGGCCTGTGGCTGGAACGCACGATGAAGGGCACGTTCGCCGACCTCGGTTCGGCGCCGGAGAAGACGAGGCTGCTGGGCTACAAGGGCGACACCCTGGTCGCCGAGCACGATGGCCTCGGCCTGCACATGCCGCACGCGTTCGTCGGTGACGACGGCACCGGCCGCGCGTTGTTCGTCCACACGGGACGGGCCGACCGCCGGGTGACCCGGTGACGACGATCTCCGACGAGATCGAGGCGGTCTTCGCCAAGGCGGGGGCGCGCGGATTCGTGCACGCGCGCGAGATCGGCGTCCCCGATGGCCCCGAAGTCGATGTCGGCGCGGACGATCCGGTCGTGCTGGCGTCCGTGTTCAAGATCCCGGTGGCGGTCGCCTTCGCCCGTGAGGTGGCCGCCGGGCGGATCGACGAGACCGAACGGACCCGCGTCACCGCGCGGTACCGGATCGGCGGGATCGGGACCGCCGGCTGCGCGGACGACGTCGAGATGAGCTGGCGCGATCTGGCGCATTTCATGCTGACGATGAGCGACAACGCCGCGACCGACGTCGTCTACCACCGGGTCGGGCAGGAGGCCGTCGACCGCGTCCTCGCCGACCTCGGCCTCGCCAGGACGCGGTTGATCGGCTGTTGCGAAGACCTCTTCGCCTCGGTGATCGCCGATCTCGGCGCGAAACCGGACGACGATCTGGAAGCCGTCTTCGACGCGGCGGCCGAAGAACAGATGTGGAAGCTCGCGGTGCTCGACCCGGAACGCACGACGTCGTCGACGCCGCGGGAGATCACCGCGTTGCTCGACGCGATCTGGACCGACCGCGCGGGCGACCCGGCCGCCTGCGAACGCGTGCGGACGATCATGGCGCAGCAGATCTGGCCGCACCGGATCTCGTCCGGTTTCCCCGCGGACGTCGCGATCGCGGCCAAGACCGGGACGCTGCCCGCCGTCCGCAACGAAGCGGGGGTGGTGACCCATGTGGACGGTCGCCGCTACGCCGTCGCGGTGTTCACCCGCGCCGGATCCCTCGCCGACCGCCTGCCCGCGGTCGATTCCGCCATCGGTGAGGCCGCTCGCCTCGCCGTCGATCACCTCCGTGCGCAGACCGTGACCCAGTAGGAGAAACCGCATGAAGAAAGCCCGGCTCACCGCCGCGATCACGAGCGTGGTGGCCTTGACCGTGAGCGCGTGCGGGGGGACGTCGCAATCCGGGCAGGACCGGACCGCGAACCAGAAATTGACCGAGGGCAAGACCTTCACGATGGCGATCGGCACCGATCCGGGGGCGCTCGACCCGGCGATGACCGTGCTCTCGGTCGCGCTCGACATCGGGCGCTACCTCTACGACAGCTTGATCAACCTCGACGAGTCGGGCAAGCCGATCGCCGGCCTCGCCGAGAAGTGGGAGGCCTCCACGACCACGGCCTCCTTCACCCTGCGGAACGGGATCACCTGCGACGACGGCACTCCGCTGACGGCGAGCGACGTTGCCGCCAACATCAACTTCGTCGGCGATCCCGCCAACAAGTCGCCGATGTCCGGGCTCACCGTGGCACCGGGGACCAAGGCGACCGCCGACGACGCGGCGCGGAAGATCACGCTCACCAGCGGTGCGCCGGACGCGTTCCTGCTGCGCAACGTCGGCGGCCTGCCGATCGTGTGCGGCAAGGGCGTGACCGACCGGCAGGCACTCGCCAAGGGCAAGTACGGCACCGGCATGTTCACCATGACCGAGATCGTGCCGAACGACCACTACACCCTCACCCGGCGCAAGGAGTACGCGTGGGGCCCGGGGGACTGGCAGCGCGAGCAGCCCGGACTGCCGGAGAAGGTGACCTTCCGGGTCATCCAGAACATGACGACCGCCGCGAACCTGCTGCTGTCCGGTGAGCTCAACGGCGCCCGGATCACCGGCCAGGACCAGCAGCGCCTGCGCGCCCAGAAGCTGTTCCACGGCGAGCAGGTCGTGCCGATGGGCGAGATGTTCTTCAACCAGGCACCCGGCCGTGCGGGCGGCGATCAGGCCGTGCGCCGCGGGCTGGTGCAGGCACTCGACCTCGCCCAGATCGGCAAGGTGCTCACCAGCGGCTCCGGGGCGCCCAGCCAGGGAATGGTCACCACCGAACCGAGGGCCTGTGCCGGGGACGCGGTGGCGGGCAAGCTCCCCGCGTTCGACGTCGCCGCCGCGAAATCGACCCTCGACGCGGCCGGCTGGAAGCCGGGATCGGACGGGGTGCGGGTCAAGGACGGCAAACGGCTCGCGCTGACCGCCATCTACGGCACGCAACTCGGGCCGACGATGGCACCAGCCGCGGAGCTGATGCAGCAGTCGTGGAAGGCCGTCGGCGCCGACGTGACGCTCAAGGGTCTCGACAGCCCGGGGACCAGCCAGGTGCTGTTCAACACCGGTGAGTGGGACATCTCGCTGGCACCGGTGACCCTGCTGCTGCCGAGCCAGGTCGGCCCGTTCGTCTCGGGGCCGAAGCCCCCGGCGGGCACGAACTTCGCGCATATCGAGAACGAGAAGTACACGTCGCAGGCCGCGCAGGCGGCGCAGATGTCCGGTGAGTCGGGCTGCGCGACCTGGCTCGCGGCGGAGCAGGCGCTCATCGAGCGACTGGACGTCGTGCCCTACGTCAACTCGGTCATCCCGACCTTCGGCAGCAACGCGCGGTTCAAGGTCATCTTCGGCTCGGTCGAGCCCTCGTCGATCCGGATGTACAGCTGATGGCCGTCGCACACGCCCCGGCCGGATTGCGCGGCAGCCCGTGGCTGTCGTTCGCCGTGCGCCGCCTCGGCCGGTTCGCGATCTCGTTGTGGGTCCTGATCACCACGGCGTTCTTGATGATCCAGCTGATCCCCGGCGACCCAGTCCGGGCGGCGCTCGGGCTGACCGCGCCGGTCGAACTGGTGAACGCGCGGCGGGCGGCACTCGGCCTCGACGATCCGCTGTGGCTGCAGTACGTCCACTATCTCGGCGGACTGGTCACCGGTGACTTCGGGACGTCGATGACGAGCGGGCAGCCGGTCTCCGAGGTGATCGGCGACCGGCTGCCCGCCACCCTCGAGCTGGCGTTGCCCGCCTTCGTGGTGGTCATCGCGATCGCGATCCCGCTGGGCCTGCTGTTCGCCGTGCTGACCCGCGGCGGCCGACGGCGGGGCGGTGAGCTGGCGTTCACCTCGACGACCGTGCTGCTCGCGGCCATCCCGGAGTTCCTGCTCGCGGTGGCGCTGGTCGCGTTCTTCTCCGTCCAGCTGGGCTGGTTCCCGGTCGCCGGGAACGCGGACGCGAGCTCGTTCGTGCTCCCGGTGATCGCGCTGGCGCTCGGTCCGGCGTCGGTACTCGCGCGCATCGTCCGGGTGGAGACGCTTTCCGTGCTGGGCAACGACTTCATCCGCACAGCGCGGGCGAAGCGGCTGCCCGCGCGGCTGGTCTACCTGCGGCACGCGCTGCCGAACGCGTTGACAGCGACGCTCACCATGGGCGGGCTGATGCTGACCGGGATGGTCGCCGGGACGGTGCTGGTGGAGAACGTCTTCGCCTGGCCGGGCCTCGGTTCGACCATCGCCCAGTCGATCCTGCAGAAGGACTATCCGCTGGTGCAGGGGATCGTGCTCGTCTACGGCATCGGGGTCCTGCTGGTGAACCTGACGGTGGACGTGCTGCTGGCCCTCCTCGACCCGCGTTCGACGATCCGGGAGAACTGAGATGGCGAAATGGTTCGCGGCCCTGCGCACCCCGGTGGGCGCGTTCGCGGCGGCCCTGCTGGCGCTGGTGCTCGCGCTCGCGGTGTTCGCCCCGATCCTGTGGCATGACAACGCTTTCGCGATCGATACGAACGCCATCGGGCAGGGACCGTCGGCGGCGCATTGGCTCGGCACCGACGACCTCGGCCGCGACATCCTCTTCCGCGTCCTGGTCGCGACCCGGCTTTCGGTTCTGCTGGCCGTGCTCGCGACGGTGATCGGGGTGGTGACCGGGCTCGTGCTCGGCACCTTGCCCTCGCTGCTGCCGCGCCCCGCCGCACGGCTGGTGACGTCCGCGGTGAACATCGCGGTCGCGTTCCCGGGGCTGTTGCTGGTGTTGTTCTTCTCGGTCATCTTCGGGGTCGGGACGCACGGCGCGGTGTTCGCGGTCGGTTTCGCGCTCGCACCGGCGTTCGCGCGGCTCGCGCAGACGCTGTCCGCCTCCGTCGCGGGGCAGGACTTCGTGTCCGCCGCCCGGATCTCCGGGGTCGGCCGGATACGGCTGCTGCTCCGGCACATCCTGCCCAACATCGGCGAACCACTGGTGGTGAACGCGACCATCGGCGCGGGTGCCTCCCTGCTGGCCTTCTCCGGGCTGTCGTTCCTCGGCATCGGTGTGCAGGCCCCGGATTACGACTGGGGGCGGCTGCTCGGCGAAGGGCTCAACGGGATCTACGTCAACCCGGCGGCCGCGCTCGCGCCGGGTGTGGCCGTGGTGCTGGCGGGGCTCGCCTTCAACCTGGTCGGTGAGACCGTCGCCGGGGTGATCGGCGTCCGCACCGGCCTGCGCAAGCTCGCCCCGCGGCCGGTCACGCCCGCCAGGGAGGACGCCGCGGACGCCCGCGACGACGCGGTGCTCGTGGTGGAGAACCTCCAGGTGGCGTTCCCGCGTCCGGCGGGCTGGACCGTTCCGGTGCGCGGGGTGAGCTTCACCGTCCGCGCGGGCGAGGCGATCGGGGTCGTCGGCGAGTCGGGCTCGGGCAAGAGCCTGACCGGGCTGGCGGTGTCACGGCTGGTCGAAGCGCCGGCCGTGGTCACCGCGGACAGGCTCGAATTCGCCGGGAAACCGGTGCTGACGACGCCGGAACGGGAGCTGCGCGGGTTGCTCGGCACCTCGCTGGCGATGGTGTTCCAGGATCCGATGACCTCGTTCAACCCGACCAGGCGGATCGGCCGTCAACTGGCCGAAGTCGCCGAGCAGCACCAGGGGCTCCCGCGTGCCAAGGCCTTCGAGCGGGCCGTGGACAGGTTGCGCGCGGTGCGGATCCCCGCCGCCGAACGCCGAGCGCGGCAGTACCCGCACGAATTCTCCGGCGGGATGCGGCAGCGCGCGATGATCGGCATGGGCCTGATGGGCGACCCGAAGCTCATCATCGCCGACGAGCCGACCACGGCGCTGGACGTCACCGTGCAGCGGCAGTTGCTGCGCCTGCTGGCGCGGACCAGGGCCGAGCGGGACACCGCGATCATCCTGATCAGCCACGACATCGCGGTCGTTTCGCAGACGTGTGAACGGATGCTGGTCATGTACGCGGGCCGTGTGGTGGAGGATCTGCCGTCCGCCGCGACCCCGCGGCATCCCTACACGCGGGCCCTGATGGCCGCGACGCTCGACCTCGAGACCGATCGTGAGGCTCCGCTGGCGGTGATCCCCGGCCGCCCACCGGAGCCGGATCGCGTGCCGAACGGCTGCGCTTTCGCCGACCGCTGCCCGGCGGCGACCGACCGCTGCCGTCTCGAAGATCCGGTGCTGGAGCGCGTGGAGACCGACCATCGGGTCGCGTGCTGGTATCCCGCGCAGCTTTTCCGGTCCGCCAAGGAAACCGTGACCGCCGGAGGTGCGGAGTGAGCGATCTCGTGTTCGACGCGGTGAGCGTGCGGTACGGCGGCAGGCGAGGGCTCACCGCTGTCGACCGGGTCGGCCTGACCGTCCCTTCCGGACAGGTCGTCGGGCTCGTCGGCGAATCGGGCTCCGGGAAATCGACGCTGGCCCGCGCCGCCGTCGGGCTTTCGCCGATCAGCGCCGGACGGGTCCTGCTGGGCGGCGTGGACGTGCGCAAGCTGCCCCGGCGTCCTCCGTTGCAGATGGTGTTCCAGGATCCGTATTCCTCTTTGGACCCCCGGATGAGCATCGGGGAGTCGATCACCGAAGCGATCCCGCGCGGCGTCCTGCCCGGCCGCGGCGCACGCCGGGACGAGGTCGCCCGGCTGCTGGAACTGGTCAACCTCGACCCCGATCGCGCGGGTCATCTGCCGGGGCAGCTTTCCGGCGGCCAGCGGCAGCGGGTGGCGCTCGCCCGCGCGCTGGCCGGGCGGCCCGAGGTGCTGATCGCGGACGAGATCACCTCGGCGCTCGACGTGTCGGTGCAGGGCGCGGTGCTGAACCTCGTCCGGTCCGTGCAACGGCGGCTGGGTCTGTCGATGCTGTTCATCTCGCACAACCTCGCCGTGATCCGCTATCTCAGCGACATCGTCGCGGTGATGTACCTCGGCCGGATCGTCGAGGTCGGCCCGGCCGAACAGGTGCTGACGGACCCGCAGCATCCCTACACCCGTGACCTGCTCGCCGCGGCGCCGTCGGCGACCGGTTCACTGCTCGACCCCGGCGACGCGAGCGAGACCGCGGACACCGAACCCGCCGACCCGCACCATCCGCCGTCCGGATGCCGCTACCACACCCGCTGCCCGGTCGGCCCGCTCGTGCGTACCGGCCGCGAACTCTGCCTTGAGGCGGACCCCTCGAACGACGCGGCACACCGACGTCATTCGGCGGCCTGCCACTTCAGCGAAAACGAGAGCCACCAGCTCACGATCTCCAGAGGAGCAAGCGCATCATGACCCGACGTCTCGGTCTCGACGACCTGTACGACATCGCCGTCCCCAGCCAGCCTTCGCTTTCCCCGGACGGCGACCGGATCGTCTACGTCCTGCGCACCGCCGACCGCGACGAGGACCGGAACGTCCACACGCTCTGGGAGGTCGGCGCGGCCGGTGGCGAAGCGCGACAGCTCACGCGCGGAACCGCCGACATGGCACCGAAATGGGCGCCGGACGGCACGCGGATCGCGTTCCTCCGTGCCCAGGACGGACCGCCGCAGGTGTGGTTCCTGCCGTCGTCGGGCGGGGAGGCCGAGCGGATCACCGAACTCCCGCTGGGTGCGGGCGCCCCGGTGTGGAGCCCGGACGGCGGGAAGATCGCGTTCTCGGCCGCGGTCGACCTGGCGGGCGGGGAAGCGGCGCCGAACGCCCCGGTGGTGGCCGACCGCCTCGACTTCAAGGCCGACGGCGCGGGGCTGATCAAGACCGTCCGCAAGCATCTGCACGTCCTCGACGTCGCCACCCGGGAAGTCCGGCAGGTGACTTTCGGCGATTGGCACGCCGGCGACCCGGCCTGGTCGCCCGACGGAACCCGGCTGGCCTTCTCCGCCGGGCGGGACGGCGACGCGGATCTGACGTTCCGCTCCGGTGCGTACGTGCTCGACGTGACCACGAAGACGGCCGAGCCGCGGCTGATCGGCTCGGGCGAAGGGATGGCGGGCACGGTCGGCTGGACCGCCGACGGTACCGCGCTGCTGGTGGTCGGCAGGCCCGACACCGAGGTCGGGCACCTGGGGCTGTGGCGGGTGCCGCTGGACGGTGGCGATCCGGTCGACTTGGCCGCCGCGCTGGACCGCAACGTGATGTCCGGCGGCCCCGGCTATCCGGGAGCCCTGCCGCAGGTGACGGCCGACGGCGCCGTGCTGTTCGGCGTCCGGGACCGCGGCTGCACCCATCTGTACGAAGTGGACACCGAAGGCGGGACGCCGCGCGCGGTGCTGGCGGGCGCGGACCGCGTCGTGTCCGGAATGGACATCGCGGGCGGGCGCGTCGTGGTCGTCCTGGCCACGGGCACGTCGTTCGGGGAGGTCACCGTCGTCGACCCGGCCACCGGCGCGGTCGACGTGCGGACGAAACACGGCGAGTCCGATGTCGAGCTCTTCCGTCATGAGGAACGGGAATTCACCATCGGCGACGGCACCGTCGTGCACGGCTGGCTGCTGCGGGACCCGGCGCGATCCGGCGCCGCGCCGCTGCTGCTCGACATCCATGGCGGACCGCACAACGCCTGGAACGGCGCGGCCGACTCGATCCACCTCTATCACCAGGAACTCGTGGCACGAGGCTGGGCGGTGCTGCTGCTCAATCCGCGCGGCAGCGACGGTTACGGCGAGGACTTCTACACCGGCGCCGTGGGAGGGTGGGGTGTCGCCGACGCGGCCGACTTCCTCGAACCCCTCGACCACCTGGTCGCCGAAGGGATCGCCGACGCGGACCGGCTCGCCGTGGCGGGCTACAGCTACGGCGGGTTCATGACCTGCTATTTGACCAGCCGCGACAACCGCTTCGCCGCCGCTGTCGCCGGCGGCGTGGTCAGCGACCTCACCAGCATGGGCGGCACGTCCGACGCCGGGCACTACCTGGCCGTCGGTGAACTCGGCGGTCCGGCGTGGGACAAGGCGAACGAGCGGTTCTCGCCGTTCGCCCGCGTCGCCGACGTGCGGACGCCGACGCTCGTCATCCAGGGCGCGAACGACGACCGGTGCCCGGTCGGTCAGGCCGAGCAGTGGTTCAGCGCACTACGCGTCCGGGGTGTCCCGTCGCGGCTGGTGCTGTATCCGGACGCCTCGCACCTGTTCATCCTCGACGGGCCGCCCTCGCAGCGCGTCGACTTCAATCGGCGCGTCCTCGAATGGGTCGAGCAGTACGCCGCGCCCGCGGACGGGGTGTCGCGGGTGCCGATCGAAGCGGCGCATTGGCGGCGACGGCTGGCCGAACTCGCGCGCAAGTACCGCGTTCCCGGTGCCGCGCTGGGCATCACCAGGGTCGGTGACGACACCGAGGTTCTGGCTTCCTACGGCGTGCTGAACACGAAGACCGGGGTCGAGGTCACCGAGGATTCGGTGTTCCAGATCGGTTCGATCTCCAAGGTGTGGACCGCGACCGTGGTCATGCAGCTGGTCGACGAAGGCCTTCTCGACCTCGACGCGCCGATCGCCGACGTCGTCCCCGAGCTGCGGCTCGCCGATCCGGACGTCGCCAAACAGGTGACCATGCGGCATCTGCTGACGCACACCAGCGGGATCGACGGAGACGTCTTCACCGACACCGGCCGAGGCGACGACTGCCTCGAACGCTATGTCGAAATCCTCGACCAGGCCGCGCAGAACCATCCCCTCGGCGAGACCTTCTCCTACTGCAACTCGGGTTTCGTGCTCATGGGTCGTGTGATCGAGAAGCTCACGGGACAGACCTGGGACGCCGCGATGCGGGAGAAGCTGTTCGCCCCGCTCGGTCTCACCCACACCGTGACGCTGCCCGAGGAAGCGCTGCTGCTCCGTGCCGCCGTCGGGCACGTCGGTGGCGCGGACGAAGACCCGAAGCCCGCGCCGGTGTGGGGATTGCCGCGGAACATGGGCCCGGCGGGCCTGATCACCGCCACCGCCAAGGACGTGCTCGGCTTCGCGCGGCTCCACCTGGTCGGCGGCCTCACGCCGTCCGGCGAGCGGATCCTGACCACGGCGTCCGCCACCGCGATGGCCGAGAAGCACGCCGACCTCCCCGACAAGCACTCCCTGGGCGATTCCTGGGGCCTCGGCTGGATCCGCGACGAGTGGAGCGGACGGCGGGTCATCGGCCACGACGGCAACACGATCGGGCAGTCCGCGTTCCTGCGGTTGCTGCCCGATCAGGGACTCGCGGTCACGTTGCTCACCAACGGTGGCAACACCCGCGACCTGTTCGAGGAGCTGTACCGGGAGATCTTCGCGGAACTGGCGGATGTGGCGATGCCGCGGCCGCTGACGCCGCCCACACCTCCGGTCACCGTCGACGGTTCGAGGCACGTCGGCGTTTACGAGCGGGCCGGGGTGCTGATGGAGGTACTGTCCGGAAAGGACGGACTCCGGCTGCGGCAGACCGCCACGGGTCCGCTGGCCGAGCTGGTGCCGGAGAAGACGATGGAGTTCGACCTGGTCCCGGTCACCGACTCGCTCTACGTCTGCCGTGAGCCGGGCGCGCAGACCTGGATGCCGGTCACGTTCTACACGTTGCCGACCGGTGAGCCGTACATGCACCACGGCGTGCGCGCGACGCCGAAGGTGTCCTGAAAGCACTCGGCCCGCCCGGACTCCCGGGCGGGCCACGGTGTTCAGGCCCTGCGCCGGGCGACGTAACGGACGATCAGCAACACGATGCACACGACCGCGACGGCGCCCGCGATCGTGCGGAACGTCCAGTCCAGCCCCGCGAACTGGCCGATCGCGTTGATGGCCGAGCTGACGAGGAGGACGAGCCAGAGGGAGGTGGTGACGAGCGCGTTGCCGGCGTTTTTGGTGTCGTTCATGGGAAAGACGCTATGGTCCGGCGGATTCCGGGACCAGGGGAGTGACCCCCGTCGTGGGGTGGTGCCAGCGCTACCGCGCCTGCCGAACGGGCGGCCCTGGGTGAATCGAGCCGGCGAAGTTATATCGGCCGAAGCCCATAGTGCCCGAGCCTGCGCGTCCTCCGGCGAACACGCTGGGCGTCCGCCGGGTCAAGCTCCGAGCCCCGTGCGGTCCTCGACGATGTGGGGAGGATTCGGGACGCTCAACGTCCGAAATCCTCCCCACTCGACCCTGCCACTCACGAGGGCCTCAGCCCTTACCGCCCAAGTAAGCCAGCACCGCCAAGACCCGCCGATGCCCGCTGTCCTCCGGCAATCCGAGCTTCGCGAAGATGTTCCGGATGTGCTTGTGCACCGCGCCGTCGCTCACCACCAGCAGTTCGGCAATGGTCGTGTTGTTGTAGCCCTCCGCCATCAGCCCGAGCACCTCGCGCTCGCGCGCGGTCAGCCCTTCGAGCGGGTCGGTCGCCCGGCGGTGCGCCATCAGCTGGGTGATCACCTCGGGGTCCATCGCCGTCCCGCCCTTGACGACCCGGTCCAGCGCGTCGAGGAACTTCTCGACCTTCCCGACCCGCTCCTTGAGCAGATACCCGACAGCGCCCTTGCCATCGGCCAGGAGTTCCGCCGCGTAGCCGGTTTCGACGTGCGCGGACAGCACGAGCACGGGCAGCCCGGGGTACATCTTCCGCGCCTTGACGGCCGCGCGGAGGCCTTCATCGGTGTGGGTCGGCGGCAGCCGGACGTCGGTGATCACCGCGTCGGGCCGGTCCTTGGCGACCAGTTCGAGGAACTCCTCCACATCGTCCACCGCGGCGGCGACGTCGATGCCCGAGGTGTTCAGCAGCATCACCAGGCCTTCGCGCAGCAGCGCGTCGTCCTCGACGATCACGACCCGCATGGCAACTCCACTTTCAGTACGGTCGGCCCACCGGCGGGGCTCGACAGTTTCAAGGTCCCGTCGAAGGCCTCGGCCCGTTTGCGGATCCCGGACAGACCGCTGCCGCCCGACTCGTCGGCGCCGCCGTGGCCGTCGTCACGGATTTCGATGAGCAGGGTGTCGGCGGTGCCGTCGAGGGTGATCCAGGCGTGTTCGGCGCCGGAATGCTTGGTGATGTTGGCCAGCATCTCGGCGACGACGAAGTAGGCGGCCGCTTCGACGGCGGCGGGACGGCGACTGCTGCTGCGAACGTCCACAGTGCACGGAACCGGGCAGCGGTCGGCCAGCGCGGTGACGGCGCCGTCGAGTCCCCGGTCGCTCAGCAGCGGCGGATGGATGCTGCGCACGACGGTCCGGAGTTCGGCGAGCGCGCCGGTCGCGGTGTCCTGCGCCTTGCCGAGCAACTCGCGCGCCCGCTGCGGATCCTTGTCGAAGAGCGAATCGGCGATCCCCAACTGCAGGACCACCGCGGCGATCCTCGCCTGGGTCCCGTCGTGCAGGTCGCGTTCGAGGCGACGGAGCTCGGCGCCGTGCGCCTCCAGCGCGGCGGCCCGCGACGCGGCCAGTTCGACGACGCGGTCGGTCAGCACCACCCCGGGCGCCGGCGCGAGCAGCCTGCGCGCGATGGAAGCCTGCCAGCGGGCCACGCGGGGAAACAGGAAGATCAGCGCGATCATGCCGGCGCCGGTGATCGCGCTGAGCGTCGCCAGCGGCCACGACGTGACCATGAATCCGAGGGAGCTTTCCACCCCGCCGGGGACCGTCGGCCAGATGAACGCCGTGACGATCTGCCGGAGCCCGCCGAGTGGCAGGGCGATGGCGAAGATGCCGATGACGAAACCGGTGGCGCCGTGGAAGACGAGCCAGCCCAGATCCCGTCGCGAGGCCGGGTCGGTCACCGGGTTCCCGGACCGGTACGGCTCGGGGATCGGCTCACCGAGCAGGCGGGCGGCCCGGCGGCGTTCGAAGTTGACCGGACGTCTGATCAGCTGGAGCGCGACGGGCAACGCCGGGATCCCGACGCCGAACGGGCACATCAGCAGCACGAACAGCATGCCGACGAGGACGAACCAGGCGAACATGGAGGAGGCCGCGCCGACCGCCAGGTACCGGATCGCGGACCAACAGGACCGGAGCCGGGTGATCACCCCGTCAGTCTTTCATCCCGCCCTCGGCGGCGTCGGAGCGGAGCGCGTGAAGACCCGCTTTGCGATACTCGGACCATGATCCTGATCGTTCTCAAAGCACAGATCCGCCCCGAGAAGCGCACCGAATGGCTCGCGGGTATCGAGCGCTACACGCAACAGGTGCGCAGCGAACCCGGCAACATCTCGTTCGACTACTACCAGAACGCCGGCGACGAGAACGAATTCGTCCTCGTCGAGGTGTTCGCCGACAGCGCCGCCGGTGACGCGCACGTCGCCACCCAGCACGCTCAGGACTTCTTCCCGTTCATGTCGACCGTCGTCGCCGAGAAGCCCCGGATCAACTACCAGAACCTCGACGGCGACGCGTGGTCGGAGATGGCAGAGGTCACGCCGGTCGACTGACGGCGTTCGTGGCGGTGCGATCGATGATGGCTGCCAGGGTCGTGGCGGCCACTTCGGGGACCCAGTGGCTGACGCCGGTCAGGATTTCGAGCCGGTAGGCGGCGTCGACGTACTGGCCGGCGAGTTCGGCGCTGCGCCGGGACAGGGCGGTGTCGCCGTCGCTCCAGACGTGGGTGGTCGGCACGGTCACCCGGGCACGGAGGGCGGCCGGGTGCTGGAAGAGCATCGCGCGGTACCAGTTCAAGCCGCCGGTGAGGGCGCCGCCGCCGATGATGTCCTGGCGGACCTGGCCGATCTGGGCGGGTGTCATGCCGGTGCCGGCCAGCGTGCGTTCCAGTACGCGTGGCCGGCTCCGGATGGCGAGTTCGGGCAGCCAGGGGAGCTGGAACAGGAACATGTAGTACGACCGGAGGAGCTGGTCGCTGCCGAGCATCGCGCGGAGGAACGCCCCGGGATGGGGGACCGACACGGTGGTCAGGGATCGGACCAGGTCGGGTCGCCGGGCCGCGGTCGACCAGGCGGCGACGGCACCCCAGTCGTGTCCGACGAGGTGGACCGGCCCGGTGCCGAGGGTGTCGATGAGGGCGACGGTGTCGGCCACGAGACGGCCGGCCCGGTAGGCGAATCGGCCTCGCGGGCGTGCGCGGGGTGAGTAGCCGCGCTGGTCGGGCACGATCGTGCGGTATCCCCGCTGGTGGAGCAGGTCGGCCGTGTCGGCCCAGGAGATGCCGGTCTGCGGGAAACCGTGCAGCAGGACGACGACGTCGCCATCGAGCGGGCCGGTGTCCCGGACGTCGAAGACGAGTCCGTCGTGGTCGAAGGTGGCGATGCGGCGGGGCGCGGTCATGGGCGGATTCCCCTTCTTTCGTGGACTGCTCCTATATGTTACCTTGAGTAACAGTGAATCGCGGTAACAGGTAGCCGCGCACTCTGTCGACGTCGTCAGGGAGGTCCGTATGACCAGCACCGATGTGCCACGAACGGCCGGGGCAGGCCGCCACGAGACCGCGCAGCGGCTCCTCGATTCGTCCGCGATGCTGTCCTACGACCCGGCCACCGAGGTGGACTGGGAGACGCCGCTGGACAAGGACTTCCACGGTGCCAGCCCGGAGTGGAGCACGCTCTACGGCACGAGCTACTGGGCCGAGATGAGCCCGGAGCAGCAGAAGGAGCTCACGCGCCAGGAAGCCGCTTCGGTGGCGAGCACCGGCATCTGGTTCGAGATGATCCTGCAGCAGATGGTGCTGCGCGACTTCTACGCCAAGGACCCGACCGATCCGGCGTTCCAGTGGGCGCTGACCGAGATCGCCGACGAATGCCGCCACTCGATCATGTTCGCCCGCGGCGCGGCGAAGCTCGGTGCGCCGCCGTACCGCCCGCGCAAGCTCGCCGTCGAACTCGGCCGGATCTTCAAGGCGACGGCCAGCGGCGAAGCGGCGTACGCGGCGATCCTGGTGGCCGAAGAGGTCCTCGACGTCATGCAGCGCGACTGGATGCGTGACGAGCGCGTGGTCCCGTTCGTGCGCACCATCAACAACATCCACGTGGTCGAAGAGTCCCGGCACATGAAGTTCGCCAGGGAGGAGACGCGCGAGCAGCTGGAGGGCGCGGGTTTCCTGCGCCGCCGGATCAACGCGCTGGTCATCGCCATCGCGTCGTACTTCATCGTCAGCAGCATGATCAACCGCGACGTCTACAAGCACGCGGGGCTCGACACCAAGCGCGCGTTGCGGGAGGCGAAGGCCAACGAGCACCACAAGTCGATGATGCGGTCCAGCTGTGCCGGGCTGATGGAGTTCCTCGGCTCGTGTGGTCTGCTCACCCGCCCCGCGCTGGTGTTCTACAAGCGGGCGAACCTGATCTGACATGGCCTTCGCGATCACCCAGACCTGCTGCAACGACGCCACCTGCGTGTCGGTCTGCCCGGTCAACTGCATCCACCCGACGCCGGACGAGCCCGATTTCGGCACCACCGAGATGCTCTACGTCGATCCTGCCACGTGCATCGACTGCGGGGCCTGCGCGGACGCCTGCCCGGTGGACGCCATCTTCCCGGCGGATCTGCTGACCGGACCGCTCCAGGTGTACGCGGGAATCAACGCGGCCTTCTACGCCGACCGCGAGCCCGCCGCCTCGGTGGACCCGGCGCCGAACTTCCACCGGTGGGGCCCGCCGACGTTCGACCGGGCCATCCCGAGCGACTTCGCGCCGCCGGACATCGCCGTCGTCGGCACCGGCCCGGCCGGGATGTACGCGGTGGAGGACCTGCTTCTCCACACGAACGCACGGGTCACGCTGATCGACCGGCTGCCGGTCGCGGGCGGGCTCGTCCGCTACGGCGTCGCCCCGGACCACCCGGCCACGAAGCGGATCGGCGAGACTTTCTCGCGTCTTCACGAGCATCCTCGGCTGAAGATGCGCCTGGGCACCGAGATCGGCCGCGACGTGTCGGTGGACGAACTGGCCGAGCGGCACGACGCCGTCGTCTACGCGGTCGGCGCCTCGTCCGCGCGCCGGCTCGGCCTGGACGGCGAGGACCTGCCCGGCAGCATCGCCGCGACCACCGTCGTCGCCTGGTACAACGGCCATCCGGACGTGCCAGCGAACGCGGTGGACCTGTCCGCGGAACGTGTCGTCCTGGTCGGCACCGGGAACGTCGCGCTGGACGTGGCCCGGATCCTCACCGCCGACCCCGACGACCTCGCCGGGACGACGATCGCCCCGCACGCACTGGAACGCTTGCGTACCAGCAAGATCCGGGAGGTCGTACTGCTCGCCCGGCGCGGCCCGGAGGACGCCGCGTACACGTCTCCGGAGCTGCTCGCGCTGGCGGGACGCGCTGGTGTGCCGCTGGTAGTGGACGACGCCGACCCGCGCACCACGGCCGCGATCGATGCGGGCAGCGGCAAGGCGGCGCTGCTGCGGGAACTCGACCGCGAGGCCGTCGACTGGACCGTTCCGCCGGAGTCGGACGCTCGCCGGATCGTTCTGCGGTTCCACTCCGCGCCCACCGAGATCGTCGGCGACACCCAGGTGCGCGGCCTGCGCGTCACGGGACAGGATGGGCCGGTGGAGATCGCCGCCGGTCAGGTCGTGCGTGCTGTCGGCTATCGCGGAGTCCCGGTGCCGGGGCTTCCGTTCGACGACGACCGCGGCACGATCCCGAACACGTCCGGTCGCGTCGACGGGCGCCGTGGCGCGTACGTGGTCGGCTGGATCAAACGCGGTCCTTCGGGCGGAATCGGCGCGAACCGCACTTGCGCGCGGGAGACCGTGGCGACCTTGCTTGAGGACATCACTTCCGGCGCGCTTCCGGTGCGGGGGCGGCGGTCGCCGGTGGCCGCTTTGGCGGCGCGGTTCCGCGGTCGGTGACGGGGACGATTCCTTGCTGCCGTGCGCAAAGGCGTGACTCGCGTGATCAGGGATGTAACTCGCGTGATTGGGTGCCGCACTCGGTGTTTCGCCGCTGATCACGTGAGTTCCGTCTTCAATCACGTGACGCCGGGCGCTTGAGCGAGACCGGCAGCGATCGATGGCCGTTGGAGATGAACGAGTCCAGATGCCGTAAAGCGTCCGGCGAGGCCGCGAGGGTCATGTCCGGGAAACGCTCGAACAGGGCCGGAAGGGCGATCGCCGCCTCCAGCCGGGCCAGCGGCGCGCCGATGCAGAAGTGCGCCCCGAAGCCGAAAGCGATGTGCGCTTTGTCCTTCCGCTTGATGTCGAACGCGTCGGCGTCCTGCCCGTGCAGTGCCGGATCCCGCCCGGCGGCGGCGTAGCCGGCCAGGATCGCGTCGCCCTGCCGGATCACCACGTCGGCGACGGCGATGTCTTCGACGGCGTAGCGCAACGGCAGGTTCGCCACGGGAGCCTGCCAGCGCAGGGTTTCCTCGATCGCGTCGGTCCAGGAGGCCTGTCCGGCGCGGAGCAGAGCGAGCTGATCGGGATGGGTCAGCAGCGCGGTGATGGCCTGGTCGAGGAGGTTCACGGTGGTTTCGTGACCGGCGGAGATGAACAGGATCAGGGTGTCGATCAGTTCCGTTTCGTCGAGCCGGGCGCCGTCGTCCTGTGCGGCGATGAGCGCGGTGGTGAGATCCTCGCCCGGGTTCTCCCGCTTGGCGGCGACGAGTTCGGTGAAGATCGAGTGGATGTCCTGGTAGGCGGCCAGCATCGCTTCTTGGCTGGCCGAGGTCCGGAAGAAGACGTCGACCGAATGTCGCAGTCTGTCGCGGGCCGCGTCCGGTACGCCGAACAGGTGGCAGATCACTTCGATGGGCACCGGATAGGCGAAGTTCTCCCGCAGGTCGACGGGTTCGCCCTCGGCCAGGGCCGCGAGCCCGTCCAGCAGATCGGTGACGATCCGGGTGATCCAGGGCTCCAGCGTGGCGATCCTGCGTGCCGTGAAGGCCTGCGTGACGAGGGATCGGAGCCGTTTGTGGTCGGCGCCGTAAGCGGTGAACATGTTCCGCACGTTGACCCACACCAGCAACGGCCATTCCGCGCTGACCTCGGCCAGCGCCGGCCAATGCTGCCGGGCGTCCTTGGAAACACGCGGATCGCTGAGCAGGTCACGCAGCAGCTCGTAACCCGTCACCGACCAGGCCACGACACGGCCCGGCAACTCGACTCGGGTGATCGGGCCTCGTTCGCGCAGTCGTGCGTTCTCGGCGTGGATGTCTTGGCCGTTCGGGTCCAGAACCAGGGGACGCGTCACCGGGGATCACCCTTTCTCGGCGGAGCGGACCGGGTCCAGCGTGCCAGCGGTGGCCGTCACCCGGCTATTCGCCAAACGGTGGTCGCTCAGTAAAGCTCGATGACGAGCCGGTCGGTGAGCGCGCGTGAGACGCACAGCGCCATTTGGCCTTCACGGTCGGCGGCGGTCAGGCAGTTGTCCCGATGGTCCGGGGTGCCTTCGAGCACGCCGGACACGCACGAGCCGCAAATCCCTTCCTCACAGGACTTGAAGACCTCGATGCCGTTGTCTTCGAGCACCGCCAGGATCGATTTCCCGGCCGGTACCTCGAATTCCTCGCCGGTGTCGAGTTCGACGGTGAGGGGACGGTCGCCGGAGGTGTCCACTTCGGCGGCTTCGAAATGTTCGACGTGCACATGGTCGGCGCCGACGACCGGCCCGAGCACGTCGCCGACCTGTCGCATGAAACCGTCGGGGCCACAGGTGTAGACGTGGGCCGACGGGGTCAGGCCCTCGGCGATCGTCCGCAGCACGGCGGGATGTTCGGCGCGGGGGACGCCGAAATGCGGCCGGATCCGGTCGGCGAACTCGACCCGGTTTTCAAGAAGTTCCACGAACGCCGCGGTTTCCCGTGAGCGCGCGAAGTAGTGCAGCTCGAATTCACTGCCCCAGGTGTAGAGCTCGTAGGCCATCGAGAGCAGCGGCGTGATGCCGATACCCCCGGCGACGAGGACGTGCCGGTCCGCGTCTTCGGCGACGGCCAGCAGATTGCGCGGCTCGCTGACCTTGAGGTGGTCGCCGACCGAGACCTGGTGCATCGCCACGGATCCGCCGCGCGACTCCGGTTCCCGTTTGACCGCGATCAGGATCGAGCGCGGGTCGTCGGGGGCGCCGCACAGCGAATACTGCCGCAGCACCCCCGTCGGGCCGACGACGTCGACGTGCGCCCCTGCCCGGTACCGGACGCGCAGCGGCTCGTCGTCCTGCCGGACCAGCCGCAGGGTACGGATTTCCGGTGTCTCTTCGGTGATTTCGACGACGCGGAAGAGGACGTTCGTCATCTGGTTGCCTCCTGGTCAGCGCATGAACAGGCCGCCGTTCGCGTCCCAGCAGGCGCCGGTGACGGAGGCGGCTTCGGGGGAGGCGAGCAGCGCCACCATCTCGGCGATGAACGTCATGCTGCCCAGCCGTCCGACCGGGATGCCGGCCGTCAGCTTCGCGAGGTTCTCCTCGCCGACGATGCGGTGGACCATGGGGCTGTCCTGCGGTCCGGGGGAGACCGCGTTCACCGTGACTCCCCGTGCGGCGAGCTCGCGGGCGAACACCTTGGTCGCCGTGAGGATCGCGCCCTTGGAGGACGCGTAGTGCCCGCCGGTCGAGGTGCCGCCGTTCTGCCCGGCCAGCGAGGCCAGGTTGACGATCCGGCCGTATCCGGCTTCGGCCATGTGCGCGCCGAACAGCTGACAGGCGTGGAAGGTGCCGTTGAAGTTCACCGCCATCACCTCGTCGAGCTCCTGCGGCGTGATCTCCAGCAACGGTCGTGCTTGGGTGCGGGCGGCGTTGTTGACCAGCACCTGCACCCCGCCGAAGTCGCCCAGCACCGACGCGAGCAGCTGATCGATGTCCGGGCGGCTGGCGACGTCGACGCGGTAGCTCTGGGCGTGTGCCCCGGTCCGGTCCAATTCGGTCGCGAGCCGTTTCGCGGCCGCCTCGTCGAGATCGGCGATCGCCACCCGGTGGCCGCCGCTGTGCAGGCGCCGTGCGATCTGCTCGCCGAGCCCGGTCGCCCCGCCGGTGATCACGGCGACCGGCGCGTTGCCGCTCACAGCAGGAATCCCGCGGCGGGAACGGCTTCGTCGGCGTTGACCAGCCGGACGACCTTGCGGGCGAAGCGGTCTTCACTGGCACTGGCACCGAGGCGGACGACGTAGTCGACGTCCGCGGCCCAGAGGTCGTGACGGCCGCGTTTGTACGCCACGATGATCTGGGCGGCCTTGAGCGTGACCGACCGGTCGTCGACGTCCGTGGGGATGAAACGCGAGACGGTCCGCACGGTGATCGCCGAGTCCACCGCGGCGATCGCGTAGCCCTCGGTCATCCGCCGCACGCGCAGTCCGCGCATCCGGGCGTCGTCGTTGACCATGTTGAGGACGTCGTCGAAATCCTCGGCGTCGCGGTCGATCGGGATGACGTACCTCGCGTCTTCGGCGTAAAGCCCTTGCCAGGTCTCGTAATCCTTGGCGTCCAGCAGCGCGGCCTCGCGCCACGCCAGTTCGATCGCGCGGACCACGCGGGGATCGGTGAGGGTCTCAGTCATCGCTCATCATCCGCTTCCATTGGGCGTACGCCGCCCGCATCCCGGTCTCGTCGGTGACGTGGCTGGTCGGCCAGCCCTCGGCGGAGGGCTTCTCGCGACCGAGACCGCGGTTGACCATGATCGGCAGTTCGGGTGCGCCCTGGGCGCCGCGCTGCACCCGGTCCCAGCCCTCGGAGTCGTCCGGGGTGCCGAATCCGAACGGGCCCTGGAAATGTTCGTGGGCGCGCAGCCGCTCCCGGTTGACCGGTCCGACGATCTCGGCCGGGCCGTCGCTGCCGAGGGCGACGTGCTCGATCACGGTCTCGTCGACGCTGATCGGCCGCAGCACCCGGAAGAACGAGATCGACATCGACACGTTCGGGAACAGGTTGAGGTTGAACCCCGTGCCGTGCACGGCACGGACGAGCCTGCGGATCTCGGCCTCGTCCGCCCCCGCGGCTTCGAGCCGGGCGACCAGTCCGTCGAAGCGCGGCTGGAGCGGTTCGCTGCCGTCGTCCGCGTTCAGATCGGAGTGTTCGGGGACCATCTGCATCACAGAGTGGCCGTTCCCCAGATCGTGGGTGACCGCCGTCGGATCGGTCATGAACGACATCATCTCGGCGGTTTCCGCGTCGACCGAGGCCATCCAGGAGCGGTGCACGATGGGGAAGTGGTACCCGTCGGTGGTGTTCTCCAGCTGGATCTTCCAGTTGCCCCGATAGGTGAACCGGTGGGTGCCGAGCACCTTCACCGGGTAACCGCCGCCCTGCGCCATGAAGCGATCGATCCACAGCTTGACGTCACCGAGGAAGTCGGCCAGCGGCTCGGCCTCGGTGTTCAAGGTCGCGAAGATCATCCCGCCGTAGGACTCGGTGCGCAGGGTCTTCAACCCGAGATCGGCCTTGTCCATGACGCCCTCGTACCCGTCGGGATACGGGATGCCGCGCAGTTTGCCGTCCAGCCCGTAGGACCAGGCGTGATACGGACAGGTGAACCCGTTGGCGTGGCCGGTCTTCTTCTCGCAGAGCGACGCGCCCCGGTGGCGGCAGCGGTTCACGAGCGTACGGATCTCGCCCTTGCGGTCCTTGGTGACGATGACCGGATGGCGCCCGACATGGGTCGATTTGAAGCTGCCGGCCTTGGGCAGTTCCGATTCGTGGGCGACCCAGATCCAGGACCGCTCGAAGATCTTCGTCATCTCCTGGTCGAAGATCGCGGGGTCGGTGTACATCCGGCCGGCGACCCGGTCGCCGAGGACGAGGTCCGCGGGCGGGAGGTCGTACACGGTGGCGGCGGTGAATTCGGTCATCGCGATCAGCCCCGGTATTCGCGCGGAGTGAGGGCGCGGCCGATGCGCGCTTCGATCTTGGCGTACTTCCACAGCTTCCACGGGCTGTCGCCGACCGGTGTGGTGCGCAGGAAGTCGCACGCCTTCTTGACGGTCTCCTGCGTGTCGACGTCGCAGAGCAGGTAACAGGTCCACGGCCAGCCGTCGGACGGGCCGACCATATGCGAGTCGTCGTCGATGTCGCCGATGAAGTCCACGCCGGGCAGGCCCTTGATGCCGTCCATCAATGCGACGAAGGCGGTCCAGACGTCGCCGGCGGCGACGCCGCCTTCGGGCAGGTCGAAGAAGTTCTGGTTGATACCGATGCAGAACAGCACGCGCAGCGGGGTATCGCTCATGGTGGTGGTCCAACTCCTCGTCAGCGGTCGGTGGTGGGTCACTGGAAGCCGGGAACGGTGGGCGGATGGCCCATCAGCACGGCACCCGCGGCGTCGTACATGGCCGGTCCCAGGAAGGCGTGCTGCTGCGGGACCAGGGCGTCGCCGAGCAGCCACTGCAACGGATGGTCCGTGGCGATGGCACCCGTCCCGGACAGGCCGATGACCCGGTTGACGGTCTCGGCGGCGGTCTTCGCGAGATGGGTCGAGGCCAGCCGGAGATGGGCGTTCTGGTGTGGCGCCACGGGATCGCCGTCCAGCACGGTCTGCCACGCCTCGTCGGTGACCTCGTAGAAGTACGCCCGCGCGGAACGCATCGTCGCCTCGGCTTCGGCGAGTCCCGTCCGGTAGTAGGCGCGGTCGGCGAGTTTCGGCGCACCCGTGACGCCCGAACGGCCGCTGCCGACCTCGGTCGCGAAGTCGAGTGCCGCGCGGGCGACCCCCGCGCCGACGACCGCCAGCACCTGGGAGGCGTACGCGAGCGTGGGGTAGCGGTACAGCGGCTCGTCGATGGTGGGCTCACCGCCGCGGATGAACGTCCATTCGCGTGGCACCTCGACCTTGTCGACGACCAGGTCGAAGGAACCGGTGCCCTTCATCCCGACGACGTCCCACTCCTGGACGATCTCGACCTGCTCGGGCCGCAGCAGGGCGGTGCGCGGCTTTCCGGCGGTCGTGTCGTCCCCCGGGATGCCGACGCCCAGGACGTCCGCGCCCATACAGCCGCTCGCGAACTTCCAGCGTCCGTCGACCAGGAAGCCGGAGGCGGTGGGCTCGGCTCGTTGCACGGGGAAGAGACCACCGGCGAAGCACACGTCCGGACCGTCGGCGTACAGCTCGGCCTGCGTCTCGACGGGCAGCGCCGCGAGATAGACCAGCGCGGAGCCGAAACTGGCCACCCAGCCGGTGGATCCGTCGACGACGGAGATCCGCTCCACCGTCCGCAGGAATTCGGCCGGGGGCAGGGGCCTGCCGCCGAACCGTTCCGGCGTCGCGGACCGGTAGACGCCCGCCGCCTTGAGCCTGCCGACGAAGTCGCGGGAGACGTACCGCTGGTCGCGGAACTCCTGACGGCGCTCGAGGAGTTCGGCCAGGACATCGTCGAGTGTCACGGCCGGGCTCTCCTGGATCTGGGCCATCGGGCGCTCCTCGCGTCGTAGGGAAGATGTCTCCGACGCTAGGGATCACCGCCGCGCGTGGCCATTGGTCATTGCCTGCCGACGGCCGGGGATTCCCACGCAGAGGGGTAGGGGAAATCCTTACCGGAGGGTCCGGCGGCGAACTCCTATGCTGAGCCCGTGGAGGTCGACCCGATCGCGCCCGAGCTGGCCACCGGCGACTTCGTGGCGATGATGAACGCCTCGAAGGTGTGCGTGCTGGTCCACGACGCGGCGACCAAGAACATCCTGTGGGCCAATCCCGCCGCGTGCGAAATGCTCGAATTCAGTCTTTCCGAGCTGCGCCCGCTCAAGGCCAACCACATGAGCAGCTCCGCCCAGCAGTACGACCGGGTGATCGGACGGGCGTGGCTCCAGGCGGCGGTGGAACACGGTTCGAGCCGGATCGTGTGGCACTACCGGAGCAAATCCGGCCGGGTCATCCCCACCGACGCGGTCGCCATCCGGGTCGAGCTGGAGCGCGGGCCCGCGGTGATGGTCCAGTTCCGCGACATCCAGCGCGCGGAAGAGATCGAACGGGAGCTGAAGCTGACCACGTCGTACGTCGACGCGCTGGCGCGGCACACCTCGACCGTGGCGTTCATGCTCGACGCCGCCGGCTCGGTGCGGTTCGCGACGGACAGCGCGCTGACCTTCCTCGGCCTGACCGGCGACGACGACCGCCTGGCAGGCGAGCCGCTGACCGCGTACGCGCGGCTGTATCTGGGCGGCAGGCCGGTGCGCTGGGCCGAAGTGGTCGCCGGCGCCGATCCGGTCGGGCCGGTGCAGCTGGAGTTGCCGGGGGAGAGCTCGACCTGGCTGGAAGGGAGTCTGGAGCGGCTTTCCGAATCCGAGGTCGACGCGTATCTGATGATCCTGCACGACGTGTCCGAGCGCGTCCGCGGCGAAGCCCGGCGAGAACTGGAGCTGCGGCACGAGAACTACCTGGCGCGCTACAACGCCATGGGGGACATGGCGATGGCGATCGCGCACGAACTCGGGCAGCCGCTGGCCGCCGCCGCGAACTTCATCGCGGGTATCCGGGCGCGTGCGGCCACGATCGCGGACGGCGGCGACGTCCGCGAGCAGATGGGCTACGGCCTGGACAGCGTCGCCCGCCAGATCGACCGGGCCAAGGACATCGTCGGTTCACTGCGGTCCTTCGTCGGGCATCTGGAACAGGTCGAGCAGGTGGTCGACCTCAACGAGATCGTCCGGGAGTGCCTGTACTTCATCGAGCTGAGCGCCGCGCCGAACTCGGTCGCCGTCGAGGTCCGGCTCGATCCGGCACCGGTGCTGGTGCGGTGCGAACGCGTCCTCACCGGGCAGGTGGTGATGAACCTCTGCCTCAACGCGATCGACGAGACCACCGAATGCGAACCCGTGCAGCGGCGGATCACGGTGGGCACCCGGGCCAAGGAGGGGGTCGGCGTCCTCACCGTCGACGATCACGGCCGCGGCGTCGCCAGGGATCCGTTCGCCGAGTCGTTCACCAGCAAACCCGGTGGCAGCGGGATCGGGCTGGCGCTGAGCCATCGCATCATCACCCGGCAGCACGGGAGCATCTGGGCCGAGCGGCGGGACGGTGGCGGCTCGCGGTTCGGGTTCGCCCTGCCGCTGGCCACGTAAGGGAAATCCTCAGGCGGCGCGGTGGAACTCGGGATATCGCCGGTTTCGGCCACGGCTCTAGCGTCGGGGTATGCCCGATGAGCTGACCACCACCCAGCGACGGTTCCGCGCGGCGATGGCGAACCTTTCGACGGCTGTCAACATCGTCACCACCGACGGCGTCAGCGGCCGTGCCGGCATCACGGTGAGCGCGGTCTGCTCGGTCACCGACTCGCCGCCGACGCTGCTGGTCTGCGTCAACCAGTCGAGCTACACACACGACATCTTCCGGACCAACGGCAGGATGGCCATCAACGTCCTGGCCGCCCAGCACGAGGATCTCGCCCTGCAGTTCGCCGGTGCGACGGACGTGCCGATGCTCGACCGGTTCCGGTTCGAGGTCTGGGATCACGACAGGTTCGGCATCCCCGTGGTCCGTGACGCGGCCGCCGTCCTCATCGGAGGAGTCGGCGCCGAGTTCACCCAAGGGACGCACACGGTGCTCTTCGTCGAGGTCGAAGACGTCTTCGTCGACGAGGAGGCCGGTGGTCTCGCCTACTTCCGGCGCGAATTCCACCGGATCGCGCCATGAGCGAGCGCACCACGTTGATGTGTTACAACGACAACCACGGCTACGGCTGGCGCCATGTGGATCTGTTCGTGCACGACTCCGAGGGCCGTGAGCTGAACTGGGTCCATTGGCAGGCCCCGGCCGACGGTCCCGACGCCGCCGACGAGGTGACGGCGCGGGTCGAACCCCGGCTGAAGCGGACGTCGGAGTGGCGGCACGGGGTCAGCGCGGGCGGCGTGGACTATTGGGAAGCGGATGCCGCGTGGGAGGACGAGTGAACCTCGTGCGCCCGTGGTCGCTGCGGGAACTCGTCCAGGACCTGCGGCTGGGGCGGACCACTCCGGAAGCGGCTGCGAAACGCGCGCTCGCCCGGATCGCCGGGACGGACTCGGATCTGCACGCCTGGGTCGACCGGACGGACTTCCTGCCGGGCGCGGGTGTGCCACTCGGGGTCAAGGACATCATCGACTTGGCGGGTGTGCCCACCCGTTGCGGTTCGACGCTGCGCGCGGAAGCCGCTCCGGCGGCTTCGGACGCGGCGATCGTGACCGCGTGGCGCGCGGCCGGACTGGCTCCGCTCGGAAAGACGGTCACGACCGAGTTCGCGTTCTTCGCCCCTGGCCCGACCCGGAATCCCGCTGCTCCCGGTCACACCCCGGGCGGCTCGTCGAGCGGGTCGGCCGCGGCGGTCGCGTCCGGGCAGGTGCCGTTGGCGCTCGGTTCGCAGACCGCCGGGTCGGTCACCAGGCCGGCGTCGTACTGCGGGGTCGCGTCGCTGGTGATGAGCCACGGCCGGTACCCGGTCACCGGGGTGACGGGATTGAGCCCCAGTCTGGACAGCCACGGCGTCTTCGCGGCCACGGCCGCCGACCTCGCGATCGCGTGGCACGCGCTGACCGACGATCCCGCGCAGGAACCGCGTCCGCCGCGGATCCTGGTGTGGTCCGCCGACGCGCTCGACGTCGTCGAAACACCGATGCGGCATGCGTTGAACCAGGCGTCGAAGCGTCTGCACGAAGCAGGGGCGACCGTCGAGCCGTTCCGCGACGAACGACTGATGGCCGAGCTCACGGCCGCGCATCCGGTCGTGATGGCCTATGAGGCGGCGCAGGAACGGGCCGCGGAACTCGCCGTGGCCGAGCGGTTGAGCGTGCCTTTGGCACAACTGCTCCGGGCCGGTGCCGCGACTTCGGCCGACGAGTACGAAGCCGCCCGCGCGACCATCGCCGACGGCGCGGTGCGGCTCGCGGAGATGTTCGACGTCGTGCTCGGCCCGGCCGCGCCCGGCGCGGCGCCACCCGGACTGGAGGCGACGGGGAACCCGGTGCTGAGCCGGGGCTGGCAGGCACTCGGCCTGCCCGTGGTCGCCTTGCCCGGCTTCACCGACACGGCGGGGCTGCCGCTGGGTCTGCAACTCGTCGGCCGCCATGGTGGGGAGAACGAACTGCTCGGCCACGCGTGCTGGGCGGAGCGGGTGCTCGCCGGGGATTCATGATAGGGAGCTCTCCATGGTCACCACCGATTCCGCGTCCGGCGGCGAGACGTCGCCGGTGGTCTACATCGTCGACGACGACGAGGCCATCCGCCAATCCCTGGTGTTCCTGCTGGAGAGCGTCGGCATCCAGGCGCTCGTCTACCCGGACGGGCCGACGTTCCTGGAGGAGTTCGACCCGGACGAGCCGAGCGTGCTGATCGTCGACGTCCGGATGCCGGGGCTCAGCGGCCTGCAACTGCAGGAGAAGCTGGTCGCCCGCGAATTCCCGGCCCCGGTGATCTTCTGTTCCGCGCACGGCGACATCCCGATGTCGGTGCGGGCGCTCCGCCTCGGCGCCGTCGACTTCCTCGAGAAGCCGTACGAGCCGCAGCGGATGCTGGAGGTCGTCCAGGCGCAGCTGGTGGTCGCGGCGGAACGGTTCGCGGAGGCCGCCTGCCGGAAAGCCGTCACCGAGCGGATCGCGACGCTGACCCCGCGCGAACGCGAGGTGCTCCGGCTGGTGATCGACGGTCTGCCCAGCCAGCTGATCGCGCGGCAGCTGGGCACGAGCGTGAAGACCGTCGATGTGCACCGGGCCCGGATCAAGGCCAAGACCGAGTCGGACAGCCTGGGCACTTTGGTGCGCGATGTGCTTCAGCACCAGGTCACCGTGTAGGTGCCGATCGGTCCAAGTGGTCGTGAGTGGCGATTCGGGTTAGAACACGAATCGCCACTCACGACACGCGATCAAGCCATCAGCACCGAAGCTGCAGGGAAGTCCGAAGCGAACCCCGCGGGCAGCGGGGCGATGAAGACGTTCTCGGTCCGCGTACGGGTGATGAGCCAACGCCCGTCCTGACGCCGGAACGCGTTGTTGAGCCTGCTCGATCGCAGCAGTCCCGTCCCGTCGGCGTACAGCCAAGGCTGGACGTGGATCCATTGCCCGTCGGCCCGATCGCCGTCGACGTGGATCTGCTCCGAGGTCAGGTAGTGCGCGTTGAGGACCAGCGCCGGGTCCCGTTTCTCACCCCAGAACCGCCCGAAATGCGCCCGGATCGCGTCCTTGCCCACCGCACGGCCGAACTGCCCCTCGTAGTACTCGCCGACGCCCTCCCAGACCGCGTCCTCGGCGTACAGGTCGAGGATCAGGTCGATGCGCCGCTCGTCGTCGGTGACGCCGTACTCCGGGCACGGCGTGTCGCAGAGGAACATGTAGCGCGCCTGCACGCGGCGGATCTCGGCCTCGGCCTCCAGCATCTCGACGCGGCGCCGGAGTTCGGTGAGTTCGTCGTTCATCGGTGGGTCCTCACGGGTGCGGTTTCGGGAAGGGCCAGCAGGCAGACGACGGTCAGTGCCATCCCGCCCGCCAGGTAGTAGCCGACCGACGTCGACGTGCCGGTCCATTCGATGAGCCGGTTCGCCATCGACGGTGCGAGGCCGCCGCCGAGCACCGCACCGATCTGGTACGCGAGCCCGGCGCCGGACTGCCGTTGTTCGGGCGTGAACAGTTCCGTCAGGTAGGTGATCAGCGGACCGAACAGGAATCCGGTGAGCGCGAAACCACCGGCGATGGCGAGCGCCCAGGCGGTCAGCGTGCCGACCCGCGCGATCGGGAAGAGCACGAACATGTACGCCAGGACCGCGACGGACGCCGCGAGCATCACCGGTTTGCGGCCGAGCCGGTCGGAGAGCCGGGCGCCGAGCACCACCGTCACCGCGTGGATCGCGAGGCCGGGCAACGTGCACCACAGCACGTCCTGGATGTCCAGGCCGAGACCCTTCGGCGCGGGGCCGGCGGCGTAGGAGAGCATGAACCCGGCCAGCACGAACATGACGCCGTTGAGCCCGGTGTTCGCGCCGGCCGCGAGCAGCAGCCTGCCCCAGTTGTCGCGGATGACGTTCCAGATCGGGATCTTGACGATCTTCTCGTCCAGTTTGCTGGCCGCGAGCTCCTGGAACACGGGCGATTCCTCGAGCGCCCGCCGCGCCCAGACACCGATGGCGAGGACGACCGCGCCCGCGATGAACGGGATCCGCCAGCCCCAGCTGGTGACGACCCCTTGCGGCAAGTAGAAGATCAGCACGAAGGCGAGGTTCGCCAGCAGCGCGCCGAGCGGTGAGCCCAAGGCGACGAAGGCGCCGAACGCCGCCCGTCGTGACGGCGGCGCGTGCTCGACGGCGAGTACCGACGCCCCGCCCAGCTCGCCGCCCCGGGAGAAGCCGTGCACCAGACGCAACAGGACGAGCAGGAACGGCGCCGCGACGCCCATGGTGGCGTACCCGGGCAAGAGTCCCATCAGGACGGTGGCCGCGCCCATGAGGTAGAAGGTGATGAGCATGGCGCGGCGGCGGCCGTAGCGGTCGCCGACCCAGCCCATCACGATCGCGCCGAGCGGCGCGACGACGTAGCCGATCGTGTAGGTCGCCAGGCTCATGAACGAGGCGAACCAGGGATCGGTGTCGCCGGAGAAGAACACCTTGGGGAAGACCAGCGCGGAGGCGACGGTGTAGATGGAGAAGTCGAAGAACTCCAGCGAGGTCCCGGCACCCGCGCCGATCGCGAGCCGGCGGGTCTGGGTCGAGGTGGTCTTGGATGGAGCGGTGGATGCTGTCATGCGCGCTCTTCCTTGAACGGTGACGGGCGGTCGACGTTGCACCCCTCCCGGCAACGTTCGTCTCAAGGTAGGAAGGTCGAAGTACCGCGCCAAGTGGAGGAACCCGTTCCCCGGCTGAAGGTTTTCCCTACCCGGTTCCCGACATGAAGGAGGTCCGCGCGTGAGCGCCGTCAACGATCTGCCCGCCACCACCCAGGCCGAGTTGCTGGCCACCGGCGAGTTGTCGGCGAGGGAACTGCTCGACGCCACCCTCGGTCGCGTGGCGGAGCTGAACCCGGCACTGAACGCCGTCGTCAGCATCGACGAGGAGAGCGCACGGACCGCCGCCGCGGCGGCCGACGAAGCACGGGCGGCCGGGCGGTCGCTCGGACCGCTGCACGGGCTTCCGCTCGCCGTGAAGGATCTCCACGCGACGGCCGGGATGCGCACCACCTTCGGCTCGCCCGCGTTCGCGGACAACGTTCCCGACGCCGACGAACTCGTCGTCGCCCGGATGCGCGCCGCGGGTGCGATCGTCTTCGGCAAGACGAACGTGCCCGAGTTCGGCGCGGGCTCGCACACCTTCAACCCGGTGTTCGGCCTGACCCGCAATCCCTACGCGCCGGACCGTTCGGCGGGTGGTTCGAGCGGGGGTGCCGCCGCCGCGCTCGCGGCCGGGATGACGTCGCTGGCCGACGGCAGCGACATGGGCGGATCGCTGCGGAATCCCGCCTCGTTCTGCAACGTCGTCGGCCACCGCCCGAGCCCCGGGCGGGTCCCGACCTGGCCGGCGCGGGACGCCTGGTTCACCCTGGGCGTCCAAGGCCCGATGGGACGCACGGTCGCCGACACGGCGCTGCTGTTGTCGGTGCAGGCGGGTCCCGACGACCGCGCTCCGCTGTCGCTGGCCGAATCCGGCAGCGTGTTCGCGGCCGGATTGCCGACCCGGCTGGACGGGCTGCGCGTCGCGGTGTCGCCCGATCTCGGCGGCCGGGTGCCCGTCGACGCCGAGGTCGCGGCGATCGTGGAAGACCAGGTGGACGTTCTGCGCCGCCTCGGTGCCGAGGTCGTCTCGGGCTGCCCGGATCTGACCGGGGCGGAGGAGGTCTTCCGTACCTTCCGCGCCCTGAACTACGCGCAGTCGGTCGGTGATCTCGTCGACGGTGAACCGGACAAGGTCAAGGAGACCGTCCGCTGGAATGTCGCGAAAGGACGCGCGCTCACCGGCGCGGACATCGCGACCGCCAACCGGCTGCGCACCGAACTGTTCCACCGCGTCCGCGCGTTCTTCTCCGAAGTGGACGCCGTCGTTCTCCCCGCCAGCCAGGTCCTTCCGTTCGACGCGGAGCTGGAGTACCCGAAGAGCGTGGGCGGGACCGAGGTCGAGGACTATCTGCACTGGATGCGGACGGCCTACTTGATTTCGGCCACGGAGTGCCCGGCCACGGCCGTCCCCGCGGGTTTCACCACCGATGGGCTGCCGGTCGGGGTCCAAGTGGTCACGCCACACCATGCCGATCTGCGAGCGCTGGGGATCGCGCACGCGCTGGAGCAGGCGAACGGTCACACCGCTCGCAGGCCGGTCTGACCGTCTCGTGGTGGTGCCAGCGCTACCACGAGTCTTCCCTCACGCGGGATCGATCCGAGCCCTCGCCGACCGTACGTTTGGCGGGAGAGATCACCACCGCTAAGGGGAAATGATGAATTCAGGGGGCGCGTGCGCCTTGACGCTGGAATCCGTGAGCAAGGTCTACGGATCCGGCGACGGCGCGGTCACGGCTTTGAACGGGGTGACCGTCGAAGTGCGCCGGGGCACGTTCACCGCGGTGATGGGACCGTCGGGCTCGGGCAAGAGCACCTTCCTGCACTGCGCGGCCGGGCTGGACAAGCCGAGCTCGGGCCGGGTGCTGCTGGGGGACACGGAACTGAGCAGGATGCGTGAGAAAGCGCTCACCGAGCTGCGGAGGACGCGCATCGGGTTCGTGTTCCAGGCCTACAACCTGCTGCCGTCGCTGAACGTGCTGCAGAACATCACGTTGCCGATGCGGCTGGCCGGGAAGAAGCCGGACCCGCAGTGGCTGCGCGAGATCGTCGAGGGCGTGGGGATCGCGAAGCGGCTCGAACACCGTCCGTCCGAACTGTCCGGTGGCCAGCAGCAGCGGGTCGCGATCGCCCGCGCGCTGGTCACCCGGCCGGAGGTCGTCCTCGCCGACGAGCCGACCGGGGCGCTGGACACGCGCACCGCGAAACAGGTCCTCGACCTTCTTCGCTCCATTGTGGACAGTATGGGGCAGACCGTGCTGATGGTCACCCATGACCCGGTCGCGGCGTCGGCCGCGCACAGCGTGCTGTTCCTCGCCGACGGCAGGCTGGCCGGGCACCTCCCGGCGCCGACGCCGGACCGCGTCGCCGAGCGCATGACCCACCTCGGGGAGTGGTGACGTCATGTGGGATTTGGCCTGGCAGACGACGAAGACCCGCTTGAGCGGTTTCGTCGGCGCGTTCGTCGCGATCCTGTGCGGGACGGCGCTGGTCGCCGGTTGCGGCGTCCTGATGGAATCCGGTCTGCGCGCCGGTGTCCCCACCCAGCGGTACGCCGACGCGGCGGTCGTCGTGGGCGGCGGGCAGACGGTCGCACCGCCCGGGACCGGCGCGCTCGACAGCCAGCAGGTCGCCGAGCAGGCGTCGGTGCCGGTGACGCTCACCGGGGCGATCACCGCGCTGCCCGGCGTCCGGGGTGTGGTGGCGGAGCAGAGCTTCCCGGCCACCGTGGTGACCGCCGACGGCCGGGCGCTGAACGGGCCGGAAGGCGGCCAGTCGCTCGGTCACAACTGGGACGCCGCCGTGCTGGCGCCGTTCTCCCTGCGTGACGGCCGCGCGCCCGCCGGTGCCGACGAGGTGGTCCTGGACGCGGACCTGGCGTCGCGGAGCGGCGTGTCGGTCGGGCAGCGGGTGAAGATCGCCGTCCGTTCGGCACCGGTCGAGTTCCGGGTCTCCGGGATCGCCGCCCCGAAGACGGGCGATGGCCTCACGCGGCAGTCCGCGCTGTTCTTCTCACCGGAGAAGGCCGTCGAACTCGCCGGGACGCCGGGGCAGGCGCACGCGATCGGCGTGCTGGCTGAGCCCGGTGTCACGCCGGGCGACCTCGCCGAGAAGATCAGCGCCGCGGTCGGCGACAAGGTGACGGTGGCGACCGGGGTCGAGCGCAGCACGGTCGAATTCCTCGACGTCAGCCAGACCCGGATGCTGCTGATGGCGCTCGCGGGCTCGTTCGGCGGTTTCGCGCTCCTCATCGCGGTGTTCGTCGTGGCCAGCACGCTGGCGCTCGTCATCAACCAGCGTCGCCGGGAGTTCGCCCTGCTGCGGGCGATCGCGGCGACACCGCAGCAGATCCGCAAGCTGATCGGCGCCGAGACGATGCTGGTCGCCTCGGTCGCCGGGGTGCTGGGCAGCGGACTCGGGGTGGCGGTGGGCTTCGGCCTGCGGAACGCCTTCGGTGCCATCGGGGTGATCCCGCCGGACTTCGAACTGGCGATCAGCCCGATCCCGCTCGTCGCCGCGCTGGTGCTGGGCTTGGGCACGGCACGGTTGGCCGCCTGGTCGGCTTCGCGGCGTCCGTCGTCGATCCGCCCGGTGGAGGCCCTCGGCGAGGCCGCGGTGGAGCGGCGCGAACTCGGCCGGGTGCGCCTCATCGTCGGCTGCGCGCTGGTGGTGGCCGGTTTCGCCGGGTCGATGGTCCCGATCTTCGTACGCGGTGAGGCGGGGCTTGCGGCTTCGGGCAGTTCGGCGCTGGTGATCGTGATCGGACTGGGCGTGCTCGGCCCGAAGGTGGTCGCGCTCATGACCCGGCTGATCGCCCCGGTGCTGAACCGGACTTCGCGGATCAGCGGCTACCTGGCCGCCGCGAACAGCCAGGCCAACTCGCGACGGCTGGCGGCCGCGGTGACGCCGGTGATGCTGGCGGTCTCGTTCGCGCTGACGATGTTCTACAGCCAAACCTCGGCGGCCGCGGCACGCCAGGAGGAGACCGTCGAGTCGACCACGGCGGACTACGTGCTCGCCAGTGGCGCCGGCGGGCTGTCCCCGGAGGTCGCCGAGGCGGCACGGCGGGTCCCCGGTGTCTCCGCCGCGACGCCGGTCGTGCGCACCGAGGTGCTGAACACGGTGCAGGAGCAGGACAAACTGCGCGTCGAGCGGTACGCGGCGCAGGGACTGGACGGCGCGCAGGTCCGCGGGAACGTCGATCTGGGTGTCGTGTCGGGCAGGATCACCGACCTGACCGGGAACACCGTGGCGATGAGCGAGTCGGAAGCCGATTGGTACGAGAAGAAGATCGGCGACGAGGTCGAGTTCTTCTTCGGTGACGGCTCTCCGGCGAAGCTGCGGCTGGTCGCCACCTACACCCGTGAGCAGGCTTTCGGCCGGTACGTGCTGCCCGCCGAACTCGCGAGGGCGCACACCGGCGACCGGATGGACGATTCGGTGCTGGTGCGGCGGCAACCCGACGCGGATCCCGCCGCCGTGACCGCCGCGCTGAACGAACTTGGGGCCCGCTATCCCGGCCTGGCCGTGACGCCGGGGTCGGCGGTGGCCGCGCCCGCGAACGGGCAGCAGGACGCCCAGTTCTACGTGAACCTGGTCGCGGTCGGGGTGATCCTCGGCTACGTCGTGATCTCGGTGGCGAACACGCTGGTGATGAGCACGGCGCAGCGCTCGCGGGAGTTCGCGCTGCTGCGCCTGATCGGCACCACGAAACGCCAGGTGGTGCGGATGATGCGGTTCGAGGCGCTGGCGACGGTCGGGGTCGCGGCCCTGCTGGGCACCGTGGTGGCGGGGATCCCCCTGGTGCTGCTGAACCTCGGCCTGCGCGGGACACCGCTGCCGTCGGGCACGGTCACCGTCTTCGGCGGGGTCATCGCCGGGGCGATCCTGCTCGGCCTGCTCTCGCTCGGCCTCGCCACCCGCGTGGCGCTGCGGTCGAAGCCGATCGAGGCGATCGGTCTCCGCGAATAGCCGGTCCCCGTCGTCCGGTCAGCCCTCGGCGGCCGGCCGGACGGCGGGGATCTTCCCACCGCGGAAGGCGTCCACGAACAAGCGGTGGTCGTCCCGCGACTGCTCGGCGTAGGCCATCCCGAACTCGGTCAGCGTGCGGACGAACTCGTCCTCGCGGTCACCGATGACCCCGGCGATGGCCTCTTCGCTCTGGAAATCGACCAGTGTCTGCTCGGAGTCCGAATCGGACACACAGTGCATCTTCGCGGTGGCGCGGCCGAGATAGTCGAGGACCGGCCCCATCTCCGACGGTTCGGTCAGCTCCGACCAGTCCAGGTCGTCGACGTAGGGCGACAACTCCGAGACGACGAAACCGGTCCCGTCGATCTCCGTGTATCCGAGCCAGGGGTCCGCGTGCGCCTGCAACGCGCGCTGGGAGACGGCGGTGCGGTGCCCCTCGTTGGTGAAGTAGCCGCGGATGCGCTCCTCGGCGACGATGCGGCTCGGCGCCGCGACGTTCCCTTGCTTCATCGACAGGACGACGTCGTTCTCGAGCGCCTGGGTCCGGCCTTCGACGAGGATGTTGTACGCGGGCAACCCGGCGGAGCCGATGCCGAATCCGGTCCGGCCGACGATGTCCTTGACCCGGTAGGTGATACTGCCGAACCGCTTGTTCTCCGGGATGGTGTCCAGATAGGACTCGAAGGCCTTGGTCGCGATCTCGCGCTCGGCCCGGTCGAGGACCCGGACGCCCGGCCCGTGCCGGAACCTGCGGTCGTAGTCCTCCACGGTGGTCAGCTCGTCGAGCAGATCGATCCGCGTCTTGAGCCGGGCCCGGAGCAGGACGTTGTGCAGGACGCCCTCGGTGCTGTCCAGCTGGAGCCGGACGAGTTCGTCGCCGGGGCGCTCGGCGTACTCGCGGACCTGTTTGACGTAGGCACGCAGATAGGTGCCGATCAGCGCCTCGATGTCGTCGTCGGAGATCGCCTTGCTCCACGCCAGCAGCGCGACACTGGCGGCCAGCCGTTTGAGGTCCCAGGTGAAGCAGCCGAGGTAGGCCTCGTCGAAGTCGTTGACGTCGAACACCAGCGTCCCGGACGAATCCATGTAACTGCCGAAATTCTCGGCGTGCAGGTCGCCCTGGATCCACACGCGACCGGTCTCGGCGTTCGACCACGGGTCGTCCTCGTGCGCCATGTCCGCATAGAACAGGCATGCCGAGCCCCGGTAGAAGGCGAACGGGGCGGCGGCCATCTTGCGGAACTTGCGGCGGAACGCGTCGGCGTCCGCACGCATGAGGTCCTCGAAAGCCTCCACCAGCACCTCGACGATCCGCGCCTGGCGAGCGTCCTCGCCCTGCTCACGGATCGACTCGATCACACCTGCCATCACGACCTCCCGACGTCGTTCACGGTGCCACAGGTCGGTTCGCCGGGCAGATCAGATCTTGCGGAAACGCGCGTCCAGCAGCGCGAAGGCACCGAACGCGGCGATGCCGGCCGCGAGCGCGAGGAGCATCGGGCCGCCGTACGGCTGAGCGGAGAGCGTCTTCAGCGCGGCGTCGAGGCCGCTCGCCTTGGCCGGGTCGAAGGTCACCGCGGCGATGATCGTCAGCACGCCGATGGTCCCGTACGCGGCGGAGAGCGCGATCCAGCCGATCTGCCCGAGCCGGATCGTGAGTGTCCTGGCCGTCCCGGTGGCGCCGCCGAAGTCGAGCTCCCGCACGAAGGTCTTCCGGAGTCCGCGTTGGGCGAGGAACACCGCCACCGCGACGACGGCGACTCCGGCGACGGTCACCAGTGCAGGCCCGTAGGACTCCGCGAGAATCCCGGCCACGAGGGAGCCTTGGCCGTCGTCGGCGCCCGAGAGGGCGATCTTCACCGCGCTGTAGGAGACCAGGCCGTACAGCACCACCTCGATCCCGCTGACGATCCTGCGCACGGTCCGCCGCCGCGTCTTCACGTGCCGGTGCCCGGTGATCGCCTCGCTGAGCTGCCACATCGCCAGCACGGCGAGACCGGCCGCGATCAGCCACAGCAGCCACGCGCCCCCTTCGGCGACGACCATCTGCAGCGCGCCCGCCTTGTCCGCCCGCGCGTGGTCGCCGAGCGCGACCTGTGCCGCGAGCCACGCCACGAGCAGGTGCACGACGGCGTAGCAGACCAGCCCACCCCGGGCGATGAGACCGAACATCTTGCTGTCGCGCATCGGGCGATCCTCGCCGAGCAGCCGTTCGCTCGCCAGGTCCGGCCGGAGCAATGTGCCCGGAATGTCGGGCAGGTCACTCTTGATCTCCACCGAGGTCGAGGGTGAAGGCTGGGGTTCATCAGCTGCTTCGAGGAGTGAACATGAGTGAGGACAAGGGTTTCTACTCGATCATCGAGTACGCGGTCGACGGGCCGGAGACCCAGGCGGCGTTGGTGGAGGCATTCGCCGAGATCCAGGACCGCTGGGTCCGGTTCTACCCGGGCTACGTCTCGGCCCGGTTCCACGCGAGTGTGGACGGGACGCGGGTCGTCAACCTGGTCAGCTGGGCGAGCGAGGCGGACTACCGGCATTTCGAAGAGACGTCGGACACCGCGGGCCGGCTCGCGGCCATCCAGGCGGCACTCGACGGCCTGCCCGGCGAGGTCGAATCGCGGGTGAGCGCGAACCCTCGTTACCGGGTCGTCCGGGAGACCGGCCCCGGGCCGAGGGTGGGGGACTGAAGGCCGAAGGTCCCGATCCGGAAAGGACCACCGCCACTTCCGGCCCCGGCTCCCGCACGAAAGGCTGAGGCGACCCCTCCGGCTAGGGAGCCGCGATGATCCTCACCGAAGCACCGGTCGTCACCGCCGCGCTGGAGGCCGCCGTCCGGGCACCGTCACCCCACAACACCCAGCCGTGGCTCTTCGAGGTCGGGCCGGACGTCATCGGCGTCGTCCTCGACGAGGATCGCGTGCTCCAGGTCTGCGACCCGGACCGCCGTGAGGCGCGGTTGGCCTGCGGCGCGGCGCTGCTGAACCTCGAACTCGCGATCGCCGTCGCGGGGCGGTCCTGCGACGTGGAGTTCCTGCCCGAGAAGGACCGGCCGGAACTGCTGGCCAGGGTGAGGATCGGGCCGCGGCACCGGGCGAGTGCGGCCGAGCAGCGCCTGGCGGCATCGATCCGCATGCGGTACAGCAACCGGCGGCCGTTCGCCTCGACCCCGGTCCCGGCCGGGGCCCGGCACGCGGTGCGGCGGGCGGCCGGGGACGAGGGCGCGAAACTGATCCTGCTCGACGAGGTGGGTCTGCTGGAGGCCGTCGCGGGACTCATCCGGCGGGCGGATCACCTGCAGACCCACGACGACCGCTTCCAGGCGGAACTCCGGGCGTGGACCAGGGAAGCCGGGAGCCACGACGGCGTCCCGGCATACGCGGGCGGGCCGCGACCCTCGGGTGGGTTGCTGCCCGTCCGGCATCACGGGGAGAGCGACCAGGTCCGGGAGTTCGAACGCGATCCGGTCGTCGCGGTGCTGACGACACCGACCGACGGACCGCTCGCCCAGGTCCGGGCCGGGCGGGCGATGCAGCGGGCGTTGCTGACGGCGACTTCGCTCGGCCTCAGCGCGTCGTTCTACTCGCAGCCCATGGAGATCCCGTCCGCCCGGGCCGTTCTCCGGTCGCTGGTCGGGGGCAACGCGCAGGTCGTTTTCCGGCTGGGTTACGGCTTCCCGGGGTCCACCACACCTCGCCGCCCGGTCGGTGACGTCCTGCGGATCCTGCGGTAGAGGGCCCGGATCCCGAAGGCCACGAGCAGACCGAGGACGGCCAGCCCGATCGGGCGCAGCGAGACCGTCCACGGCCACGCCTCGCCGTCCAGCGAGAGATGCCCCGTCTCGTACTCCAAGGTCCTGGCAGTCCACCGCGTGGTCGCGGTGTCGGTGGTGCGCACCAGGTCTTCGAGGACGGCGTCGAACGGGAACCCGGGCCCGGCGTGCAGGTACACCGGTGAGAGCGCGGAGTACCGGTCGGCGGCGTGACTCGCGGCGGCGTCCGCGCCGGGGACGACGAGCCGGTCTTCCGGCACCGGCGTGCCGCGGGGGACGAAGGTCAGTCCGTGCCGGGACCGGATCGGCGAGCCGTCGAGCCCGACGGCCGTCGTCTCGACCGCCAGCGACTGGCCGTAGGTGTCGAACACCGCCGCGAGTTCGAGTTCCCGGATCCCGGGAGTCAGCAGGACCCCCAGCATCGGCTTGTCCCACCGGAACGCGGTGTTGAACCCGACGACGGTGTCCGCCGCTTCGAAGCCGTTCTGCGTCATCGGCGCGCTCGAAGCGGGGGAATAGTGGGTCCAGCCGACGGCGTCGGCCGCCTTCCGCGCGGTTCCGGTGCCGGCGAACCGCTCGGTGAGATGGAGCGCCCCGTCGATCCCGGAAAGGATCCCCGCCGTGGTCACGATGTTCCCGTCGTCGACGTAGCGCGTGCCGCGGATCCAGTCCACGGCGGGGAATTCGTCGTCGAAGCCGCCGATGCGGATCCAGTGCGCGGTGGCCTTCCTCCCGTCGAGGAGGCCGGCCGAGGCGAGGACGCCCGAACCGTTGCACACGCTCATGAGCAGCGAGCCCCGCGACGACTGCCGCTTCAGCCACTCGGTCACCGGCCGCGTGGTCGGCTCGCCGAGATCCGGCAACGCGGGTACCACCACGACGTCCGGGGCTTTGGCCGAGAGCAGCCGATCGAGCTCGGCGAAGTCCAGGTCCGGGCTCAGATCGAGCCCGCCGGTCAAGGTGACCGGCCGGGCCTGCGGGGCGACGGTGTAGACGTTGAACGCGCCGGACGCCGCCAGGACCTCGTACGGTGCGAGCGCGTCGGAGACGACGGCGCCTTCGTTGCCGACGACGACCACCGCGGTCGGCTTCGCGGGATCGTGCGCCTTGCTCGCCGGCGGCGGCGCGATCCCGTCGGTTCTCGACGTGTAGCGGTTTTCGAAGCTGGCGTCGAGCGTGACGGCGCCGAGCGTGACCGGCAGGGCCAGCGCGGCGACGGTGAACGCCAGCACGGTCAGCGTGAGACGGACGATGGAGCGCATGGTCAGGCTCCGTACTCGGCGCGGCGGCGGAACATGGCGGCGAGCATCGCGGGCACCATCAGCACGTGCCCGGCCGTCATCAGGGTCGATCCCGAGATCAGACCGGTCCAGAAGAACGGCAGGAACAGCAGATAGGGCACGTACATCGCGGCCGACATCTCCGCGATCGAAGCCCAGCCGTGACGCCGGATCCGCATCCACAGCGCCATGCCGAGCGACATGTTCGTCGCCATCACCAGCGCGTTCGCGGTCACGTTCCCCGTGAGGCCCGGCCACAGGAACGACCAGACCGGTTCGAGGACGATCATCCCGGCCACCATCGAGACGAGCATCTCCACGGCGTGGCGGGTGAAGTGCAGGACGGACTGTTTGCGGGACTTCTGTTCGGTCGTGTGGTTCATTTCCGGCTCCCTCGGTCGTTGCGACGGGAGCAATGTTCGGCCGCGGCGGGACACGAGGTCAGGTGCCGGAAGTCATGTGCGAGGTCATGTGACCGGGTCTTCGGATCGGTCCAGGTGGTCAGGACGAGGCACCGCACTCACGTGATCGAAGCCGCAACTCGTGTGATCAGGGGCGGAACACTCGAGTGCGGCCTTCAGTCACGCGAGTTACGTGCCTGATCACGCGAGTCACGCCTTTACTCACGCCGCGCCCTGCGTTCCTAGTCCGACCGAAACGCCTTTCACGACCTAACGCTCAGAACAGGCCGAGTTCCTTCGCGCGCAGGGCGGCCTGGGTGCGGTCGCGCACCTGGAGCTTGGACAAGACACTCGTCACCAGGTTCTTCACCGTGCCCTCGGCGAGGAACAGCGTCTTGGCGATCTCACGGTTGCTGCGGCCGTCCGCCAGGAGCCGGACGACCTCCAGTTCCCGGTCCGAAAGCGGGGTCACCGACGGCCGGGGTGTCTCGGCGGGCAGCCGGGCCACGCGCGCGACGAGTTTCGCCGCGACGGAAGGCTGCAGCACCGATTCGCCCCGTTGGGCCGCCACCAGCGCTTCGACCAGCCGCGTCGACGAGACGTCCTTGAGCAGATAGCCGACGGCGCCCGCACGCAACGCGGCGAACACGTCTTCGTCGTCGTCGAACGTCGTCAGCGCCAGGACGCGCACGCCGGGTTGTTCGGCGCGAAGCCGTGCGGTGGCCGCGATCCCGTCCAGCACGGGCATCCGGAGATCCATCAACGCGACGTCGGGCCGGAGTTCGGCGCAGAGCCGCACGGCCTCCTCGCCGTTCGCCGCCTCGCCGACGACGTCGATCTCGGGCTGGACTTCCAGGAGGGTCGCCAGCGCTTCGCGGAACAACGCCTGGTCGTCGACGATCAGCACGCGGACGGTCATCCCGGCACCTCCACGGTGAGCGTCAGGCCTTGCCCTTCGGCGGAGTCGACGGAGACCCGGCCGCCGAGCCCGGCGACCCGCTCGCGGAGTCCGACGAGACCGAAACCCTTGTCCGGTGGGGAATCCGCGGCGATCCCGAGACCGTCGTCGCGAACCTCGAGGCGCACACGGTCGGCGACGGCGTAGTCGAGCACCACGGTCGCGGCCTTGGCCCGCGCGTGCTTGCGCACGTTGGTCAGTCCCTCCTGGGCCGCCCGGAACAGCGACTCCTCGACGTCGGCGCGGGTGTCCCGCGCGGTGCCCTTGACCTCGAACCCGGTCGGCACGCCCGCCGCGGAAGCCTCGTCCGCCAGCGTCCGCAACGCGTCCGTGAGCGGTCCGGAACGCGGCTCCCGCAGCGCCGACACCGACCGGCGGACCTCCGCCAGCGCCTCGCGCGACTGATCCTGCGCCTTGGCGAGCATCCCGTCGGCCCGCTCCGTGTCCCCGGTGCCGATCACCGCGCGGGCCGCCTGCAACATCATCTGGACGACCGTGAGGTGGTGGCCGAGCCCGTCGTGGATGTCGCGCGCGAGACGGTTGCGTTCCTGGATGGTCGCGAGCTGTTCGGCTTGGGCGGCGTGGTCGCGAAGCCGTTCGTGTGCCTCGGCCAGTTCCTCGCGCGCCCGCTTCTCCCGGACGACCAGCTCGGTCACCACGGCGGCGAAGACCATGACCGCGAGCGTCCCGAGCCCTTCACGGAGCCCGTCCATCGGCGCCATCGGCAGGTGGATGAGCGGGATCACGACCGCGACCCCGAACGCCACCGGCAACGGCAGCAGCAACACGGTGTGGCAGACGAGGACCACGAGAAGCAGGACCGCCCCGACGGCGGCGCCCGACAGCGAGAACAGGGTGAAGCCGAGCGGTAACTGAACGCAGACGTACGCGATCGCCCACGCGCGTCCGTGTTCCTGCACCCAGGGGAAACCCACGATCGCGATCGCCGCGTAGACCAGCCCGGCGAGGAGCGTCGGCAGCACGAGCGTCTCGTACTTGGCCGAGCCGAGCGGCAACGTCACGTACGCGACGAGGGTCAGCACCGCCAGGGCCCGGTTCACGGACACACCATGCCACGCCTCCCGCATTTCGTCCTCTGAATGCGGTCCTTGCGCGCGCAAACTACCGCATTCAGAGGACTAAATGCGGGGATCAGGCGATGGTGCTGTTCCGGATTTCGAGCGAGAAGGGGGTCTGGACGTCTTCCGGTTCGAGCTCGCTTCCGCCGGCGATACGGCGGCGCAGTAGATCGACCGCGGCCCGCGCGATCGCCGCCTTGTCCGGCGCGATCGTCGTCAGGGACGGCAGGCTGTACGCGCTCTCCTCGTTGTTGTCGAAGCCGACGATCGCCATGTCCGACGGCACCTGGACGCCGCGTTCGGCCGCGGCGCGAAGGGCGCCGATGGCGAGGAGGTCGTTGAAGCAGAAGACCGCGTCGGGCGGTTCCGGCAGCGCGAGGAGATGCGCCATCGCCTCGGCGCCGTTGGCACGGTGATACCGCAGGGCGGGCAGGACCAGTTCCGGGATGGGCGCGAGCCCCGCCTCGGCGAGCGCGGAGTGGTAGCCCTCCAAACGCTGGGCGGCGGTATGGCGCTGCGGATGCGCACCGATCGCGGCGATCCGCCGGCGGCCGAGCGAGATCAGATGCCGTACCGCGATCCGGGCGGCCTGGACGTTGTCGATACCGACGTGGTCGATCGGGACGTCGACGACGTGCTCGCCGAGCATCACCAGCGGTACACCTGGCGCGAGGTCCTCGAAATCGTTGGTGTGCAACGCTTCCGGGCTGATGATCGCCCCGTCGATCAGATGCGGGCCCAGCGCGGACAGCGCGTTGCGCTCCCGTTCCCTGGTGCCGAGGGTCTGTTCGATGAGGACGTTCCACTCGTGCTCCTGCGCCGCCTGCAGCACCAGACCCGCCAGCTCGCCGAAGTACGGGATGCTCAGCTCGGGCAGCATCAGCCCGAGGAACCCGGTGCGCCCGCGGCGAAGGTTGCGGGCACCGAGATTGGGCCGGTACCCGGTCGACGCCAGTGCCTCCTCGACGCGTTTGCGATTCTCAGGCTTGACGAAGTCGTAGCCGTTGACCACGTTCGACACGGTCTTGACCGAGACGCCCGCAAGCTTGGCGACGTCCTTGAGCGTGGCCACCCTCGCTCCCCTCCACAGTGCTCCGGTACAGATCCGGCACAGCCTAGCCGCGCGAACGGCGGATTTACAACGTTGTACCAACGATGTAAATCTGGCATCGTCCCTATGAGTGACATGGGTCACCGCAGATCCGTGTGCTCGACTTCCCCGAGGAGCGATCGATGTCCCTGCCCATCCGCCGCACCCTGCTCCTGGTGACCGGCCTCGCGCTCGCGCTGACGGCCTGCACCAGCCGTGAGACCCAGCAATCCGCCCCGTCGGGGGCGGGGCCCGCCGCTTCGGCGGCGCCGAACCAGGCCGCGGGGCCGGGCTGCGCCCGCGAGAAGACCGGCTACCCGCAGGTGGACGTGAAGAACGCGGTCATCGGCTTCTCCCAGTCGGAGAAGGAGGCGAACCCGTTCCGGATCGCCGAGACACAGTCCATCAAGGACGAAGCGAAGAAACTCGGTGTCCCGGACGACAAACTCCTGGTCACCAACGCGCAGAGCGATCTCAACAAGCAGGTCAGCGACATCAAGTCCCTGCTGGACAGAGGTGCGCAGCTGCTCATCGTGGCCCCGTTGAACTCCGACGGCCTCCAGCCCGCCCTCGACGCGGCGAAGGCCAAGAAGGTCCCGGTCATCACGATCGACCGCAAGGTGACCTCGCAGCCGTGCACCGACTACCTGACCTTCATCGGGTCGAACTTCGTCGAGCAGGGCAAACGCGCGGCGCAGGAGATGGTGAAGGCGACCGGTGGCACCGGCAAGGTCGCGATCCTGCTCGGCGCGTCCGGCAACAACGTGACCACCGACCGCACCAAGGGGTTCAAGGACGAGATCGCCGCGACCACGGGCATCCAGGTCGTCGCCGAGCAGACCGGCGAGTTCGACCGGTCCAAGGGCCAGGCGGTCATGGAGCAGCTGATCCAGAGCAACCCCGAGATCACCGCGGTCTACGCCGAGAACGACGAGATGGGCATCGGCGCGGTCACCGCGCTCAAGGCCGCGGGCAAGACGCCGGGCAAGGACGTCAAGATCGTCTCGATCGACGGCACCCGCAACGCCGTCCAGCTCATCGCCGACGGCAGCTACAACGCGGTGATCGAGTCCAACCCGCGTTTCGGTCCGCTCGCCTTCGCGACGCTGCAGGACTTCGCCGCGGGCAAGGAGATCCCGCCGACCGTCGTGATCTCCGACGACCAGTACGACTCGGCGAACGCCGCGCAGAAGCTCGGAAACGCGTACTGACGATGGAACCGGTTCTCGAGGTCGAAGGCGTGACGAAGACGTTCGCCGGGGTGCGCGCGCTCGACGACGTGTCGTTCGCGCTGCGGCCGGGCGAGGTGCACGCGCTGGTGGGCGAAAACGGCGCCGGCAAGTCGACGCTGATCAAGGTGCTCACCGGCGTGCACAAACCGGATTCCGGCACGATCCACGCGCGGGGCGCGATCTCCACGATCTACCAGGAGGTCAACCTCATCCCGCTGATGAGCGTGGCGAGCAACGTGTACCTCGGCCGCGAGCCGAGGAAGCGGTTCGGTCTGGTCGACTGGGCGCGGATGAACTCCGACGCGGCGGCCCTGCTGGCGGACTACGGCATCGACACCGATGTCCGCCGTCCACTCGGGACACTCGGTGTCGGCGCGCAGCAGATGGTCGCTCTGGCCCGCGCGGTGTCGGTCGACGCCGACGTCGTGATCATGGACGAGCCGACGTCCTCGTTGGAACCGCGCGAGGTCGAGACGCTGTTCGAGGTCATCGGCAGGCTGCACGAACGCGGGATCGCGATCGTGTACGTCAGCCACCGGATGGACGAGCTGTACCGGATCTGCGAACGCGTCACGGTGCTGCGGGACGGGAAGCGAGTCCACACCGGACCGCTCGCCGATCTGCCGCGGCTGGAGCTGGTGTCGATGATGCTCGGCCGCAGTGTCGGCGACATCCGCACCCACGGCGCGACGGCCTTCGAGGGCGACCACGAGGCCGGCCGTGAACCGGTGCTGCGCGCGGAGAACCTCACCAGCGGCAACCGGCTGGGCGGTGTCTCGGTGGAGATCAAACCGGGCGAGATCGTCGGCCTCGCGGGACTGCTCGGCTCGGGCCGCACGGAGACCGCGCGGGCGATCGTCGGCGACCTGCCGCTGTCGGGCGGCACGGTGCTCGTCGGCGGAAAGCAAGTGCCACAAGGGAATGTGGCGGCCGCGATGCGCGCGGGCGTGAGCATGCTCGCCGAGGACCGCAAGATCGAAGGGATCATTCCCCATCTTTCGGTGCGGGAGAACATCGTTCTCGCCGCGCTGCCGAAGCTGTCCCGCTTCGGCCTGGTCAGCCGGGCCCGGCAGGACAGGATCGTCGACACGTTCGTGAAACGCCTGCGGATCAAGGTGTCGAGCCCGGATCAGAAGGTCGCCGAGCTCTCCGGCGGCAATCAGCAGAAGGTGCTGCTGGCCCGCTGGCTGTGCACCGAGCCGAAGGTGCTGCTGCTCGACGAGCCGACCCGGGGTATCGACGTCGGTGCGAAGGCCGAGGTGCAGGCGCTCATCGACGAACTCGCGAAAGAAGGGCTCGCCGTCCTGCTGATCTCGTCGGAGATGGAGGAGCTTCTCGACGGAGCCGACCGGCTGATCGTGCTCAAGGACGGCGCGGTGGTCGGGGAACTCGCGGGGGAGCAGCTGACGCAGGACCACGTGCTGGCCGCGATCGCCTCGGGCGGCGCGGATGACTAGCACCCGGCGGAGAACGGAGGAACCGGGACCCACCATGACGGACACGGCGAAAACGGTGGACCGGACCCGGGTGGCGCGGTGGCTGCAGGAGTACGGCGTGTACGTCGCCGTCGTCGCGCTCGTGCTGTTCAACATCGCGTTCACGGCGAACTTCCTGACCGTCGGCAACTTCCGCACCCAGCTCATCCAGGCCGCGCCGGTACTGGTGGTCGCGCTCGGGATGGCGCTGGTGATCGGCACCGAAGGAGTCGACCTGTCGGTGGGCGCGGTGATGGCGCTCTCGGCCGCGCTCGTCCCGCTGTACCTCGGCGCCGGGACCCTGCCGGCGGTGGCGGTCGCGCTCGCGGCGGGGCTGGCCGCGGGGACGCTGAACGGGGTCCTCGTCGCCAAAGTCGGGATCCAGCCGATCGTGGCGACGCTCGCCTTGCTCGTCGGCGGGCGCGGGCTGGCGCTCGTCCTTGCCGACGGCCAGCTGATCCAGTTGCACGACCCGGATTTCCTCGCGCTCGGCAACGGCGACGTGCTCGGGATCCCGGTGAGCGTGCTCATCGCGGGCGTACTGGCCGTCCTGGTGGCGGCGCTGGTCGGGAAGACGGCGTTCGGCAGGCGGCTCGTCGCCATCGGCGGCAACCGGCGGGCCAGCGTGCTCGCCGGGCTGCCGGTCAACCGCGTCCTCATCGGCGTCTACGCGATCTGCGGGTTGCTGGCGGCGCTGGCCGGGGTGCTCTCCACCGCGCGGCTCGGCGCCGGTGACCCCGCGGACGCCGGGCTGCTGATGGAACTGTCCGCGATCACCGCGGTCGTGGTCGGCGGCACCCCGCTGACCGGCGGCCGCGTCCGCATCCTCGGCACGGTGATGGGGGTCCTGCTCATGCAGCTCGTCCGCGCCACGCTCATCAAGCACAACCTGCCGGATTCGACCGCGCAGATGATCCAGGCCGCGATCATCGTCGGCGCGGTGTACGTCGCACGGGAACGGAGCAGCCGATGACCGCGGCGCCCACGATGGCCGCCCAGGACTCCACCCGGCGCGAGCTCATGACCGGCGTCCTGCAGAAACAGGGCGCGGCGATCGCGCTCGTGCTCATGGTCGCCGTCGCGTGGCTGCTGTTCCCGCGGTTCGGCAGCCTGGACAACCTGCGCGACATCGCGTTGCAGAGCTCGTTCCTCGCGATCATCGCGCTCGGGATGACGTTCGTGATCATCACCGGCGGGATCGACCTTTCGGTGGGGTCGGTCTACGCGCTCGGCGGGGTCCTCGCGGCCTACGGGTCGCAATGGGGATTCCTCGTCGCACTGCTGCTGCCGTTGGCGGTATGCGGGCTGATCGGCCTGATCAACGGGTTGCTCGTCGCTAAGACCGGGATGGCTCCGTTCATCGTCACACTGGCGTCGCTGCTGTTCGCCCGCGGGCTGCTGCTCGCGATCACCACCGAGGGCGCGACGACGTACAAGATCCCGGAGGGCGAGGCGTTCGTCGAACTCGGGCGCGGCACGCTGTTCGGGTTCGGCTATCCGGTGTTCATCGCGGCGGCGCTGTGCCTGCTCGGCGGGCTCCTGCTGCGGCGGACGCGGTTCGGGCAAGCGGTGTTCGCGACCGGCGGTTCGGAGCAGTCCGCGAAGCTGATGGGGCTGCCGGTGGCGCGGACCAAGGTCACCGTCTACGTGATGAGCGGGGTGCTCTCCGGGCTCGCGGGCGCGCTGACCGCGGCCTACCTGCAATCCGGTGTCACGGTGATCGGGGTCGGCCTCGAACTGGACGCCATCTCCGTCGTCGTCATCGGCGGCACCCTGCTGACCGGCGGGATGGGCACGATTCTCGGAACGGTCATCGGCGTGGGCATCCGAACGGTCATCCAGAACGTCATCAACCAGATAGGAACTCTCGACAGCAACTACCAATCGGTGGTCAGCGGTGCGTTCCTGCTGGTGGTCGTTGTCCTGCAGCGGTCGCTGGCCCGCACGACCGCCCGGAGATAGGGGAGATCGCATGCACCGAAGAACCGCGCGGGCCCTGAGCGTCGTGGCCGGTCTGCTGGCCGCCGCGACGACACTCGTCCCCGTCGCCCAAGCCGCTCCTGTTCCGCTCCCGACCCCGTGGACGGACCAGGTCTCACCGTCGAACGCGCTGCCCGAGTATCCGCGCCCGCAACTGGTGCGCTCGGAATGGCTCAACCTCAACGGAACCTGGGGTTTCACCGGCGCGCCGAACCTGAATTCGCCGCCGATCGGCAGGCCGTTGAGTGAAAACGTACTCGTGCCCTACCCGATCGAGTCGATGCTTTCGGGGATCAAACGGCATGAGGACAACATGTTCTACCGGCGGACGTTCACCGTTCCGTCCACTTGGGACGGTCGCCGGGTGAAGCTGAACTTCGGCGCCGTGACCTGGGAGACCAAGGTCTGGGTCAACGGGACGCCGGTCGGCAGCCACACCGGTGGCTTCGACGCCTTCTCCTTCGACATCACCCCGGCGCTGAAGGCCGGGGAGAACGAGATCGTCGTCGGCGTCGCGTCGCCGGTCGACGGCAGCCGGTACCCGGTGGGGAAGCAGCGCAAGTCGCCCAGCGGCATCTTCTATACGGCGGCGTCGGGAATCTGGCAGACCGTGTGGCTGGAACCGGTCCGGGCCGAGCACATCACGCGGCTCGACACCACTCCCGACGTCCCCGGTGGCGCGCTCGACCTCGTCGTCCAGGGCACTCCCGGGCAGCAGGCGACCGCCGAAGTGCTTTCGGGCGGCCAAGTGGTCGGCACCGCCACCGGTGCCGTCGGGTCCCATCTGCGGATCCCGGTGCCGAACGCGCGGCTGTGGTCGCCCGAAGACCCGTTCCTCTACGACCTGCGGGTGCGGCTGCCGGGTGGCGACGTCGTCACCGGGTACTTCGGCATGCGGTCGCTGGGCAAGGCGATGGTCGGCGGCGTGATGCGGCCGCTGCTCAACGGCAAGTTCGTCTTCCAGCTGGGCACGCTGGACCAGGGATACTGGCCGGACGGCATCTACACCGCGCCGACCGACGAGGCCCTGCGGTTCGACCTCGAACGCCAGAAGGCCTTGGGCTTCAACATGGTCCGCAAACACATCAAGGTCGAGCCGGCGCGGTGGTTCTACCACGCCGACAAACTGGGGCTGATGGTCTGGCAGGACATGCCGTCGCTCGACTCGATCGACGAGGTCCCGAACGGGCGCGCGAACTTCGAGTCCGAACTGCGGCGGATGATCGAGCAGCACAAGGGCATCACCTCGATCGTGCAGTGGGTGCCGTTCAACGAAGGCTGGGGCGAGTACGACGCCGGCCGCATCGTGGATCTGGTCCGCTCGATCGACGACACCCGGCTGATCAACCACAACTCGGGATCGAACTGCTGCGTGTCCGATCCGGATCCGGGCAACGGCGACGTGATCGACGATCACGCGTATCAGGTCTCCACCGGGACGAGGCAACCCGACGCGCGAAGGATCGCGGTGCTGGGGGAGTACGGCGGCCTCGGGCGGCGGGTCACCGGGCACGAATGGGAACCGGGCAAGGGCTTCGCGTACGGCGCGCTGTACCCGGACGAGACGTCGCTGACGAACCGGTACGTCGAGATCACCAAGCAGGTCGGGCGGTTCGTGCACGGCCGCGGGCTTTCCGCGTCGGTCTACACCGAGCCGTACGACGTGGAGAACGAGGTCAACGGCTTCTACACCTACGACCGTCGCGTGCTGAAGATGACCGAAGCGCGGGTGCGCGAGATCAACCAGAAGGTGCTCGCCATCGCCAAGGGCACCGAGGTCGGCCGAGGCGAACTCCTGTCGCTTCGGGTCACGACGGCCGGGTACACGGATCGGTATCTGCGGCACCAGGACGATTTCGTCCGCACGGACGTCCTCGGTGAAGGCAGTGCGGACCTCGGCAAGAAGGACGCGACGTTCTGGGCCCGGCAGGGGCTGGCCGACGCGTCGTGCCTCTCGTTCGAGTCGCGGAACTATCCCGGGCACTTCCTGCGGCACGCGTCGTCGCGGATCCGCAAGGACGCGAACGACGGTTCGGCATCGTTCGCCGGCGACGCGACCTTCTGCGCGAGGGAAGGCGCCGGAGGAACGGCACTGGAGTCGTTCAACCAGCGTGGCGCGTTCATCCGCCACTACGCCGCGACGGTCTACCTCGCGCGCAGCGGCGGGCCGAACCCTTGGGACACGCCGTCGAGCTTCGCGGCGGACACGACGTGGGCGGCGTCGGTCCCGCTCTGGCGCAGTGGCGCGGATCTGCCGCTGGACCAGGCGCGGTCGTTCAAGGTGACCACGCCCGGCTTCACGGACCGCTTCCTGCGGCACCGTGACGGCCTCGCGCGGACGGACGTGGTGAACGCGGGGAGCGCGGCGTTGCTGAAGGCGGACGCGACGTTCGTCGTGCGGCGCGGTCTCGCGGACCCCTCGTGCTACTCGCTGGAGGCGCGGAATTATCCCGGCAATTTCCTGCGGCACGCGGACTTCCGGGTGCGCCTCGGCGGGAACGACAACACCGACCTGTTCCGGAAGGACGCGACGTTCTGCGCCCAGCCCGCGGCCGGCGGCGTGCGGTTGGCGTCGGTGAACGAACTGGGCACGAACATGCGGCACTACGCCGAGGAGGTCTACGTCGCCACCAGCGGCGGCGGCCACCCGTTCGACAACCCGGTCTCGTACGACCAGGACGTCACGTGGGCGGTCTCCGGGGCCTGGGCTCCGTAGCCGGTCCGGTGGGTCGTGAGGGGCGATTCGGGTTAGAACACGAATCGCCACTCACGACCCTGCCGACCACGCCCGGTAACCTTGCCCCCATGACCGGCCCGGACACCCCCGCCTCCTTCAAACTCGCGTACGTCCCCGGCGTGACGCCCTCGAAGTGGGTCCGGATCTGGGACGAGCGGTCGCCCGACGTCCCGCTCGAACTCGTCCAGACGACGGCGGCCGAGGCGGTCGCGCTGGTCCGGGAGCGTGAGGTGGACGCCGTCCTGCTGCGGCTCCCGATCGATCGCGAGGGCCTGCACGCGATCCCGCTCTACACCGAGACGACGGTCGTGGTCGTCCCGAAGGATCACCTGGTCGCCGCCCTGGACGAGGTCTCCGTCGACGACATCGCCGACGAGGTCGTGCTGCACCCGCTCGACGACACGCTGGACTGGGAAGCGCCGCCGGGCAAGCCCGCGCTGGAGCGGCCCGCCACCACCGCGGACGCCATCGAACTGGTCGCCGCCGGGGTCGGGCTCCTGATCGTCCCGCAGTCGCTCGCGCGGCTGCATCATCGGCGTGACCTGACCTACCGTCCGATCTCCGGCACTCCGGAGTCGGGTGTAGCGCTGTCCTGGCCGGACGACGAGACGACCGACCTGATGGAGCAGTTCATCGGGATCGTCCGCGGCCGTACGGTCAACAGCACGCGCGGGCGCCAGCAGGCCCAGGAGAAGCAAGCGCCGGTGAAGAAGACCCCGGTCAAGAGCAACCGTCCCCAGGCCGGCGGCCGGAAACCGCAGCCGGGGAATCGCCGCGCTCCCCAGGGCGGGAAACGCGGCAAGCCCCGTCGTCGCGGGTAGCGCCTTCGGCCGGCCTCGCAGGGCCGGGGTTGCGAAAGCCACTTTCGCAACCTTCAACGTTGCGAAAGTGGCTTTCGCAACTCAGCCGAACAGCGCCTTCACCGCGTCAAGCAGGTGAGCGCCGTCGTAGCGAGCCGCCGGACGTCGCTCCAGCCACTGTCACCGAACCACGCCGCATCCGAACTCGCGGCGCCTTGACGATCCGACACGGCGACGACCGCGGCCACGACCTCGCGAATCACGTCGCTTTCATGGCTGTCACGGAGGATGGTCCCGATCGAGGTGGCCGGATCCACCAGGTCCCACGGGGTGTCGTCCACCAGCCAATGGACGGCGTTCGTGAGGTCCGGCAATCGGTCGTCCCGGCCCACGCCGTCCAGCACCGGAGGCTCTGCCGCGAGCACTCTGAGTGCGTTGAGTACGTCCTCACGCCGACCGGGCCATGCGACGTCCATGTCAGCTCTCGCTGCGGGCGGCCTTGAGGCGCGCCTCCTCCTTGCGGACCTCGGCCTGGGTCTCGCGCTCCCGCTGCAGCCAGTCGGGGTTCTCGGACTTGATCGCGTCGATCTCTTCGGTGGTGAGGGCGCCGGTGATCCCGCCACGCGCCAGACCGCTGATGGAGACGCCCAGCTTCGCCGCGATGACCGGACGCGGATGCGGCCCGTTGCGGCGCAGATCCCGCAGCCACTCGGGCGGCTCGGTCTGCAGTGCGTTCAGCTCGTCGCGGGAGACGACACCCTCCTGGAACTCCGCCGGGGTCGCCTCCAGGTACACACCCAGCTTCTTCGCCGCTGTCGCGGGCTTCATGGTTTGAGGGGTTTTCTGCGACGTCATTGCTTCAGGGTAACGAGCGGCCCGGGCACCGCCGATCACACCCGGTGATCAGCCCTCGCCCTGGTCTTCGAGAAGGTCCGGCAGCGGGCGCCGCGGCTCGCGGACACCGGACGGGTCACCGCCGCCGGTGATCCAGACGGTCACCACGCTCCACCGCGGGAGCCGTGTCCCGGCGGCGGGCAACTGCGCGACGACGAGGCCGTTCAGGAGGGGATGCGGGCTGTCCGGATCGGGGCCCTGGAGTGACAAGCCCGCGTCGTGCCCGGACAGCCAGGCGTCGAGCGCCTGCTTTCCCACGAAGTCCGGCACCACGGCCACGGTTCCTCACCCACCGCCAGGGTACCGTCAACCGCCCTTCGCCGGGAGTGTCACGACACCGAATCCGGTGAGCACCCCGGCCACCGCGACCGCGGCGAGTACGGCCCAGGCGATCGGATGCCCGAGGTTGAGCGTCCAGTAGGTCCCGACCCGCCGGTGCACCAGCAGCGCCGGATCGTTCCGGTTCAGGTAGACCATCCCGGCCGCGTACCAGTGGCGGTCGTCGTCGCGCTGTTCGTAGCGGGTCTCCGGTTCGTCGCCGGCGCGCGCCAACCGATGCCCGGCGTCGCCCGTCCGGACGGTGAAACCGAGCCACGCGATGAACGCGGCGGCGAGCGGGAGGTACGCCACGATCGTCACCGGCACCGTCGTCTCGACGACTTCCCACCGCTGAAGCGAGACGACGAGCAGGGTCGCGTTGACGCAGCCCGCCGAGATCAGCAGCAGGGCGAGCACGCCGTGCAGATACTCCCGGTATCGCGAGGCCGAAACCGCAGGCTGTGCGGAGTCGATCTCCGGCCTGGCCCGTGAGATCGCGACGGCCATGAGCGAGGTCAGCGCGATGACCGCGACCTGCGCGAAGAGCGTCGAGAAGTCCACCGCACCGGTGAACCATCCGCTGACCGCCGTGGCGACCGCGAGCACCACCGACGGTGCCAAAAGTATCCACTGTGGACGGACCGGATCCGAACGCAGCGAGGTGTCGGTGCTGACTGCCTGCCGCGTGCCGGAATACCAGCCTTCCTCGCGTTTCGCGGCGGCGATCGAGCGGTGGGCCAGGCCACCGAGCAGCGAGTAGACGGCGGTGAGAGCGAGCACGACGACCTCGGGCGCGAGCCAGCCGAAGAGCACCACGGCGCAGGCCACGATCGCACCCAGCCCGATACCCCGGTTGTAGCGACGGCGAGTGAGAAGGATGACGGCCTCTCCGGACCGCTTGGCCGGAATCCGGACACCGAACGGGAGTGTCGGCCGGGCGAGCGTGGGCGCGGAGCCGAAGGCCGCCGCGATGAACGCGATCAAGGCCAGGTGCAGCCAGATCATCGTCGCGCGCTCACCGCGAAGGAGTCCAACACCGCTTCGCATCGGCTCGTCACTTCGCGCGGGCCCACGCCGAGAGCGACGGCTTCGGCGAGCAGGGTGCGCAGACGCTCCTGCCACTCGTCCGCGTAACCGTCGTCGGCCGGACCGGAACTCGCGTCCCGCCGGACGACCGCGCCGGTCTTGCGGTTGATGCGGATGAACCCCTGCTTCCGCAGCAGGTCGTAGGCCTTGTTGACGGTGTGGAAGTTGATCGCCAGGTCGGCGCCGAGCTGCCGGGTGGAGGGCAGGGCACTGCCCTCGGTGAGCGTGCCGTCGGCGACGGCTTCGACGATCCGGTCGCGGATCTGCTGGTAGATCGGAACCTCGCTGTCGAGGTCGAGAGTCAGCAACACCCGCCAAGGATATCTGCTATACACTTGCTATAACAAATACATCAGCTGGCTGGAGTGGAAGGTGGTCATGATGGCGACTATCGACATCGCCGATGGCGGGATGCGGGTGAGGTTCTCGTCCTGGGAGCGGCTGGCCGTGTGGCGTGACGAAGTGGTCGTGCTGCCGTCGGCGATCAAGGCCGTCGAGCTCGTCGAAGAGCCCCTGCGGCAGACGCGTGGGGGACGGGCCGGGGCGCTGATCAGCGGAGTGCTGAAGGTGGGCTACTGGGGGCTGGGCACGGGGACGCGCCAGCTGGTGTCGGCTCGCCGGGGTGTGCCGGGGCTGCGGATCGAGATCGATCGCGCGGTCGCCGGGCTCCCGTTCGACGAGGTGCTCGTCAGCGTGCCGAACGCGGCGGATCTCGTCGGCGTGCTCGTCTAGAGATAGTCGAAGAACCGGTCCCACCACGACGGTGGCCGATCCGGTGGATACAGGGCGTCGAAACCGCTGATCCCGGTGTACTTGGTCCACAGCGGGTGTTCGGAGACGGGCAGGTAGCCGAGCGCTTCCAGCTCGTCTTCGAGCCGTCTTCGCACCGGTGCCGGGAAGAACTCGCGTTCCTCGTCTTCGTCGTAGCTGCCCGGATTTCCCAAGGTCACCGCGACGAGGCCGCCGAAGTTGCTGACCGTCACGGTCACCTGGTCCAGTGCGGCGGTCGCGTCCGCCGGGATCACGATCCGGCCGAGGTGGCTGGCGTCCTGGACATGACGGTCGACTTCGCAGGAACAGTCGAACAGTCGCTCGAGCCGTTCGGCCAGCCGCTCGAATCGGGCGCGTGCGGCCGGTCCGTCGAAGTCGTGCGGCACCTCCCAGTGGCCGGGTTCGTCCAGCTCTCGCAGCAGTGCCCAGGTCTGCTGTTCGTCGAGGGGCATCGTCGCCTCCCGGCCTCGGGTGGTCTAGTCCACTTACCGAACTGACCTTAGCCAGCCGCGTCCCGCCCGGACAATGGTGGGACGAATTCCGGTCGAAAAATTTCGTGGGGTAGCGCCTGCACCACCCCGGATTCGGGAGCCTGCACTGCTGATCTTCGCGCCCACCTCGGCCAATGTTGTCACTGTCGATCTCGTCGGAGAAGGAGTGCGAATGACGGTACGCAAGGGTGTGGTGGTCCTGACCGTGGCGGGGCTGATGGGCGCCGCGTGGACGACGGCGGCGGACGCGGCCCCGGCGAAGGGAGCGGAGCTGCGGAAGAGCCTCGACTCGTTGGTGCGTCAGGAGAAATTCCCCGCCGCGCTGGTCGCCGTGAGCGACGGCAGGCGGACGACGTCGCTGGTCGCGGGCTCGTCGCGGATCGACCGCCAGGTCCCGGTCCCGCGTGACGGCCGGGTGCGGGCGGGCAGCAACACCAAGACGTTCACGGCGGTCGCCGTCCTGCAACTGGTGGCCGAGGGCAAGGTCGAACTGGACGCGCCGATCGAGAAGTACCTGCCCGGCATCGTGCGCGGAGAGGGCATCGACGCCACCAAGATCACCATCCGGCACCTCCTGCAGCACACCAGCGGGCTGCCGAACTACACCGAGTACCTGGGAGTCCAGGATTTCGAGCGGATCCAGCACCGGTATTTCCCCACGCACGAACTGCTCGCCGCGGCCCTGAGCCACCCGGCGAAGTTCGCGCCCGGCACCAAGTGGGAGTACAGCAATACCGGGTACCTGCTGGCGGGCATGGTGATCGAGAAGGTGACCGGACGCCCGCTCCAGGAGCAGATCACCGAACGCGTGATCAAGAAGGCGGGTTTGAAGAACACCTACTGGCCGCAGGTCGGTGACCAGACCATCCAGGGACGGCACCCGCAGGGCTATGCCATCGGCAACTCCGCCACCGGCAAGGTGGTCGACGCGACCGAGATGGATCCGTCCTGGGGCGGTGCCGCCGGTCAGCTGATCTCGACGCCCAGTGACCTCGGCGAGTTCTTCCGGGTCCTGCTCGAAGGGAAGCTGCTGCCCGCCGCGCAACTGGCCGAAATGCGGAAGACGGTCGACGCGCCCATGTTCCCCGGCACGAAGTACGGCCTCGGCCTGATGAGCAACCCGCTCAGCTGCGGCGGTGTGTACTGGGGCCACGGCGGGGACATCCACGGGTTCGAAACCCGCGGCGGCGCCACGGACGACGGCCGCACCGTCGGCCTCGCGGTGACCGCGATGCCGGGGACCTTCGGCGACGGGGAGAAGGGCTCCAACGCCGTCATGGCCACTGTGGACACCGCGTTCTGCAAGTGACGACGCGAAAGCCACTTTCGCAACCTTCAAGGTTGCGAAAGTGGCTTTCGCAACTGGTCACCCTTCGAGCTTCCCGATGGCGGTGCGGAATCCCTCCAGCGCCGCGCGATAGAAGCGCGGGCCGTAAGACACCCGTGCCACACCGAGTTCGCGCAGCGCGGCCAGATCCAGTTCCTCGCCGACGTTCCCGTTCACCGGGCACCCGAGTTCGGTGACCAGCGTGGCGAGGTCGTCCCGGCGCCGGACCCCGATCGGGTACACACAGTCGGCACCGGCCTCCCGGTAGAGCCTGCCTCTCCGGACGGTCTCGGCGAGCCGATCGGGCTCGGGGATCCCGCGGTCGCCCAGGAACGTGTCGACCCGGGCGTTGACGACGATCGGGACCCCGGCGACGGTCGCGGCCGAGCGGATCTCGGCGATCCGCCCGGCGTGCGCGTCGGCGTCGGCCAGTCCGCCCGACCGGTGATCGGTGTCCTCCAGGTTGCAGCCGACGGCTCCCGTCTCCAGCAGCCGGTCCACGAATTCCCGCGGAGCCAGGCCGTAACCGGCTTCCGCGTCCACGGTCACCGGAACCGGGGCCACGCGGGCGATCCGGGCCGCCGCCGCGAACATCTCCTGCCACGGCGCGCCTTCGCCGTCGGGGTATCCGAGCATCGCCGAGACGGCGGCACTGGCCGTGGCGATCGCGGGGAATCCCGCCTCCGCCACGATTTCGGCGCTCGCCGCGTCCCAGACGTTCGGCAGCACGAGCATTCCCCCGCTGTGCAGGCCTCGGAGTGTTTCGGCCCGCGTCTTCGGATCGGTCATCGGTTTCCTCCTCGATCGGTACTGGACAGGGCGGCCGGCATGCGCAGAGCGACGAGCATGCCGACGAAGGCGAACGCCACGACAGAGGCCATCGCGGCCGTGAAACCGCTGCCGAACTCCTCGGGCGACAGATGGCTTCCGGCACCGGCGAAGACGGCGACCGCCACCGCCACTCCGAAGACCCCGCCGAAGATCCGCAGCGTCATGAACGCGCCGGAGGCTTGGCCGATCTCGGCGGGCCGGACCACTCCGACGGCCGAGCGCTGTGCGGCGGGCATGGCCGACGTGATCCCGGCGCCGCTGACGATCAGCCCCGGCAGCAGGATGGCGTAACCCGCGCCGGGTTCGGCGACCAGCACGATCCAGCCCATGCCGATCGTCTGGAGGAGCAATCCGACGGCGACGAACGTCCGCGCGCTGTACTTGTCCGCCAGCTTGCCGGCGAGCGGCGCGCAGATCATCAGGGTCGCGGTCCACGGCATCATCCGCAGTCCCGCCTCGAACGGTCCGAGACCTTGCGCGGTCTGGAAATACTGGGGCAGGAAGAACAACGTGCCGTACAGGGAGGCGAAGACGCAGAAGTTCGCCCCGTTGGCCGTCGAGAAGGCGCGCAGCCGGAAGAACCGCATCGGCAGCATCGGCGCTTCGCTGCGGCGCTCCCACCACACGAAGGCGATCACCAGTGCGACGCCGAGGGCCAGCGAGCCCAGGACCTCCGCACTGTCCCAGCCCGCGAGGTTTCCCCGGACCAGGCCCCAAACGATGCCCAGCGATCCCAGTGACACCAGGACGACGCCGCCGTGATCGAGCCGGTGGCCCGGTCCGGTGCTCTCGTCGACGCACCGGAGCGTCAGCAGGACCGCGGCCACGCCGACCGGCAGGTTGAGCCAGAAGATCCACTGCCCCGCCAGCCCTTCGGCGATGACCCCGCCGATGAACGGGCCGCTGAACGTCGCCAGTCCGGTGAGCCCCAGATACAGCCCCATCGCCTTGCCCCGCCGCTCGGGCGGGAAGATCGCGCTGATCAGGGTGAGCGAAAGCGGCAGCACCATCGCGGCACCGGCGCCCTGCACCGCCCGCGCGACGATCAGCGTGCCGATGTCCCCGGACACCGCGCAGCCCACCGAGGCGAGGGTGAACACCGTGAGCCCGGTGACGAACATGCGGCGGCGGCCGAACCGGTCGCCGAGTGCCGCCCCGGTGAGCAGCAGGACGGCGAAGCTGAGGTTGTAGGCGTTGACGATCCATTCGAGCTGCTCGATCGACGCGGACAGATCCTCGCGGACCGTGCCCAGCGCCGTCGTCACGACCTGGCTGTCCAGCGCCATCATGAACGACGCCAATGAGGCGAGCGCCAGGACCCACGCCTGTTTCGGGGTCAAGATTTCTCCTTGGAAGGGTCTTCCGGGCATCACGAGACACACGCCCGGTCGGCCGTGGCCAGGGGAATGCGGGCGTCAGCCGCGCAGCGAGCGGGGCAGCCCGAAGGCCGCGAGCAGTGAGTTGTCGAGGAACCGGGTCACCGCGGTGACCCGGTCGCCCGCGAGTTCCAGTACAAGTACGCCGTGCGCGTGGCCGATGGGCGTCCTCGGATCGCGGAGGTAGCAGCCGAAGGCGGGCTGGCCGTTGGCGCGCGTCGGGATCAGCGAATACCGGCGGCCATCGCGGAGCGCGACGGTCGCCAGGAAATGCCCGACGGCCTCTGGGCCCTGGTACTCCAAAGGAAGCGGGGGCATGGTCAGCCAGGCGTCGTCGGTCAGAAGCGCCACGATGGCCTCGACGTCGCCGTTCTCGAAGGCACGGGTGAACTCGTCGACGATCCGGCGTTCGCGCGGGGAATCGGGCAGGGGAGCGGACTCCCGTTCACCCGGCGGCATCTCCTTGGCCAGCGCCGAACGGGCCCGGTTCAGCGCGCTGGTCACGGCGTTCTCGGTGGTGTCGAGGATGCCCGCCACCTCGGCGGCGCGGAACCCGAGGACATCGCGCAGGACCAGCACGGCCCGCTGCCGGGGAGGAAGCCTCTGGAGCGCCGCCAGGAACGCGAGCGAGATCGACTCCCTCGCCTCGTAGCGGGCCTCCGGGCCGGGCACCCGATCGGCGATTTCGGCGAGCAGCAGGTCCGGGTACGGCTCCAGCCAGCTGGGTTCCGGGCGACGGCGCGTCGGCTCGGGCAAGGGGACCTCCGGTCGGTAGGCCGCGTGGTCGTGCGGGCGGCGGTCGCCCGCACGCAGCGCGTTGAGGCAGCGGTTGGTCGCGATCCGGTACAGCCAGGTCCGGATGGACGCGCGTTCCTCGTACGCGTCGATCCCGCGCCACGCGGCCAGCAACGTCTCCTGCAGCAGATCCTCGGCGTCCTGCACCGAGCCCAGGATGCGGTAGCAGTGCACCTGCAGTTCACGGCGGTACGGCGCGACGAGGTCACGGAACGCCTCGCCGTCACCGGTCTTCGCCAGGGCCAGCAGCTCGTCCACCCGCATACCGGGTTCCCTCCTCTTGTGGTGTCTCTCGAAGGGATGGACACCGCCGTCGCCGGAAACTGGTCGGTCGGCGACCAGTTTCCCCCGAAATCGCGGAAAACCGGTTCGCGGTCCACATCGGAGTGGCTACACTCGCCACGAAATCACCCCGGCGAGGAAGGACAGGACCGTGCGTCATCACCACGCCGTCGTCGTCCCCTCGGCTCGCTACGAGGTGATCCTGGTGTCTCCGCGCACCCGGTGCCGGCCGCGCGGCTAGCACCGGCCCGTCTCACGAACGCCTGACCTCTTCCCGTTGCCGCGCAACGGTGAGAGGCGCCTGTCCGCGTTCGCCAAATCGCGCCGTCGGAGTTTCGCCAGTTCATCCCGAAAGGCCCGCGCCATGCGCACCGTCCCGCTGTCCGCCGTCCGCAACCTGGGCATCCTCGCCCATGTCGACGCCGGCAAGACCACTCTCACCGAACGGATCCTGTACGTCACCGGCACCACCTACAAACGAGGTGAGGTCCACGACGGCACGACCGTGACCGACTTCGATTCCCAGGAGCGAGACCGTGGCATCACCATCTTCGCCGCCGCCGTCAGCTGCACGTGGGACGGCCATCGCGTCAACCTGATCGACACCCCCGGCCACGTCGACTTCTCCGACGAGGTCGAACGGTCGCTGCGGGTGCTCGACGGCGCGATCGCCATGTTCGACGGTGTCGCCGGTGTCGAGCCGCAGAGTGAATCGGTGTGGCGTCAGGCCGATCGGCACGGCGTGCCGCGGATCGCGTTCGTCAACAAACTCGACCGTGCGGGTGCCGACCTGGACGCCGCCGTGGCGTCCATCCGGGAGCGGCTGCATCCGCGCCCGCTGGTGGTCCAGCTGCCTATCGGGGCGGAAGACGGCTTCGTGGGTGTCGTGGACCTGCTGCGGATGCGGGCACTCGTCTGGGCCGATGGCGCCGAGACCGCCGAGGAAGGGCCGATTCCGGAGTCCCTTGTGGACGAAGCGAACCGGCGACGGCGTCTGCTCGACGAGGCCGTGGCGGAAGCCCATCCGGGCGCGCTGGAGGAGTTCTGCGTGTCGTCGGCGGTGTCGACGAAGACGCTGGTCTCGGCGCTGCGCGAGCTGACCCGGACCGGCGACGGCGTCGTGGTCCTGTGCGGCTCGGCCTACCGCAACCGCGGGGTGGAGCCGTTGCTGGAAGCCGTGGTGGCGTATCTGCCCGCACCGTCGGATGTTCCGCCGGTCCAGGGCGAGTACGACGGCGCGACCCAGGAACGTCCCGCCGATCCGTCGGCGCCGTTCGCGGCACTGGCGTTCAAGGTGACCTCGACCGCCACCGGGCGGCTGACGTTCCTGCGGGTGTATTCGGGCACGATCCGGACTTCGGAGGCGGTGATGGACGTGGGCAGTGGTCGTATCGAGCGGGTCGGCCGCATCCTGCGCGTCCAGGCAGACCGGCATACCAGGGTGGACAGCGCCGTCGCGGGCGACATCGTCGCGGTGGTCGGGCTCAAGACGGTCCGTCCCGGCGCGACGCTGTGCACGCCGTCGGAACCGCTCCTGCTCGAGCCGCCCGTCGCGGCCGATCCGGTCGTGTCGGTCGCCGTCGAACCGCGGACGGGTACCGACACGGAACGCTTGATGTCGGCGCTGGCGCGGCTGGTCGAGGAGGATCCGTCGCTGCTCGTTCGCACCGATCGCGAGACCGGTCAGACCCTGTTGTCGGGCATGGGCGAACTACATCTGGAGGTGGCGGTGGAGAAGATCCGGCGCGACCACGGGCTGGACGTCGGCGTCGGACGGCCCCGGGTCGCCTACCGCGAGACGGTCGCGCGCGGCGTGTCCGGATTCGTGCACCGGCATGTCAAACAGGATGGCGGTGCCGGGCAGTTCGCGCACATCGTCATCGATACGGAACCATTGGAGGAAGGGGAATTCGAGTTCGAGTCCACTGTGGTCGGTGGGCGGGTGCCTCGGGAATACGTCCGTGCCGTCGAAGCGGGTTGCCGTGACGCGCTGGCGGAAGGCCCGCTCGCCGGGCATCCGGTGACCGGTGTCCGGGTCACGCTGACGGACGGGGCGACCCACCCGAAGGACTCTTCGGAACTGGCGTTCCGGGCGGCCGGGCGGTTCGCGCTCCGGGCGGCGTTGGCCGCCGGCGAGATGACACTGCTGGAGCCGATCACCGAAGTGACCGTGACGGTGCCCGAAAGCGCCGTCGGCGTGGTGCTCGGCGACCTCGCCGCCCGGCGTGGCCGGGTGCTGGGGTCGGTGGTGCGCGCGGGAACGACCGTGGTGACCGCGACCGTGCCGCTGGCCGAACTTTTCGGCTACGCGACGCGGCTGCGCAGCCGGACCCAGGGGCGGGGCACGTTCACCGCCCGGCCGGTCGGCCACGCTCCGGCACCGGAGGGCCTGCCGGTCCGGTAGTTCGCGCCGGTCCGAAGTCCGACGATGGCCCGCCCACGACACTGTGGGCGGGCCATCGCCCGGATCGCTGTCACCCGGCTATCGGGCGCCGGGCGACAGCCGTCTCAGCCGGTCACACCGAAGGCCACGGAGGACGGCAGTTCTGCCGCGGCAGCGCGTGCGATCCGTTGGTGTACACGCCGTCCGCGATCGTGTCCTCCATGATCGAACGGTGATCGGTGGGGCGGGCCCACTGGTAGCAGAGGTGCTGGGCGAAATAGCCGCCGGGCGCCTCGATGGTGTCGAAGTGGCAGACACCGTCGGTTTCGATGCAGTAGCGGATGAACGGGATACCGCCGAAGTCGGTGCGCCCGGGCCCGAACGACACGTAGCCGCCGAACGGCGACGGCGCCCCGGTTCCCGCCGGGAGCACCGCGCTGATCCCGCGTCCCGGCGGACCGACGGGCTGCATCGGATCGGCGAAGATCTTCGCCCGGAACCGTGACTTGTCCACGGCCAGCTTCCCGTCGGCGATGTCGTTCAGCACCAGGTTCGCGACGAGGGCGCCCTGCGAGTAGCCGACGACGGTGAACTCCGCCCCGGGGTTCTCGTCGAACGAGCTCTGGACGACACGGCGGGCCTCTTCGTGCCCGCGAGCGACGCTCTGGTCCATGGGCGTCTGGTCGCAGTTCGGTGCTCCGGCGGCCCCTGCCGGGTAGTGGACCACCTTCTTGATCCCGCCCCGCAACCAGGCGTCGTTGTACACGGTCGCGGCCCCGTCGCAAGTGCCGCCGACGAGGATGTAGTAGCGCGCCTGGTCGGCCTGGGCCGATGGCGCCATGACGCTGATCAAGCCGGTGGCCAGTGCGGCCGCCGCCAGGACCCCCCTGAGTTTCTTCACATTCATCGTCCTTTCGTTCGACTACGGTGCGTGGTCGAACGCTAGGGACGAGTCATGAAATTTCGATGAAACCCCCTTCGGACTTCAGCGGTGGGACAGGACGTTGACGACGTGGCCGCTCGGATCCCGGACGAAGAACCGCCGGACACCCCACGGCTCGTCGGTCAGTTCGTGCACGATCTCGGCACCGGCGGCCTTGGCCGCCGCGTAGCGCGCGTCGACGTCGTCGACCTCGATCGAAGCGATCGGCACGACGGGCGCCGTTTCGTCATGGGTCATGAGGCTCAGCTGGACTTCCGGCCGCTCCGGATCGGCCAGGGTCACGATCCAGCCGTGATCCATCACCACCTCGAAGCCGAGAACCTGTACGTAGAAGGCCTTCGCCTCCTCCAGCGTCCGTGTCTCGAGGTTGGTGACCACTCTCTTGATCGACATGCCCGGATACTGGCACAGGGGTCCGACGGTTTCGGGGGAGCAGGAGCGGCGTCGCCAGCATGAGCGCCCCGGCGATGCCGACCGCGGCGCGCGGGCCGGTCAACATGGCGAGCAGACCCCACAGCGCGGTCAGGGTGGCGGTGGTGAGCTTCCCGGCGATCGACCAGGCCGAAAGTGTGCGGGCCGCGCGGTCGAGGGGCACCTGCTCGAGCCTGCTGGTGGCGAGCACCGGGTTGAACACACCGATACAGGTGATCAGGCAGAGTTCGACGACGATGACCAGGATCAGGCCGGGCACACCGGGCTGGATGAAGACGAGCCAAACAGGCCAGCAGACCCGCAGCCAGCCGAAGACGAACAGGACCTTGTCCCGGCCGTACCGCGCGACCAAGGGCCGCGAGAGCCGCGCCCCGATCAACCCACCGAGGCAGGGCACGGCGAAGGCGACCGCGTACTCCCAGGGCGCGAAGCCGAGCTGCCCGAGCATCAGCACGGCGAACAGCGGTGCGGTCGCCATGATCAGGCCGTTGACCACGATCGTGTTGACGAACAGGGGACGCAGCAACGGATGGGCGAGGATGAACCGCCAGCCCTCCCGCAGGTCGCGGCCGGTCAGCCGGGGACCTTCCGGCTTCGCGGGCGGCGGTTCCGAACCGCCCACGGCACGGATCCCGAGCGCCGAAAGCAGATAGCTGACCGCGTCGGCGGCGATCGTGATCACCGGCCCGAACAGGCCGACCGCGAAACCACCGAGCGGCGGCCCGAGCACGGTCGCCGTCCAGGTCGTCGATTCGAACCTGGCGTTCGCGATCAGCAAGTCCTCGCGGGGCAGCAGGGTTTTGAGGAAAGCCCCGCTGGCGGCCAGGAACGTGATGTCGGCCGCCGCGACGACGACCGACACCGCGAGAAGCTGGCCGAAACCGAGCAGCCCGAACGCGTACGCCACCGGCACGGTCAGCAGCGCCCCGCACCGGACGAGGTCCATCGCGATCATCACCGGCCGTTTGCGCCGGAACTCGACCCACGGGCCGAGCGGCAGCGCGACCACGGCGCCGACGACGAGGCCGGCGGCCGCCAGGAGCGAGACCTCGGCGGTGCCCGCGCCGAGCACCACGATCGCGATCAGGCTGAACGCGTCGAACGCGAACCTGGTCCCGAACGCGCTCGCCGCATATGCCGCCCACAGCCAGCCGAACCGTCGCCCCAGCGATCTCCCACCCACGCGCGAGATCAAAGCAAGCCGTGGCCCCGAAGTCGAACAACGGGTCGTTGGCAGGTCACAACCGCGGGTTGTGCGACCCGCTCAGAGTTCCCCGAGCGCGGCGACCGGCGATTCGACGCAGTCGGCGACGAACCGCAGGAACCCGCCGGCGGTCCCGCCGTCGCACACCCGGTGGTCGAACGCCAGCGTCAGCTCGCAGATCTTCCTCGCCACCAGCTCGCCGTCGACCACCCAGGCGCGGTCGATGATCCGGCCGATGCCGAGGATCGCCGCCTCCGGGTGATTGATGATCGCGGCCGAGCCGTCCACCCCGAACACCCCGTAGTTGTTGACCGTGAAGGTCCCGCCGGTGAGGCCCGCCGGGCCGAGCTTTCCTTCCCTGGCCTGTGTGGTCCGGTCACCGATCGCCGCCGAAAGCTCCCTTGTGGACAGTGAGCCCGCGTCGCGGACCACCGGCACGACGAGCCCGCGGTCGGTCTGCGCGGCGAAACCGAGGTTGATGTCCCGGAGCTGGACAATCTCGTCGCCTTCGACACGGGAGTTCAGCTCGGGGAACTTCCGCAGGCCCGCGACGGCGAACCGGGCGACGAGGCCGAGCAGACTGACCGGGCGATCCGGCGCCGAGGCGTTGAGCGACTTCCGTGCGGCGACGAGTCCGGTCGCGTCGACGTCGACCCAGACCGTCGCCTCCGGGATCTGCCGCCGCGAGGTCGTCAGCTTGTCCGCGACCGCCTTGCGGACCCCGGTCAGCGGGATCCGTGTCTCGCCGTCTCGCTGCTGCGGGACGGCGAGGGCCGCTTCGACGTCGGCGCGCCGGATGATGCCGCCCGGACCGCTGCCGGTCAGCTTCGTCAGGTCGATCTTGTTGTCCGCGGCCATTTTGCGGACGAACGGCGAGATCACGCCCGGCGCTTTCGACGGCTTCTCCGGGGTGGCGACGACGGTGCGTGTCCGGCGGCGCCTGGTCGTGGTGGTCGTGCCGTAGCCGATGAGGACGTTGCCGCTGCCCTCGCTCGCGGTCGTCACGCCGGGTTCGGTGAACCCGGGGCCGATGGTGAGCAGGGGAGCGCCGACGGGCAGCGACTGGCCGGGTTCGCCGTGGAGGCGGGTGACGACGCCGGCGAACGGCACCGGCACTTCGACGGCCGCCTTCGCGGTCTCGACTTCGACAACGGGCTGGTCGACGCCGACGGTGTCGCCCTCCGCGACGAGCCAGGTGACGATGGTGCCCTCGGTCAGGCCTTCACCGAGGTCGGGGAGCAGGAAGTCAGGCACCGGCCACCACCGGTTCGTCGTTCCACTGCAGCCGGGCGACGGTGTCCAGGATCCGGTCGACGTCCGGAAGCTGATGACGCTCCAGCTTCGGCGGCGGGTAAGGGACGTCGAGCCCGGTCACGCGCAGGACGGGCGCGTGCAGCTGGTGGAAGCATTGCTCGGTGATCCGGGCGACCACCTCGGCGCCGTAGCCGCCGAACCCGGCCGCCTCGTGGACGACGACCGCGCGTCCCGTGCGGCGGACCGAGGCGGCGACGGTCTCGTCGTCGAACGGGCTCAGCGACCGGAGATCGACCACCTCGACGTCCCAGCCCTCGGCGGTCGCGGCCTCCGCGGTCTCCAGCGCGGTGGCGACCATCGGGCCGTACGCGATGAGCGTGACGTCCTTGCCCTCGCGACGCACGACCGCGCGGTCCATGGCCGCACCCTCCCGGGTGAAGGAAACGGGTTCCTTCGACCAGTAGCGGCATTTGGGTTCGAGGAAGATCACCGGATCCGGCGAGTCGATCGCGTCGCGCAGGAGGTCGTAGGCGTCCTGCGGAGTGCCGGGCGTGACGACGCGCAGGCCGGGCGTGTGGGTGTAGTAGGCCTCGCTCGAATCGCAGTGGTGTTCCACGCCGCCGATCCCGCCCGCGTAGGGGATCCGGATGACCATCGGCAGTGACAAGGCACCGCGGGTGCGGTTCCGCAGCTTCGCGACGTGCGAGGTGATCTGTTCGAAGGCGGGGTAGGCGAAGGCGTCGAACTGCATTTCGACCACCGGGCGGAACCCGCCCATCGCCATCCCGACCGCGAACCCGACGATGCCGGACTCGGCCAAGGGCGTGTCGAAACAGCGTTCCTCGCCGAAGTCGGCGGTGATGCCGTCGGTCACCCGGAACACGCCGCCGAGCGGGCCGACGTCCTCACCGAAGATCAGCACGCGGTCGTCGTCCTTGACCGCGTCACGCAGGGCGGCGTTGAGCGCTTGTGCCATCGAGATCTCGGTCATCAGGCCTCCAGTTCGGCCGCGACCAGCGCCCGCTGGGCGGCCAGCTGACGGGTCGGGACGGCGTACACGTGCTCGAACAGCGACAACGGATCAGGCTCCACGTCGGCGTTGAGGGTGTCGCGCACTCCGGCGGCGAACGTCTCGGCCTCGGCCCGGAATCGCTCGATGTCGTTGTCGGACAACAACTTCTCGTTGGTCAGATAGGTCTGGAGGCGGCGAACCGGGTCGGCCGCGCGCCATTTCTCGACCTCGGCCTCGTCGCGGTAACGGGTGGCGTCGTCGGCGTTGGTGTGCGCGTCGATCCGGTAGGTGTGCGCCTCCACCAGGACCGGCCCCCGACTGGAACGCGCGTGCGCGACGGCGTCGTCCAGCACGGAGAGGACGGCGAGGGCGTCGTTGCCGTCGACCTGTTCGGAGCGGACGCCGTAACCGACGCCCTTGTACGCCAGCGCGGGCGCGGCGCTCTGCTTCTCGAACGGCACCGAGATCGCGAACCCGTTGTTCTGCACGAAGAACACCGCCGGCGCCTTGAACACGGCGGCGAAGTTGAGCGCCTCGTGGAAGTCGCCCTCACTGGTGGCGCCGTCGCCGATGAGCGCGAACGCGACGGCGTCCTCGCCCCGGCGTTGCATCGCGTGGGCGAGCCCGGCGGCGTGGAGGGTCTGCGTCGCCAGCGGGGTGCACTGGGGAGCGACCCGCGTCTTGGCGGGGTCGTAGCCGCAGTGCGCGTCGCCGCGGAGCAGTGTCAGGATCTCGCCCGGTTCGAGGCCGCGAGCGACCAGCGCGACCGAATCGCGGTAGGTGGGGAAGAGCCAGTCGGCGTCGGTGAGGGCGAGCGCGCTCGCGACCTGGCAGGCCTCCTGGCCTGCACTGGACGGGTACACGGCGAGGCGGCCCTGCCTGGTCAGCGCGGTCGCCTGCGCGTCGAACCGGCGGCCGAGCACCATCAGCCGGTAGGCCTCGACGAGCCGTTCGGACGGCGGCACGGTGTAGTCACCGTGCTCGTCGACGCGTGTGCCGTCCTCGGCGAGGAACCGCACCGGGGTTCCGGACGGCAGCAACGCGGCGGCAGGGGTCTCCCGCGACATGGCGCAGCACCACCTTTCACAGACATATGATGCTGAGATGGTGGTTTCCGGAGTCCCAGTGTTCAAGAGGCGTACGAAATGAGCGACAAACTGCCCGCAGAATCGGTTCAGCCAGGCCGACCGTCCAGTAGTGGCGTGGCTCACGGGCCGGATCCGGGACGAACGGTCCTTGCCCTCGACGACATCGATCGGGCCATCCTCGCCGAGCTGACCGCGGACGGCAGGCTCGCCGTCCGGGCGCTGGCGGAACGGCTGCACATCTCGCGCACCAACGCCTACGCGAGGCTGGACAGGCTGATGTCCGAAGGCGTCATCACCGGCTTCGGCGCCCGTATCGATCCGCGGCGGGCAGGGCTCGGAACGAGCGCGTACATCCTGATCACCGTCGAGCAGACGTCGTGGCGCACGATGTCCGCCGAACTGCGTGAAATCCCGTTCGTCGAGCACGTCTCGCTCGTCGGTGGCGATTTCGACATCCTGCTGCTGGTGCGGACGCCGGACAACGCTTCGCTGCGGGACGTCGTCCTGGAACGGTTGCAGGCGCTGGACGGCGTGCGCTCGACGCGGACCTGGCTGATCTTCGAGGAGCAGCCGGGCGTCGCCCCTCGTGAGTGGTGAGGACGGTTCTAACGGACTCGGATTTACCTACCCACTGATGTGTTTGGCGGTCGACGGGGGAAGATTCCGGCCGCTGAACGTCCGGAATCTTCCCCGGTCACCTCGTCTGCCACCGGTCGCGCCTCGCGCGACCTTGATCAACGGAGGATCGGGGACGTTGAGTGTCCCGAACCTTCCGTTGATCAAGGTCCAAGACCGGGCGTCCCTGGCGACGATGGAGGATTTGGGACGTTCAACGTCCCAAATCCTCCATCGTCGCGCCCGGCAGCCGCTGACGCTGTAACGCTCTCCGCGCTTCCGCCGAATACAGGCGGGTTCGATGGCGGAGGCGGAGGAATCGTGGCGCGTGTCCTGGTCCTGATGGCGGTCGCGGCGGTCGTCTTCGCGACGCCTGCGTGCGCGCGGTCGGAGCCGGCATCGCGTCCCGCAACCACGGTCACGACGAGCGTCGAGCCGACCGCGACCGATCCGCCGAGCACTGAGATGACCACTTCGGTCACCGCCGCACCGACCACGAGCAAGGTGCTCGTCAAAACGAAGACGGACCAGCGGAGAGCGGCCTGCCGCAAGAACGAGAATCACTGCTACGAGCCAGGGACGAACACCAAATGCCGGACCGGTGGCTGCGTCAACACCGGACGCGGGATGACGCAGCGCGACGTCGACAGACAGCGCGACAAGTGGCTTCGCGAGCATCCGGGTTGGTGCCCCGCGGGCGAGACCGGAGCGGTGGCACCCTGTTGACCGGCACACGCCATTCGGGTGATAACGGTTCGGCATTCGATGTATCTGACGTCCACCCCATTGACACCTTCCTGCGATCGCGGCGACTGGGTGGAGGATTGCGGTGACGGTGGAGGACGCGGGTCAGGACTACCTGACGCGGCAGATCGGGGCGCTGCTCGAAGCGATTCGCGAGGAGGGGCCGGTCGGCGAGGGCAGACGCAGTTTCCGGATCGCCGGGCATCTCGCCGCGGAGGGCGGGTTCCACCTCGGCGACATCCTCGCCGCGACCGCGCAACTGCTGGCGGTCCACGCTTGGAACAACGGCTACCTCGCCGCGGCGGAACTGCTGACGCGCCGCATGCGGGAGTTCGGCGCCGAGTCGGCGGAACTGGTGCGCTACCTCGTGCGGCTGGAGACCGGCTGCGAACAGGGCTGGCTCCCGCACGCGGACCGCGACGAACTCATCGCCTACGCCCGGCGCGTTCAGCGCGCGGACATCGAGGAGCGTGCGCTGTCCATCGAGGCCTCGTTGCCCGGGGTCACCGATCCCGAGCGTCCTGATCGGATGGCGAGTGAGTCGTGAGATGGTGCTCGGGATCGGCGAGGATGCCGCGGATCACCGAGCCCGCGGCGCCGCGGACGGCGGCTCCCGTGCCGAGCGCCGACTGGACGACGCGCACCGGCGACCACGCCGTGCTGGGCACTCGCCGCTCCAGTTCGGCGAGGAGTGGCTCACGCAGCCACGGCTCCAGCCGCGCGTAGGTTCCGCCTAGCACCACCGCCGGGACGTCCATCAGATTGACCACAGTGGACAGTCCGACGCCGAGGTGTCCCGCGGCGGTGGTCACCGCGGAAAGCGCGCCGTCGTCGCCGGACTCCAGTGCGGAAACCAGCTCGTCCACGGTGTCCGCCTCCGCGAGCCGCCGGATCTCCTCCTGGCCCGCCATGCGTTCCAGGCAGCCGTTCGCGCCGCAGGAGCACGGCGGCCCGTCGGGTGCCACCGGCAGGTGGCCGATCTCGCCGCCCGCGCCTCGGACGCCTTCGAAGAGGGCCCGGTCCAGCACGATTCCCGCACCGATCCCGATCTCGCCCGACACGTGGACGAAATCCGGCAACGCCGTGCCGTGCCAGAGTTCGGCGAGTGCCGCGAAGTTCGCTTCGTTGGCGACGGTGAACGTCCCGCCGAGCCGGTCCGCGAGGTCGACGTCGCGCCAGCCCAGGTTGGGGGCGAGCCGCACGAGGCCGGATTCGACCAGGCCCGGCACCGCGATACCGACGCCGCCGACCGGGACGCCCAGCGCGTCCGCCTGCTTCCGGGCTTTGCGCAGAAACGCCGACACGCGCTGGAAAACCCGTGGGGTGCGATTGTCCGCGTATCGCACCTCCTGCGCCCGGACGGCGCCGGTCAGATCGACGAGACAGGACGCCAGGTAGTCGACGCCGATCTCGATGCCGAGTCCGTGCGGGCCGGTGGGGGAGAGCGACACGACGGTGCCGCGCCGTCCGGGGCCGACGCGTTGTTCCGGTTCGCCTTCGGCCACGAGATCCGCCGCGATCAACCGGTCGACCACGCTCGACACGGTCGCCTTCGTCAGGCCGGTGGCGGCCGCGAGGCCCGCCCGCGACGTGCCGGGACCGTCCGCGATCGCCCCGAGGACGAGCGCGGCGTTGTGCTGCCGCACGGTGTGCTGTCCCGCCGGGCGCGTGCCGATCATCGCGCGATTGTATTCGTTCGATGCCTGAACGAAAGCCTTGACCCGCCGGGCCGGGCGTCGATAAGTTCAGGCATCAAACTAATAGGAGGCGAGATGGCTCAGGCACCGACGCGTGAGGACAAGTTCAGCTTCGGGCTGTGGACCGTGGGCTGGCAGGCGAACGACATGTTCGGCCCGGCGAGCCGCCCTCCGCTCGACCCGGTCGAGGCCGTGCACCGCCTCTCGGACCTCGGCGCCTGGGGGATCACCTTCCACGACGACGACCTCGTTCCGTTCGGTTCGGCGGACGCGGACCGCGCGCGGCAGCTGAAGCGCTTCCAGGGCGCGCTCGCCGAGACCGGTCTCGTGGTCCCGATGGTGACCACGAACCTGTTCAGCCACCCCGTTTTCAAGGACGGCGGGCTGACCAGCAACGACCGCGACGTCCGCCGCTACGCGCTGCGGAAGGTGCTGCGGAACCTCGACCTCGCCGCCGAGCTCGGCGCGTCGACGTTCGTGCTCTGGGGCGGCCGCGAAGGCAGCGAGACGGACGCCGCGAAGGACGTCCGCGCGGCGATGGACCGCTACCGCGAGGGCATCGACTTCCTCGCCCAGTACGTCCTCGACCAGGGCTACGGCCTCCGGCTCGCGCTCGAACCGAAGCCGAACGAACCTCGCGGCGACATCCTGCTGCCGACCATCGGCCACGCGCTCGCCTTCATCTCCACGCTCGACAACCACGAGATCGTCGGCGTGAACCCCGAGGTCGGGCACGAGCAGATGGCCGGGCTCAACATCGTCCACGGCATCGGGCAGGCCCTGTGGCAGGGCAAGCTGTTCCACATCGACCTCAACGGCCAGCGCGGCCCCCGGTTCGACCAGGACCTCGTGTTCGGTCACGGCGACGTGCTGTCGTCGTTCTTCCTGGTCGACCTGCTGGAGCACGGCGGTTACGACGGGCCGCGCCACTTCGACTACAAACCGCTGCGCACGGAGAACATGGACGGTGTGTGGGCCAGCGCCGAGGCGAACATGGCCGGCTATCTGCTGTTCGCCGAGCGTTCCCGCGCGTTCCGGGCCGATCCCGAGGTGCGGGCCGCGCTGGACGCCGCCCTCGTCCCCGAGCTCGCGACGCCGACCCTGAACGAGGGCGAGACGGCGGCGGATCTGCTGGCGGACCGGTCGGCGTTCGAGGACTTCGACCCGGACACGGCGGCGGAACGCGGTTACGGCTTCATCCGTCTGTCCCAGCTGGCCCTCGAACACCTCACCGGAGCCCGCTAGAACCGGTCGACGTCGATGACGGCCTTGGCGAACGCCTCCGGCGCCTCCTGCGGCACGTTGTGGCCGATCCCGTCGAGGACGCGGTGCTCGTACTTGCCGGAGAACTTCGACCGGTACGCCTTGCCGTCGGTGTTCGGGCCGTCGAAGTCGCTGCCGATCGTGATGGTGGGCACCGAAACCGCCGGTCCCTGCGCCAGCTTCTGTTCGAGCGCGTCGAGTTTCGGGTCGCCCTCGGCGAGGCTCAGCCGCCACCGGTAGTTGTGGATCACGATGGCCACGTGGTCCGGGTTGTCGAAGCAGGCCGCCGAACGGTCGTAGGTCGCGTCGTCGAAGGTCCACTTCGGCGACGCGATCTTCCAGATCAGCTTGTTGAAGTCGTGCCGGTTCTTCGTGTAGCCGAGGATGCCGCGCTCGGTGGCGAAGTAGTACTGGTACCACCAGCCGAGCTCTGCGGTCGGGGAGAGCGGCTGCTTGTTCGTCTCCCGGTTGGTCACCAGGTAGCCGCTCACCGACACGAGCGCCTTGCACCGCTCCGGCCATAGCGCGGCGATGATCACGGCGGTGCGGGCACCCCAGTCGAAGCCGCCGAAGACGGCCTTCTCGATCTTGAGTGCGTCCAGCAGTGCGACGATGTCGGCGGCGATCGCGGACTGCTGGCCGTTGCGGAACGTGTCCTTCGACAGGAACCGCGTCGGTCCGTAGCCGCGCAGGAACGGCACGATCACCCGGTAGCCGGCCGCGACCAGGCGCGGGGTGACGTCGACGTAGCTGTGGATGTCGTAGGGCCAGCCGTGCAGGAGGACCACCACCGGTCCGTCGGCGGGGCCGGCTTCGGCATAACCGATGCTCAGTTCCCCGGCGTCGATCTGCTTGAGCGGGCCGAACGAGGTGTGCCCGCCGGTCGTGGCGGGCGCCGCCGCCGGGGCCGCCGCGGGTGGGGCCGAGCAGCCCACGACGGTGGCACCCGCGGTCGCGGCGACGACGGCCTGCGCGAACCTTCTCCTGCTGAGCATCCTGATTCCTCCCGCGAAACGCCTGGTACGGGACGAAATTAGGCGGGCGGCTCCGGACGCGGCGACCGTCGGACGACGTCACCGGTGTAAGTCGCCTTAGGCCACTTCAGGCTCGGCGGCCACGAAGGCGGCTTCCAACCGGTGGATCCGCGCCCAGAACTCGGCCTCCCGGCCGGATTCGAGAACGCCCAGGTAGCCGCCGGGGACGACGCGGCCCACGAACGGGCCGGACGTCCACACCCGCCAGCCTCCCGTGGCGTCGTCGCCCGAAGCGGACGCGGGGTCGTCGGCGCCGCGGATCGCCGCGATCGGGCACGAGAGCTGGGTCCGCGCAGGCCCGTGGTACGCGTTCAGGAGCTGCAGATCGCCGAGCAGCAGGTCCAGGGCGTACTCCCAGCTTTCGGGCGAGTCGCGGTAGCCCGCCACAGGGGTGAGCCCGGTACGGCCGAACACCCGCCCCATCGCCGAGGCGCCCGCTTTGGCGTTCTTGTCCGGTGAACGCCGTTGCGGCGCGCACGCGTCCACGACGATCAGAGCGTGAGGCGACACACCCAGCCGTTGAGTCGTTTCCAGCGCGACGAAGGCGCCCATGCCGAAGGCGATCGTCACGGAACGGGAGAACCATGCCGTCGGCACCGTGGCCGCCGACTGCGCGGCGAGTTCTTCGACAGTGGAAGCCGGTGGCTCCGCGAGCCTTCCGCCGTGCCCGGCGTATTCGATGCCTCGAACGTCCGCGTCCACCACGCCGGCGAGTGGCTCGAATGCCTGGAGCGTGCCGCCGGCGGGCGGAAACAGCAGGTAGCCGCGGCCACGACTGTCTGATGTGGACAGTGAAACGAGTGCGGCCGTCATGATCCGAAAGATACGCGCCATTAACCCGAATGGGGTAACGGTTCGGATTCGGCCAAGATCAATTCACCCGCGAGGGGGAGCTCTTCGGGAAAAGATGCCCGGCCGTGTCGTATCTGGCGCCGCCCGTTCGACGTCTTGATAAGAGCCGGAAGGAGAAAGCGATGAACACCACGACACTGGCCTCGACCACGCGGCTGAACCCGGTGAGCCGCACCTTGCCGGTTCTGCTGGCGATGGAGGACGACGCGGAAGACGTCGGCCGCCTGTCCCCGGACGACCGCCTGACCTGCCACGTGCACGGCCGCTGGATCCACCAGTGCGTGGCCTCGCCGCTGCACGTCAATCCCGTCACACGACATCGCTGGTGCCGTTCGTGCGCGACCGCGTTGACCGTCTCCATCGACGAACTGTCCGGTGACGTCACGATGTTCTGCCCTCGGTGCGGCCACGGCGAAAGCGCCGCCTCCGCCCGGCTGATCGCCGCGTGCCGGGCCAGCCTGGCCGCCGCGCGCCGCCGTTCCCGTGCGCTGGCCGCCTAGCCTGCCCACGCGAGGACGCGCTCGATGATCCGGTCGCGATCCTGCGGGCGTAGATAGAGGTAGTGCCCGGCGTCCGGGAGGATCTCGACGTCGGCATGGGGAAGCAGGCTTTCGAGTCGTGCGGCGGCGGCGACCGGATCGTGCACGACACTGCGCCCGCCGAACAGGGCGAGCGTGGGCACTTCGATGGACCGTAGCGCCGCCTCGCTCGGGCAGACCTGGAACGGAACCCGGGCGCGATAGCACCGGATCCCGGCGAGAACGAGCCGGGCGGCGGGCTGGTCGAGGACGTCCTCCCCGGCGGACCACGCCGTGAACCGCCGCCACAGGCGATCGCTGTCGAGCACGGCCGCGGGGAGGCCGTACCAGAACACGCGCCGGGAGAACGGTGCCGAGACGGTGGTGGCGTCGAGCAAGCCGATGGATGCGAGTCTGCCGGGCGCGTGGATGGCCTGGTTGACCGCGTGCCAGCCGCCGGTCGAACCGCCCACGAGATGGACGTCCGTCAATTCGAGGCTCTCGAAGACGGCGTCGAGGGCGCTCGCGCGGTCACGAAGGTCTTCGAATGGGACCTTGTGCACGCTGCGGCCCGCTTCGCCGAGAGTGTCGATCGCGTAGACCGTGTGCCGCTCGGCCAAGGCGGGGATCAGCGCCGCGAAACAGGCTGAGGTGGCCATGAGTCCCGGCAGGAGGGCGATCGGCGTGCCGCCGTCGCCGTAGCGGTAGACCCGTGTGGTGCCGTGACGCGTTTCGACGTCGAAGACCGCACCCGGCTCCGGGCACTCGGCCATGGCTCGGTCATAGGCGGCGAAGTAGCGCTTCTCGGCCGCCGGATTTCTGAACCCCCCGATTTTCCGCATGCGCCGAACGTTAGGCGGAGCCACGGGCCCGGTCTTGAACGAAAGTAAAGTGGAGGCATGGGCGGGTGGGGTCTCGTGGTGCCGCGGCGGGACATCACCCGTGCGCCCGGCGAACGGATGCTCAGGTGGCCGCATCCCGCGCTGGCCGCCCATGTGGCGAGCTACGTGGCGCACGATCTTCCCGACGCGGGCGCGTACTCCTGGCAGATCACGCCGTTGTCCGTGCTCACCTGGGTGATCGACCTCGACGCTCCGGTCCGCGGTGCCGGGATCCCCGATACGCCGGTGCTGGGGCTGCGGGACCGGCCGTTGCGCGTCGAACAGGCCGGGGCTTCGCGCGGGATCATCGTCACCCTAACCCCGCTCGGTTCGTACGCGTTGTTCGGGATTCCGTTGCGGGAACTGACGAATTCCGTGGTCGCGGCGTCCGAGTTGCTGACGGCCGGGCCGTTGATCGAACGCCTGGCCGAGGCGGCGGACTGGCCGGAGCGATTCCGGCTGCTGGACGACTATCTCGCGGCGAAGCTGGCTCGCGGCCCCGTGCTGGCGGCTCCGGTCCGGCACGCGTGGGACCGGCTTTCGGCGGGCCCGGTCCGTGTCGACGCCCTCGCCGACGAGATCGGCTGGAGCAGGCAACATCTCAACGCCCGGTTTCGCGAGCAGATCGGGCTGAATCCCCGCACGGCCGGGCGGATCGCGCGGCTCAATCGCGTACTGAGACTGCTGGACAGGGCGTCGTCCCTGTCGTGGGCCGAGGTCGCGCACCTGGGCGGCTACAGCGATCAGGCGCATCTCGTCCGTGAGTTCCGGGCGTTGACCGGATGCAGCCCGACCGAGGTCGGGAAACCGGCGGGGCTGTTCGTTCACCCGATCGGAGGTAGGTTGCGGACATGACCCAGGTTTCGCCGCCTGCCGAGGCTGCCACGAGGATCACCGGACGCTCGGTTTCCGAGCAGAGAAGCCTCTCCAGCGGAGTCACCGAAGTGGTGCTGGACAGCGGCGACACGGTGGTCGTCAAACGGGGCCATGCGCGGAACGCGACACCCGCGGAGGCAGCGGGCCTGCGATGGCTGGGGGAGCCCGGCGCCGTGCGGGTGCCCGAGGTTCGCGGTCACGACGACGAGTGGCTGGTCACGGACCTGGTCGGCGGAGGACGCCCGACGCATCACGCGGCGGAGCGGTTGGGGCGAGGGCTCGCGGCACTGCACGCGGCGGGCGCGCCCGCGTTCGGCGCGGCTCCGCCGGACGGGCCGGTCGACGCGTGGATCGGTCTGGCCCCGATGAAGAACACGCCGGGGGAGGACTGGCCGCGGTGGTACGCCGAGCACCGGGTCCTGCCCTATGTCCGCCGCGCCGTCGACGAGGGCACGTTGACCGCTGACGAGGCCGCCGTCATCGAGCGCGCCTGCGCGCGACTCCCGGAGGTGACCGAACCTCCGGCGCGTCTGCACGGCGATCTGTGGAACGGCAATGTGCTGTGGGGACCCGTCGAAGCCTCGCTCATCGATCCGGCGGCGCACGGCGGCCATCGCGAAACCGATCTCGCCATGCTGCAGTTGTTCGGCTGCCCGTTGCTGGACCGGGTGCTCGCCGCCTACCAGGAGGTCGCTCCGCTCGCCGACGGCTGGACCGACCGGATCGGCGCGCACCAGTTGTTCCCGCTCCTGGTCCACACCGTCCTTTTCGGACGGTCTTACGCCGGGCAGGCGGTCGCGGCGGCGAAGGCTGTCGGCCGGTAGGTCACCGGGCGAGGCGGTCGAGCCATTCGGCGAGCATGGCGTGCTCGGCCGCGGTCAGCGCGTCTCCAGGTTCCTTCTCCAGCGCGGCTTTGAGCGCGATCGCACGGCTGGGGATGTCCGACGCCTTGTCCGTGCTGTCGGTGGTGATGGTCGCGATGACGTGTTCGCGCGCGGCGACGATGAGGTCCGGGTCGCGTTGCCCGGGCGGGCTGGAGAGGAAGGAGAGGATCACGCCCATCCCGGTCGCGTGCACCAGTTGCGCGGCCTGTTCGACCGGGACGCGCAGCCTGCCGGCCTCGGCGATGCGTCCGACGATCCGGCGGAGGATCGCGTCCGCCTCGCGGCGGGCTTCGCGGACGCGGGGCTCGCCGTACATGAGCATGTAGAAGGCCGGCTGCTGCAGCCCGAATTCGACGTGCAGGTCCCAGCCTCGCCGCAGGTCGCCCACCGGGTCGTCGGTCTCGCCGAGGGCGTGTTTTCCCTCCAGGTAGCTCTTGAAGCCATACGCGGCGACGGCGTCGAGCAGGCCGTCCTTGTCGCCGAAGGTCCGGTAGAGCGTCGGTGCCTGCACTCCGGCGGCGGCGCTGACCGCACGCGTCGACAACGCCTCGCGCCCGCCCTCCCGCAGAAGCTCGGCCGCCGCGCGGATCAACCGGTCTTTCGTCGTCATGTATCGACGATAACACTCAGGCGGTAGCACCGGTTCGATATCGGTGATACGGTGATTTCGTTACCAACGGAAACGCCTGATGGGAGCATGTCATGGCACGCGTAGCGATCGTCACCGGTGGGTCGCGGGGCATCGGCAGGGAGTCCGCCGAGCGGCTCGCGTCGGACGGGTTCGCGGTCGTCGTCGTGTACGGCGGCAATAAGGACGAGGCGCAGGCCGCGGTCGACGCGATCACCGCCAATGGCGGCCAGGCGATCGCGGCCCAGGCCGACGTCGCCGACGAGCAAGCCGTGGAGGCCGTGTTCGACGCCGCGGAGAAGACTTTCGGCGGGGTCGACGTCGTGGTCCACGCGGCGGGCATCATGTATCTCGCGCCGGTCGCCGAACTGGATCTCGACCGGCTGGACCGGCTGCACCGCACCAACATCCGCGGCACCTTCGTGGTCGACCAGCAGGCCGCCCGCCGCGTGCGCGACGGCGGCGCGATCATCAACTTTTCCACGTCCGTGCTCGGCCTCGCCCTGCCGGGATATGCGGCCTATGCCGCCACGAAGGGTGCGGTCGAGGCTGTCACCCTGGTCCTCGCCCGCGAACTGCGCGGCCGCGACATCACCGTGAACGCGGTCGCCCCCGGCCCGACCGCGACGGCGCTGTTCCTCGACGGCAAGGACGAGGCGACCATCGCGAGCATGGCGGCGCAGCCCCCGCTCGAACGCCTCGGCACCCCGTCCGACATCGCCGAGGTCGTCTCGTTCCTCGCCGGTCCGGCGCGATGGGTCAACGGGCAGGTGCTTCGCGCGAACGGCGGCATCGTTTGAGGCCGCCCGCTTGGTAAGGCGAAGGGGCGGGTTGCGAAAGCCACTTTCGCAACGCTGAAGGTTGCGAAAGTGGCTTTCGCAACGTCGGCGGAGGTTGCGCCGCCGACGCCCGGGCTTCCTTACCTGTCCTTTGTGGACGGAAGGATCAGACGACGGTGCCTTCGGCGTCGTCGTCCGAATCGGTCTCTTCGATCTTCCACTTCAGCTGGAACTCGACCTCTTCCTCACCGTCGCCGCGCTCGTGCTCGATCGAGAACTGCGCGCGGGCGGGGACGCGGAACCGTTCCCCGGCGATCTGGATGCGGAACGAGGTCTCGGACTCGAGCGCGTCGGCGAGCCGGCGCAGTTTCGCGACGACGTCGGCGGTGGAGTAGACGCGTTCGACGTCTCGGGGAGCGGTTCCGGTCACGGTTTCCTCCAGAGGTCCGACACCCTGGCCGGGTGTCCTGGCGTCATTCAATCGGGTGATCGACTCGCATGAGAGGCCGGGGTCACAGTGACCTGGCGACGCGGAAGCCGACGTCGTCGACCCGGAAGGTCGGGTGACTGCGCCGCCGCACCGAGGCCCGGCAGCTCCAGTGCTCGTCGAACCAGCCACCGCCCTTCAGGACGCGGTACTCGCCGTACACCTCGGCGTCGTACACGTCCCAGCACCACTCCCAGACGTTGCCGAGCATGTCGTGCAGGCCCCACGCGTTGGGCGCCTTCCCGCCGACGTCGTGCAGGGATCCCGCCGAGTTCTCGCGGTACCAAGCGATCTCGTCGAGCGGCCCGTAGCGGGGACCGGTCGTGCCGGCGCGGCAGGCGTGTTCCCATTCCGCTTCGGTGGGCAGGCGGTAGCCGTTCGCGGACCGGTCCCACGTCGAGGATTCCGGCTCATAGACGGGAGTCAGCCCCTCGCGCTCGGACAGCGTGTTACAGAACCGGAGGGCGTCCTGCCAAGAGACGTCGACGAGAGGAAGCCTCCCGGTCTCCTGGGTGACCGGAACGGAGGCGAGAAGGAAGGACGCGACGTCGACGGTCCAGCTCCGCTGCGTCCGCCGGTCCGTCAGCCTCGCCGGGCCCGCCGGGACGGTGATCATTTCCATGGTCCGGCCGATGTTACCCAGCCCCGCCACAGGGCGAGCGGAAGCGCGACGACGGCGATCGCCGCGCTGATCCAGACGGCGTCCCGGTAGTCACCGGTCGACTCCGTGACGAAACCGGCGAGCACCGGTCCCACGAACGCGCCGACGTTGAACGCGACCGTCGCGAACGAACCACCCAGGGCCGGGGCTCCGGGAGCCACGTGCATGACCCGCGCGATGAGCGCGGAACCGCAGCCGAACGACAGTCCACCTTGGACGGTCGCCAGTACGAACAACGGGACCGGCTGCGTGCCGGTCATGGCCAGCGCCGCCCAGCCGACCGGCAGGGCGCACAACCCGAGGACCAGACCGCGCCGGAGTTCGCCGTTCCCCTTGCGGCCCGCCACCGTGACACCGAGGAACGCGCCGACGCCGAACGCCGCCAGCAGGCCGGAAACCGCTTCGGCGGGAAGATTGGCGACGTCCGTCGCGATGACGGCGAGAAAGGCGAACGTCGTGAAGGTCGCGCCGTTGACCAACGCGCCGAGGAGCATCGCCTGCCGCACGGAAGGGGATTTCAGCTCGCGCATCTCGCGCCTGATCGAGACTTCGGACGGGCTCGCCGCGTCGGCCGGTGCCGAACGGAACACCAGCACCAGCGCGGGAAGGCAGAGCGCGGCGACCGCCCAGAACGCGGAACGCCAGCCCGCGAGATCACCGAGAACGGCCCCCGCGGGCACTCCGGCGACACACGACAGCGTGATACCCGACAACAGGATCGCGGTCGCCCGCGCTTGTTTCCCTTGTGGTGCCAGCGCGACCGCGACCGGCATCGCCACGGCGAGGAAGCCGGCGTTGACCACCGCCGCGACGATCCGGGTGCCGAACAGCACCGGGAAGCTCGTCGTGACGGCGCCGATGACGTGGACGACGACGAAGGCGGTCAGAAAACCGGCCAGCGCTCGCCGTCGGGGCCAGCGCGCGCTGAGTACGGCCATCGCGGGGGCGCCGAAGATCATTCCGACGGCATAGGCCGACGTCAGCGCGGCGGCCGCGCCCACCGGGACGGACAACTCACCGGCGATCCCCGGGACGAGGCCGGAAGCCATGAATTCGGAGGTGCCTTGCGCGAAAACGGCAAGGCCGAGGACATAGACGAACAGGGGCAACGGACGACTCCCAAGAAAAGTGAACAGGAGGAGCCGTGCGCTGGACAGGAGGAACCCGGCCGGACGCACGGAACAGCGCTCCGGTCACCGGGAAGCGAGCAGGCCGATGCCTAACGGCCGGACACGACGACTCGCCGCCGGATGACCGGCGGCGGGATTCTGTTCGCTTCGGGGCTCGTCACAGGAGCGCACACTACACAGACACCGCGCGAACGGTCCAACGGGTATTGCCGGCACCGGGAAAACGACGCTCGTTCCGCGTACCGGAACGCTTTCGTTGCCCACTCGAATGAACCCGAGTAATGCACTCTGACCTGCGGTTTTCGTGATTGTTTCGGTACTGGGAACCGAACTCGGATTCGGTTAACCTCGACTTCATGATTCCCACGGTTGTCTGGGGTACGGGCAACATCGGCCGTGCCTCCATCCGGGCCGTCGACGCGCATCCGGCGCTGGAACTCACCGGGGTACTCGTGCACGATCCCGCGAAGGTCGGCCGTGACGCGGCCGCGCTCGCGGGGATCGACGGCGAACTGGGTGTGGCGGCGACCGACGACGTCGAAACGGTCCTGGCGGCGGGTCCACGGGCGGTGGTGTACGCGGCGTCCGGCGACATCCGGCCCGCCGAAGCGCTGGCCGACATCGTCCGCGCGGTCCGGGCCGGGGCGGTGGTGGTGACGCCCGCGCTCTACGCGCTGTACGACCAGCGAAACGCGCCGGACGAACTGCGTGAGCCGGTGCTCGCCGCGATCGCGGAGGGCGGCGGCTCGCTGTTCGTCTCCGGCGTGGATCCCGGCTGGGGCAACGACATCCTGCCGTTGCTGATCAGCGGGCTCGGTACCACCGTGGACGCGGTCCGCTGCCAGGAGATCTTCGACTACTCCACCTACGACCAGCCGGATTCCGTCCGCTATCTGGTCGGGATGGGGCAGCCGATGGACTATCAGCCGCCGATGCTGGCCCCGTCGGTACCCACGATGGTGTGGGGCGGGCAGGTGCGGCTCATCGCCCGCGGCCTCGGCGTCGAACTGGACGAGATCCGCGAGACGCTCGACCGCCGCCCGCTCGAGGAAACCGTGACCACGCGGGCGATGGGCGAGTTCGAGGCGGGCACGCAGGGCGCTGTCCGGTTCGAGGTGCAGGGGATCGTGGACGGCGAACCACGCATCGTCGTCGAGCACGTCACCCGGATCCACGCCTCGTGCGCGCCGGACTGGCCGATGCCGCCCAGCGGCGACGGGGCGCACAAGGTGATCATCGAAGGCCGTCCCAGGATCGAGGTTTCGGTCGAGGCCACCGACGAGGGCGAGAACCGGTCCGCCGGCGGCAACGCGACCGCGGTCGGCAGGCTGGTCGGCGCCATCGACTGGCTCGTGGACGCCAAACCGGGCCTCTACGACGCACTCGACGTCCCGTTGCGACCGGCCACCGGCAAGCTAGGAAGGAGCGCGCGATGAACATCGACATTCCCGAGGGCAAGGACCCGATCGGCTACGTATGGGGCGAGATGGTGCCCGGGATCGGTGTCGCGGCATCGAATCTCTCGCTCGCCGTGTACTCGCACACCACGCTGGGGCTCCGCGAGTTCGAGGCGGCCCGGCTGCGGATCGCGCAGATCAACGGCTGCGTCTTCTGCCTGGACTGGCGGACCGAACGCGACGGGGTGAAGGTCGAGGAGGAGTTCGCCGACGCGGTGACCGAGTGGCGCACCACCGACGCGTTCGACGACCGGACCCGCCTGGCCGCCGAGTACGCCGAACGCTACGCGCTCGACCACCACGGCATCGACGACGAATTCTGGAAACGGATGGCCGAGCACTACAGCCAGAAGGAGATCGTCGAACTGAGCATGAGCATCGGTTCGTGGCTCGCCTTCGGACGGCTGAACCACGTTTTGGGCATCGACACCGTCTGCGTTCTTCCGAAGCTGTGAGAATAGGCCGGGGTGGCGGCCCCGGCCTATTTCGGATCGTCGTCACAGATCGGTGGCGACGATCTTTTCGATGTTCCTTTCCGCGAGCGCGGTAATGGTGACGAACGGATTCACCGAGGTATTACCCGGGATCAACGCGCCGTCGATCACGTAAAGGCCCGGATAGCCGTGGAGCCTGCCGTAATTGTCGGTCGCCTTGCCGAGCACCGCGCCGCCGAGCGGGTGGTAGGTGAGATGGTCACCCCAGATCTTGTACGTGCCGAAGAGGTCGGTCCGGTAGATCGTGCCCTCTTTCGCGTTGATCTTGTCGAAGATCGTCTTCGCCATCTCGATCGACGGCTGTTTCCAGGCGGTCTGCCAGTTCAGGTCGACCTTGTTCGCGCTCGGGTTCCAGGAGAACGTCGCGCGGTTGGGGTTCTTGGTGATCGACAGGTAGAACGAGGCGTAGGTCTCGATGCCGGTCGGCAGCGGCGCGACCTCGGCGAATGCACCACCCGCCGCCCAATTGTCGATCCCCGCGGTGGGGATGGACGACTGCAGCGCACCGGTGGCGTCCCACATGTGGTTCGCGCGGCCGCACATGACGTTTCCGTTGTCGCCCCAGCCTTTTCCGACCTCGTTGCTGAGGTTGGGCAGGGCGCCGGTCGCCTTGAGCTTGACCAGCAGCTTGCTCGTGCCGACGCTGCCGGCCGCGAAGAACACCTTGTCCGCGGTGACCGCCTTCGTCGCCGTCACGGTGCCGCTCGTATCGAGTTGCTCCATCGCCACGGTGTAGCCGCCACCGGACGCGGGCGTGACCGACGTGACGCGATGCAGCGCCGAGATCGTCACCCGCCCTGTCGCCTTGATCCGCGGGAGATAGGTCTGCTGCAACGACTTCTTGCCCGCGTTGTTGCCGTAGAGGATCTCCCCTGCCAGCGCGGACCTGGGCACGGTGCCCGCCTGTTCCTTCTTCATGTAGTCCCAGTCGTACACGTCCGGGACGAACAGGAACGGGAAACCGGACCGCTGGGCGTGTTTCCGGCCGACTCGCGCGTACTGGTAGCACTCGGCGGTCTCGAACCAGTCCGGGTCGATGGTGGCGACGCCGAGACCGGCGTTGGCGCGCGGGTAGTAGACGCCGTACATCTCGTCCGCGTTGACCGTGGGCAGGACGGACCCGAAGTTCTCGCGCTTCGGCGTGACGGCCATCCCGCCGTTCACCAGTGAGCCGCCGCCGACACCGCGGCCCTGGTAGACGGTGATGCCACCGAACTCTTCGGCGTCGAGGATCCCGGTGTGGCGCGGGACGTCCTTGTCGAGCGGGAAGCCGAGGAAGTTGCTCAGCGGCTGCTTGGTCCTCGTCCGCAGCCAGAAGGAGCGATAGTCGGGCTTGGTGGTGTTGGCGAAGATCTTGCCGTCCGTGCCAGGGGTGTCCCACGCCATGCCGAGTTCGACGAGGTGGACGTCGACACCCGCTTCGGCGAGCCGGAGCGCGGCGACACAGCCGCCGTATCCGGAACCGACGACGAGCGCGGGGATACGGGCGGCGTCGGCGATCGAACTTTTCGCGGAAGCGGTCCCGCCGAGGGCAGCGGCCCCCAAGATAGAACCAGTTCCAGCAATAAAGAGGCGGCGGGATAACTGTCCGGAAGCGCTTCTCCGCATGGTTTCGTCGCTCACGTGATCTTCCTCACCGTTGAGGGATTTAGAACAAGTTATACCTGCGTCTATACCGAGTGGCAATAAAGACGATCGATAGGCCACTATGTACTGCTGTGGAGTCCACTCGAGTTGATCGCTGGCTGTGGGCCGTCCGGCTGACCAAGACGCGTCCGGACGCCGCAGCGGCATGCCGTGGCGGCCATGTCCGCGTGAGCGGCAAACCGGCCAAACCCGCGACCACCGTCGTGGCGGGTGACGAGGTCCGTGCGCGGGTGCACGACACGACGCGGATCCTGGAAGTGACGCGGGTGATCCAGAAGCGGGTCGGTGCCGCCGACGCGGCCACCTGTTTCATCGACCGGACGCCGGCGCCGCCGCCCGAGGCCGCCGTGCCGGTCGCTCGGCGGGAGCGGGGCGCGGGGCGTCCGACGAAACGGGAACGCCGCGTGCTCGATCGGTTCCGTTCAGGAGAGCGCTGACCCGTTGGCGCACAAGGTGTCGCCGAGTGCAGAGCGCGCGTAGAAGACCTCTCGTCCGCTGCGATGCCGGGTGATCAGCCCATTGTCGTGCAGGACCTTCAGGTGCTGGCTGACCGCGCCGGGCGCCATCGACAGCCGTCGGCCCAGGGCGGTCGTCGTCACGCTCTCTGAGAGGGCCACGAGGACGCGGGCGCGGGTCCGTCCGATCAGGGCGTCGAGGGCGCCGGTGGTCGGGACGATGTCGTGTGCCCACACGGTGGCGACCCCGGGCGCGGGGTAGACGAGGATCGGCTGGTACGGCTCGGCCATCACCGCGGTGTCGGGCCAGTGGAAGACGCTGGGGATCAGGATGAGGCCGTCTCCGCCGAGCGGCCCGCGGCGATTCCACGCGCGGGTGCGCACCTTCAGCCGCCCGTCGTCCCAGGAGATGTTCGGGTGCAGATCGTTGAACAGTGCCCCGGCCCCGTCGCGGGCCAGTTGGCGCGAGCGCCGGACGATCTCCGCTTCGAACAGGCCCCGGATCTGCGGCCAGAATCTCGCCAGTGCCGTGTCCCAGTAGAGCCGGAGCTCGTCGGCCGCCCGCACGACCCCGGCGGCGGGGTCGGCGAGGAACCGCTGCACGACGTCGCTCGCGGCGGCGGGCACCCGGGAGGCTTCCGCGACGGCTTCGTCGAGGTCGGCGCGGGCGATCCAGTCGAGCTCGGCATCGATCTCGGGGACCGGGCTGGCCGGTGGCGGTGTCAGGAAGTCCGCGAAGTAGGCACCGGGCGGGACCAGCGCGAAGAGCAGGCGCAGGTCGAGTTCGCGCAGCAGCGGCCGGACGGCGCGGATCCAGGGCAGGTGTACCGCGTGCCGCCCGGGATCCTGCAGGAGCCGCAGGCTCGCGATCGCCTCGGAAGCGGGGGAGAACGCGAAGCGCAGCCGGGCGAGGTCGCTGGAGGTGAAGTCGAACTCCGCCCACGAGGATTCAGCCACAACTAAAACTTTTATCGGCTCCGGTACCCCCGGTCAACGATGGTCCGCATGATCACCCTCACCCCTCCGGCCGCCGGGCCGCTCTCGCTTCCGCGTCCGTTCTGGATGTTGTGGCTGGGCGTCCTCGTCAACCGCGCCGGTGCGATGGTGCAGCCGTTCCTGTCCGTCTACCTGACCCGCGTGCAGGGCTTCGGCATCGGCGAGACCGGCGCGGTGATGGCCGTGTTCGGGGTCGGCTCGGTGCTCTCGCACGTGGTGGCGGGCCGGCTCGCCGATCGCTTCGGCCGCCGGGTGACCTTGACCGGCGGCATGCTCGCGACCTCGGCGTCGATGGTCCTGATGGGCGCGGCGACCGGGTTCCCGCTCGTGGCGGTGACGGCGTTCCTGCTCGGGCTCACCATCGAGGCCTACCGCCCCGCGTCGCAGGCCATGGTGGCCGACCTGGTCCCGCCGTCGGTCCGGCCGCGGGCGTACGGCCTGCTCTTCTGGGGCGTGAACCTCGGTTACGCCGTCGCGATGGTGGCGGGCGGCTGGTTCGCCGATCGCGGCGCGACGGCGATGTTCGGCGTCAACGCCGCCGTCGCCATCGCGTTCGCGGTGCTCGTGTGGCGGGCGGTGCCGGAATCGAGGCCGGCCGAGGCGGCGGAAAGCGGCGCGTGGCGCCTCGTGCTCCGGGACCCGTTGATGCTCGCCTTCAGCATCGTGACGACGGCCTACGGGGCCATGTACGCCCAGGCGTTCACGACCCTGCCGCTCGCCATGGCCGGGCAGGGCATCACCGGTGTCCACTTCGGACTGGTCATGGCACTCAACGGCGTCCTGATCGTCGCCGTGCAGCCGCTGGCCGGGAACCGGCTCTCGCGGCTCGATCCCAACCGGGTGCTGGCGGCCGGGGCGGCGGTCGTGGCCGTGGGGTTCGCGCTGACCGCTTTCGTGCACGACGCGAAAGGGCTCGCGTTCACGGTGGTGATCTGGACGGCGGGGGAGATCGCGGTCGCGGGGTCGATCCCGACCATCGTGTCCCTCCTGTCGCCGCCCGCTTTGCAAGGCACGTACGCGGGGCTTTCGGGGATGAGCTGGTCGGTGGGCGCTGTCCTCGCGCCGGTACTCGGCTCCTTCCTGCTGCCGTTCGGGCCTGGCGCGCTTTGGGGTGGCGTCGGTCTGGTCGGTCTGGCCGCGGCCCTCGGTGCCGCGGCACTGGGCGGCCCGGTGCGGCGCCGGGCCCGCTTCCTCTGATTCGGTTCGACAACGAGAAAGGCAATGAGCATGACCTACGAAGTCGGTTATGTGGTCGGAAGCTTGTCGCGCGGTTCGATCAACCGGCGGCTGGCCGGAGCGCTCTCCGGACTGGCGCCACAGGACTTGCGGTTCACCGAGATCCCGATCCGCGACCTGCCGCTGTACGACCACGACCTCGACCCGGATTTCCCGTCGGCGGCCCGGGAGCTGAAGCGGGCGATCGAGGGATCGGACGCGCTCCTGTTCGTCACGCCGGAGTACAACCGCTCGATCCCGGGGGCGCTCAAGAACGCGATCGACTGGGCGACCCGGCCGTGGGGGTCGAACTCCCTCGACGGGAAGCCCGCCGCGGTGATCGGCGCGTCGCCGGGACTGATCTCCACGGCGGTCGCCCAGCACCACCTGAAGAGCATCCTGTCCTTCACCAACTCCCCGGTGCTGGGCCAGCCCGAGGCCTACATCAGGTACACCGACGGGCTGATCACGGACAACGGCAAGGTGACGGACGAGGGAACCGAAGCGTTCCTCCGCCGCTATCTCGAGGCCTTCCACACCCACATCTCGACGTTCAGCCGTTCACATACATGGACATGATTCACATCCGTTGACGGACGCCAGGGACGTGAACTATAAAGGCGGGGTCCGGGTGTACACGCCGCAACACCTTCCGTCAGTCCGTCACGGAGGTTTCGGGTGTCCCGAAAAAGTCCTCTTCGCCGTGCCGTCCTACCGGCGGTCGCCGCCGTGGTCGCCACCGCCGCACTCCTGCAGGTACCGCCCACAACGGCGGACGCGGCGCCGGGGCCAGGCGCGCTGACCGGCCTCGACCTCGGCGCGGCCAATCGCCGCGCGCCGGTCGCCGGCCTCTACGACTGGTCCAAAGCCGGGTATCGCGGTGGTGCCGCGCTACCCGGCTCGGGCGAAGTGAATCCGAACGCCACCTGCCAGGTCACCGCGGCCGAACTGGCGAGCCAGTACAACGTCAAGCCCGACGACGGCGCCGACGACACGAACGGGATCCAGGCGGCGATCGACGGGATCAAGAGCGCGTGCTCGCCGTCGGGGAGCTACACGAAGCTGAGCACGATCACCTTCCCGGCCGGCCGGTTCGACGTCACGCACGAGATCCACGTCGACGCCGACTACCTGATCCTGCGCGGCGCGGGCAAGGATGCCACGAAGTTCGTCTACAAGCCGGACTCGAACACCCTTTACGACACCCTCACCCCGGACGGTTCCGACTGGGACGAGGACGGGATGACCTCGGGCGCGGGCAAGGGCGGCTGGTTGTGGCCGGGCCGCGGGCTGTTCCGCGTCCAGTCAAGGGGAGTGCACACGTCCTACGCGAGCGACTACGCCGCCGCGCCCGCGAACCGCAAGGACATCTTCGAGGGCACGATCAACGTCCACTGGAAGGCCGGGGTGAAGCTGCGGGGCAAGCCGGGCGACACCGCGTTCGCCGCGCGGACGGGGGAGAAGGTCGTCCACCTGGCGAGCAGCGGTGCCCTGACCGCCCTCGCCGCCGGGAACCTGGTCAACATCCGGGCGGCCAACTCGCAGAAGTTCTACGAGCAGCAGCAGGCGACGCCGACGACGTTCCCGTTGCTGAACATGCACATGCGCCAGCAGATCTTCACGATCGCGGCGCTCGACACCACGGCACGCACGATCACCCTCGACAAACCGCTCGAGTACGACGTCCCGGTGAACTCCACTTCGGACGGTTCGGCCCCGATCGACGGCGCCACCTACGACTCGAAGGCGGCACCGCTGGTAGACCCGGTGCTCGGCGTCGGATTCGAGAACCTCGGCTTCACCCAGGACATGCCGGGCCTGAACCCCGCGGAGGCGAACAACAACTACGGGAACATGGCACCCGCCGCGGAGATGCACGGGATCGTGTTCAAGTGGGCGGCGAACTCCTGGGTCCGCGGTATCCGCGCGGACATGACCGGTTCGCACCCGATCGTCACCGAAGAGGCGAAGAACCTCCAGATCGTCGACAACGAACTCAACGGTTCGTGGAACAAGGGCAAGGGCGGCAACGGCTACTTCCGCGGCTCCCGGGTCTGGGATTCGCTCTACGCGGGCAACACCTCGACCCTGCTTCGGCACTTCACCTTCCAGTGGTCCGCCGCGGGCAACGTGGTGATCGGCAACTCGTTCGACTCCGACCTGAACCTCCACGGCGGCTGGGAACGCAACAACCTCTTCGAGCTCAACACGGTCAAGGTCCCGTACGCGCACCGTTCCGGGAACTGCCGCGCCAACTGCGGCGAGGAGGGCGGCGGCGGTCCCGACGACTCGAACTGGTTCCCGATCTGGTGGGGCGCGGGCAAGAAGGCCGTCAAGTGGTCGGGTGCCTCCGGCTACCGCAACGTGTTCTTCAACAACGCCATGACCAAACAGCTCGCGGACAACGGGCCGTATAACGACTTCTACGCCGACCGGCACCGCGTCTACTCCTTCGGGTGGGACGGCACCGCCTACAAGCACCTCGACATCGGCGGCACCCCGATCGCCGACTGGGCGAAGAACGAGCAGCGTGACTACACCGGCGGGCACGGGGTGGACGCCTCCAAGACCGACGCCTCGTCGTCGCTGTTCCTGAAGTCCGTCGACGGGACTCCGCCGTCGTCCCCGACCAGCCAAAGCCCGACCACGACCACACCGACGTCCACCACGACGACGCAGAATCCCAGTGCCTGCCTGAACGCGACCTTCATCCGCAAGTCGGTGTGGGACAGCGGCTACGGCGCCGGCTTCACGATCAGCAACACGTGTTCGGCCTCCGTGGGCTCGTGGGCCGTCGAGTTCGACCTGCCCGCCGGGACGACGATCACCGGTTCCTGGAGTTCGGTGCTGACCAGGACCGGACAGCACTACCGATTCGGGAACGCCACCCACAACGGGAGCGTCAAACCCGGCGGCACGGCGACGTTCGGCTTCAACGCCGCCGGCCAGGGACTGCCGTTCGCCTGCTCGATCGCCGGAACGAAGTGCGGAGGCACGGAATGACCAGGAAACGACTGCTCGCCGCGATCGCGGCCACGGCGCCGGCGGCGGGACTGTTCGGTGCCGTCGTCACGGCAGAGGCCGCCGCGCCGAGCCTGACCGCGACGTTCGCGCAAGGCTCGGTCTGGGACAGCGGATACGGCGGGAAGTACACGCTGACCAACGCGGGGGACGCGAACAGTACACAGTGGACGATGGAGTTCGATCTCCCCGAGGGCACCGCGATCACCACGTCGTGGAGCTCGGTGCTCACCAGGACCGGGCAGCACTACAAGGTCACCAACGCCGCCTTCAACGGCACGATCAAACCCGGCGGCACGGCGTCCTTCGGCTTCAACACCACGGGCCTCGGCCTGCCGAGCGGGTGCACGATCAACGGCAGCCCGTGCGGGGGAGGGGCGCCGACCACGACCACCACTCCGCCGTCGCCGACCAGCACGAGCACTTCGCCGCCGACGACCACCACCAGCGTGCCGTCCGGGGACGTCGTCGACGTGGGCACCGCGGCGGAACTGCAGGCCGCGCTGGCCGCGGCGAGCCCCGGCCGGACCATCCGGCTGGCCGCGGGAACGTACCGGGGCTCGTTCGTCGCGACGAAACCGGGCACGGCGGCGGCGCCGATCACGGTGACCGGACCGTCGACGGCGGTCCTGATCAACGACGGCCCGTCCGGTGAGGCTCTTCCTGTCCGGCTCCGACGGCGGGCTGGGATTCCGGGTACGGGTTCTGGCTCTATGGCGCGCCGTACTGGCACCTCAAGGGCTTCACCGTGCAGGAAGCCAAGAAGGGCATCGTCGCCGACAACTCGCACCACACGGTGATCGAAGGCGTGCGGGTGCACCGGATCGACGAGGAGGCCGTGCACTTCCGCCGTTCCTCGGCCGACAGCGTCATCCGTGATTCGACGATCAGCCACACCGGGCTCGTACAGGCGGGTTACGGCGAGGGCGTCTACCTCGGCTCGGCGAACTCGAACTGGGCCTGCCACGGGAACTCCGGCGGGGTCGACCGAAGCGACCAGATCCAGGTGCTCAACAACCACATCGGACCGTACGTGGCCGCGGAGGGCATCGACGTCAAGGAGGGCACCGAGGGCGGCGTGATCCGCGGCAACACCTTCGACGGTCAAGGGGTTTCCGGGCAGAACTCGGCCGATTCCTGGGTCGACGTCAAGGGATTCGGATACGTCATCGAGGGGAACACCGGCACCTTCGCCTCGCCGGGGACCTTCGCGAACGGTTACGAGACGCACAATCCCGGTACCACGCCGTCGTTCCCGAATGGCTGCGGGAACGTGTGGCGGGACAACAAGTCCGATCTCGGCGGCGTCGGCCAGTACGCCATCAAGATCACGTCGACGTCGAAGTGCTCGGAACGGCCGAACGTCGTCTACGCGTCCAACACCGTGTCCAGGGCGGTGAACGGGCTGACCAACGTCCCCGTCACGCCTTGACGGACGCCGGTGACGGGAGCGGCGCGGCTCCCGTCACCGGCGGGTCAGTCGCGGACCGCGGTGATCGCGACGGTGGCGTAGCGCGTGGTGAACCGGCCGCCCATCCTGTCGATCGCCGCCCCGACTTCAGCGAGGATCTCTTGTCGCACTGTGGATTCGACCCAGGTCAGCGAGCCGAACGTCGGGAGCTGGTCCAGCCATTCGTCCCGGGTGTAGACCCGGTCCCAGTCGTAACGGCTTCGTTCCGGCTCGCCGAACCCGCCCGCTTCGCGCAGACCGTCGGCGACCTTCACGACGAGTGGCCCGTACGGGTCAGAGGGCTGTTTCGGCACGCTCTTGAGGTCGATCGGGGCGTCCGGCACGAGCCGCCGGTAAGCCTCCGCCAAGGCGTCCGCGACCTCTTCCGGCGGTTCGGGTACGTGCCAGAACGCGGCGAAGAGTCCACCGGGCCGTAGGACTTCGGCGGCCTTGGCGGCGCCCGCCACCGGGTCGACCCAATGCCAGGCCTGCCCGGAGACGAGCAGGTCGAACCGGCGTCCGGCGGGTTCCCAATCCTCGAACTTCGCGACTTCGACGTTGATCCCGCTCCGCCGGGCGAACTCGGCCATCCTCGCGTCCGGCTCGACGCCCAGCACGCGACAGCCCGCGGCTTGGAACTGGCGTGCTTCGATGCCGGTGCCGACGCCGACATCGAGGGTCTCGCGGCCGGGAGCGGCGGCGATGAGGTGGCCGACGAGTTCCGGGGGATAGGCGGGGCGGGCCCGGTCGTAGCGTTCGACGTCCACGCCGAAGGATTCCGCGGCCTGTCGATAGCGATGAGGTTCCTGCCGCGAAGGTAGAGTGGGCATGCGCCCACCTTAAGTGGGCACTTGCCCACTCGTCAACGCAAGGGAGCCGGATGCCGACAGGAGTGGCTTTGCGCGCCGTCCGCGCGCAGTTGTTCGACGCCGCCGAGCGGGTCCTGCTGAGGGACGGCCCGAGCGGGCTCACCAGCCGGGCGGTGACCACGGAGGCGGACTGCGCGAAAGGCGTGCTGCACCGGCATTTCGACGACTTCGACGGTTTCCTCGCCGAGTTCGTGCTGGACCGGATCGAGAAGCTCGACGAGAAGGGCCTGCGGGACGCCGTCGGCACCGGGACGGTCGTGGACAACCTCACCACGGCGCTCGCGGCGGTCTTCGAGTCGGTCGCGGTCGCGATCGTCCCGCTCGTGATCTTCCGCGACGAGCTTCGTGCGCGGCTACGTCGCGAATGGCCCGCCGGGGTTCCGGTGCTGACCCAGGCCGCCGTCATGATCGGCGGCTATCTCAAGGCGGAACGGGAGCAGGGCCGGATCGCCGAGAACGCCGACGTCGAGACTTTGGCCGCCACGCTCATCGGCGCCGCGCATCTGCTGTACGCGGACCGCACCGCGCCCGCGCCGGAAGCGGCACAGGTGCGGAAGGTGGTGGAGACGGTGATCGGGACGTGACTCGCGTGATCAGAGACGTATCTCGCGTGATTGAAGCCGGAACTCACGAGTTCCGCCTCTGATCACGCGAGTTCCGCCTTCAATCACGCGAGTGCGGAGTCTGATCACGCGCCGCGACACTTTCTCCATACCGAAAGAAAAGGCGGCGAGTCCTCAGTGGACTCGCCGCCTCCTTCAGTGGATCAGGACTGCGCGGCGGTGACGGTGTGCCGCAGCAGAAGCGACGTCGTCACGGGGCCGACGCCACCGGGGACCGGCGTGATCGAACCGGCGATCTCCTCGACCGCGGCCTGGTCGACGTCGCCGACGAGCCCGCCTTCGGGAGTCGGGTTCGTGCCGACGTCGATCACCACGGCCCCGGGCTTGACGTGGTCCGCGCCGATGAAGTGCGCGCGGCCGACGGCCACGACCAGGACGTCCGCGGCCTTGGTGACCGCCGCGAGATCCTTGGTGCGGGAGTGGCAGATGGTCACCGTCGCGTGCTCGCCGAGCAACAGCAGCGCGGCGGGCTTGCCGACGATCGTCGAACGGCCCACGACGGCGACCTGGGCGCCGGACAGGGCGACCTGCTCGCGCTTCAGGATCTCCAGCACCGCGGCGGCGGTGGCGGGCGCGTAGGTCGGGAGGCCGGCGGTGAGGCGGCCGAGGCTGACCGGGTTCGCGCCGTCGACGTCCTTGCGCGGGTCGATGTGCGCGCCGACGTCGTCGAGCGTCACGCCTTCGGGCAGCGGGGTCTGGCAGATGATGCCGTGCACCGACGGGTCGGCGGACAGCTTGTCGAGCTCGCGGGTGACGTCCGCGCCGGTCGGCTTCTCGAGCTGGACCACCCGGCAGTCGACGCCGACCTTCTTCGCGGCGCGCTCGATCGAGCGTACGTACCAGGCGGTGGCGTCGTCGTCGGTCGGCACGAGCACGGCCAGCGTCGGGGCGGTGCCCGATTCGCGGAGCTTGGCGGCGGTCTCGGTGACCTCGGCGGTGATGGCGGCGGCGATCGCGCGCCCGTTGATCAGGGTCATCGGGCGAGCCTTTCGCGAACCTGGGCGATCAGGGCGTCGGCGCGCCCGGCCGCGGGGGTGAACTCGGTGAGACGGGCCTCGGTCTCCTTGCGGAGCTGCTCGTCCGCCATGGACGCGAGGTTGACCTCGACATTGACCACGCCCGATTCGAGCGCGGACTTCGCGGACGAGGCCGCGACCGCGATGTCGGAGATGACATTGGTGTTGGCGCCTTCGAGGATCGAGGCGGCGACGTCGATGACCTCGGCGGCGAGGGCGGCCGTGCGCAGCGGCACCTCGGCGGCGCCGACCAGCGCGGCCTGGATCGCGGCCGTGCGGGCCTGCTTCTCCTCGTCGGTGGCCTTGGGGAGCTTGTACGCGGCGACCACGGCGTCGAACGCGGCGGCGTCGTCGGCGGCGAGGCCGAGAGCGCGCGCACGGAGGTCTTCGGCCTTGGCCAGCGCCTCGGTCATGGTGGCCTCGTGCTCGGCGTACTTCGGCTTGCCGATGGTCAGGTTGCACACCATGGAGACCAGGGCGGCACCGACCGCGGCGTTCATCGCGGCACCCGCGCCACCACCGGGCGTCGAGGCCTTCGATGCCAGCTCTTCGAGCCACTGACCGACCGGTTGAGCCTCCACGCGATGTTCCCTTCCCGCTGATTTCACCGTCGCGCCGAAGCCTACCCGGGGGATCCCGGACAGCCCGAAGGCCACCTTCGCGACGATCGACGCCGGTGAAGGTGGCCTTCGGAAAGCGTGTTCAGGAGCGCAGGTATTCCTCCCAAGTGAGCTTCGGCGTGACGGCGGGGCCGTCGTCGGCACCGCGGCCGGCGAGACCGTTGTAGCCGAGGTAGTAGTCGCCTGCCTGGTGCTGCGCACCGGACGACAGGTCCGGATCGGACAGTGCGATGGCGTGGATGTGGTAGGCGAAACCCTGGGCCGGAGTCCGGACCCAAGCCGCGAAGCCCACCTGGCGCAGCTTCCGCGCGACATCTGTCCGCGTGGTCGAGGACATGCCCTCGACGCCGATGTCGAGCGCGCCGCCACCGTCGTGCGTCCCGGCCGAAGCACCGACGCCGCCGGGGTTGTACGAGCCCTGCGTGATGGTGAGCTGCCTGCCGAGCAGACCTTCGGCCTTCACCAGCATCGCCTTGGTCCGGGTGTTCATCGTCTTGCCGTGGTAGGTCAGGCGGCTACCCGCCGAGACCACCGCGGTGACGGTGTAGCGGTTCTCGCCCAGCTTCTCGAGCGACGTCTTCCCCGGCAGGCCCGAGGCGTCGATCCCGGTGTAGCCCAGCGACTTCTGGTAGCTGGAGTACGCCGTGATCGTCGAGGTGCCGAAGTGGCCGTCGACGTATTGCTGGTCGAGCAGCCCCTTGGCGGCCAGTGCCTGCTCCACCAGCAGCACACTGTCCTTGGCCCCGGGGGTCAACGCGCTGTCGGCGCGGCGCGGGTCGATCTGCGCGGCCTTGAGCACCGCTTCCATGCTGGCCGCGGGCAACGCGGTCACTTCGGCGCCGGCCGGTGCGGCCACGCCGAAGGAGAGCGCGGTCGCTGTCGCGAGCACGGCTACCTTGGTCAACAATTCCTGCCTCCTGAACGGATCCGGTTGTCCGGGCAGCATGGGCAGCGGGAATACAAGGGCCGTACAAACGAACCTTTCTCAGGTCGTTGTCGCCCGGTCGGGTGTCACTCCGGCGAAACCGGGGGTGAGCTGATAAGACTTCCGGTGGACGCCGAAAGGTCGAGACCCACATGGTGCTACGTACTCCGCCACCCTCAAGGGCTCATCTCAGACTGCTCGCGGCGGCGGACACGTCCCCTCCCGCGCGGCGCCGGGACCGGTACGGCGAGATCGCCGACCGGCGGCTGGCCGCGATCCTCGCCGCCGAGGACGTGGCGGAGGAACACGGGCTGAGCGCGCATATCCGGACGACCTGTTACGTGCACCGCCGCTGGGTGCATCAGTGCATCTCGGATCCGATGCACATCCTGATCGTCACCGGGCATCGGTGGTGCCGCCGCTGCGATCGCACGGTCGAAGTCCAGGTCGACGAGACCTTCCCGGGAACGGTCGAGCTCTTCTGCGACGGCTGTGGCGTCCCGCCGGACTCGGTCGCGAACCGCGAGGTCCTCCGCGCGTGCCGGACCAGCCTGAGCGCGATGCACGGTGGGGAAGCGTCGACGCTCTACGTCGTCCCAGACCGCTGACCAGCACCCGAACGCTCCCGTCGACGGCGCCGAACGGCCCTGTCGTCGTGGGCCGCCTGGCGTAGTCAGTGGTTTGGACCATCAGTGTTACCGAAGCGTGATCTGGACATATCGCACGGACGGCTACTTTGTTGTGGCGCGCAACGAATTGCTTCGCCCGTGGATTTCCAACGCCGGAGGTGTCACGACGTGAATCGGATCTTTGTGCAGCCCAAGCGCCGGAAAGGGGTCCGGGGCGCGCTCGCCCTCGGCCTTTCCGCGCTCCTGATCGCGGCCGGGCTCGGCGGTGCCACCGCCGCGGCCGCCGACTACAGCCAGAGCGCCGCGTCCTTGAACGCGACCCAGGCGCAGTTCTCCTTCACGCCGGCGACCCCGGCGCGTTACGTCGACATCCACTACACCGGTGTCCCGGGCGTGGGGCAGCAGAACGTCCGCATGACCGACAACGGAGGCACGTGGCGGCACACCGTCGGCTCACTGTCGGCGGGCACGGTGCTCGACTACTGGTTCACCTACGAGAAGAACGGGCCGCAATACGACACCCCGCACTTCACGTACACCCACGGCGGCAGCGGCACGACCGTCGCTTCACCGACCTTCGATCCGCCGGGCGGCAGTTACCCGAGCGCCCGTTCGGTGACCTTGTCGAGCGCGACCGCCGGCGCGACCATCCGGTACACAGTGGACGGTTCCACGCCGACGGCGTCGTCCACTGTGTACACCGGGCCGATCACGGTCTCCGCCTCCTCGACGATCTCCGCGATCGCGCTCAAGGCCGGCTCGGCGAACTCCCCGGTGTCCTCGGCGACCTACACGATCGGATCGACACAGGGGACCTGCCCGGCTCAGGCCGAGGTCCCGGACTTCGGCCCGAACGTGCGGATCTTCGACCCTGGTATGTCCGCTGCGTCGATCCAGTCCCGGCTCGACGCGGACTTCAACGCGCAGAAGGACACCCTGACCGCGCAGTTCACCGAGCGCCGGTACGCGCACCTGTTCAAGCCCGGTGTGTACAACGGCATCCACGACAACGTCGGCTACTACACCTCGGTCGCGGGTCTCGGGCAGAACCCGGGCGACGTGGTGATCAACGGTGACGTCACCGTCGACGCGTTCAACGAGTCGGACAAGGGCGTGGCGCTGCAGAACTTCTGGCGCTCGGCGGAGAACCTCGCTGTCGTCCCGAGCAGCGGCTCGACCCGCTGGGCGGTCGCGCAGGCCGCACCGTTCCGCCGGATGGACATCCGTGGCGGGCTCCAGCTCTATCCGGCCAGCTACGGCTTCGCGAGCGGCGGCTACACCGCCGACACCAAGGTCTCCGGACAGGCCGCGTCGATCTCACAGCAGCAGTGGTACACCCGGGACAGCAGCTACGGCAGCTGGGACGGCGGCGTCTGGAACATGGTCTTCTCCGGCACGAGCGGCGCTCCCGCGAACACCTTCCCGAACCCGCCGGAGACGACGCTCGGCACCACACCGGTGTCCCGCGACGTCCCGTATCTCTACCTCGACGGCTCCGGCAAGTACCGCGTGTTCCTGCCTTCCTTGCGCACCAACGCCTCCGGGCCGAGCTGGGCCAACGGCGGCACCCAGGGCTCTTCGCTGCCGATGAGCCAGTTCCACGTCGTGAAGGCGGGGGACACGGCGTCGTCGATCAACACCGCCCTTTCCCAGGGCTGCAACCTGTTCTTCACGCCGGGCGTCTATCACCTGAACCAGACGCTCAACGTGACCAAGGCGAACACCGTCGTCCTCGGTGTCGGCTACCCGACGCTGGTTCCGGACAACGGCGTCGACGCCATGAAGGTCGCCGACGTGGACGGTGTCCGGCTGAAGGGCCTGCTGTTCGACGCCGGAACGACCAACTCGCAGTCGCTGCTCACAGTCGGCCAGGCTGGGTCGACCGCGAACCACGCGGCGAACCCGACCACCTTGCAGGACGTGTTCTTCCGGATCGGCGGTCAGATCGCGGGGAAGGCGACGAACAGCCTGATCGTCAACAGCCGTGACACGATCATCGACCACATCTGGGCCTGGCGGGCCGACCACGGCAACGCGGGCACCTACGGCTGGACGATCAACACCGGCGACACCGGCGTGGTCGTCAACGGCGACAACGTGCTGGCGACCGGCCTGTTCGTCGAGCACTACCAGAAGTACCAGGTGATCTGGAACGGCCAGAACGGCAGGACGATCTTCTTCCAGAACGAGATCCCGTACGACGTCCCGGACCAGGCGGGCTGGAAGAGTCCCAACGGGCTCAACGGGTACGCCGCCTACAAGGTGGGGGACAACGTGACCACGCACGAGGCGTGGGGCCTGGGCAGCTACTGCTTCTTCAACGACAACCCGTCGGTGAACCTGTATCACGCGTTCGAGGTGCCGAACCGCTCCGGCGTCCGGTTCCACAATCTGGTGACGGTCTCGCTGAACTACAAGGGGACCATCACCCACGTGATCAACGACGCCGGGGCGGTGACGCCGCCGGACACGCGGCCGAGCAACCTGGTGAGCTACCCGTAACGCCGGGCTGAAGGCTCCCTTCGCCGCGTCTCATGCGACGAAGGGAGCCTTCAGCTTCTTGTATAACGCTCTATACCGCCCAATGCTGGGCAGCCGCCGAGGTCCATGACTAGGCTCGAATCCATGACCAGCAGCGATGCCTCCGCCGTCGTCGAAGAACTACGCGCACTCTTCCGTTCCGGTGTCACGAAGCCGGTGGAGTGGCGGCGAACGCAGCTCACCGGCCTGCGGAAGCTCCTGTCCGAGCAGGCCGACGTCTTCCTCAAGGCGCTCTACGCCGATCTGCGCAAGAACACCGCCGAGGCGAAGCGTGCGGAGATCGCGCTCGTACGGAACGAAATCGACCACACGCTGGAGAATCTCGACTCCTGGCTGAGCCCGGAGCCCGCCGATCTGCCGTACCCGCTGCGACCGGCCGACGGCCGCGTCGTGCGTGAGCCGCTCGGGGTCGCGCTGATCATCGGGCCGTGGAACTACCCGCTGCAGCTGGTGCTCGCGCCGCTGGTCGGAGCGCTGGCGGCGGGCAACTGCGCGGTCGTCAAGCCGAGTGAGCTGTCCCCGAACACCTCGGCCGCGATCGCGGAGCATCTGCCGAACTACGTCGAGGGTGTCCGTGTCGTCGAAGGCGCGATCCCCGAGACGACGGCGTTGCTGGAGCAGAAGTTCGACACCATCTTCTATACCGGCAACGGGACGGTCGGCCGGATCGTCATGGCCGCGGCGGCGAAGCATCTCACGCCGGTCACGCTGGAGCTGGGCGGGAAGAGCCCGGCGATCGTCGAGCCGGGGGCGGACCTCGCCGTGACCGCCCAGCGGCTGGCGTACGGCAAGTTCGCCAACGCGGGCCAGACCTGCGTCGCGCCCGACTACGTCCTCGCGATCGGTGACACCGGCCCGAAGCTGGCGGAACACCTGGCCGAGACCGTCCGAGCGATGTTCGGCGAAGACCCGGCCACCAGCGAGGCATACGGCCGCATCATCTCGACCCGGCACCACGACCGGCTCACCGCCTTGCTGGACAACGGAACCGTGGTCGTCGGCGGCCAGGCCGACCGCGACGAGAAGTACATCGCGCCGACCGTGCTCACGGACGTCTCGCCGGACGCCCCGGTGATGCGGGACGAGATCTTCGGCCCGATCCTGCCGATCATCGACGTGCCCGACGTCGACGCGGCGCTGGAGTTCGTCAACGAACGCGACAAGCCGCTGGCGCTGTACGCCTTCACCGAATCGGAGGAAACGAAGCGCAGGATCGAGACGGAGACCTCGTCGGGCGGGCTGGTGTTCGGTGCGGCGATCATCCATCTCGCGGCGCCGGAACTACCGTTCGGCGGCGTGGGGGAGAGCGGGATGGGCCGTTATCACGGGCGCTACTCGATCGACAACTTCAGCCACGTGAAGGCGGTGCTGGACAAGCCTCTCGCGGGATGAGTCAGCGGCCCTCGCGGCTGCCCTCGTAGGCACGCTCGCGCAACCCGGTGAGCCAGCGAGGCCGCAGCTCCCAGCCAGGCGGAGCGTTCAGCATCGGATCGAAGGCCGGGCGCGAGGCGTCTTCGCCCACCTCGTGGAGGGTCAGCGTCGCGCACGGATTCCGATGCCCGTTCACGCGGACGGTTTCGACGAGATAGGTCACCGGCCCTTCCTTCACCAGCCGGCTCAGGGCGTCCAGCGACGCTTCGGCGTGCCGCGGCGTTTCCGCGCGGGCCGACAGCCAGACCAGTTCGCCGTTCACGCGGTAGGGCAGCAACGAGCTGTAGCGGCCGGCGGTCCAGGATCGCGCCGGCCGCGGCAACACGCGGCCGGCGGAAGTGGTCAGGGTGAGATCCCACGGGGCACCGTTCGCGGCGGGGATCCGGACGGCGAGCCCCAGCGCGTCCGGCACGCGCCCCGGGAGACCGGCCCCTTTGGACATTCGCACGGTGACGGCCACCGGATCCGGCGGAAGTGCGATTTCGTCGCGCCTCAAAGCGTGAAGTTCGCCTTTGAGCAGTAGGCCGTTCGGGTGGAACGCCCGCGCCCCGCGGAGCGCGGAGAGGGCGTGGAAACCGGCCCGGAAAAGCCTGCCGATCGGCCCTGCCTGCGGTGCGTCGCGCTCGGCCACGATTTCCGCCTCCTTGTCATATGAGTGCTTCGCGCCGACTACCCCGGCAGCACCGGATTACACGGGAATTCCCACGGATTCGAAATCGCCGCTTCCCCGGTGTGGCCGGCTCCGGCGCGGGTACTCGACGTTCCAGAGGCTCATTCCACCTGGATCGGAGGAAATCATGACTGCATCGCCGGCCACCGTTCGGCGGGCTCCGCGCCAGCTCATCGCCCTCGTCGTGGGCGCGGTCTTCCTACTCGTCGGCATTCTCGGCTTCATCCCCGGAATCACGACGAACTACGAGCAGCTGAGCGGTGCCGGGCACGAGTCCGGCGCGTTGCTGCTGGGCGTGTTCCAGGTTTCGATCCTGCACAACATCGTCCACCTGGCGTTCGGCGTCGCGGGCATCCTGCTGGCCCGGACGGCGAGCGGTGCGAAGGCGTTCCTCGTCGGCGGCGGGGTGGTCTACCTCGTGCTGTGGCTGTACGGACTGCTGATCGACCACGGGTCGGCGGCGAATTTCGTGCCGGTCAACAGCGCCGACAACTGGCTGCACCTCGGGCTCGCCATCGGGATGATCGCACTCGGGCTCATTCCGCTCTCCGGTTCGAAGGCGCCGATCGCCGACTCGCGCTGATCCATTCTTTCCCCATTATTCGGAGGTAATCAGTGTTCCGTCACACCAAATCGCTCCAGTTCGAGGCCAAACCGGAAAAGCCGGACGCCTTGTACGCCCGTAAGCTCCAGGAACTCATCGGCGGTGCTTACGGTGAAATGACCGTCACCATGCAGTACCTCTTCCAAGGCTGGAATTGCCGGATCGAGGGCAAGTACAAGGATTTGATCATGGACACGGCGACCGAGGAGATCGGGCACGTCGAGATGCTCGCGACCATGGTCGCCCGGCTGCTGGAAGGGGCACCCGCCACCACGGTCGCCGAGGCGGCGAAGGATCCGGCCACCGCGGCGATCCTGGGCGGGATGGATCCCCAGCAGGCGATCATCTCCGGTGGCGGCGCGACGCCGAGCGACAGCCAGGGCTACCCCTGGAACGGCCGCTACGTCGTGGCGTCGGGCAACCTGCTGGCCGATTTCCGGGCGAACGCCGCGGCCGAGGCGCAGGGCCGGTTGCAGACGGCCCGGCTGTACAACATGACCGACGACCCGGGCGTGAAGGCGATGCTGCAGTTCAACCTCGCCCGCGACACGGTGCACCAGAAGCAGTGGCTCGCCGCGATCGAGGAACTCAAGGCCGACGGCCTGGAAAGCGACATCGCGCCGACGGCGTTGTTCGACGAGGAGAACCAGGACCACAACAACACCGTGTGGCATCTGTCCGACGGGCCGGACGGCGCGAAGGGCGGCTGGAGCTTCGGCGAAGACGGGATCGAGTACCTGATGGAGCCGGAGGCGCTCGGCGGTCCGGGCACCGCTCCGAAACCGGATCCCGCGCTGTACGGCACCTACGCGCCGCTGCAGGATGCCGTCGGGACGATCAAGGGGAAGGCGAAGGACGCGAAGAAGAAGGCCACGAAGTCACGGAAGAGCTAGCCCGACTCGAGAGGGGTAAGGACGGTTCTGACCGTCCTTACCCCTCTCGAGGCCTGCGTGGAGCCGGAGGCGGCGGAACCGTCTTCGCCAGGATGATGTCCGCCAGCCGGATCGTCGCGAGGCCGCGTCTGGTCTCCACCGTGCACTCGGTCTCGTCACGGGAGCGCAGGTAACCGAGAGCGTCGGTGAAGCCGCCTTCGATCCGGTACCGCACGACGACCCTCGTGCCGACCGGCACGTCCGGGAGGGTCACCGGTTCAGGTGCGCGGTGAGTTCGTCGTCGCTCGGCTCGACCAGATGGGTGCCGTCCGGCCAGACGATGGTCGGAATCCGCCGCTCACCGTTCTGCAGTGCGCGCACCGTCTCCTCCGCGCCGGAGTCCGCTTCGACGTCGATGTAGTCGTACTCGACGCCCTTCGAGTCCAGCAGGGCCCGGCTGCGTTTGACGTCGGGGCACCAGCCGGCGCCGTACACGATCAGGTCGCTCATGGCTCACAGCATGCCAGGTCGCGGTCCGGCGGCGTGTTCGGCGAGGGCGGCACGGTCGGCGAGCCCGGTCTTGGCGAGCAGGCTCGCGACATGCTTCTCGACCGTCCGGGGCGAGATGTGCAGGCGGGCGCCGATGTCCTTGTTCCCGATCCGCTCGGCGAGCAGCACGAGCACCTCGTATTCGCGCACGGTGACCCCGGCCGCGCGCAGGTCGCCGGGGACCCGGTCGACCCCGGAGCGCCGTTGCCGCACGGGCGCTCCGAGCTTGCGGAGCAGGGTCCGGCAGGCGGCCGCCACCGCCTGGATGTCCCTGCCGTGGAAGTACTCCTCAGCCTCCTTGAGCCAGCCGGCCGGATCGCCCCAGCCGTCGGCGGCGGCCGGTTCGGCGATCAGCCGGAGCCCGAGATGGCGGGCCAGGGGATAGGGCGCCGACGTCTTCAGCGCGGAGGCCACCGCTCGTTCGGCTTCGGCCGCGTCGCCGCGCCGGCCGTGCTCGACGGCCTGCGCGAATTCGACGAACTGCCGGTTCCAGCGCATCCCGCTCACCGCCGATCCGCCGTCCGGGCAGGGCGCACCGCCGAGGGTGTCGACGAGCGTCCTGAGCCCGTGCTGGCCGGCGAGGTGGAACCGGCTCGGCCGCCGGTCCTCCAGCTCGATGACCTGGCCGAGTTCGCGGCGGGCCCGGTCGAAGTCCTCTTCGAGCAGCGAACAGAAGACCCGTGCCAGACCGATGCTGAGCACCATCTCCTGCGCGTTCTCGCCGCCGCTTTCGCGGAAGTCGTCGAGTGCCTGCTCCATCGCGGGACGGTCCGCCCGGTGCCCGGCCGACATCGCCCTGGTCATATGCGCGTACTGCAGCAACGCGGTCAGCCGGAGCCTGCCGAGCACGGCGAGGTTCTCGGCGAGCAGCGTGTGCGCGGTGCCGAAGTCGCAGCGCAGGATCGCGTGCATGGTGCGCACGGAATCGACCGCGCAGTGCAGCGTGATCGACCCGGTCCGCTGGGCGTCGGCACGGGCGAGCAGCAGAGTCTGCTCGTCGCCGTTCATCAGTACGCGGTGTCCGCCGAGCCGGACCAGCGCCTGGGTGCGGAGGTGGTGCAGATGGTTGTCCTCGGCGGTCCGCCGCGCGAGTTGCATGTAGTGCTCGGATTCGCTGAGGTCCCGGGACAGCGCGAGCATCCCGAGCACCTGCAACGCCTGGCAGACGACGAACGGCTGCTCGGTCGCCTCGGCCACCTTCCACGCCTGACGTGCGAGCCGCTCGGCCGTCCCGGTCCGGCCGGGGACGTCGAGCCAGAGGTTCGCCTCGACGGCGTCGAGCGCGGCCTGCTGAGCGGGTGAGATCGCCGACCCCAGGGGAGCGCGGGCGCGTTCGATCTGGCCGAGACATTCGTCGTGCCGTCCCGCGATGTAGGCCGCCCAGGCCAGCTGGGTGCGGAGTTTCGCGGCCCGTTCGAGCGTGCCGATCTCGCCGAACGCGGCGGAGAGTTCCACGGCGCGGTCGAATTGACCGGTCTGCCCGAGCGCGTGCACCAGCGTCTCCAGCACCTCGGCCCGATCACCCGCGTCGGCAGCGGCGAGCAGGTCGAGGGCCTTCGTGAGCATCGTGACCGCGGAATCCGCGGCGCCCGCGTCGAGCGCGCGACGGCCGGTCTCCGCGAACAACCGGCCCGCCGCCCGCTCGTCCAGGGCGGTCAGCCGGAGCGACGCGACGAGCGCGCACAGGTCGCCCGGCAGGCCCGGGTACAGCTCCTCGACCGCGTCGGCGGTTTGACGGGCGAGTTCCGCCTTCCGCGCCGGTGACTGACGCGCCAGCAACGCTTCCGCGGTCAGCGGATGACGGAAGGCGTACCAGCCGGGCGTCATCTCGTCGGTGGTCACCAGGTTCGCGGAGACCGCGGCGCCCAGGTGATTGTGCAGCGTCCGGTCGTTGGTCCCGGTGACCGCCTGCACCACCGTCAGTGGGAAGCGGCGGCCGATGATCGCCGCGACCGAAAGAAGTTCACCCGCCTGCTCGCCGAGTTGCTCCATCCGGACGCCGATACTGGTGACCAGCGCGGCCGGGACGCGGGCGCGGAGTTCACCGATGACGCGCCAGCCGTCGCGGCCCTCGACCAGCAGGCCGTCGTTCACCATGCCGTGGAGCAGTTCCTCGACGATGAACGGAAGACCGGCGCTGTTGCGCCACAACAGTTCCGTCGCGGCCGACGGCAGCCGCCCCGGCTCGGTCTCGAGACAGGCGGCGGCGAGCGCGTGGGTGTCGGCGAGGCCGAGCCTGCCGAGTTCGACGACGGCGCAGCTCATCCGCTGTGCTCCGGAGGTCGCCAGGCGCAGCGCGTCGGAGGGTTCGCTGCGGAGCGTGCCGACGAACAGGGTCTGCGCCGCGGGCAGGTTGTCGACGAGGTATTCGAGGATGAACAGCGTCTCGGCGTCGGCGTCCTGGAGATCGTCGAGGACCAGCAGCGCGCCGCGGTCGCGGCTGGTGACGGCCAGCAGCCGGAACACCGCTTCGGCGAGCACCATCAGGGAGCCGGACTCGCGAGGCCGGTCCCCTCGGCTCCAATCGGGGATGAGCTGGGCGAGCACGGGGATGAACGGGTCGAGTTCGGTCGCCTCCGGCGGGCCGCCGCCACGAAAATGCGACAGCAGTGCCTGGGTGAGCGGCCGGAACGGGACGAGCGGGCCGATCGAACTGGCCCTGCCCTGCAGCACCGGGACGTCGGCGGCGACCGCCCGCGAGGCGGCTTCGATGGCGAGCCGGGATTTGCCGACGCCGCCTTCGCCCACGAGAAAGATCGCGCCGCCGCGACCCGCGATGGCGCGATCGAGAGCTCCGGAGAGCTCGGCCAGTTCGGCGTCGCGGCCGATCATCCGCGACGAACGGATACCCACCGCCGTGACTATAGCGAGCGGATTCCGCTGTCACGGCCAAAAGTCGATCACGAAGGCGGGCGGCGCGAACCCGCCTTCGTGAGCTCTACTCAGATCCAGCCGCCGGTGAAGACGCTGACGACGGACGGCGAACCGGTGTCCGTGGACAGGGTGGCGAGCGGGTTGGCGCTCAGCCGCGGCTTGCTGCCCGCCAGCGCGTGGTTGCGCGAGCCGACCTCGAGGGCGCGCGGCAGGTTCACGGCGCCGAGGACGTCTTCGGTGGCGGGCAGATCTCTTTCGTACATGTGGTTCTTCTCCTCATACTCGGTTTACCGGCGGAAAAACGGTGGCCGCGGGATGCGGCCGGTCGGGGCGGAGCAGGAGCGCGGAGGGGACCCGGTCGCCGAATCCCAGCCGCAGCAGGCCGTAGCCGATCCCCGCCAGGCCGCTCAGCAGCCCTGGCGAGGGAACCGCGCCGGGTGTGCCGCAGCGGGCACCGCGCTGATCGATGGCGGCGAGCAGATGACCGGTCCGGCGGCGTGCCGCGGCCGCGGCGCCAGTGTGCCCGTTCTCCGCCAGCACGCACAACACGTCCAGCACTCCGGACTCGCCGTGGCAGAGGCTGAGATCCTTCAGCGGTGCCCGGTCGGTCAGCCGTCTGATCGTCCGGTCCAGCTCCCTGGCGTGTTCGGGATCGGGCAGGTGCGCGGCCGTTCCGAGGGCGTCGCCCGCGAGGCCGTCACACCACCCGCCGGTGCTTTCCGCCCGATCGTCCGCCTTTCCGGGCGGTTCTTCGCCGGGACGTTCGTGTGCCCGCAGGACCCAGTCGATCCCGGCCGAACCACGGGCGAAGGACTTCTCCGCTGGACGTTCGCGTTCGAGCAGCTGTGCCGCGTAGCGGTCCGCCCGGGCCAGCGCCGTCTCCAGTCCTGTTTGGACATACACCGAACGCATCGAGGCGACGCCGCCCGCGAGTCCGGTCGTGAACCCGGAGGGTGTTTCGGCGGTGGCCTCGGGCATCAGGTCGACGGCCTGCTCGATGAGATCGCCCGCGGGAAGCCCGACCAGCGTGCTGAGCCGGGCGATCGTGTACGCGACGCCGCCGAGCCCGAGCAGCCCGCCGCAGCCGGCGGTGGCGGCCAATTCGCGGTCGGCGCGGAGGGTGGCGAAGAGGCCGGGGAGCGGGCTGATCGCGTACGCGGCCAGATCGCGGTAGCGCGCGATCCCGGTCAGTTCGGCGAGCTGGGCGAGGAACAACGCCACACCGCAGTAGCCCTCGCCGAGACCCGCGCCCATCGGGAGGACGGTCCAATAACGGTCGTCGACGAGCTCGATGCCGAGCCAGTTGGAGCGGTGCTCGTCGGAGAAGGCGTTGGCGACGATCTGGTCGGCGATCCCGCACGCGGTGACCAGTAACCGTTCCGCGTCGGGCGCCTGATTCGGCACCGCCGTCTCCGCGGTCTCGCCGTTGCCGTGGTGGCCGTCGGCCGCCGTGCTGATGGCGAGGGTGGCGGTGATCAGCCACTCCTGGTCCCGCTGGTCGAGCGGATCCATGTCGGCGACCTTCGCCAGCACGGTGCTCAGCGACGGCCGGTCGACGACCCCTTCGACGCTCTCGCCACGCGAATCCAGCAGCGACGTCGAACCGGGGTTCGAGGTGAACATCGGCACGTCACCCGCCCACAGGTCGTCCCGCTCGTGCGGCACCAGCCGGAGCAGCTTCTCCTCCCGCACCGAGTCCTCTTCGAGCAGGTCGAACGCGCGGTCGCGGTCGGCGGCGTCGCGAAGCAGGTCGGGATGGGTGGTCTCGTCCAGCAGGCGGGAGTAGAAGTTCGTCGGCCGGATGAGCACCCGGATGGGATCCTCGGCGCAGCGCCGGAGAAGCTCGGTGAGCTCGTCCCGTCCGGAGGAGATCGCGTCGTAGCCGAGCCGGAACCCGGCCAGCAGCGCCGCGCTGTGTTCGGCGGGAGCGACGTCGCGGCCGTCGAGGCGCGGCAGGTTGTTGCTTCCGGCGAGTTCTCCGGGCACCCGGACCAGGCGCATCCGGTCGGTCCCCGCGTCGGCCCAATCGACCCGGTCGGTGGGCAGCTTGCCACCGCGGCCGGCGAGACCGGAGATGTCGACGGCACCGTGCTCGCCGGCGAAGAGCTGGGGGAGCAGCAGCGTGCGCTGCACCGACCGCGCCAGCATCGCCGCCGCGGGGTCGCCCTCCGGTGGAACAGGCGGCGACGGCTGGAACAGGGTCTCGATGTCGATCAGCACCGGCTGGTCGCCGCAGGCGATGACGTTCTCGTAGTGGACGTCGGTGGCGTCGAGCGCGTGCAGGAGCGCCAGGAGGATGCCCTGCCTGCGGTAGAAACGGTCGACGTCGCCGAGGTCGGCGCACGGCCGGTGTTCGACGAACCGGAGCCAGCCGTAGCCGTCACGCGGCAGCGCGTCGGCGGTGCGCAGTTCAAGGCCCGGCAGCCGCTTGTTGAGCTGTTCGACTACGTCGGTGAAACGCTCGTGCAGGATCAGCGGACGGGGTTTGTAGATCACCTTGGCGCCGCTGGAGAAGCGGAGCAGTTTGACCGAACGCCCGCAGGCGTGCGAGTCACCGAATCCGCCCGCGACCTCGACGAGCGTGCCGAGTTCGCCGTCGACGACCGAGCAGGGCAGCAGGGCCGCGTCGGCCGAGAACCGGGCGAGCGTTTCGGCCTGGGCTTCGGCGGCGTACAGGCAGGCCTGGGCGAGGAGCCTGGCCAGCACCGGGTACTCGCCGAACAACCGGGTGAGCCCGGCCGGCGTCGATTGACTGCGCACGAAATCCGAGAAGCGCTCTTCGGGCGTCTCGCCCTGGAGGGTTCCGGCCTTGCGGGCACGGTGGAGTTCGAGGACCAGCGTGCGGACGGAAAGGTTGAGCAGGTGCTGGTCGAGATTGGCCGCGAAACCCTGGCGAAGCGCATCGACGTCGGCGCCGGGGAGATCGTCCGGGACCGCGTCGCGCGAGGCGGCGTCGACGAGAGACCTGAAGACCCCGGCGAACGCCGCACGCCAGTCACCGACTGGGGGGCGCTCCGGCAGAAGCGTGGTGATGGCGTGTTCGGCGAAGTCGGCCCAGAGGGGCTTGTCCGCTGACCGCTCGCGCGGGGTCCGGCCGTGCTCCCACCACCTCGGCGGCAGGGACGTCGCCGATGGTTGGGGCGTCACGGCGGTAATGCTGTCAGCTCGGCGCGGCCCGCACATGGGGGCGGCACCCCCACATTCAGCGCACGCACGAAGATGTCCGGAGAGTGACCGCCGGGCACGGACGGTGGCCGTCCGGTGCCGCACCGGAATATGGGGTCCCGGTACCCATGTGCGGGCACCGGCCCCGGTCGCACCATGGTGAGGAGGTGCCGGGCGCGGGCCGGTTTCCCTGGGGGTCCGGCCCGCGCCGGCAAGGGGCTCCTCGGGCATGATCGGCTCATGCGCGTCTTGTCGGAAAGCCAGCTCGGTTCCATTCTCGCGGGCGTGCCCGCTTCGTGCCCGCGAGTGGTGGTGAGCGGGAATTTCGCCACGCCGATGCGGGCGCTGAAGGTGCTGGACGCGGCGCTGGCGGAGTACCGCCTGTTCGCGTTGAACGCCCAGGCGGGCATGCCGGATCGCGAGGGTGTGCTACTGGAGACGCCGTTCGTGGGCGCGGGAATGCGCGGCCGTCCCGGGCTGCGGTATTTCCCGTCCCGGCTGTCGCTGGTGCCGCAGTTGCTCAAGCACTCGCTGCCGCCGGACGTGGTCCTGCTGCACACCTCGGTCCCGGTGGACGGCGTGGTGTCGCTGGGTACGGAGGTGAACATCCTGCCCGCGGCCATCGAAGCGGTGCGGGCCCGCGGTGGCCTGGTGATCGCGCAGCTCAATCCCGAGATGCCGTTCACCTACGGCGACGGTCTCGTGCCGGTCGACGAGATCGACTACGGCATCGAGGTGGAGGAACCACTGCTGTCGCCGGTTCCGCGGCCGGTGGGGGACACGGCGCGGACCATCGGTGAGCGGGTGGCCGGGCTGGTCGAGGACGGCGCGACCCTGCAACTGGGCATCGGCGGGATCCCCGACGCGACCCTGGCGGCGGTGACCGGACGGCGTGGGCTCGCGATCTGGTCGGAGATGTTCAGCGACGGCGTGCTCGCGCTCGACCGCGCCGGGGCCCTCGATCCGGCGGAGCCGGTGACCGCGTCGTTCGTGTTCGGCAGTGCGGACCTGTACCGCTGGCTCGACCGCAATCCGCGAATTCGCTTGCTGCGCACGGAAAAGACCAACGATCCCGCGGTGATCGCCCGGCAGCGCGGTCTGGTGTCGGTGAACAGCGCCCTCGAGGTCGACCTGTACGCACAGGCCAATGCGAGCCGAGTTAGAGGGGCGATCTATTCCGGATTCGGCGGGCAGACCGACTTCGTGGTCGGGGCGTTGCATTCACCCGGCGGCCGGGCGATCATCGCGCTGCCGTCGTGGCATCCGAAGGCCGACGTTTCGACGGTCGTGCCCCGGCTGACCGGTCCGGTGACCTCGTTCCAGCACAGTTTCGTGGTCAGTGAGCACGGTGTCGCGACGATCTGGGGCAACGACGCGAGCGAGCAGGCGCGGCAGATCGTCGGCCAGGTCGCGCATCCTTCGGCAAGGGAAGAACTCGTGACGCGGGGCCGGGAACTGGGGTTCGCGCTTTAGCGGTATTCCATTCCGGAGTGAAAAACCGGAACCCGGTAAAGGGACACGAACGTGCCCCTTTACCGGGTCGCAAACACGAGGGGCCGACCCGCGCCAACAGATTGGCCCCCGTCAATCCCTGTGCTTAGAGCGTCAGACCAGCCATCCGAGCACGTGGGCCAGGTGCGCGAGCAGACCCGAAATGAGGTCGTGACCGTGGTGCACGTGCTGGGTGAACATCTGCATTGAGGGGCTCCTTGTTCGGATTTCGTGTTCGGTTGTGCTCTCGCGAGGAGCGATCGAAGATTTTCACCACATTGGCACCCTGTCAAAAAACGATTTCCCGGGCTTTCGGCCGGTCGTGAATCTTCCTACGATAAACACGTAAGTCTTTCGTGTTTTGCGGCAGGGGTGGGTTCTGGGAGCCATGACACCGTGCGTAGCGGGGTTGCGGCGGGTCGATGTGGACGCTGAGCCTCCGCTACGGCAAGTGGGCGGCGGGATGACACGAACCGGTGATCCTCTTGCCACGAATGGTGAGTCGGCGAGAATCACCGATACGGGTGACGAGGCCAGGGGGAGCGCGTTCTCATCCAGGCTCGTTGCGCGAGATGATGCCTCTTGTGGATGTCGACCAGGCGCTCCTCTTCCGCGGGCCCGGGAGTTGCTGCGCTATCGCTTCAAGCACTGTGTCCGTTTCTGGGCTGGGTCGTGAGTGATAATGCGGGTTAGAATCACCCAAATCACTCACGACCCCCGCGCGAAGTGGCCGAAGCGGGCTTTTTCGCTCGAACAGCATTCCTGTGGAGAGCCTCTACCCGGGACGAAGCTGCGGCCCGGCACCGCGGACACCGATGCGTGGTCCGCCGAGCTGGGGCGGCCGTTCCATGAAGCGATGATCGAAGCCAACGGCCACACCAGCTCGCTCGTGTTCTCCGACCTGTCGGTCGACCGCGTCGAGATCGGTTACTCGCCCTTCACCGCGGCCGATGACGGCGACGCCCAGGAAGCGCCCGCCTCAGCCGCCGAACCGTTATCACGGATGGATGGGCGCGCCCCAGTCGTAGAGCTCCAAGGGAATGGCTTTGACCGCTCGGGCCTTGGAATCGAGGTAGCGGCACGAGATGCCGGGAACGTAGATCCACTCGCCGACGACTGACGACCCGGACGGCCGTCGCCGGGTGGAGTCGAATGCGAAGCGCACGTGCTCGGGCATGTCACAGGCCGCGTACTCGGTGCTGTTCTGGTAGCGCAGTACCGACTCGACCTGGTCGCGGATGATCGGCCCGGCGGTGAGGTCCGCCTTGTAGGAGACGGTCCCTTGTTCGGTGCGGCCGTTGGTCAGTCCGGTGCCCTGGAACTTGATGTCGCGCAGAACGTAGTCGTAACCCTCGCCGAGATAGGTGACCGTGCAGGTCACCGTGGTGGTGCGGCCCGGGTCGAACGCGGGGCAGGACGAGCGCGCCGCGGGGTCGAGACGATGCGCGAATCTGGTCACTTTTTGCAGTGCTTCCCAGGCGATCCGCTCCCGCAGCGGTGCGGAATCCGCGGGCTTGGGAGGCAACTTGCTCATATCCGGCTCGGGATACTTCGCCGGGACCGCGCCTTGACGCAGCGACGAAAGATCGACCGTCGGCGTCGTGCTCGCGGGTGCGGTGGTCGCCGGAGACGGTGGTGGCGTGCCGGGCGGGGGAGTCGTCGGAGAACTGCATGCTGCCGCGAACAGGAGCAGTGCCGCCCCCGTCGAGAGTCCGAGGACGGTGCCTTTCACGCCGGTCATCTCCGATCTCGCTGATTCGATGACCAGTTCCCCCGGCCCCTCCGGGAAGGAAACTAGCGGGCAAGCAGCTGCCGAATGAGCGTAAAAATACCGTTTTCCACCGGCCCTGGCGGAATGTGAGATCTCCGAGAATCGAACCACCGATACCGGATCGGTTTGTCCACGCCTCCCAACTTGGCCGGTGTGACAGCGGTCCGGACGTCAACCTGTGCGGTAGTGAGGTACTCCCGGAGCCGGACGCGCGGTGATGGCTTCGACGGCTATCGTTTCGTGTGCGCCCACCGACCTGGCTGAGAAGGAACGCTCTCGAAGTGGGTGACGCGGTCCTCGCGGTGTTCATGATCGCGTTCACCATCGAGGCAGGCTTCGCTGTCGGCCTCCCCGGATTCCGGCCGTTCGACGCGATCGGCGTCCTGCTGAGTGTGCTGGTCAACGCCCCACTCGCGGTTCGGCGCCGTGCGCCGCTGACGGTTTTCGTCCTCGTGCTGGCCGGATGGGCCGGCTACCTGCTCCCGGGGTACTGGCCGGGCGTCAGCGCGCTGACGCTGTTGCTCGGTCTGTACACCGTCGCCGCGTACCGGTCTCTTCCGGTGACGGCGCTGTGCGCGGCGGCCACGCTGGCGGGCGAGACCTATTCGGCCTGTCATGCGCAGCTGATCGGCTCGGTGTGGACGGCGGTGTTCCAGAGCGTGCTCCTGACCGGCGTCGCATGGGGTTTCGGCGCGAACGCGGGGCGGCTGGCCCAGCGCAACGGCCAGCTGCGGGTGCTGACCGAGCAACTGCGCCGCGAACAGGAGGACAGGGCGCGGCGGGCCGTGACGGAGGAACGGGTCCGCACCGCGCGTGAGCTGCACGACGTCGTGGCCCACCACATGTCGGTCATCGCGGTGCAGGCGGAGATGGCGCGCTACGTGTTCGAGTCGGATCCGGCGGCCAGCCGGACGGCGCTGGACGTCATCGGCCGCACCGGCAGTGAGGGCCTGGACGAACTGCGGCGCATGCTGACGGTGCTGCGGTCCGGCGAAGACGACGACACTTACGTACCGGCCCCTGGACTGGAGGGGTTGAAGGAACTGGCGGCGAGGGTCGGTGCCGCGGGGGTGCACGTCGAGGTTTCCGTGCGGGGGACGGTTCGCTCGCTGCCGGACGGGGTGGGACTCTGCGTTTATCGCGTCGTGCAGGAGGCCTTGACCAATGTCGTCAAACACGCCCGTCCGGCCAGGGCGTGGGTGTCGCTGACGTACGGCGCGGAGGAAGTGACGGTCCGGATCGCCGACGACGGCCGCTCCGAACGGTTCCACGAGGGCGCCGGACACGGCATGATCGGCATGCGTGAGCGCGCCGAACTGTATGGGGGAACACTCCTGGCGGGCGCGAGCGCGGAAGGGGGTTTCGTGGTGACGCTCGTGCTCCCGCTGGCGGCAGGGGGAGTCGGTTCATGATCGAGGTGCTGGTCGTCGACGACCAGGATCTGGTCCGCGCCGGGTTCGTCGCGCTGTTGCGGGCCGCGCCCGGCATCACCGTCGTCGGTGAGGCCGCCGACGGACAGGAAGCGGTGGACCTGGCGGCGCGGCTGCGGCCCGACGTCGTCTTGATGGACATCCGGATGCCGGGCACGAACGGTGTGGTCGCGACCGAGCGCATCCTCGCCGCGGAACGCGACCGGCCGACGCGTGTGCTGGTACTGACGACGTTCGATCTGGACGAGTACGTGTACGCGGCCTTGCGGGCGGGGGCTTCGGGCTTCCTGTTCAAGGACGTCCGGGCGGAACGGCTGGTCGCCGCGATCCACACGATCGCGGCGGGGGAGCAGCTGTTCGCGCCCTCGGTCATGCGGCGGCTTATCGAGGCCTACGCGAACCGTCCGGGCGGCCCCACCGGCGCGCCCGGACCGGAACTGGACTGCCTCACCGTCCGGGAGACCGAGGTGCTCCGCCTGGTCGGCAAGGGCATGACCAACGGCGGCATCGCCGGCGAGCTGGTGGTGAGCGAATCCACGGTGAAGACGCACGTGAACCGCGCGATGACGAAACTCGGACTCTCCAGCCGCGCGCAGATCGTCGCGCTGGCCTACGAGTCCGGTCTCGTCACGCCGGGCGCCTGAGGCTTCCGGCGAAGAGCCCGGAAGCCTCAGGACACTTCACCGTCCGGCCTGCAAGGCCCGCCAGGTGTTCGCGCCGGCGATCCCGTCGGCATCGAGTCCCCGCGAGGTTTGATAGCCCTTGACGGCCGCGGTGGTCTTGGCGCCGAACTTGCCGTCGACGGTCAGCTTCGCCGAGATGGCGGCGTTGAGCGACCGTTGCAGCCGAAAAACGGCTTCACCGGACGAGCCGTCCTGAAGCTGCGGCGTGGCGCCGCGGGCCAGCAGCGCCGTCCAGGTGTGCGAGTCCACCGAGCCCGTCTCCGCGAGCCCCACCTGCGCCTGGAACCACTTCACCGCGGACACCGTCGCCGCATCCAGGACACCGCTGGGATCACCGGCCCCCGTGTCCTGCCCGGCTGCACGGAGCAGGCATTGCGCCGCCTTCACCTCGGACCGGGTCACGCCGGCGTCGAGCCGCGGATAGGGGCCGTCGACACCGGCGTTCGCGCAGCCACGGGAACGGGATACCAGCTCCGTCGCGGCCCGCCTGCCTTCGGTGGCCGCGTCGGCGGCGTCGTGGATGGGCGAGGCCTTGACTCCGGGGAAGACGATGTAGTCGACGACCTTGCCGGACACCCCGCCCGAACGCGGGTCTGGGTTGATGCCGAGCGCTTTGGCCAGCGCGTAGGAGCCTTCGCCGATCGCCCCCGTCGGGCCGACGTCGCCTACGACGGCGTAGGCGACCTTGCCCTGATAGACGACCGCGGCGACCGTGGCACCGGTGATGCCGGAGCCGGCGTAACTCCACGTCGAGCTGATCCCGGGTACCACGATGTAAGGCAGTTTCTCGGCGTTGAGCGGCTTGCCGTCCGGCTGCGCCCACGCGGTCTGCCCCTGCCAAGAGGGGTCGGTCGAAGCGTTGCACTTCTCGGTGCGCTGCCCGTCGCAGTCGATCGTCATCCCGGACCGCCAGTGCACCGCCCCGCCGGTCGCGCAGACCGGAACCGTGCGGGTACCGCCGCTGCGTTCGGCGTATTTGCCGGCGGACACCTGCTGCGCGCAGGTCGCCACCACCGCACTCAACTCGGCACCGGTCGGATCAGCGGCCGTGGCCGCCGTCGCCTGGTTCGCCGTCGCGAGGCCGAAGGCGACCATCATGGCCATTCCCAGCGCCGCCGTCTTCACCCGCATCGCATTCCTCTTCTCCGTCCACAGTGGATTTATCATTTGCCGGCCTGCAACGCAGCCCAGGTCTTCGGCCCGGCGATTCCGTCGGAGGTGAGCCCGTGCGCGCTCTGATACCGCTTCACCGCGGCCGTGGTGTTCGCGCCGAACCGGCCGTCGAGTTCGAGGCCCGCGTCGAGGGCGGCGTTCAGCGCACGCTGAAGACGCAGCACCGCGTCTCCGGAGGCGCCGTCCTGGAGCTGTGGCGTCGTCCCCCTCGCCAGCAACGCCGTCCACGTGTGCGAGTCCACCTTGCCGAGCGCCGGCAGGCCCAGGCTCGCCTGGAACTGTTTCGTGGCGTCGGCGGTCGTCGTGTCGAAGGTGCCGGTGGGACCGTTCGCCCCGGTGGGGAATCCCGCCGCGGTGAGCAGGCACTGCGCCGTCTTGACCAGGGCCCCGGTCGCGGCCGAGGCGATCTCGGGATAGCGGGGATGGTCGAGGCTCACCGCCGCGCAGGTCTTGGCGTCGCCTTCGACGACGTTGCGGTACCGGATCGCGGTGAATCCCGCCGTCCGGTCAGCCGACCAGGTGCGCTGTGACGCGACGGTCCCGGAGCGGTACTCCTCCCACACCACCGCCTGGGTCTTCGCGGTGTCCGCCCACCGGATGAACAGTGCCATGTGCTGGTGGGCATTGGAATGCACCCACAGGCTGTCACCCGGCAAGAGGTTCTTCTTGTCGATCCGGGTGGCGACCTGCATGATGTCGCCCGTCCAGCGAGCGGTCTTCAGGCCCCAGGCCATCGACACGTAGCCGGAGCAGTCCTGCCGGTAGGTGCCGTACTGGTTGGTGTGCTTGGCTTCCTGGCTGTAGGGCACTCGCTCGTCGAGCCAGCTCTTCGCTCTGGTCAGAATGTCGTCCCTGGTCAGTTTCAAGTCGGCGGTGGGATGCCCGGCGGCGTGGAGATCCGGTTCCGCGTGGGCGAGCCGGGAAACCGGCTGGAGGAGTCCACAAAGGACCAATACGGCGGCGAGGACGCTCGCGGCTGTGGTTCGCATGGCCCCAGCATCGGAGACCCCGGCCGGGCGAGGCAAAGGTTTTCGCCCACCCCAAAGTGGTGTCCGGCGGGTCAACCCTGGTGGTAGACGGAACCTGGTCCTGTGCGGTATTTCCGCCCGTGATGCTGTCGGGACACACCGCGGATCCCCTAACATCGGGCGTCGCAAGGGGGATTCATTCCAGGGGGGATGTCTTGTCGTTCGTTCTCGTTTCGGTTCAACGGAAGTGCGGTTCTCGTGGGAGACGGCCGTGCTGAGAATCCATTTCACTCCCGAAGACCTCGCCAGGACCCGGATCAGTGCGGCACCGCAGCCGATGTGGGAGATCCTGCTCAGCATGTACCGGCTGCGAGGCCGCGAAGGCGGGATCATCTTCGAAGAATGGCGAAGATCGGTGGCACAGGCGGCACACGTCACCACCCGGTTGCTGGCCGACCTCGCCTCCCAATCCGGCTACGCGGTCGATTTCCTCACCCCGACCCTGCGGAACCTGTCGCTGGCGGAGGGGCTCGAGGCGCTGCGCCGGACCCCGAGGAAGCGGCTTCGGACCGATCTCACCGTACTCGCCGGGAGCCGGCGGCTCCCGTCCTGGACCACCGGTCTCGCCGAGGGCAGGCCGGAGACGCTCACCCAACTCGCGGACTCGGTCGAGCGGTACTACACGGCCTGCCTCGCCCCGTACTGGGTGCGGGTGTGCGGCCGGGTCGAGCAGGTACGCGCCAGACAGGTCAAGACGATGACCGAAGAGGGATGCGAGGCCCTGCTCGCCGAGGTGCATCCCACGGCGCGGTGGAACTACCCCGTCCTGGAGTTGGACTATCCGGTCGAGCACGAACTGCGCCTGAACGGCCGAGGGCTGTGTCTCACGCCGTCCTTCTTCTGCTGGGGGCTGCCCACGACGTTCTTGGCCGGTGAGCTGGAACCGACCCTCGTGTATCCGATCGAGCACAAGGTTGGCTGGTCGGCGAACGGAGCGGCGCACCGGCCGCTGACGTCCCTGCTCGGCCGGACACGGGCCCGGGTCCTCGAGGCGATCGGGGAGTCTCCCGGCACCACCACCGAAGTGGCTTCCCGGACGAAGACCAGCCTCCCGACGGCGAGCCAGCAGGCCGCCACCCTGCGCGCCGCCGGTCTGGTCACCAGCCGCCAGGCCGGGCAGTCCGTGCTGCATTCGATCACCCCGCTCGGCCTCGCGCTCCTGGCCGAAGGCTGAGCGCCCGGGGCCCTGTCGCGAGAGATGCGCGGCCGGGCCCCGGACACCGGTCACGGGGCCTGCAAGCCCGGACGGCCTTCTTCGATGACGTACGACCGCGCCGTCAAGGCCGCCTTGTTGCGCACGGTGACCTGCTCGACGTAGCGGAAGTCGACGTCCATCTTGGCCTGGCTCAGTTTCGTCCGGACGTAGCCTCGGTACTGGGAGTAGAACTTGAGGTGCGGATTCTCGGCCTGGTCGGGAACACCGCCGACTTTCGCGCCGTCGCCGCCGGAGGAGACGGAACTGGTGACCAGTTCCGTGCCGATCACCGGGGAGCCCGGATTGGTGTAGTCGGCCTTGAGTTCGTTCGCCCAGGCCCGGTGCACGTCACCGGTGAGCACCACCGGGTTGCGGACGCCGCGCTGGACCCAGCCCTTCTGGATACGGTCACGGGAAGCCGGATAACCGTCCCAGCCATCCATTCCCGACGCGCCGTTCTGGTCCGCCCGCCGCGCGAAGAACACCTGCTGGCCGATCACGTCCCAGGTGCCTTGCCGCTGCGAGAAACCGTCCAGCAGCCAGTTCTCCTGCGCCATGCCGGGCAGGCTCCGCGACGGATCACCGGCCTCGGGGCAGTACTTCCAGCCGTCGCCACAAGCCTGATCGCTCCGGTACTGCCGGGTGTCGAGCATGTGGAAGGTCGCTAGCCTGCCCCAGCGGACCCGCCGGTACAGCTGGATCTTGTCCCCGTTCGGTTTCGCCCCGCCCCGCAGCGGCATGTTCTCGTAGTAGGCCTTGTAGGCGGCCTCGCGGCGCTTGGCCCATCCGTCCGGCAGGGAGGGCTTGTCGTTGTCCCGCTTGCCCGCGGCGTAGTTGTTCTCGACCTCGTGATCGTCCGGTACGACCAGCCAGGGGGCGACGGCGTGCGCGGCCTGGAGATCGGCGTCCATCTTGTACTCCGCGTACCGTTGCCGATAGGCGCCGAGGGTGGTCAGTTCCTCCTTGTTCTGGTGCCGGCGTGGGCACGGATCTTCGGCCTTGTGGCTGGTTTCGTAGATGTAGTCACCGAGATGCAGGATCAGGCCGGGCCGCTCCTCGGCCATGCGCCGGTAGACGGTGTAGAAGCCGTCTTCGTAGTGCGCGCACGAAGTGAAGGCCATCAGCAGGTCGCGTCCGAACGTGTCGAACGCGGGAGCGGTGCGGGTCCGGCCGACGGGCGAGATGTGCCCCGCGGCGCGGAACCGGTAGAAGTACTCGTAGTCCGGCTGCAGTCCGTGGACCTCGACGTGCACCGAGTGCGCGTCCGCGTACACGGCGGTGACCTGGCCGTTCTTGACCACGTTCGTGAACTTGTCGTCGGTCGCGACCTCCCAGTCCACCGCGGTCGCCGTGGTCGGCATCCCGCCGTTGCCGTTCTCCAGGGGGTCCGGTGCGAGCCTGGTCCACAGCACGACACCGTCGGGCAGCGGATCGCCCGAGGCGACGCCGAGTTTGAACGGGTAGGGCAGCGCGGCGGTCGCCCGGCCGCCCAGTGCCACCGCCCCCACGGCGACGGCGGTACCCAGGACGAAGGTCCGTCGGTTGAACTTGCTCATTTCCCCATCCCTACTTCGGTGTTTCCAGGTTGTCGTCGAGTACGGCGGAGTTGCCCGCGAACGGGGCCCCTGGGCCGAAAGCCGTCGCCGTCCCGATCTCCGCGCGGGCGAGCTTGCGCGCCGACGTCACGGTCAGGGCGTTGCCGCTGAGACCGGTGTTCAGCACGAACATCGCCCCGGTCTGCGGGGTTCCGTTCTCCCAGGGAGCCGAGACGGTCAGTTCGGGCTTGCCGTCACCGGTGATGTCGAGGATCCGCAGGCCGTAGCCGAAGCCCTCGCCGACGGCGGCGCCGCCGTTGACCGGCGCGGTGTTCTCACCGACCGCGGTGGCGGGGTAGGACGACAACCCGGTGGCGCCGCCGCGCAGCAGGCACAGCGCGCCGGTGCGGTTGTCCTCCTTCGGGATTCCGACGGCCAGGTCGTCGACGGTGTCGCCGTCGAGGTCGCCGACGGCGAGGGAGCCCCCGAAGTAGTCGTTCGCCTCGGGGCTTCCAGGGATCGCGTCACCGGACTGGTCGATCACCTCGACCGCGGTGGTCAGCCCGGCGTTCCCGCCCCGCACGGAGACGAGCGCTCCCGATCCGGCCGGGCCGCCGCGACGGCGGTCGGCCTGGATCACCAGGTCGGCGTTGGCGCCGCCGTGGAAGCGGCCGATGACCGCGCCCCGCCACTTGCCGTCGGTCGCCGCGTTGCCCACGCTGACGTAGGAGGACGCCTTGGCGGAGAGCCCGCTCGCGGAGCCGTGCAGGAGGTGGACCGACCCCCAGGCGTTGGCGGTCCCGGTGATCACCTCGCCGGACGAAACGACGGCGAGGTCGTCCCGTTTGTCCCCGGTGACGTCTCCGGCGGCCAGCGCCCAACCCATCAGGTCGCCCGCCTCGGATGCCCCGGCCAGCTCCGGGTCGTCCTGGTTGAACGCGATCGCGTTCTTCGCGGTGAGCCCGGCGCCGCCGCCGTAGAGGATCCACACCGCGCCGGCGCGCGCCTTCGTTTCGATCGCCTCACCCGGTGACCCGATGCCGAGGTCGGCGTAACCGTCCCCGTTGAAGTCGCCGGTCGCCAGGGAAGCACCGAACAGGTCGCCGGCCTCCATCACCCCCGGCACGTCGGCGGTGTCCTGGTTGATCGTCCCGAGCGCCCCGGGAAGGGCGCGGAGATAGGGCGCCGTGCGCTGTCCGTAGAGGATGCTGACCGTCCCGGCGTTCGCCAGGCCGCCGACCGACTCGCCCGGGTTGCCGATCGCGACGTCGGCCAGCCCGTCCCGGTTGAAGTCGCCGGTCGCGAGCGCGGCACCGAACTTGTCGGAGGCCTCCATGCCCAGACCGACTCCGGCGGTGTTCTGGTTGACCAGTGCCGACGGGGCGCCGGGCGGGGTGGCCCCGCCGGACATCACCAGTACCGAGCCGCCGAGGTCGTGGGGAGGGAGTGAGGTGTCGCCGCTGTAGGTCAGCCGGGCCCCTGTGGACAGCACGAGGTCGGCGATGCCGTCGCCGTTCACGTCCGCCTGCGGCAGGGCCGGGAGTGCCGCGGGTGTCGGCGCGGCCGTCGCCGGTGAGGTCACGAAGGTCAGTGCGGCCGCGGCCGCCAATACGGGAAACCATTTGTTCGCCACGACGCACGACGGTAAGAAGCGGGAACGAGGGTGGACAATGGTTTTCGCCTGAGTGAAAAGGTCCGGCACGGCGCTCACCGCCCGGCCTGCAGCGCGCCCCAGGTGGCCTGACCGACCACGCCGTCGACACCGAGCCCACGGGAGGTCTGGTAGTCGCGGACCGCCTTTTCGGTGTTCGGCCCGAACGCTCCGTCGATGGCGAGGGTCTTGCCGGACGCGGCGGTGAGCGCGCGCTGCAGCCGGTTCACCGCGGCGCCGGTCGCACCCTGCCGCAGGGTCGGAGTGTCCCCTGTGGACAGTAGCGCGGTCCACGTGCGCGCCTCGATCTCGCCGGTCGCGGTGAGCCCGTGAGCCTGCTGGAACGCCTTGGCGGTGGACACCGTCGCTTCGTCGAAGGTGCCTGTCGGCCGGCCGCTGGGAGACAAGAGGCATTGCGCCGCCTTGACCGGATTCCCGGTCGCGCCCGAGGCGAGTCGCGGATACGCGGCGAAGTCGAGGCTCACCGTGTCACACGGCAGCGTCGTGCCCGGCCCGACGTCCAGATAATCACGGTCGATACCCGGGATCCTCACCCCGCCCCAGGTTTCCGCGACCTCGCCGGCGTACTGGTGGATGCGCTGATGGTTCGCCCAATAGGTGCTCGGCGCGTAGGAGCCGGTGTCGATGTCGGCCTTGTCGTTCCACCAGGCGAACCAGATGTGGTCGGGTCTGGTGTAGGAGGTGTTCGTGTAGGCGCTCGCCAGGTCCTTGATCCCGGATCCGGCGCTGGTGTAGACGCCGGAAAGCCAGCCCTTAGCGTGCAGTGCCTCGGTCCAGCCGCTGACGTAGGACAGCACGCCTGCCTTGCATGCCGCCGTCGACGAGTAGCCCTCGATGTCGCTGTAGATCACACTGCCCGGGCCGAAACCGAGCGCGGTGTTGGCCGCGATCGCGCTCGCCGCCGCGTCCCGGCCCTGCTGCCGGGCGACCGCGGGATCACCGGACATCTTCAGCCGGTACCCGGTGCACGGCGCCTGTCTGCCGACGTCGGTGAGGATGAAACGCCAGCCGCGGGCCGACTGGTTCGCCACCCACGCCGGGGTGAGATTGGGTTGCGCGCAGGCACGCAGGTCACCGCTGCTGTAGATGCCGACAGCCCGGTACGGAGAAGCCCGCCAGGCGTCCATCGTGGCCTGTGCCGGTGCGGCGCAGGTTTCGAATCCCTTGCCCTGGAAGGTCCCCGGTGCCACGATCGGCGCCGCGGCGGCCGCCCTTCCCGTCCTGGCGGGCAGGGCGGCACGCGTGCCGCCCGTGACCAGACGCGCACCGGACAGCGCTGCCCGCACCGTCTGTTCGGTCGCGCCGGTGTGGCCCGCGGTGACCAGCACGCCGGCGTCCGGGACGGCGACCCGGATCGTCCCTTCGCGGGACGGTGCCCCGGGCGGTGGAGTGGCCGTCCCCGGTGGCGCGGTCACCACGTCCTCGGGTACCTGCTCGGGCGTCAGGTCGGTGAGCGGTTCGATCACCACACCCGCCGTCCGGCCGACGAGTTTCGCCGGACAGTCCGGTTCTTCGGTCTGGTGTCCCAAGTAGACGGTCTCGGAGTCGAACCGGACGCAGGTGCTCGGGGCGGTGGCCAGATCGACCACCCGCCAGCCGTCGGGGACGTCGAGCTGGTAGCCGTGGTAGGTGATGGTGCGTGAGCCCGCGGCCGCGCCGGCGGCCGGGATCACGATGGACAGCAGCGCGACCGCGAGTGCGGTGGCGCCTGCCCGCCGGATTCGTTTCATCGGTTCTCCTCCCGGAATCGAGGGCGGGAGGTTATCGGCGCGCGAGTGATGCCTGGAAGCGTTTTGGCGCCCGTGGAAAGGCTTTCAGCGCAAGGAATCCGCGTTCTAGGGTTCCGGCTCCGTACCAGCGCGAACAAGGAGTGTCATGCGGCGCCTACTGATTCTTCTCGCCACCGTCGTGGCCTTGGTGATGATCGGCGCGGGATCCGCGCACGCGGCGCCCGCCCCGGCGTGGCCGTTGGTGGGCGGTGATTCCACCGGCCCGGAGGTGACGTCGGCGCAGTACCTGCTCCGGCAGCGCGGCGCGCAGATCGAGGCCGACGGCATCGTCGGCCCGAAAACCCAGGCGGCGGTGAAAGCCTTCCAGACCGCGCAGGGACTGACGGCCGACGGCATCGTGGGTCCGAAGACCTGGGGCAAGCTGGTGATGAACCTCGACAACGGTGCCACCGGCGAGGCGGTGAAGGGGGCGCAACACCAGTTGGCGCGCCATGGTTACCAGGTCAAAGCGGACGGTACGTTCGCGGCGAGCACCGCGACCGCGGTGACGGATTTCAAGACCAAGCACGGGCTGCCCGCGACGTCGCTCGTCGACGCCACCACGTGGCAGTGGCTCATCGGCGGGACCCCCTCCGTCGCGGGCTGGTCGCTCCCGCTCTCGCGGTCCGCGCTGCCGCGCAGTGAGTACGACGATCCGCATCACGACTACCCGGCGATCGATCTGCCGGTCGGTACGGGTACCCGTGCCCTCGCGGTCACCGCGGGCACCGTGGCGCTGGTCAACGACAGTTCCTGTGGTCGAGGCGTGGTGCTGACCGCCAACGGGACCCGCTTCGTCTACTGCCACTTCTCCCAGCACGCCGTGGCGTCCGGGGCGACCGTCCAGGCAGGCCAGCTCATCGGCTACACCGGGAACACCGGCAACTCGACGGGACCGCACCTGCACTTCGGCATCAAGATCGGGACGACCAGTCATTGCCCGCAGCGGTTGCTGCTGGCGATCTACGACGGCGTGGCGCCTCCCGCGCCGTCGAGCCTGCCCACCTCGGGCTGTTCCTACTGAAACCACTGCGAAATCCGGAGAATCCCATGCGCAGATTAGCGGCGGCCCTCGCCGTCCTGGTGTTGTCGGCCGGTTCGGCGATCCTCACCGTGGAACCGGCCCACGCGTACGGAAACGCCTTCTTCCACACTCAGAGCAGCGGAAACCGGGGAGTGGAGGTGCTGGCGATGCAGCATCTCCTCGCCCACCACGGACACGCGGTACCCGCCACGGGTGTGTTCGATTCCGCCACGGTCGCGGCCGTGCGCGCGTTCCAGACCGCCGGAGCGCTCGGAGTGGACGGCATCGCCGGGCCGAAGACCTGGGCCGCGCTGGCACCGACGGTCAGGGCGGGCGACAGCGGAGAGGCGGTCAAGGCACTACAGGTGGAATTGAACGCCAAACGCAGGCTGAACCTGCCGGTGAGCGGGCGATTCGACGCGGCGACGACCACGGCGGTCCGCGGCTTCCAGGAGCACGCGGGCATCTCCGTCGACGGTATCGCCGGGCCGGCCACGTGGAAGAACCTGGTCTGGCACCACGACTATCCCGATTTCGGCCAAGGGTTGTGCGATCAAGACCCGGACGGGAACGGAACGGCGGCCAACTGGGGGACCGGCGCCGCGGTCGCACAGCTCGAACAGGCGGCGAAAACCTTCACGGCCAGTGGCCGCGGGAAAGTCCCGCTGGGCGACTTCGGTTTCGAACACGGCGGTGCCATCCCCGGGCACAGCAGTCATCGGGTGGGGCTCGACGTCGACCTGTGGCCGATCCGTACCGACGGCGCGCAATGCGGCGGAGGCAGGATCACCTGGCGCTCGTCCACCTACGACCGAGCGGCCACGCGTGACCTGGTCAAAGCCATCCGCGCGGCCGCGCCCGGACACGTGAAGCTCATCTTCTTCAACGACCCCACGCTGATCGACGAAGGCTTGACGACCAGCTACGCGAACCACGACAACCATCTGCATGTCCGCTACTGCGAAGCGGTGCATCCGAACAGCCTCTACGTCTGCTGATCGTTCACGATCGGCGGCCGCGACCCCGGTTTCGGGTCGCGGCCGCCGTCACACGCCGTCCACCAAGCGGTGGCAGCGGGTCGGTCGGCTCCGCCAATGGTAGGAATGCCTGGTGACCGAACCGAATCTGATCGAAGCAGCCGCCGAAGAGGCAGTCACCCTCACCAGTGAACTGATCCGCATCGACACCACCAACACCGGTGACCCCGACACGCTCGTCGGTGAACGCGCCGCGGCCGAGTACGTCGCCGAGAAGCTCACCGACGCGGGCTACGAGATCACCTATGTCGAGTCCGGCGGCAAGAATCGCCACAACGTGATCGTCCGGCTGCCGGGCGCGGACCCCTCGCGCGGCGCGCTCCTGATCCACGGTCACCTCGACGCCGTCCCCGCCGACGCCTCGGAGTGGTCGGTGCACCCGTTCTCCGGCGCGATCCAGGACGACTACGTCTGGGGACGTGGCGCGGTCGACATGAAAGACATGTGCGCGATGACGCTCGCGCTGGCCCGTCACTACAAGATCAACGGCATCGTCCCGCCGCGCGACCTCGTCTTCGCGTTCCTGGCCGACGAAGAGGCGGGCGGCAAGTACGGCGCGCAGTGGCTGGTCGAGAACCGGCCGGAGCTGTTCGAGGGCGTCACCGAGGCGATCAGCGAGGTCGGCGGGTTCTCGATCACGCTGAAGGACAACGTCCGCGCCTACCTCATCGAAACGGCCGAAAAGGGCATCCGCTGGATGAAGCTGCGGGTGCGCGGCACAGCGGGCCACGGCTCGATGATCCACCGCGACAACGCCGTCACCAAACTGTCCGAGGCCGTCGCCCGGCTCGGCAACCACCGGTTCCCGCTGGTCATGACCGACTCCGTCCGCGAGTTCCTGGACGGTGTCACCGAGATCACCGGCTGGGACTTCCCCGAGGACGACATCGAGGGTTCCGTCGCGAAACTCGGCAACATCTCCCGGATGATCGGCGCGACCCTGCGCGACACGGCGAACCCGACGATGCTCACCGCGGGCTACAAGTCGAACGTCATCCCGTCGGTCGCGGAGGCTTCGGTCGACTGCCGGATCCTGCCCGGCCGTCTGGAGGCGTTCAACGCCGAGCTGGACGAGATCCTCGGCCCGGACATCGAGAAGGAGTGGATGGAGCTGCCGCCGGTCGAGACGACCTTCGACGGTGCCCTGGTCGACGCCATGACCAACGCGGTCCTCGCCGAAGATCCGGGCGCCCGCACGCTCCCGTACATGCTCTCCGGCGGCACCGACGCGAAGTCCTTCCAGTCGCTCGGGATCCGTAACTTCGGGTTCGCCCCGCTTCAGCTGCCCGCGGACCTCGACTTCTCGGCGCTGTTCCACGGAGTGGACGAGCGCGTCCCGGTCGACGCGCTGAAGTTCGGTGTGCGCGTGCTCGACCGCTTCCTGCGCTCGGCCTGATGCCCGGTCTGCTGGCCGCCGACGGGACACCCCTGCACTTCGAGCGCTGGGGTGATCCGTCGGCGCCGGTGACCGTCGTCCTCCTCCACGGGTACGCGCTCGACAGGCGGAGCTGGCGTGCCATCGCGCCGGTGCTGACGGAAGCCGCGGAGAAGCCGGTCGCGGTGCTCGCCTACGACCAGCGTGGGCACGGCGAATCCGGTGAGGTCCGGGCGGCGTCGGCGACCATGGGACACCTCGCCGACGATCTGGCCGAGGTGCTGGAGAAGGTGATTCCCGACGGCAAGGTCGTCCTGGTCGGCCACGACATGGGCGGGCTCGCGATCCTGTCGCTCGCCCAGCGTCACCCGGATGTCTTCGCGGCAAGGGTGGCGGGAATCGGGTTGCTCGCGATGTCGGCGGGAGGTGTCACGCCGGACGCGATCTGGCCGAACGCGCTCGGCAAGCTCGGCCGCGACCTGGAGATGGTCTTCGGGACCAAACTCATCGGCCTGGTCCGGGAGCACACGAGCAAGGCGGTGACCGCCGGGCTGAGGTGGTGGCTCTTCGGGGATGACCCGGTGCCAGCCGACGTCGAACTGACGGTGCGGATGATCCGCGGCAACTGGCCGCAGACGGTGTCGGCGTTCCGTCCGGCGCTGGACGCCTACACGCGGGAATCCGCGTTGTCGCAGGTCGGCGCGGTGCCGGTGATCGCGATCGTGGGGGAGCGCGACAAGCTCGTACCGACGGCGGACGTCGAGGAACTGGCGGGCGCGGTACGGAACGGGACGTCCGTGGTGCTGCCTGGGGTCGGGCACGTCGTCCCGCTTGAAGCGGCTCCGCAGGTGGTGCCCCGCCTGCTGGCCCTGGCGAACCGGGCTCACCGACAAGACTGACCTCCTTGACAAAAACTCTTTTCGGTGACACCTTCTTGGCATGTTCTCCGTTGCGGTGATCGAGGACGCGGAAGCGGCCGAAGTGTCGCTGGATCCGGTCCGGGCCAGGCTGCTCGCCGAACTCGCCGAGCCGGCGTCGGCCACGATGCTGGCCGCGCGGGTGGACCTGCCGAGACAGAAGGTGAACTACCACCTTCGCGCCCTGGAGAAGCACGGGCTGGTCGAGCTCGTCGAGGAGCGCAGGAAGGGCAACGTCACCGAGCGCATGATGCGCGCCACGGCGTCCTCGTACGTCATCTCGCCGACGGCGCTCTCGGCCGTGCAACCCGATCCGGCGCAGTCACCGGATCGTCTGTCCGCGCGCTGGCTGCTCGCGGTGGCCGGCAGGCTGGTGCGCGACGTCGGCCTGCTGATCACCGGAGCGACCAAGGCGCGCAAGCGGGTCGCGACCTTCGCGATCGACGGCGAGGTGCGGTTCTCCTCCGCCGCGGACCGGGCCGCGTTCGCCGAAGAGCTCACCGTCGCGATCACGAATCTGGTGAGCAAGTACCACGACGAAGGCGCCGAACAGGGCCGCGATCACCGGATCGTCGTCGCCGTCCACCCGAGTGTCAAAACCGAGGAGCGCTGAGTGGGCCACGAATTCGAGATCACCGACCGCGTCGAGGTCGACGCGACCCCCGAACAGGTCTGGGACGCCATCGCGACCGGGCCGGGGATCACGTCGTGGTTCATGGGCCGCAACGAGGTTGACGGCGGTGTGGGCGGGACGGTGAAGACCGCGTTCGGCGGCTACGAACCCACGTCGGCGATTACGTCGTGGGACCCGCTGGAGCGGCTCGTCTACGGCACCGAACCCGCGCCGGACGGACGATTCGTCGCCTACGAGTTCCTCATCGAGGGCCGCTCCGGCGGCAGCACCGTGCTGCGGACCGTGACGAGCGGCTTCCTGCCCGGCGACGACTGGGAGGACGAGTTCGAGGCGATGACCGCCGGTGGCGAGCTGTTCCTCCGCACCCTCGTCGAGTACCTCAACCGGTTCGCCGGCCGGACAGCCGTGCCGGTGACCGTGTTCGGGCCGATGATCGGGGACTGGGACAGCGCGTGGCTGAAGCTGGGCCGGGAGCTCGGCCTCGCCGGGCGGCCGGAAACGGGGGACCGGGTCCGGCTTGCCACCGATTCCGTGTCGACTGTAGAGGGCGAGGTCTATCTCGCGAACGCGCAGACGGTCGGCATCCGGACCGCGGACTCGTTCCTGCGCTTCGTGCGCGGGTTCGCCGGGCCGATGGTCGCGATGCATCACCTGTTCGGCGACGTCGATCCTGCGGAGCAGGACGGGCTGTGGGCCGGCTGGCTGGGCCGGGTCTTCAAGAGCTGAACGGGCCCTTCGCCGCATCTGACGCGGTGAAGGACGCTTTCCTCGCATCGCATGCGGGGAAAGTCCGGCGGTCTCAATCGGTTGTTGCAAGTGGTGGCAGCTGATAGGAGATCTTCATGCCAGGACCCCGGTTGACGTGCGAGGAACGGGAAAAGATCCAGAACGGTCTGGATCACGGACTTACCCAGGACG
>NZ_QHJI01000014.1:0-308728 GCF_003947535.1 Amycolatopsis sp. WAC 04169 | reverse complement strand
CGCATCGCCACCGAACTCAACGAACGCCCCCGCCAAACCCTCAACTGGCACACACCCACCGAAGCCCTCGAAGCACTACTGTTCAACCAACAAACAATGCGTGTTGCAACCACCACGTGAATCCGCCGGGCCTTCACGTACTTCCCAGGCGAAGTACCGACACCGAGCACCGCTTCGGCTCTCGGAAATGTCGGTGGGTGCGCGTAGAGAAGGAGGAGTGCCCGAACCGACCGTGCCCCTGATCGGGGTCGAGAACCTCAAGATGCCCGAGTGGGCCGCGGTCGACGAGACCGTGGCCGAAGCGGGGATGGTCAAGGCCATCCGCACACTCCCGTCCGCCGTGGCCATCGTGCTGCGGCTGGCGTGGCGGACGTCGCCGCGGCTGACCCTGCTCGCCGGCGTCGTCCACCTGCTTTCAGGTTGTGTCACGGCGTTCGGCCTGCTGGCCACGGCGAACGTGTTCATCGCGCTGCTGGAGAGCGGGCCGACGCCGGAAAGGGTGCTGCAATCGCTGCCCGCGCTGGTGGTCGTCGTCGGCACGTATGCCTTGCGCGCGCTGCTCGACACGGCGGTGGCCGCGGTCGAGGGCGCGCTCAGGCCGCGGGTCGTGACTTCGGCCGGCGACGAGGTCACCGCCGCGATGGTCCGGGTGCGGCTGCTGGCCTTCGAGGACGCCGACTTCCGGGAGCTGGCCAGGCAGGGCGCGCGGTACGGGGTCCGGTCGATCGAGATGAGCCTGCGCTGGCTCGCGGATCTGACGTCGGCGCTGATCTCGCTGGTCGCCGCGCTGGTGGCGGCGGGTCTGCTCAATCCGTGGCTCGCGCCGGTGCTGCTGCTCGCCGCGGTGGCCGGCGGCTGGGCGGCGGCGAAGGTCGCGCGCCTGAACTACCGGCATTATCTCGACACCGTCGGCCGCAACATCCGGAAAGGGATCGTCGAAGAGGTCGCCACCTGGCGCCAGTTCGCCCTCGAACGGCATGCCCTCACCCTCCAGGAGCCTTTGCTCCGGGAGTACCGGCGGATCACCGAAAGCCTGATGCGCGAAGAGGTCCGGCTCGCGCACCGCAGCAACATGGTCCGCCTGGCCGGGCGCGCGGCGGCCGGGGTGGGCACCGCGATCGCGTATCTGGTGCTCGGTCTGCTGCTCTACGGCGGGCAGATGGAACTCGCCCTCGCCGGGACGGCCGCGCTCGCCATGCGGACGGCGTCGAATTCGCTGTCCATCACGATGCACGCGGTGAACTCGCTGTACGAGGAGTCCTTCTACATCGCCTTCTTCCAGCGCCTGCTCGTGGAATCCGGGAAACGCGGCCCGGTGAAGGACGGGGTCGCCGCTCCTGAAGACCCAGCGGAGATCCGGCTGGAGAACGTCGGGTTCACCTATCCCGGCCAGGAAACCCCGGCGCTGCGTGAGGTTTCGCTGACCATCCGGCGCGGCGAGGTGATCGCCCTCGTCGGCGAGAACGGCTCGGGCAAGACCACGCTCGGCAAACTGCTCACCGGGCTCTATCCACCCTCGGAAGGAAAGGTGTACTGGGACGACGTCGATCTCGCGGGCGCCGATCACGAGTCCGTGCACGCGAACATCGCGGTGATCGCCCAGGATCCGGCCGAATGGCCGATGACCGCGGAGCACAACGTGACCGTCGGCAGGCTCGGCAGGGAAGATCCGGAGCACGTCGCCTGGCAGGACGCGATCACCTCCTCCGGCGCCGACGAGGTGATCGAATCCTTGCCTGCCAAGGAGAAGACGGTGCTGTCCAAGAAGTTCGACGACGGGCAGGACCTCTCGGGCGGGCAATGGCAGCGGATGGGGATCGCCCGCGGGATCTACCGCGACGCCGCCGTCCTGGTCGCCGACGAGCCGACGGCCGCGCTCGACGCGAAGGCCGAGGCCCGGGTCTTCGCCGGTCTGCGGCACGCGAGCAGGCGCACGACGATCCTGGTGACCCACCGGCTGGCCAACATCCGCTCCGCGGACCGGATCCTGGTACTGGAGAAGGGGCGCCTGATCGAGCAGGGCACGCACGCCGAACTCATCGAGGAAGGAGGGCTCTACCACGAACTTTACGAAATCCAGGCTCGCGCGTATCGCGGCGAGTAGGCACACTGGCGTGATGCCGGAGAAGATCGCCGAGGTGAACGGCGTCCAGCTGTGCCACGAGACGTTCGGCTCGCCGGACGGCAGGCCACTGCTGATGATCATGGGCCTGGCCTCGCAGATGATCTGGTGGGACGACGAACTCTGCGAGAACCTCGCGGCCGAGGGGTTCTTCGTCATCCGCTACGACAACCGCGACGCCGGCCGGTCCAGCCGGATGACCGGCCGGGTGAACCTGCCGCTCGCGTACGCCTTGCGCACGGCGCCGTACTCCTTGGCGGACATGGCGGGTGACGCCGCCGGGCTGCTGACCGAGCTCGGTGTCGCGAGCGCGCACGTCGTGGGCGCGTCGATGGGCGGGATGGTCGCGCAGACGCTGGCCATCGAGTATCCGTCGCGGGTGCGGTCGCTGACCTCGATCATGTCGACCACCGGCAACCGGTTCGTCGGGCGGCCGAGCGCCAAGGCGATGGCGATGCTGCTTTCGGCGCCCCCGCGCGGCCGCGAGGAGTACGTCGAGCAACTGGTGCGCACGTTCCGCGTGATCGGCTCGCCCGGTTACCCCTTCGACGAGGCCCGCATGCGCGAGCGCGCGGAGCGGTCGTTCGATCGCGGCGTCAACCCCGGCGGCACGGCGCGGCAACTGGCGGCGATCGTTTCGAGCCGGGACCGCTTCCGCGCGCTGCGGAAACTCGACGTGCCCGCGCTCGTCGTGCACGGTTCGAAGGATCCGCTCGTGCACGTTTCCGGCGGCCGGGCGACGGCCCGCGCGCTGCGGGAGTCCGAAGTGGACATCGTCCCTGGCATGGGGCACGACCTGCCGCGCGCGATCTGGCCCCGGCTGACGCGCGGCCTGGTCCGGACGGCCGACCGCGCCGACGTCAAGACCCGGCGAGCGTGATCGAGCCCAGATTCGAGAAATGCGCCGCCACCCGTGAACCCGGGCCCACGTCGACCGCGTCGGTCATCCCGCCGGTGAACACGAGCCAGCCCGGCTCCAGCGCGCGCCCGCGCGCGCCGAGGGCGTTGGCCGCCAGCGCCAGCGCTTCCGCCGGATGCCCCAGCACCGCCGCCCCGGTGGCGGTGTCGACGATCGCGCCGTCGACCTCCAGCAGGGCCGCCTCCAGCGAGAGATCCAGCGAAGCCAGCTGTGCGCCCACCGGCCCGAGCGTGACGTACGCGGAAGAACCGTTGTCCGCCACGACGTCCGGCAGTTCGAAGCGATAGTCGCGGTAGCGGCTGTCGATGATCTCGACACCGCCGTAAACCTGGTCCACCGCCGCCATCGCGGTCGCCGCGGTCACGCCGGGCCCCGAAAGACGTTGCCCCAGAACGAAAACCAGCTCCGGCTCGGCACGCGGATGGAGCAGGGACGGCACGGGCACCCCGGCGGGGAGCACCATCGCGTCGGTCAGCCACGCGAGCAACGGCGAGTCGATGCCCATGCGCTGCTGCTTCGCCCGCGAGGTCAGGCCGAGCTTGACGCCGATCAGCGTCTCGCCGCGCTCCAGCCTGAGCCGGAGGGCTTCGTCCTGGATCGCGTACGCGGTGTCGACGTCCAGCTCCGGCCACGCGTCGGTCAGCGGTTCGCGTTCTTCCCCGGACAGCAGGGCTTCCGCCGTCTCCCGCACGTCAAGGCTCACGGCCGTTCCTCCCCGGAGAACTTCGCGGTCACACTGCCGAGCCCCGCCATCGTCGCGACGACGGTGTCGCCCGGATTCACCGGGATCGCCCGCGTCATCGAACCCGGCAGCACGACATGCCCCGGTTCGAGTGCGACACCGAGCGGACCGACCGTGTTCGCGAGCCATACCAGCGCGTTCACCGGCGAGCCGAGCACCGCGCCACCGGCGCCGGTCGCCGCGATCTCGCCGTTCTGGTGCAGGACACAGCCCACCAGCCGCAGGTCGATGTCGCCGATCGCGGTCGGCCTGCTGCCGAGGACGACCCCGCCCGAAGACGCGTTGTCCGCGATGGTGTCGACGATGCTGATCTTCCAGTCCCGGATCCGGGAATCGACGATCTCCAGCGCCGGGACGACGAAGTCCACCGCACGCAGCGCGTCCGCCACCGTGACGCCGGGGCCACGCAGCCGCGAGCCGAGCACGAACGCGATCTCCGGTTCGATCTTCGGCTGCAGGAAGCCGCCGATCGGGATCGGCTGGTGTTCGAGGTGGAACATCGAAGCGGTCAGATGACCGTAGTCGGGCTGGTCGACCCCCATCTGCCGCTGCATGGCGGCGGAGGCGAGGCCCACCTTGTGCCCGCGCACGCCGTCGCCGTGCTCGGCCCAGTGCCGGACGAGCCGCTGCTGGACGCGGTACGCGTCCTCCAGCGTCGCGGCGGGATAGGTCTCGATGAGGGGCGCGATCGGCTTACCGGTCTCGTACGCGCTGAGCAGCGCGGCCGCGGCCTCCTGCAGCGTGCTGGCGTCCATGGGCTCCTTCCGACCAGTCGGACTCTGCCCCGTCACCCCGGCCCGCACAAGACGGCCGTTCCACTGGCCGGTACGACGAGATTAGGCTGTGTTCTCGAAGGCGCGCTTTCGGATTCCCGTAGCCGGGCTGCGGCACAGCCTTGCCGCTCACCCTTCCGCGTCAGCGGCCCGCCTCCGCGAATCCGAGGCCTCCGGCCGAAAAGAAACGCGCGCGCGTGTCCTCACCTGCCCTGTCGACCTCGCCTCAGGGGACACTGATTAGGCCGAAAGGGTCTCGCACGACCCCGATCATCACCTAGCCTGCTCCCATGTCCGATTGGACGCTCTCCCGGGCGAAGACCAGGATCGACCGCCGCGAGGAGCTCGACGAGCTCACCGCGCGCATCCGTTACGAGGTGCGGGTGCACCTCAACGAGCCCACCGCGCACAACGCCTACGACGAGCTGACCGACATCTTCGCCATCGGGCACGCGGAGTGTTCGGCGCTGCTCAAGCACCGCCGGGTCCTGCCGCTGTGGGAGCGGCTGCTGCTCCAGCGCTACACCCGGCGTCTCTACGGCAAGGCCGTGTCGGCGACCGTCGGTGATCTCCCCGCCGACGCGGGGCCGGCGCCCTCGGCCGCGTTCGGGCCGGAGATCGCTTCCCTGACCCCGGATTCCGGCGACACCGGCGCGAAGTTCGACCTGCAGGGCCGCGGCCTGGTCAACGTCTTCCGCATCGCCGCCGGGCGGCACGGCGAGATCTGGCCGGACCGTCACGACGTCGCGACGACGTCAGCGCGCAGTGTCCTCACCTGTTCCGCGGTCTTCCTGCGGCGCCGTTTCTGGCACGTCGTCTGGCCGGTGTACCGGGTGCGCGGCCTGCGGCTCTGGAAGCTTTAGGAATTCCCCGGGGCCGGTGGCGGTTGTACGGGGTATGACCGATCGCGCCACCGAGATCCTCGCCGGATCGAAGACGATCGCCGTCGTGGGCCTGAGCCGCGATCCGGCCAAGGCCTCGCACGGGGTCGCCGCCGTACTGCAGGCACACGGGTTCCGGATCATCCCCGTCCACCCGTCGGCCGACGAACTACTGGGCGAGAAGGTCTATCGCTCGCTCACCGACATCCCGGAACCCGTCGACCTGGTCGACGTCTTCCGCCCGTCCGAAGACACTCCGCCGATCGCCGAACAGGCCGTCGCGATCGGCGCGAAGGCGCTTTGGCTTCAGCAAGGCATCGTCTCCGCCGAGTCCCGCCGGATCGCCGAAGAAGGCGGTTTGGACTACGTCGAGGATCGCTGCACCGCCGTCGTCCGAGCGGTCGCGAATCTCTCGGTGCGTTAGAAACGGACCCCGGGCCGAACCCTCGCCGCGTTTTTCCGGCGAGGGTTCTTTCATATCCGTGAACAGAAAAATGACCTCTGAAGTCATACGCCGAATCGGACCCGCCGAAGGGATTGGTCCAAACCGGTGATCTTGACGGGAAGCCCGCGAGCTGGGAAAACTTGTCCAGTCGTCAGTTTGTTAAGAAACCTTCCCAAGGGTCCGGTGAACTGTTAACGTCCGAATCCGCTTAGCGGAAACAGGTGCCGATGATCGGCACCCCGGTCCTACGGAGGGCGAAGTGGGCACACCACGCGGGCTGGATTCCAGTGGCACACTCGAGCGCGGTCTCGCGGTTCTCGAGCACGTCGGCCAGAACCAGGAGATTTCCACCAACGCGATCGCCAGGCAACTGGGTCTCTCCCGGAGCGCCGCCTACCGCATCGTCGGCACCCTCAAGAATCTCGAATACCTGGAAGCCGATCGCGCCACCGGCCGTGTGCGGCTCGGTACCCGGCTGGTCGAACTCGGCGCCCGCGCGATGGCGGCGACCGACCTCCACCGCTGCGCGCCGCGTTACCTCGCCTCGCTCGCCGAGCGGAGCGGCGAGACGACGTATCTCGCCGTCCCGGACAACGACACGATGGTCTACGTCGCCACCGAACGCAGCGCCAACGCCGTCACCCTGGCCTGCCGCCTCGGCACCCGCCGTCCGCAGCACGCGACGTCGCTGGGCAAGGCGTGGCTGGCGGCGTTGCCCGAACAGGACCGCGTCGAACGTATCCGCCGGATGAAACTCGACAGTCTCACGCTCAAGACGATCAACGATCCCGTCCGGCTGCTCGACGATCTGGCCAGGACGAGCCGTCGCGGCTGGGCCGTGGACGACGTCGAAAACGAACCGGACGTGGGCTGCGTGGCCGCCGCCGTCCGCGACCACACCGGACGGCCGATCGCCGCGATCAGCGTCGCGGGCCCCGCCGGCCGTGTGCTCCGCCGCACCGACGAACTCGGCGCGACGGTGGCCGGGACAGCCGCCGCATTGTCGCTCCGCCTGGGTTACGTGCGCGCGCAAAGGGGCTGAGGTGGGCTGGCTCCAGGACTACCAGCCGGCGGGCGGGCTGTGGCTGTCGGCCGCGTTGGCGGCACTGCCGATCATCGTGCTGCTGGTGACGCTGGGAGTCCTGCGCCGCTCGGCGCGACTCTCGGCGGCGCTGGCGCTGATCACCGCGCTGCTGGTGGCGGTGCTGCTGTACCGCATGCCCGCCGGGCTCGCCGTCGATTCCGCCGCCATGGGGCTGGTGTTCGGGGTGTGGTCGGTGGCCTGGATCGCGTTCCACGCCGTGTACTTCCACAACGTCACCGTCGCGACCGGACGGTTCGACGACATCAAGGCGGTCCTCGCCGGGTTCAGCGAGGACCGCCGCCTCCAGGCGCTGCTGATCGCGTTCGGCTTCGGCGCGCTGCTGGAAGGGATCGCGGGCGGCGGCTCACCGATCGCGATCACCGCGGCGATGATGGCCGCGCTCGGTTTCCCGCCGGTGAAGGCGGTCGTGCTCGCGCTGCTGGCGAACACCGCACCGGTCGCGTTCGGCGGGCTCGGCAATCCGCTGATCGTGCTGGGCAGGCTGACCGCGCCGATCCTCGGGATGAAACAGGAACAGGCGACGGAACTGTTCTCGTCGATGGTCGGCCGCCAGCTTCCGTTGCTGGCGTTGATCGTCCCCGGTTTCCTGATCGTGGTCCTCGCGGGCTGGAAGCGGATGATCGAGGTCTGGCCCGCCGTGCTGACGGCCGGACTGTCGTTCGCGGTCATGCAGTTCGTCACCTCGAACTTCATCAGCCCGAGCCTCGTCGACGTCGTCGCCGCGCTCGCCGCGATGGCCTCACTGTGGATACTGACGCGGTTCTGGCAGCCGTCGGCGGTTTGGCGTTTCGACGGCGAAGAACCGGTGAAGACCGGCGCGAGTCTCGGCGCGGCGAAGGCCGGACGCGGCGCGCTGTACGCGTGGGCCCCGTACATCGTCCTGATCGCGGCGATCTTCCTTTCCCGGATCGGCACGATCTTCAAGAACCTGCCCGAATGGCTCGACCTGACGAAGCTGCTGCACAAGGCCGACTGGGTGTTCGCGTGGCCGGGGCTGCACAAGGAGGTCGTCCAGCACGCGCCGATCACGCCCAAGGACACGCCGTACGCGGCGACGCTGACCGTCGACTTCCTTTATTCGCCGGGAACGGTGGCCTTGATCGCGGCGATCGTGGCGGGGTTCGCGATGGGCGCGAAACCGCGGCTGCTGCTGGCGACCTATCGTCGGACACTGCACCAGATGCGGTGGGCGCTGGCGACGATCTTCATGATCCTCGCGATCGCGTTCGTCATGAACTACTCGGGTGCGACACAGACTCTCGGCCTCGCGCTCGCGACCACCGGGGTGCTGTTCCCGTTGTTCTCCGCCTACATCGGCTGGCTGGGTGTCTTCCTCACCGGCTCGGACGCGTCGACGAACAGTCTCTTCGGGCCGATGCAGGTGATTTCGGCGCAGCAACTGCACGTCGACCCGATCCTCGCCGGCGCCACCAACACCTCCGGCGGCGTGATGGGCAAGATGATCTCGCCGCAGAACCTGTCCATCGGCGCCACCGCGATCGGCCAGTCCGGCAAGGAAGGCGCGCTGCTGCGGCAGACGTTCCTGTGGTCGGTGGTGCTGACCGCCGTGGTCGGGGTGATCTCGTTGCTCCAGGCGACCGTGCTGCGGTTCATGATCCCGTCGTGAACGTGAATTCGAGAATGTCCACAATGGTCATCCGATCTTAACCGGCCATTGGGCTGGATGGATGAACACCGGATCCGTTCACCGGAATGGGAACTACCGTTGTCCCCATGCCCATGACGCTGATCAAAGGTACGTTCCAGCTTGTCGGAGCCTCACCGGACGGCGATTCGGTGCGGTTCTATCCCGAGGACCCGCAGGCGACCAAGAAGGCGGGCCTGAAGGTCCGGCTCAATTCGCGGGGCGGGATGCAGTTGCGGCTCGACGCGATCGACGCGCTCGAAACGCATTACCAGGCCAGGGGAACCGGCGGGATGTGGCACCAGCCCGCGGAATTCGCCGACGCCGCCGCGGCGAACCTGCTGAAGTGCCTCGGCTTCAAAACGGTCGAACGCGACGAGCGCGGAACGGTCACTTCGTCGACCCCGATCAAGGTACCGGGTCACATACTGACGCGATTCGCCGACAAATACGGACGAGCCGTGGCGTTCGCCTTTCCCGGGCAACGGCCGGGACGGTCGGCGGACCTTTCCAAGGTCCATCTCGACGTCAAAACGCTGAAGAACTCCGCGAACTACCGGCAGGTCGCGGACGGCCTCGTCTACCCGACGTTCTATTCACTGCTTTATCCCGATCTCCGTGACGCCTTGGCCGAAGCCGCGGTGAAAGCCCGCCAGAACGGGCTCGGGCTGTGGCCGCAGGACGTCACGAACTCCGGGTTCAAGCTCGCGTCGCGGCGGCAACTCGCCGACGAACTGGTGATCCTGCCGAAACTGTTCCGACGGCTCGTCGACTACCTCGCGCTCGACGAAAGCGGCGGGGTCTCGCTGACCGGCTTCTCCGACTTCCTCGATTCCCGCAACGACCGCCTGTTCACCGTCCCGGACGGGCACGCGACGGAATTCGAGACCTTGGTGAGCGTGAAGCGGCAGACCGTGAGCCTCACGGTCGAGCCGGAGCGGATCGTCTTCATCGAGGCCTGACCCACCCGTGTGGGCAAAAAGACCGTACCTCCCTCCCCCGCGGCCGTGCTCATCTGAAAGGTGGGAGAGGGAGCCGATGGAAGGACACGGTTCACGACGGCCGGAGGAGGCCGGCGGGCGGATGGAGACGACCTCGAAACTCGTCGACGCCGTCCGCGTCCTGGTCGTGCGTTACTGCCGGGCGCGGATCGGCCGCCGGTCGGGCACCTACGACATCGCCGACGCGATCGCCAAGGACAGCTGCCGCGAGATCGTCGCCGGTGCGGCCGGGGCGCGCGCCCTGCTCGCGTTCGCCTACGACGTCACGCACGGTCTGGTCGACGACTTCCACCGGACCACCGCCGAACTGCCGAACCCGCTTTCCGGGCTGCCGGGCCAGCAGCGCGAGATCATGGTGCTGCGGTCGCTCGTCGGGCTTTCCGCCGACGACACCGCGCTCGCGCTCGGCTGTTCCGTCCAGGCGGTCCGGCTGGGGCAGCACCGTGCGCTTACCGCGCTTCGCCCCGCCCGCGCCTGACGCGTTTCGTCCTCTGAATGCGGTGGTTCGCGCTACGAACCACCGCATTCAGAGGACTAATCGCGAGGGGTGCATTCGGCGGCGCGGTTCAGGAGCAGGGTGCGCTCCCGGTCGTTCCCGGTCATCTCCGCCGCGCGCTCGAACTCGGCGCGGGCCTCGTCGAGGCGGCCGAGCTTCGACAGGAAGTCGCCGCGCACGCTCGGCAGCAGGTGGTACGACTTGAGCGCGGGCTCCGACGTCAGCTTGTCGACGATCTCCAGCCCCGCCTCCGGCCCGACGGCCATCGACAGCGCCACCGCGCGGTTCAGTTCGATCACCGGCGACGGGTTCAGCTTCCCGAGCCCTTCGTACAGCACGGCGATGCGTGCCCAGTCGGTCTCCTCGCCCGTCCGCGCCCGCGCGTGGCAGGCGGCGATGGCGGCCTGCGCCGCGTAGACGCCGAAAGCGCCGCCCGTGAGCGACTCGGAGAGTTCCAGCGCGGCGAGGCCGCGGCCGATCAGGAGCCGGTTCCACTTCGTCCGGTCCTGATCCATCAGCAACACGGGTTCGCCGTTCGGCCCGACGCGGGCGGCGGACCGCGAAGCCTGGATCTCCATCAGTGCGACGAGCCCGTGCACCTCGGGTTCCTTCGGCATCAGCCCGGCGAGGATCCGCCCGAGCCGCAGCGCCTCCTCGCACAGCGCGGGCCGCATCCAGTCCTCGCCCGCCGTCGCCGAGTACCCCTCATTGAAGATCAGGTAGATGACTTCCAGCACCGAAGAAAGGCGCGCGACCCGGTCCGCGCCCTCGGGCACCTCGAACGGGACCTTGGCGTCGCCGAGCGTCTTCTTCGCGCGCACGATCCGCTGCGCGATGGCGGTCTCCTTGGCCAGGAACGCCCGCGCGATCTCGTGCGTCTGCAACCCGCCGATCATCTTCAGCGTCAGCGCCACCCTGGCCTCGGTCGAAAGCACCGGATGGCAGGCGGTGAACACCAGCCGCAGCAGATCGTCCTCGATGTGGTCGTCGAGGCCCGCGGTGAAGTCGGGTTCCTCCTCGTACTCCTGCTCGCGGCCGATCTCGCCGAGCTTCTTCTCGTACCGCTCGTTGCGCCGGAAGGTGTCGACCGCCCGGCGTTTCGCCGTGGTCATGAGCCAGGCGCCCGGATTCCTCGGGACGCCCGACTCAGGCCACTGTTCGAGCGCGGCGACCAGCGCGTCCTGCGCCAGCTCCTCCGCGAGGCCGATGTCGCGCGTCATCCGCGCGAGACCGGCGATGAGGCGGGCCGATTCGATCCGCCACACCGCGTCGATCGCCGAACGGGAGTCTGTCGTTGCCGTCACGCCGACCAATCAACATCGTCGGCGCGACGACCGCAACCACTAGTTCGCCTCGGCCTGCTTCCGCAGGTTCTGTTCGTGCTCGACGATCTCCGGGGTCGCGTTGTCGAAGTCCTCCATCTCCGCGATCCGGCGGATCTCGATCTCGCCCTCGCGGAACGGCGCGCGCTTCATCCATTCGATGACCTCGGCGCGGTCCTTGACCTGCAGGATCCAGAAACCGGCGATGAGTTCCTTGCTCTCGGCGAACGGCCCGTCGACGACGCGCGCCTCGGTGGTGCCGGAGTACTGGATGCGGAAACCCTCGGCGCTGGGGAGCAGGCCTTCACCCGCGAGCATGACGCCGGCCTTCACCAGCTCCTCGTTGAACTTCCCCATCTCCTGCAACTCCTCGGCGCTCGGCTGCGCGCCGGCCACGTCGCTCTTCTCGTCGCTCTTGACAATCACCATGAACCGCATCGAAGTCTCCGTTCCCGGCAGGGCTCGTCCCTGCCACATCTACGCGTCGATCGGGCACCCCGGGATTCGACACGGTCCCCGAACTTTTTTCCGCGGATATTCGAGCAGCCGGAAAACCGCAGGTCAACCACCCATGCGAGAATCTTCGATCGTGTCCGCACTCCCCGAACCCCTCCGCTCCGCCCTCGACGAAGAGCTGGGCAAGTACCCGCAGAACAGGCTGACGCAGTCCGTCGAGCGGCTCAGCACGCGCTACCGCGAGAACGCCCCCGCGAGCGCGCCCATCCTCTCCTCCGAAGCGGACGTCGCGGCGTACGCGGGCTACCGGATGCCGGCCACGTACGCGGCCGTTCACGCCGTCCTCGCCGAAGCCGCCCTTCGCGCTCCCGGGTTCGCTCCGCGTACACAGATCGACATCGGCGGCGGAACCGGTGCCGCGATCTGGGCGGCGGCCGACGTGTGGCCGTCGCTGGAGGAGAGCACCGTCGTCGAGCAGGTGCCCGGCGCGATCGCGCTGGGGCGGCGGCTCGCGGAGCACGCCGGGGACAAGGCCGTCCGGGGGTCGACCTGGCGGCGCGGCCTGATCGACCCGGCGGCGCCCGCTCCCGAGGCCGATCTGGTGACCCTCTCCTATGTCCTTGGCGAGCTGCCCGAAGCACGCCGGGCCGACACCGTCCGCTGGCTTTCGGCGAAGACCTCGATGCTGGTGCTGATCGAACCCGGCACCCCCGCGGGTTACGAACGGATCGTCGCGGCGCGGGATCAGCTCGTCGAACTCGGGCTCTCCCTGGTCGCACCCTGTCCGCACGAGGGCGCCTGCCCGATCCCGCGCGGCAAGGACTGGTGCCATTTCTCCGCCCGCCTCCCGCGCACCGGCCTGCACCGCCAGCTCAAGTCCGGGACGCTCGGCTTCGAGGACGAGAAGTTCTCGTACGTCGTCGCCTCACGAACGGCGCCGGACCGCGCCCACGCCCGCGTCCTGCGGCATCCGGCCAAACGCAAGGGCATGGTCAGTCTCTCCCTGTGCGCCGAATCCGGGCTCACCGAAAAGATCGTCACCAAACGACACGGCGCGGCCTACCGCGACGCCCGCGACGCGGAATGGGGCGACGCCTGGCCCGATCACTCCACAGTGGACTGACGGCCGCGCCGCGCCGGATTGCCGATGGCGGTGAGCAGCGCGCCGAGCGCCGGATTGTCGTTGCCCCGCCGCCACATCAGGTCGAGTTCCACCGGACGGCCCTCGACACCGTCCACCTGACGGAGAACGACACCTTCGAAGCGCAGCGTGCCCGCCGCCGCGGGCACCAGCGCGATCCCGAGTTCCGCCTTCACCAGCGCGAGCACCGTATGCACCTGACAGGGGTATTGCGTGTACTCCGGCGTCACCCGCGCTGCGCGGAACACCGCCACGAGCAGATCGTGGAAGTACCGGCCTTCCGACGGCGAATACATGATGAACGGTTCGCCGTCGAAATCGCGGACGTCGGGATTCTTCTTGCGCCGGGCCAAAGGATGCGCCGACGGCAGCGCCGCCAGCAGCGGTTCCCGCCACAGCGGCAGGGTCACGATGTCGGCGCCGGCGACCGGCGGCCGGATCATGCCGAGGTCGATCCCGCCCGCCAGCAACTCCTCCACCTGCGCCGCCGTCCCCATCTCCCGGAGCACGAGATCGACGCCGGGCACTTCGGCGTTCGCCGCGGCGATGACCCGGTCGAGATACGAATACGCCGCCGTGGCGGTGAACCCGAGCGTCACGACGCCGACCTCGCCCTTCTTCACGCGGCGGACGTACAACGTCGCTTCGTGTGACGAACGCAGGATCTTCCTTGCTTCGGCGAGGAAAACCCGTCCGGCGGGGGTCAGCCGGACCGTGCGGTGCGCCCGGTCGAAAAGCTCGGCCCCCAATTCGCGCTCCAGCAGCTGGATCCGCCTGCTCAACGGAGGCTGGGTCATCGAGAGCCGCTCCGCCGCCCGGCCGTAGTGCAGTTCCTCGGCCACCGCGACGAAACTCACCAGCTGCTCCAGGGAGAACACCCATCCAGTCTAGGAATCGGCAAGGGGCGGACAAGCGCCGAACCGGTATCGCTCAGCGCGGGATTTCCACCGTGCGGTCGATGATCCCGGCCGCCACCGCGACGATCTTGCGATTGTTGCTCCGCGCGTAGGCGCGCAATACGCCGAACGCGTCGCTCACCGAAACGTGGAGCCGTTCGGCCAGCACGCCTTTCGCCTGTTCGATGATCACCCGGCTGTTCAACGCCGTTTGCAGCTGCGCGGTGACGATCTCCTGCCGCTGCAGCGCCCGGTGATGCAGGATGCCGATCGTGGCGACGTCCGCGAGTGCCTGCCCCAGCCGCAATTTCTCGTCGTCGAGCACGGCGGGGCGGGTGCCGAACAGGTTCAGCGCGCCGATCACCTCTTCCCGCAACCGCATCGGCAACGCGTACACGGACCGGAATCCGGCGTTTTCCGCCTCCCGCGCGAACTTCGGCCATCTTCCGCGCGCACGCACGAGATCAGGGCAGACCATCGGCTCGACGTCCCGGTAGCAATCCAGGCACGGCCCTTCGGAGTTCTGTGACTGGAACAGTTCGAGCAACCGGGTCTTTTCGTCGGAGGCGGCCACCATGGTGAGCCTGCCCCGGGGGTCGGTGAGCAACAGGCCCGCGGTGCAGACGCCGAGCAGTTCGACACATCTGAACGCGAGTACGTCGAGGAATTCGACGAGATCGAAGTCGTCCACCAGGGTGTCGGCCAGCTGCACGAAGGTTTCCCTCAGGTCGGCCGCCAGGTCGGTCATCTTTCCGCTGTCTCCTTATCGCACGCATCCGTCATGACTCGGGCCGGAACGTGACCCGGCGCCGCACCACGTCCTCGGCGACCTCGTCGAGCTTGCGGTCGTTGAGGTAGGCGTAGGCGCGCAGGCGGGCGAGCGCGTCCGGAAGCCCGATCTCGAGCTGGGCCGACACCACGCCCGCGGCCTGATGCACCCGGGCGCGGTGTTCGGTGAATTCACGATCGATCAATTCGCCGAGAACCGGTTCACCGGTATCGGCCAAGGCCAGGTTTATGACCGCCTCCGCGCAGACGAGCGCCTTCGCCAGGCCCTCCCGCGAAGGGAGCCCGGCGAATTCGCGATAACAGTCCACCGCACCCAAAGTGATGGCACCGACCTGAATCGGCACCGCGATGATCGATTTCACGCCGTTGTCGATCGCCTCGGGCGCGAACATCGGCCATCGGAGTGTCGCCTCCGAACTGGTCACATCGGTTACGACGACGAGCATACCGCCGCGGGAAACGTCCAATGCCGGTCCTTCACCCAAGGTGAACTGCAGCTCTTCCAATTCACGGCTGCGCGCATCGGTGGCGAAGACCGGCTCCGGCAAACTCGTCCCGGTGGCGAGCGTGAGCCCGGCGCCGGCCGCCTCGAGCATTTCCCCGCAGACGACACAGGCGTGTTCCACCGTCACCACCGAATCGGTTTCCGAAGCGAGGAAACGCATCTTCGACCAGACCTGCACGGCGCGATCATGCCGCTGGAACGTCATGGCATGCCTCCCGGGCGTGTCCGGATTCGGACGAGACCGCCGGGGGCCGGAGCGAACAGAGCGCTCGCGCGCCACGATCATTCTCGCACGGTTTCGGCTCTTTGCCGCGCTTTCGGCGACTTGTCGGCACCAATGCAGTAGCCCGAAGAGCCGAATGGCCGGTCCGGATGGCGGTCAATGGTCCGTTCAGCCGGTTCCGGCTCCCCGGACCGGGCCTAGGGTGGAAGCCGAGACCGTTCGCCCCGGCCCTCGGCGACCGTGCTCGACGGCGAGCTCTGGAGGGGCCATGTGCGTTCGCATTCTCGAAACCCGTGCCAAACGGGAGAATCCGTTGTTCCGGCTGCTGATCCGAATTCAGCTCAAGGCGTCCTGGCGCTGAGCGCAGGCCCGCAGCCTGCTGATCGCGCGATGTTTGGTCACCCGCACCCGTGACGACGTCGTACCGAGCGCCGCCGCGGTCTCGTTCGACGTCAGCTCGCCGATCACCCGCATTCCCAGCACCTCACGGTGGGAGACGGGCAGCATCCTCATCAGCCTGCCGAGCCGGACCCCGAGGTCGGTCCGCAGCGCGCGCTGCTCGGGTTCGTCGGCGGCCCCCGCCGGCCGTTCGGGGAGTTCGCCGGTCAGCACCTGCCTGCTCCGCGCCGCCTTCCGGAAGACGTCGGCCACCTTGTTCGCCGCGATGGCGCGCAGGAGGAACAGGAACGAACCTCCGCGTACGCCGTATCCGGGGACGGCGACCAGGACCGCGAGACAGATCTCCTGAGCGACGTCGGCCGGTTCGAGGTAGGTCAGCTCATGGCCGCCGAGGCGGGTCTCGGTGTACTGCCGTGCCCACGTCGCGACGGCGGACATGAGGTCGTCCATGCCATGCGGCTCGCCGTCCGCCGCGGCCTTGGCGAGGCCGTCCCAGCCCGCGGCGGAAATCCACGTCTCGCCGCCGGTTCTTCGCATCGGAAATCCGTCGCTCATGTCCCGCTCCCCACGGATGAGAAAACCCTGCCGCCGGGGTCCAGGACGGAACCCGGACAACGCTAGTCGACGAATCCGGCCACCTCAATCGACGAAGGGCCCGCGACGAATTGTCCGTCCCGGCGGAAAACCGGACAGATTCCCACCAATGGTCTGGACATGTCGGCATCCCGCGACGTAACTTCCCGTGCTGAGACCCCTCGCCAAGGTCACGCCAAGGCCGGGAACGCGCCCCCGGCCGACATCCGCAAGCACCGCCGCGGCGCGTCCACGCTCCGCGGCGGGATTCCGCCGAGGAGTGAACTGTGCGCATCCGCAAGAAAGTCCGGCGCGTTTTGACCGCTTTGGCGGTCACCCTCCCCCTGGTCACCGGTGTTTCGGCGCTTTCGTCGTCCACCGCGGCCGCCGCGGGCCCCGATCCGCTGCCGCTGACCGTGACGAACGATTCGAACCGCTCCGACGCGGTCCACCTCTACGTGCTCGGCACGAACCTCAACACCGGGAAGCTCGGCTATGTCAACGCCGCCGGCACCTTCTCCCCGTGGCCGCCGGGCGCGAACCCGCCGAGCCCCGCGCCGGACGTCTCGATCGCGGGCCCCGGCAACGGCGGCTCGACCACGCTGCGGATCCCGCGCATGCTCTCGGGCCGGGTCTACATGTCGTTCGGGCAGAAGATCAAGTTCTTCCTCACCCCGGACGGCCTGGTGCAGCCCGCGCCGTGGGCCGACGGCGACCCGAACCGCGACATCCTGTTCGACTGGAGCGAATTCACCTACGACAACGGCGGCCTGTTCATCAACAGCTCGCAGGTCGACATGTTCAGCGTGCCGCACGCCGTCGGGCTGACCAACGGGGCGGGCGCGAACAAGGAGGCAGGCCGCTTGAAGCCCGGCGGCCGCGAGAACATCTTCAACGCCGTCCAGGGCCAGTCCGGGTTCTCGAACCTGGTGTACAACCGGCTGCGGGTCCTCGCGCCGGGCAAGGGGCTCGACACCGGCAAGTTCAGCGGCAACTACCTCGACGGTTACGTCACGAGCGCCTGGAACACCTACAAGTCGACACCGCTCACCGTGGTCCCGTTCGAGGCCGAACCCGGCAAGAAGTTCACCGGCCGGACCGGCGGGGACGACGTCCTGCGCTTCACCGACGGCTCGGGCGCCACGGTGGCGTCGTTCAGCAAACCGAGCACCCGCGACGTCTTCAACTGCGACGGACGGCTGCACGCCCCGAACGACCAGGTCGTCGGCCCGATCGCGCGGACGCTGTGCGCGGCGCTGCACCGCTCGACGCTCGGCTCGCTGCACACGCAGCCGACGTACGACGCGGCTCAGTTCTACAAGCAGTCCGTGACCGACCACTACTCGCGGATCGTGCACGAGCAGATGGTCGACGGGAAGGCGTACGGCTTCGCCTTCGACGATGTCGGGCACTTCGAGTCGCTGGTGCACGACGGGGACCCGCGGACCGCACGGATCACGCTGACCGCGTTCTAGGCCGTCAGCGCGCCCCGCTCCCGATCCGCCAAGCCGACATACCGATCCCGCTCGGCACGAGCGAGAACGACGGCGGCTCGGGAGCGTGGACGCGTGCCAGCTCCTCCGGCGTGTACCGCACGCATTTCCGGTGCCATTCCAGGATTCCGGCCATCCAGTCCTTCAGGTGGTCCGCGTATCCGGTGACCGCCGCGCGGACGTCGTCGCCGAGCCGGAGGTCGTCGCACATCCGCGGCAGGTCCTCGTCGGCGAGTTGCTCGAACTGCGTCATCCGCGCGTTCATCAGCCGGGCGGCGATGTCGCGGGCCTCGATCCGGTCCACCTCCAGGAACCGCTCGGCGACGTACACGAGGTTGTGCACCTCGCCCTCGTATTCGATCTCCTTCTGGTACGAGAACAGGTCGTTGGAGAAGGCCGCGTAATCCTGTGCCGCCGTGTCGAGTTCGAACAGCACGCGGTTCCCGAAGAGCTCGGCGGGCACGACGTCACCGAGTTCGAGGAGCGCAAGACTCTTGGTGAGGTCGGAGCCGAACGTCCGGCGCCGCATCTCCACGTAGTCGACCGGATCGGGCACCCGGTTCTGCGCCTGGTTCCCGACCTCCCAGGCCCAGCTGGCGGTCATGCTCTCGACCGCCAGTCGGAAACCCGCGCGCGCGTGCGGGGACAGCGGTCCCGCGGTGCGGCCCCACAGGTCCACGAGGCCCACCTCGATCGGGTTCGATGGCTTGGGCACCGGCTCACCTTCGAGTGGCATGAACAGGGAAAGCCGGTCGCTGCACAGTTTCGCGGCGACCGCGTCCCGTTTCGCCCCGAAGACCAGCGGGAAGTAGTCGTCGCCGTACGTGCCCCAGGTGAGCCAGTCGGTCGACAGTTTCAGCCCGTCGAGATCCGCGTCCGGATCGATCATCGCGGCGCAATGCGCCAGGTCGATGCCGCGAAACCGGCGCTCGTCCCAGACCCCGCCCTCGAGCATCCCCATCCCGCGCGCCCAGCCGGGTGCGTACTCGCGCGCCGCGGCGAGGTGGGGGCTGGTGCGCACGGGGTACGGCATGCGGAATTCGGGCAACGGCAGGTGCCCGGTCTTCGCGAACGGCGGCGGCGCCTGCTGCCGCACCCGGCGGCCGAGGCCCAGCCCGTCGGCACCGGAGTCCGCGCCCTCGTTCATGTACCGGCTCGACCGGGTGTGCCATTCGTGCCCGCCGGACTGCCAGTCCTGCAGGCCTTTGACGTACAGGCCGACCGCGATCTGCTCGGACAGCGAGACGTCGCGTTCGGCGAGCAACGCGGGCACCTCGACGAGCGCGGTGTTCTCGAACTGCTGCAATCGCGAGGTCAGCAGGTCGTTGGTCAGTTCGGCGGCTTCCTGCGTCGGGCAGTCGAGGAACTTCTCGAAGACGAGCACCGCGTTGGAGTGCTCGCCCTCTTCGCGCACTTCGCGTTGGTAGGAAAAGAGATCGTTGCGCAGATGGACTGCGTCGGCGAACGTGTCGCGCAGCACCTCCATCGGCCTGGTCGCCGCGATCCTGTCCGGCACCTCGGCACCGACGGCGAACTCGATGAGGTTCGCCGACCAAGGCGCCCCGCCGACACGACGGCGCATCTGGACGTATTCGATGGGGTTCGCGATACGGCCGCGGTCGATGTTGTCCAGTTCCCAGAGCGATTCGACCATCAGGTTGTGCGTGCTGGTGACGAACCGCCGCCGCCAAGCCTCGGACATCGCGGGAATGGTGCGCGCCCAAAGGTTCTCGAGCCCGGCTTCGGCGGGATTCCGCGGTTCGGGCGACCTTTCCCCCGGACCGGTCATGAACAGTTCCAAGCGGTCCAAATAGGCCTTCGCGCCCTCGGTGTCGCGGGTGTACTTGAATTGCGCGAGGAAATCGTCGTCGAAGAAGAACACCCACACGTACCAGTCCGTGACCAGATCGAGGGACGGCCCGTCACAGTCCGGATGGGTGTGCGCGCAGAGCAGCGCGTAATCCATTTTCGCCAGCGCCTGCTCGGTCCAGACGACGTCACCGGACGGCGACGGGGAATCGAGCATCCCCATTTCCCTGGCCCAGGCCATACTGTGCGCCCGCGCCGCTTCGAGGTGCGGATTCATCCTGGCCGGATACGGCACGTAGAACTCGGGCAAGGTGAAAGCCTGCATCGGCGACTGCCTCCCGGGCCGGGGTCGGATCCGTTCCGACGTTTCCAGCCCGCCGCCGCGCCGGGCAACCGTCCACCCGAGCGATTCGGTGCGCCATGGAGTGAATCAGTCCCAGATGGACTCCGGATCGACATACGGCGCGAGCAATCCGGTCAATATCGCGTCACCGTTCCCGGTCAATTCGTCCTCGGCGATCCGGCGGGCGACGCCGACGAGGAAATCGGCCGCCTGCACCCGCGGATCGGTCCGTGAATCCACGAACTTCACCCCGGCCAATCCCGGACTCGCCTCGATCCGGGCGAGCCGGTCTCCTTTCAGCGACGGTTGTTCGTCGTGGACGAGGAAGACCGGCTCGCCTCCCGCGCTCCAGTACTCGATGGCGCGGAGGATCGCGGGCACCAGCGGATCGAGGGCTTTGGCGTCACGCGCCCGGCCGACCTTCGCCCGCAATTCCGCGGTGTCCCCGGCCATCGCGAAGAACGACCCCGCCGACGGCTCCCGGCGGTTCCTGGTGCGCAGCACGTCGTTGAACGCGGCGAGCAGTTCCTCGTCCGGCCGGATCCCCGGGCCGGCGAGCGCCCGGAGTTCGTTCGCCAGCAGCCGTTTCTTGTCCACGAGGTACACGCGGGCACGCCCGTGGACCGGGCCGAGCGGACCGAGGAACCATTCGAGCACCCGCCGGTGCTTCGTGCGGAGAAGGTGGTTCGCCTTGTACTCGACCGCCGGCGAGCGGATCCTCCGCCGCAGTTCGGCCAGGCAGGCCGCGGCCTCTTCGAGGCTCAGCCGGACCCCCGCGTGCGCGAACACGCCGGTCCGCCCGCCGATCAGTTTCTCGCCCTCGGACCCGGACTCGTCGCAGGCGATCTCCAGGGGCACGCTGCGCATCGTGCCCGATCGCGAGGGCGCGGTCGACCGGGTTACGCGGGTTCGGGCAGCGGTTCGCCGGTCTCGAGCAGCGACTTGAGGCTCGACAGGATCGACGGCCAGCCGCCCTTGACCATCTCCAACGCGGTGCTGCCCCGGTCGAAACCGTCGTGAACCACGGTCAGCTTCACCGTGTCGCCGACGGGTTCGAGGTCGAACGTCACCTTCGACCGCGACTCGGCCTGGAGCTTCGCCGACACGTCGTCGTCGAGCCCGACCGACTTGGCGAACTCCGGCGTGAAGGTGTGCCAGGTGTAGGACAGCCGCCGGTACGGGTCGGACTCGATGACGACCTGTTCGGGATCCTCCAGCTTCACGCCGAGCTGCTCCCAGGCCATCGTCGACCCGGCCTTCCAGTCCGAGGTGAACTCGCAACCCCAGTACTGCTTGGTGAAGACCGGATCGGTGAGCGCCTGCCAAAGCCGCTCCGGCGTCGTCCTGATGTAGCTGGTGTACACGAATTCGTCGGTGCTCATGGGTTCCTGCTCCAATGCCTTCTTGAGGTCGGCGAGCGCGTCGACCCGGCCCTGGTGGTACCGGTCGATCCAGCGCTCGGCGATCGCGTTGATCGGCTCCGCGTTCACGTAGTGCAACTTCTCGCGGCCACGCCACACCGTCGTCACGAGATTCGCCGCTTCCAGCACGGCCAGATGCTTGCTGACCGACTGCCGCGCCATGTCCAGCCCCGCGCACAGCTCGCGCAGGCTCTGCCCGTTGCGGGCGTTCAGGTCGTCGAGCAACCGGCGCCTGCTCACGTCGGCCAGTGCCTTGAAGACCTCGTCCATGCCGCTCTCCCTGATATGCAGCCGCACGGCTGCCTTTGCAGATTAGGCAGCCGCGCGGCTGCATGTCAAGTAGTGGCCACGGGGGAACCATCACCACCTCCATCACACCCAAGACTTGAAGTGACGACGCAGGGCCCGCTGGGCATCGGCCAGACCACGAAAAGAGATGTCTCCACGGTTTATGGCGTTGAGCTCCTCGCGCCTGAGTACCTTCAAAACCTCCTCCAGCGTGATGGGAGCACCGGGGGCCGAGATAGGGATCAGTGGCATCTCGTCGCGCAGCAAGCGCCGCCAGGTATCCATGGTTTCCTCCACGCGTTCATCAAGGGCAGCACGAGAAACGAAAGTACTCAACACCACCGTGATCAGGTTCTGGATCTGTTTCTCGTTGACAATGAAGCGCCGGCGACGGATGACCTCGTGCAATGAGCTTTTCGAGATTGCATTCTTCCAGTCGCGTCGCTTTGTATCCTCGGCGATCTTGCGGTAGGACAGGCCACTGCGACGGATCAAGCTGTCCAGGTAGTCGACGAAAGCGGCCTGCGAATCGATTCGCTCAAGTAAATAGTTGCGGTCGGGATACACCTCCGGAGCATGGTCGGTTTCACGCAGGTGAAATACCGTATTCGCCTCACCGGCGTCTGACGACGAGGCGAGCCCATCACGAGCATCCTTGGCGATTCGATGGAGACGAGCGAAACGCAGAATCTGCTCATCCGAGCCAGAGCAGGCACGAACGATCCCGATATAGACCGTGACATCGAGCAATTCCTCGGCATCCGGGTTCCAAGCAGAAGCAAGGACCCCGCTCGGCATACCGGGAAGCGAAGCCTGGATTCGCGACATGTAGTCGTTGACCGGCAGAGTGCGCATCTCCCGATGGAGATTTCGCAGCGCGACCGCAGCCGGGTCGAGGTCGCCGCTCACGAGGGATTGACGACGCCCTCGGCCCGTGGTGGCGACATGATGGTCGCCCGAGCGGCCCGCAGGGCGCCGACGAGAACGCCGACAGCGAGCGCGGCGGCGGTCGCGGCGTCCAGCCCATGCCGAAGGAGAACAACCGTGAATCCCATGGTCGCCATGGCCAGGACCGCACCACTGCGACTGCCGGTCCGGCAGCAACGACGTGGCTGTGGAGACAGGGGGAACTGCATGAGAAAACCTTTCATATCGGTTTACCTAAGACGCGGGTGAGAATTCAAGATGCTCCACGATCCGGGTTCGTCGACATCAGGGGCGCGCACCCCAAGCCAGACGCCGACGGAGGCCCGACTCGCTGACACACGATTCAAGCCGAGGCCCGCCTGGGTCCACAAGCCAATGCGACGTGTCGAGCGTCCGTGTCTGTCCGGAACTTTTGTGCCCCCAGCGCGGCAAGTATTCAACACCACCACCGGGTGTGAGCTGGACTACTCGCCGTTTAGTCGCCGTCAGGGCTCTCCGAAAACAATGCGCAGCTCAACACGCTGGGCGGCTCCGTTATCCGCGCCACAGTCGCCGAGCATCACTTGCTCACGCCTGGCCATTCGAGGCGATCAGCGTTTAGATAACCCACGGCGCGATGCCGGCAAGCACCAATCGCCGCAGCGCTGCCGCCTTCTCGGTTCAGGCCTGTGACGCGGGTGAGTATCCGAGAAGCCGGGCCTCGGGCACCCGTTCGCGCAAACGCCACCCGAGGCCCGGCACCTTGCCTCGCCACTGGGACGAGCGGGCCCGCGCAGAATAATTCGACTATTTTCGCATCTGCGCGCTTCAATGCGCACAGAGTGCGATGAAGCCATGCGCGACAGTTGAAGAAGACACGAATGGGGGAACTTTTTTGGGTGTTTGCACTGACATAAGTAGTCTTGCGGACGATCACGTGACCGCATCGGGAAGTGATCCGGAGAGTGACGGGGGTTCTTCTCCGCGCAAGTCTGGGCCGCTGTGGCTCAAGGCGGTCACCAGGGAAGCAAGTGCCGGCCCGTGGCCTGGCGAGGTGCGCGAAAAGTCGCGCATCGAGAGGGGATCGAATGACGACCGGGATGACGGTAGTGCCCGTCACCATGCGCACGATCGTGCCCACTCGGCCAAGCCGACGCGGAAGAACGGTCTTGAGCGGCCTCGACTCCACTGACGATTTCACACATGCCGATCAGTTGACACCGGAACAGCGTCGCCTCATCTTGTTCTTGATCGTCGTCCTCAGCGACGACTTCGGCAGCCTGACCGGAACCTATGAACAGCTGGTCGCCACATACGCCGACCAGGACGGCCATTGGGCCTATGGCAAGACGATCACAGACCTGCGCAGCCTGATCAGCAAATGGCTCGGTAAATCCGCGGTACGTATCCCCTCGTGGGAGCGCATCACCGACACCCTGCGGGTATGGGTCGTCCCCGAAAAGTTGCCCGACTTCGTGGCGTTCGCGGCAGGTTTGTACTGCGACGCGACCCTTAAGGACACTCCCTCCGCCGAATATGAAGGCGCCATCCGCCGCCCTCTCTGGGCCAAGCAGTCCTCGGTCACCGTGGCGACCATCCGACGTTTCATCTCGGCGTTCTCCCCTGACGGAATATCGTCTCCGCGAACTCTTTTGCGCAACCGCGACGATGAAGAACCCCTGGTACCCGTACCAAAGGGCACCGAAGCGGCATACCGGCAGAGCGATGTTCTTCTCCAGGAGGTCCACGTCCTCAAAGTGTTGCTGGACATGAAAACCCGTACCTGCCGCCGCCTCGAAGAACAGGTCGAGCAACTCGAAGAGGAGATCGCCGCCCATCAAAGCGATACGGCCCATCAACGACGCCGCGCCGGTGAACATGAAAGGCTTCGTGAAGACTTTCTCGATCTCATGGCTCGCAACTCGGCTCTCGAAGAGTTGCACATGACCATGCTCCGGATGCTTCATCCGCATGCGTCTCACGAGGTACTGAACCGTCTCGTCGCCGAGCAAATTCGTGAGTCCACTCCGCGCCATCGTGGTTCGAGTGTCAAGATTCGCGACCACCATCGCGAACTCGGCGGATCACCTGCGCGCCGGCGAACGTCAGACTTGCTTTACAACGACCAGACGCCCGCGACCTTCCCCGCCGCTAGCCGGCGTGACCGACACCATCGAGGGAGCTGACGTTCGAAGGCGGGCAGCCGCCCTAAGCCTGGCGCCCAGCCGCTCGATCCGTGCGCCATCGGATCGGCACTGGCCGACCGCGGCCGTAGGGCCCGCGAACGCCCTGTCACGTTTCCGGCGGCTCCCTCGTCCACGTGGTGACACCTCCACACGAAGGAGTTCACATGCCGACCCCGTTGCGCGTCGCGATCGCCGTGCAGACCCTGGCCGTCTTCCTCACCCCGATCTCCGCCGGGCTCCTGCTGACCGTGCCGAGTGGCCACACCCTGCACAGCGCCACGGCCTACACGCTGTTCGTCGTCGCGACGCTGCACGTGCTCGTCGCGATCCTCGTGTGGCGGCCGGGCGGCGGCTCCGCCAAGCCGATCCTGCCCGCGGCCGTGTTCCTCGGTCTCACGCTGGTGCAGGTGTTCCTCGGGATCGCGCACGCGACGGCGGTCCACGTCCCGCTCGGCGTCCTGTTGTTCGGCTTCAGCCTCGTGCAGCTGACCCGGATCCGGCCCCTGCCACGGGAAGCGGCGGTCACGGCGGCGCCTTGATGACCGCGGTGAAGGTCTGCCGATCCATGCGTCCCTTCATCCGAGATACTTGAACGCGCAACCAAATGCGAGTACTAGTGGCACCAAGGCCGAGACGGCCCGTCCATACCTCAGGGGAGTATCGATGCGTCTTGGGTTCAGCCTTCCGGTGTTCGGCAAGGCGGCGGCCACACCAGGTGGGATCGCGCGGTACGCGCGTACGGCGGAGCAGGCCGGGGCGGCCAGTCTCTGGGTCGGCGACCGGTTGCTGTCGCCGGTAAACCCGGAGGTGGCCTACCCGGGCTACGACACCATGCCCGAGGAGTTTTGGACCGCCCAGGATCCGTTCACCGCACTGGCCGTCGCCGCCGCCGTGACCGAAACCGCGATCCTCGGGTCCAGCACCATCAACGCGACGCAGTACCAGCCTGCCAACTTCGCCCGGCTGCTGACCAGCATCGACGTGGCCAGCAACGGCCGGCTGCTCCCCGGCCTGGGCATCGGCTGGTCACCCGACGAATACGCGGCCGTCGGTGTTCCGATGGCGGAACGCGGCAAGCGGCTGGACGACCTACTCGACCTTCTCGACACCTGGTGGACCAAGGACACCGTGGCACACAACGGCATCGGCTACACGATTCCGGAGACTCACGTCCACCTGAAACCGGTACGCAAGCCGCCCGTGCACCTGGCCGGGTTCGGTGAGAGGGCACTGCGCCGGGTCGCCGAGCGGGCGGACGGCTGGCTGCCGGTCTGGACGGTGCCCGAAACCATCCCCGCCGACATGCTCACCTCCACCCTGGCCAAGATCCGGGCCGACGCCGAACAAGCCGGTCGCGACCCGCGGACACTGGGCGTGGCGCTGCGAGTGAATGCCGCCCCGGACACGAAGCCGGAACTCATCGCCGAGTCGGTGACGAAGATCGTCGCGGCACTTGCGCCGGACCACACCTTCGTCGACCTCACCTACCTGACCAGCAGCGTGGAAGAACACATCGACCTCACCGGCCGCCTGCTGGAACTGACCGCCCGAGGCTGAAAGTGGCACGCCGGTGAAAACGGAGACGAAACGGAGGCCATAGGGCCATGAACAGGCCTCGCGAAACGCGAGGCATCAGCACGTCGATCTTGAGCCGCAAAGGGGGCTCGAACCCCTGACCTTCTGTTTACAAGACAGATGCTCTACCAGCTGAGCTATTGCGGCCTTGCCCAGGACAGCCTGGGCAAGGCAAGTATATCGGCGCCCGTTCAGCGCTCCGCAGGGCGCACCCGCGGGTCCCCGGCCACCGTCCGGAAGGCGTGCGCGAACGTCACGGCGGTCGCCGGGTCGCGGCGGTCGGCGACGTAGTACCAGTTCATCCGGACGGCGTCCGGCGTCACTTCGAGGACGCCCGGGCCGTGCGAGTCGAGTTCCACGAAGCGCACGTGCGGGTTCAGCGCGCGGATCGCGGCTTCGACCTTCAGCGAGCCGGTCCGCGGCGGGACGCCGAGTTGCTCGTCGATGTTGTCCGAGGTGACCGACGGGCACACGAACTCGACGGCGACGCTCGCTCCGTCCCGCGGCACGTCGTTCGCCCACGACGAGTGGACGTCGCCGGTCAGGAACACCGTGTTGCCCCGGCCCTGCGCGGCGATGGTGTCGAGGACCCGGCGGCGGTCGGCGGTGTAGCCGTCCCATTGGTCGGTGTTGACCGTGGTCGGCTGGCCGTCGAGCAGGTCGTCGAGCGCGAGCCGTTCGCGGGCGGGCAGCGCGGGGATCTTGATCGGCGTGACCATCACCGAGTTCCCGATCAGGTTCCAGGACGCGGTCCCGCGCGCGAGGCCGTCCAGGAACCACTGCCGCTGATCGGCACCGAGGATGGTGTCCTCCGTCGAGACCGGGCCTGGCTGCCGGGTCCGGTACGTCCGCAGGTCGAGCATGGTCAGGTCGGCCAGCTTGCCGAATTTGAGCCGCCGGTACAGCCGGTCACCGCGATGCCGCACCGGCATCCATTCGAAGTACGCCCGGTGCGCGGCCCGCATCCGGTCCGCCCAGTCACCCTCGGTCGCCGGGTCGTGTGACGGCGATCCGCCGGACCAGGCGTTGTCGGCGGCCTCGTGGTCGTCCCAGGTCGCGATCATCGGGTGGCGGGCGTGCAGCCGCCGCAGGTGCTCGTCGGTCTTGTACATCGCGTGACGTTGCCGGTAATCCGCCAGGGTGATCAACTCGTTGGGCGGTACCGAAGGCCGAAGATCACCCGCAGGGTTGGGATTCCCTTCGTAGAGGTAGTCACCCAGGTGAATGAAGGCGTCCAGATCGTCGCGGCCGGACAGATAGCCGTAGGGGGCGAAGTGACCGACAGCCCAGTTCGCACACGAGACCACGCCGAAGCGCAGGCTCTCGACGTCCTCGTCGCGCGAAGGCGCCGTGCGGGTCCGGCCGGTCTGCGAGACCTTCCCCTGAGACGTGAACCGGTACCAATACCCGGTCGCCGCGCGCAGCCCGCCCGCCGTCACCTTCACCGTATGGTCGCGTTCCGGCCCGGTCCGAAGGTGACCGCGAGCGACGACGCGCGCGAAGCCGGCGTCGGCGGCAACCTCCCACCGGACGTCCACCACCGCCCCTTTTCCGGATCCCGGAACCGCCTCGGGCGAAGGGGTGACTCTGGTCCAGAGAAGGACCGAATCGGGCATCGGGTCTCCCGAGGCCACCCCATGCGCGAAAACCGGGGTCTCCGCCCCGCTAGATGCACCCGAAAGGGTGAATGCCGCCGCGGTTCCGGCGGCTGTCACGCTGGCCGCGCGAAGTACGGAACGCCTGCTCACAGAGGACGCCATGGCATGCAGTGTGCCGTAAACCGGCAAGGTCGCGATGATCTTCCTCCGACGTGGTGGACGCCACTTCGGGTTTCCTGCAACGGTCGAGGCACCGCCCCCGATGCTCCTCGGGAAAGTCCCTCGAACCAGAGTGAGGAGGTGGATCGATCATGAAGATCAACGAGCACACCACGGGAGCCAAGCGCGGCCAACGCGGTGCCGAAAAGAACCAGGACGAAACACCCGAACGTGGCGAATGGCTGCTGGAAGCGCCGCGCCAGCGTGACGGAGAGCGATCGATCCCCCAGGCTCGCTCGCACCGGCCGAACCTGCTGCGCCGCCGTGCCTGGCAGATCCTCGAAGCGCCGACGGCCGAGCAGCCCGCCGTCGACGTCGACGAGGCGATGGGCCCGCAGCCGCCGGACGACACCACGGTCAACTTCGTCCTGGATCTCGTCCTGCGCATCGGTGAGGTCCAGATGTCGAGCGGCGCCGGCGCCTCCGACGTCACCGCGACGATCATCGCGCTGACCTCCGCGCTCGGCCTCCCGCACTGCGAGGTCGACGTGATCTTCACGTCGATCACGGTGACCTGCCACCGCGGCACCGACATGGCCCCGGTGACGGCGTTGCGCGTGGTCCGTTCCCGCAGCCTCGACTACACGCGGCTCACCCAGACCGAGACCCTGGTCCGCCGGATCGTGCGCGGCAACATCGGCGCCGAAGAGGCCCAGCAGGAACTGCAGCGGATCACGACCGCGCCGCACCCGTACCCCCGTTGGGTGGCCACGGCCGCCTGGGGCGGACTGGCCGCGTTCATCACCCTGATCCTCGGCGGCAGCATCGACGTCGCGCTGGTCGCGCTGGTGATCAGCGCGGTCATCGACCGGCTCGGCCGGTTCTTGAACCGCTTCGCGCTGCCGTTCTTCTTCCAGCAGGTGATCGGCGGCCTGGTCGCGACACTGTCCGCGATGGCGATAGTCAGCAGCAACCTGCTCACCACGGACAAACCCACGCTGGTCGTCGCGGCGGCCGTCACCGTGCTGCTGTCCGGGCTCTCCACGGTTTCCGCCGTGCAGGACGCCATCACCGGCTACTACGTCACGGCGGCCGGGCGCACGACCGAGACCGCGCTGATGAGCGCCGGGCTGATCGCGGGCGTGGTGCTCGCCCTGAAGATCGCGGTACTGCTCGGCCTGCCGCTGACCCCGCTGCCCGAGGTCGTTTCCTCGACCCCGCAGCAGTTGCCGATCATCGTCATCGGCAGCGTCGGCGCGTCGGCCTGCTTCGCGCTCGCCTCGTATTCGACCCTGCGCGCGATGATCGTCGCGGGAGCGGCCGGGGCGATCGGCGGCGCGGTGTACGGCGCGCTGATGCTGACCGACTTCCAGGCCGTCAGCTCCTCCGCGGTCGCCGCGACACTGGTCGGTTTCTGCGGCGGCGTGCTCGCCAGGCGCCTCAAGGTGACGCCGCTCGTGGTGGCTGTGTCCGGCATCACGCCCCTCCTCCCCGGCCTCTCCACCTATCGTGGTCTATACCAATTGGGCGTCGAGCCCGGCGGGAACATCTCGACGCTGATGACCGCGGTCGCGATCGGGCTTGCCCTGGCAGCGGGTGTGGTACTCGGCGAATACCTGGCGCAACCGGTGCGCACGGGGCTCGGCAGGCTGGAACGCAAATTCGCCGGGCCGCGGATGGCGGGTCCGCTGGAACCCGCCGAACGACGCTTGGAGTGATCGCTCGGCGACGGGCCGCGGCCTCCTCGCGCGATAGGGTTTCCGCTTAGGGCAGCGACCCGCGATTCGAGGGAGCGGCTGGTGGACGAAGTGATTGCCGAGACGAGCAGAACGGCCTCCGCGGATTTCGTGGTGGTGGCGAACCGGCTCCCGGTGGACCTCGAACGGACCGCCGACGGAAGCAGGCGCTGGACGGCGAGCCCTGGCGGGCTGGTGTCCGCGCTCGAACCGTTCCTGCGGTCACGCAAGGGAGCCTGGGTCGGGTGGCCGGGTGTGCCCGACGTCGACGTCGAGGAGTTCGACGACGACGGCCTGGTGCTGCACCCGGTCTCCTTGACGTCGGACGACGTCCGTGACTACTACGAAGGCTTCTCCAACGCGACGCTCTGGCCGCTGTACCACGACGTGGTGGCGCGGCCGGTGTTCGACCGGAGCTGGTGGGAGTCCTACGTCCGGGTGAACCGGCGCTTCGCCGAGGCGAGCGCGAAGGTCGCCGCCGAGGGCGCGACCGTGTGGATCCAGGACTACCAGCTGCAACTGGTCCCGGCGATGCTCCGCGAGCTGCGCCCGGATCTCCGGATCGGGTTCTTCCTGCACATCCCGTTCCCCCCGGTCGAGCTGTTCATGCAGATGCCGTGGCGGACCGAGATCGTCCGCGGCCTGGTCGGGGCCGACCTCGTCGGTTTCCACCGGCCGGGTGGCGCGCAGAACTTCCTCTGGCTGGCGCGGCAGCTGGCCGGTCTCGAATCCAGCCGCGGCGCGGTCGGCATCCGCACCCGGCCCGGCCTGATGCAGGTCGGCGACCGCACGGTGCGGGTCGGCGCGTTCCCGATCTCCATCGACGCCATCGGCCTCGACAAACTCGCCAAGACCAAGGGCGTCGCCGAACGCGCCGCCCAGCTGCGCCGTGACCTGGGCAATCCGAAGAAGGTGCTGCTCGGCGTCGACCGGCTCGACTACACCAAGGGCATCGACCTGCGGTTGCAGGCGCTGCACGAGTTGCTGCACGAGGGCCGCGTCCGTCCGGAGGACGTCACGTTCGTCCAGCTGGCCACGCCGAGCCGCGAGCGCGTCGAGCACTACCAGCGGATGCGCGGCGACATCGAGCAGATGGTCGGGCGGATCAACGGGGAGTTCGCGCGCGTCGGTCACCCGGTCGTGCATTATCTGCATCAGTCCGTGAACCGGACGGAACTGGCCGCGTTCTTCTCCGCGGCCGACGTCATGGTGGTCACTCCCCTGCGTGACGGGATGAACCTCGTCTGCAAGGAGTACGTCGCCTGCCGCCACGACCTGGGCGGTTCGCTCGTGCTTTCGGAGTTCGCCGGCGCCGCGGCGGAGCTGACCAGCGCGCTCCTGGTCAACCCGCATGACCTGGACGGGGTGAAGAACGCCTTGGAGACTGCCATTACGCTCGACCCCGCAGAGGGACGCCGCCGTATGCGCGCCATGCGTCGACAGGTCCTCACGCATGACGTCGACCGCTGGGCGCGCTCGTTCCTCCAAGCGCTCGGTGCCGAACCGGCCGACTGATCCCCCTACCCCGCATAGTTTCCCGAGGAGAAATCGTTGACCGCCGAGGCACTGCCCGCCGAGCTGCGGCGTGCGATCGTTCAGGTCGCGCGCACCCCGCGGCTGCTGGTCGCCTGCGACTACGACGGCACGCTGGCTCCGATCACGGCCAACCCGGACGAAGCCCGTCCCCTGCCCGAATCGGTGGGCGCGCTCAGGTCGCTGGCCGGCCTGCACGAGACGACCACCGCGGTCATCTCCGGCCGCGCGCTGCGTGATCTCGCCACTCTTTCCCGCCTTCCGGCCGAGGTGAACCTGGTCGGCAGCCACGGGTCCGAGTTCGACATCGGCTTCATCCACGCGCTCGACGACAAGGCCCGCGAACTCCACAGACGGCTGGAGGCCGAGCTGGAGAACCTGGTGCTCGACGTGCCGGGCGTCTCGCTCGAAGTCAAGCCCGCCAGCATCGCGGTGCACGTCCGCCGCGCCGAGCACGAGGCGGGCCGCCGGGTCCTTCGCGATGTCCACAATGGACCTTCGAAGTGGGAGGGCGTGTCCACGACCGACGGCAAGGAGGTCGTCGAGCTCGCGGTCGTCCAGACGGACAAGGGCCGCGCGCTGGACACCCTGCGCCACCAGGTCGGCGCGACGGCGGCGGTCTTCCTCGGCGACGACGTCACCGACGAGAAGGCGTTCGCCCGGATCTCCGGCCCGGACCTCGGCGTGAAGGTCGGCGACGGCGAAAGCCTCGCCCAGTACCGGGTTCCGGACACCGTCGACGTCGCGATGGTGCTCGCCTTCCTGCTCGAAGAGCGGCGCAACTGGCTCTACGGCGAGCAGGCTCCGCCGATCGAGCGGCTTTCGCTGCTGGCCAACGAACGTTCGGTCGCGCTGGTCACGCCGGACGCCCGGCTGACCTGGCTGTGCCACCCCGGCCCCGACGCGCCCGCGATCTTCGCGGACCTGCTCGGCGGCGCCGGCGCGGGCCACTTCTCGATCAAGCCGCACCGCAACGGCCTGCCGCTCGGGCAGCGTTACCTGCCGAACACGATGACCGTCGAGACCCGCTGGTCCCGGCTGCTCGTCACCGACTACCTCGAGCCGGAGAGCCCCGCGCACCGCACGGATCTCGTCCGGGTGATCTCGGGCGAGACGGCGGCGGAGATCGTGTTCGCGCCGCGGCCCGAATTCGGCGGTGTGCCGGTGAAGCTGGTCGCCGAGGGCGACGGGATCCTGGTGCAGGGCACCTCGGAACCGTTCGCGCTGCGCTCGCCGGGAGTGACGTGGGAGATCACCTCCGACGGCATGAACGACACCGCGACCGCGCTCGTCACCCCCTCGCCGGAGAACCCGGTGGTGCTCGAACTCCGTTGTGGCACCTCGGATCTCGGCGAGCACGAACTGTCCGAAGTGGAGCGACGGGCCCGCGCGGGCGACTACTGGAGCACCTGGGCGCGGACGCTCAAGCTGCCCAGCGTCCAGACCGATCTCGTCGGCCGCTCGGCGCTCACCCTGCGCGGCCTGGTGAACACCGACACCGGTGGCGTGCTCGCGGCGGCGACGTCCTCGCTGCCGGAGGAGATCGGCGGCGTCCGCAACTGGGACTACCGCTACTGCTGGATCCGCGACGCGGCCATGACCGTGCGCGAACTGGTTCACCTCGGCTCGACCGAAGAGGCCGAAGGCTACCTGCGGTGGCTGCACGGCGTTCTGTCCACTTTGGCCGGTCCGGAACGGCTGCACCCGCTGTACACCTTGGCGGGCAGCGTGATCGGCGCCGAAGCGGTCATCGAATCGCTGCCGGGATACGCCGGTTCGCGGCCGGTGCGCGTCGGCAACCTGGCGAACCACCAGGTGCAGCTGGACGTGTTCGGCCCGGTCGTCGAACTCGTGCAGACGCTCGCGGAGGCGCGCGGCGAACTGCGCGACGAGGACTGGCAGATGGTGCGCGCGATGGCCGAGGCCGTCACGCGGCGCTGGAACGAGCCGGACCACGGCATTTGGGAGGAGCGGCACGTGCCGCGCCACCGGGTGTACTCGCGCGTGATGTGCTGGGTGACCATCGACCGGGCGATCAAACTGGGTGAGGTCTACGGCCGTGAGGTGCCGGGCGCGTGGCCTTCCCTGCGTGACGAGATCGCCGCGGACGTGCTGGAGAAGGGCTGGAACGAAGAGGTCCAGGCCTTCACCACCGCCTACGACGGAACGGACCTCGACGCCGCATCGCTGTTCGTCGGGCTGACCGGGCTGATCGATCCGGCCGACCCGCGCTTCCAGTCCACGGTGACCGCGATCGAGGCGGAACTGCGCAGTGGCTCCACCGTGTACCGGTACCGCCGCGACGACGGCCTGCCCGGCGGCGAGGGTGGTTTCCACATCTGCGCGGCCTGGCTCATCGAGGCGTACCTGCTCACCGGGCGGCGCACCGAGGCGGAGGAACTGTTCACGCAGATCGTCGACGCCGCGGGCCCGACCGGCCTGCTGCCCGAGCAGTTCGACCCGATCGCGGAGCGCTCGCTGGGCAACCACCCGCAGGCGTACTCGCACATCGGGCTGATCCGGTGCGCGAACCTGCTTTCCCAGTAGGAGCCGAAGGACGCTTTCCCCGCATGCGATGCGGGGAAAGCTCCCTTCAGCCCCCGGCGACCGACGGAATGATCTGGACTTCCTCCGCCTCCGCGAGCGAGGTCTTCGCACCGTCCAGACGGCGGCACTCCTCACCGTCCACATAGAAGTTCACGTACCGCCGCAGCGCACCCGTCTCGTCGCGCAGACGCCGTTCCAGCGCGGGGAAACCGGCGCCGAGCGAGTCCAGGACCGCGTCGAGCGTCGGAGCGTCGACGTCGAGCGTCCCCGCCCCGCCCGCGAGCGGCCGCAGCATCGCGGGCAGCAGGACCCGGACCATCTAGACCACCTGGGCCCGGACGCACAGCACGTCCGGCAGATGCGCGGCCACCTGATGCCAGGTTTCGCCCCCGCCGGGACCGGCCCACACCTCACCGGATCGCGTGCCGAAATAGATGCCGTCCCGCGCGTCGGCGCACATGCCGTCCCGGAGCACACCGGCGTAGAAATCCTCGTCCGGCAAGCCGTTTCCGAGCGCCGTCCAGGTCTCGCCCGCGTCCTCGCTGCGGTAGACGCGGCAGCGGCCCTCCGGCGGGAACCGGAGCACGTCGGCCACCAACGGGAAGTTGTAGACGGTGTCCGGCTCGGTCGGATGGACGACCATGGCGAACCCGAAGTCGTTCGGCAGCCCGCCGGCGATCGACTTCCAGGTCTTCGCGTCGTCGTCGCTGCGGTAGACACCGCCGTGGTTCTGCAGGTAGAACCGTTCGGGCCGGGCCGGATGCATCGCGACCTTGTGCACGCACTGCCCGAATTCGGGTTCCTCGTCGGGCAGGAATCCCGCGCTGATCCCGCGATTCGACGCCGTCCAGCTCTTGCCGCCGTCCTCGGTCCGGTAGACGCCGCCCGTCGACATGGCGACGGTGATCCGCTGGGAGTCGGTGGGATGCGGCAGGATCGTGTGGATCATCTGGCCACCGCCCCCGGGAGTCCAGTGTGGACGGTGCTCGTGATTCCACAGCCCGCGTACGAGTTCGAAGGTCTCGCCGCCGTCCTCGGACCGGAACAGCGCGGACGGCTCGACACCGGCGTAGACGACGCCACCGGCGAGCACGAGCTGCCAGATGCCTTCGAGTGCGATATCCGTGTCGGCGGGGAAGGCGACCGGGGCGTGATCGGGCTCGGACCAGGTCTCGCCGAAGTCCTCCGACGTCGCGATGGTCGGTCCGAAGTGCTCGTTGACCGCGGCCGCGTAGATCTTGCCGGGGGTCAGCGCGACCGCGCGCACGGCCTCCATCGGGAACTTCGGCTCGGAGAGTTCCCAGTTCTCGCGATCCTCGCTGCGGGCGAGGAACAAGCCCTTCCTGGTACCGATCCCCAGCTGGAACTCCACGACGCCGTCCTCCTCGCTCCGGTTATGTGACCCAGGTCACCGTACTACCCGGAGCGCGGAAATGGAGGCGTCGCGCCGGCTGCTGTCCAAGGGGTCGTGGCCTTCGCCTTCTCGGGAGAACGAGGGTCACAGACGAGCAGCCGGCGCGACGGGCTTTCGGGGCGGTCAGGTGCCGCCGATCAGGCGCAGGGCGAGATCGGGGCTGAACTGACCGGCTTCGACGTTCGGCGCGATCCCGCACTTGCCGTCGGAGTCGCCGGGCACCTTGACCCAGAGCAGCATCTCGGCGCCGCCGCCGGTCTGCGAGGTCGCCCCGAGCTTGCGCCCGGCCGGGTTGCACCATTCGGAGCCCAGCGGGCCGTTGCCGTTGCGGCTCGTGTCGATCACGAACGGCTTGGTGTAGCCGTACTTGCTCGACAGCGCGGCGCTGACGGCCTTGCCGTAGTTCGCCGAGTCGGTGGTGGTCTTGTAGTTCGACACGTTGATCGCGAGACCGCGGATCGACTTCACCCCGACGGCGTTGAGCCGGTCGGCCATGGTCGCGGCCGGGATCCAGGTCGAGTTGCCGCCGTCCATGTAGGCCCAGGTGTTCGGGGCCTTCGCGGCGAACTGCTCCGCGGCGTACTTGAGGAGGTCGAGGCGGGTCTGGCGCTCACCGGTGGGCAGGCAGTCGACCTGCGCGAGCGCGTCCGGCTCGATGACGACGACCGCGGGCTTGCCGCCGATGCCGTCGGCGAAGTTCGAGATCCAGGTGCGGTAGGCCTCCGGGCTGCCCGCGCCGCCACCGGAGTGACCGCCGCAGTCGCGGCCGGGGATGTTGTAGGCGACCAGGATCGGCAGCTTGTCCGCGACGTCGGCGGCGTAGGTGTAGCCGTCGACGGCCTTCTTGACGTCGCCGCTCCAGTTGCCGAACCAGCGCGCGCCCGCCTTCGTGGAGATGGCGGCCTTGATCTTGTCGGCGGTGCTGCCCGGGTGGTCCCTGACCCAGACCGCGGGGTTGGAGTTCGGGTCAACGTAGAAGCCGTTGGTCTTCTCGAGCGGGTTGCCGTCGGCGGCCATGGCCGGCGTGGCGACCAGGGCCAGCAGAGAGGCGGCCAGCAGACCGAGCGTCTTGATGCGCATGTGCCCCAGCTTCGGGCCCTCCCGTACAAGATTCGTACAACCCACGCGTTTCGTCCTCCGGACGCATCCAGAGGACGAAACGCGGCGTGGGTCAGGCCGAGTAGCCCTTCGGCGGGATCAGGGTGGCGAGCTGGTTGAAGGTGAGCCAGTAGATCTGGTTGCCGCCGAAGTTGGCCGGGTCGGCGATCTTCACCGTCATGTTGTCGCTGTTGTAGCCGATGATCGTGAAGTAGTGGTAGATCGTGTAGTTCGGGTAGCCCGGCGGGTGGTTGTTCGCCGGGGCGACGATGTTCGCGACGATCGCGTAGCCCTTGTCGATGTCCAGCACGATGTCGCGCCACAGCAGGTCGCGCTGCGCCTGCGTCGGCGGGTCGTTCGGCATCTCCTTGGTCTCGTACCAGCCACCGGCGACGTGGTTGTTGAGGACGCGGGTGACCTGCCCGATCCAGTCGGTGCCGTTGGTGGTGGTCGGCAGTTCGTTCGCGAGCTGCTGCTGGCTCGGCGGATTGCCGTTCTTGGCCGAAATGGCGATCCGGGTGGCGGCCGGGCCGCACCAGTACCCGGTCTCCTGGATCTGGTACTGGATGTTGAGTTCGGCGGCCGCCCTGACCCCTTCGACCTTGGCGGGCGGCGCCATCGACTCCACATCGACGACTGTTTCACCTTGAGCGACGGCCACCGCCGGAGCGGTGATCAGCGCGGACGCCGCGAGTGCGGCGACGACCACGATCCTGAGTCGACGCATGGTAATCCTTCCCCAGTTTCACTTTTGAATGGTGAATAGTGAACATGATCTCCGGTCGCGCGGCTTTTGTCTGCGGCTTCACCTGCGCTTTCCCCGTTCGGCCCACGACGAAAGTAGGATCGGATGAACGCTGGGAGGGGCATCGGGCAAGAGCGATCGTGCAGGTGATGAAAGACGATCACGAGCAGGCCGGCTCGCGTGGACCGGACAGGCCGGATCTGGGCGGCCCCGATCCCGCACCCGTCTTCGGCATGCTCTTCGACGCCCACGCGGCACCGCTGCAGCGCTATCTCGCGCGCCGCGTCGGCACGGAGACCGCGCACGACCTCGTCGCCGAAACGTTCCTCGTGGCGCTCCGGAGGCGCGAGACGTACCGCCCGGAGGCCGGGACAGCGCGAGCGTGGCTCTACGGCATCGCGACGAACCTGCTGCGTCATCATGTCCGCACCGAGATGCGGGCCCTCAACGCGACGGCCCGGCTCGCGGCCGTCGACCGGACGGTCTCGGCCGGGCACGACAGCCGGGTCGCCGAGCGGGTCGATGCCCAGTCCCGCGCGGCCCAGCTGGCGGGCGCCTTGGCCGAGCTGAGCGTCGCGGACCGCGACACCCTGCTGCTGGTCTCGTGGGCGGGCCTGGATCCCGGCGAGGTCGCCGAGGCGCTGGGGATTCCCGCCGGGACGGTGAGATCACGGCTGCACCGGATCCGGAGATGGCTGCGCGCCAACGCACCGGAGTCCACAAAGGACGGATCGAGCGAACAGGAGGAGGGCGAAAGTGCACGGCGATAGTGTCAGGAAGGTGTGGTCGGAGGCGGAACTCGACGAGGCGCTGGCCTGCCTCCACGCCGAACCGGAAACCCGGCGGGACGAACTGTCCCGTGCGAGGGCGGCGCTCCTGCGCGCCGCCGGCGAGGTCGAGGACGAACTGCTCCCGACACTCGCGCCCCCGGCGAGGAAACGGTCCGGCGCGTGGCGATGGATCGCCGCCGCGGCCGCCGCCGCATTGGTGTCCGGCGGGGGGATCGTGGCGACGAACGCCTTCACCGGCGGCGACGGCCCGGCACCGGCGGACCATTCGGTCGTCGGGCCGAACGAAGACGCGCTCGAATCCCTCCACGGCGACGACTTCCCGCTCCGCGACGATCAGTACCGGCTCGTCACGGAATCCACCTGGACCACACGCGTCACCAAGTCCGGGCTGGTCTACCAGACCCACGAGATCCTCGAACGCTGGCTGCCGGCGCCGGGCTGGAAGCCGGTCAAGAGCCGGTTCACCGGCACCGGCGAGATCCGCTGGATCAAGGGCGACTACCAGACGGCGAAGAGAAACGGGGAAGCATTGCCGGGCCCGTCGTCCTCGGTCAGCGTGAACGACGGGCCGCCGCCGACCACCACCACGACGTCGCCACCGCCACCTCCGGCCCTCCCACCCCAGGACCGGCTGCCCTCGGAGAGCGGCTGGACACACCCCGCCACGGACTTCCTCAAGGAACTGCCCATCGACCCCGGGAAGATGGCCGACCGGCTCCGCCACGACGGCATCTGGCCGGACGGCCGTCCCGCGGAACAGCCGAACTCGGCGCCCGAGATGTTCGAGATGGCCTTCAACGTGCTCCGCTCGTCCCAGGGCTTCGGCGCGCAGCGGGTGGCCCTGTGCAAAGCGCTCGCGAGAATGCCCGGCATCGCCCTGGAGACCGTGACGACTCCTGACGGACGGCCCGCGCTGTCGTTCTCGGTCACGATGCCCGACCGGACACGCACGTTCATCGTCGACCGGGCGACGGCGGCCGTCGTCGGGAGCCGCGCCGTCCGGTCGAACGACATACGGGAGGGCTGGCCGGGGCTGACCCTGTTCGACACGACGATCTCGGTGGTGATCACCGACGACGACGGCCCCGAGCCCAGCTAAGCGCCTTCCACTTGTTCATCCCCGGCACGGCGGTTACACCGGCCAGGCCGGTCATCAAGGCGGCCGCGGTGACCATCACCTGCCATAACCACGATCCCGACCAGGTCACATCCCTCGTCCACCACGAATTCGACGGGACCACAGGGGATCTTCTTCTTCGGCTTCGTTTCGGAGAACGAAATGTAGATTCCGTTTCGCAGTCGCCAGGATTCGAGATTTCGGGCTTCTTGCACGACCGCCCGCCGTGGAATTCGACGTGGCCCTGGCTCCCACATCGACACATCCACCTTGGGGCCGAAGGCAATTTTCGGAAGGTCTCCGATCGAAACAACCGGCAGGTCGTCGGTATCACTCGCCGACTCATGGGTCGAGGCAACTGGATTTCTGAGCACCGAAAGGCCGACGATTTCCGCCGACATGGGATCTATCCTCAATTCGACATAGCCGCCGGCGAAGCCCTTTTTTCGGTCTTCAATGCATAACCAGAGGCCGGATCCGGCAATCTTGCAGGGCACCCACGCCACCGTGAACGGCACGTTTTCGACACGGGAAACCACCGCATCCCTTGCTTCACCGAACGAAGCCACCTTGACCACCATTTGTCGTCAGTCCCCGGAAATCCAAACGTAACCCCTTCGCCGCTCCACCGAGTAGAAGAACTCGCGAATTCTGTTCACGTCGGAGCGCAGTTCCGGATGTCGCGCCAGCATGCCCGTCGATTCAGCGCTGATCCTGGCGAGCTGCGAGACGTTGAACATCGTGTCGGCGTAACTGTGCACGCCATCCAGAAGTTCACCCGTCTTCGCGACGTCGACAAGCCTCAGCAGAGACTCCGTCACCTCTCGGCCAGGGTCGCTTCGGCCATGCATTTGATCTTCGGAAAACACCTTCATCTCGGCACACCTCTTGAATTCAGCTGCTCCACGGCATATCACTTGGGAGCGTTTGCGCCGTACGAGCGGCCGCTTTGTGGCGTCCGTCGCCGCCCATCCGCGTCGGCACGCGCTTGATCCGCCGCGGAGGCGACGGCGATCTGTCCACTCGTGCCCCTAACGAGCGTGTTTCGCGGCGTTGAGCGCGCTCGCGACGTCACCGACCTCCAACACCCGGATGCCCGGCGGGATCTTGCCGGAATCCGGCGGGACCAGCGCGTACGTGAAACCGAGCCGGGCGGCCTCCGCGAGCCGCCGTCCGACGCTCGGCACCCGCCGGACCTCACCCGAGAGCCCGACCTCGCCCATCGCGACGAGTTTGGGCGAGAGCGGGGTGTCCCGCGCCGACGACATCAGCGCCAGCACCACGGCGAGATCGATGCCGGGCTCGGTGATCTTCATGCCGCCGACCGTCGCGACGTAGACGTCCTTGTCGCCGACCTTGATGCCGGCCCGCTTCTCCACCACGGCCAGCACCATCGCGACACGTGCCGAATCGAGGCCGCTCACCGCGCGCCGCGGCTGCGGTGACTGGGTCGCCGACACCAGCGCCTGCACCTCGCCCAGCAGCGGCCGCTTGCCCTCCATGGTCACCGTGACCGCGGTGCCCGCGACCGGCTCCGCGGTGTGGCTCAGGAACAGCCCCGACGGGTCGGGCACGCCGACGATGCCCTCCTCGACCAGTTCGAAGCAGCCGATCTCGTCGGCGGCGCCGAAGCGGTTCTTGATGCCGCGCAGCATCCGCAGCGTCGAATGCTTGTCGCCCTCGAACTGCAGGACCACGTCGACCAGATGCTCCAGCACGCGCGGCCCGGCGACCGACCCGTCCTTCGTGACATGGCCGACCAGCACGATGGGCAACCCACGCTCCTTGGCCAGCGCGACCAGCCCGGAGGTGACCGCGCGGACCTGGGTGACCCCGCCCGGCGCGCCCTCCACCTGCGGGGAGGCCATGGTCTGGACCGAGTCGACGATCAGCACCCCCGGCTTCACCGCGTCGACGTGGCCGAGGATCGCGGAGAGATCGCTCTCGGCCGCGAGGAACATCTCGTCGTGGACGTTGCCGGTGCGCTCGGCACGCAGGCGCACCTGCCCGGCCGACTCCTCGCCCGTGACGTACAGCGCGCGGCCCGCGGTGGCCGCCCACTGGTAGGCGACCTCCAGGAGGAGGGTCGACTTGCCGACACCGGGCTCCCCGGCGAGCAGGATGACCGCGCCCGGCACGAACCCGCCGCCGAGCACACGGTCCAGCTCGGAGACCCCGGTGGGCTTCGCGCGCGCCGTCTCGACGTCGACCTCGCCGATCGGACGCGCGGGGGCACTGGGCGCGCCGGCCGCGACCCTGGCTATCGCGGGGCGGGCGTCACCGCGTTCTTCGAGCGTTCCCCACGCCTGACATTCGGGGCAGCGCCCGACCCACTTCGGCGCCTCGTACCCGCACTCACCGCAGCGGTAGGTGCTGCCTTTCTTGACCACCCCGCGAGGCTAGCGGCCACCACCGACAAACCCGGGGAGCGACAAGTACATGAAGGCCCCCTTCATTGCGTCTAGCGCTGTGAAGGGGGCCTTCATGTACTTGCGAGAGATCTAGTGCCCGCCGCCCTTGGCTTCCTTCTCCGGCGCGGGCGCCCGGCTGCCCGGGTGCGACGGCGCCGCGACCGGCAGGTCCACGGTGATGGAGCCGGAGTTCTTGAAGACGAAGGTGACCTTGATGGTCTGGCCCGCCCACACCGGCTGCTTCAGCCCCTGCAGGACGATGGTGGCCTTGCCCACCTGGTCCGGCGCGTTGGTCTGCTCCGGGCCCACGGACGGCGTGACCGTCCCGGCGGAGCTCGACGGGGCCCCGGAAGACGAGGGCGCCCCCGACGAGGACGGCGCGCCCGAGGACGACGGCGGCGCGGAGGACGGGGCGCTCGTCGGCGCGACCTCCTTGGTCGACTCGACCGCGTCGGACGGGCCGATCACGAGCGCGTGGCTCGCGGCGACGACCTTGGAGCCGGTGATCTTGGCGTCACCGGTGGCGGCTTCGGAGGAGACCGAGACGAGCTCGTCGTCCAGCTTGCCCTGGTTCACGATGGTCAGCGTCAGCGGCGCGGCGGCACCGGCCGGGTACGCCTGCCCCTCGGTCGGGAACTGGAGCGCGGCGTTCCGCAGCACCAGCTCCTTCGCCTGCGCGTACGTCCCGTTGACCGCGGGCTGCTGCGAGTCGGTCTGGGTGATCTGACCTGCACCGCAGCCGGCGAGCAAGAGCGCGGCGCCGAGCGCCAGCACACCTGCGCCGAACACGCGACGATTCTGCAGCCTCACGTCGGAGTCCTTCCATCTCACGGCCTCTTCACCGCGAAGACTAGCCGGGCGCCTTCGCGGACCAAGAACCCGGTGCGTGTTGGCACCCCACCAATGCGGTGACGTGCCCAAGATCAACCGTCCACAAAGGATTTGGAAATCGTTCGCTTCTCACCAGCGTGAGCATGGGCGAATTGGGTTTGTCAACCCCCGGGCGGACCACCGTCAGGCCGCTGACCTGCGACGACGATCGCGGGCCACTAGGTGGGCCTCGTCGGCACGTGCTAAGATGAATTCAGCGAAAGGGGCAGAGGACACATGGTTTTCAAGGTCGGAGAGACCGTCGTCTACCCGCACCACGGTGCCGCACTCATCGAAGCCATCGAGACCCGCGTGATCAAGGGCGAGGAGAAGAAGTACCTCGTCCTCAAAGTCGCGCAAGGGGATCTTACGGTTCGCGTGCCCGCGGACAACGCCGAGATCGTCGGCGTTCGCGATGTCGTCGGGCAAGAAGGACTGGACAAGGTTTTCGACGTTCTGCGTGCTCCGCACACCGAAGAGCCCACCAACTGGTCTCGTCGGTACAAGGCCAACCTCGAGAAGCTCGCCTCCGGCGATGTGAACAAGGTGGCCGAAGTGGTGCGCGACCTCTGGCGGCGAGAGAAGGACCGCGGACTTTCAGCCGGCGAGAAGCGCATGCTGGCGAAGGCGCGGCAAATTCTGGTCAGCGAGCTGGCGCTCGCGGAGGGCACCGACGAGGACAAGGCTGAAGTCCTCCTCGACGAAGTTCTGGAAACCGCGGCAGTCTGAACCGGCGGGTGTCCCACGCCGGGTGAGGCTGCGGGGGATACCTCTACGATCGCGCACATATGAGCACCGTCCATATGAGCACAATCGTGTTCGTCACTGTCGTTCGACACCATGCCTCCGACGCGGAGCTCGCTCTCGCGCCGGTCAATGGTGAAGCGTTACTCACGCACACTGTGCGGGGGCTGCTCGCTCTGCCGGATCTCGATCTGGTGGTCGTAGCGGCCCCCGAGCGGTGTGCTGATTTGTTTTCGGCCGCTTTGAGCGGCTTCGAGGAGCGTTGCCGGATAGTACCCGGCTCGTCGCTCAAGCATGCTTTCGACATCGTCGAAAAAGAGATCACCGGGAATCCGGTTTTCCTCGTGCACGACGCTCTGCGCGCTTTCACTCCCCTGGACACGGTCCGTGCCGTCACGGACGCGGTCCGTGCCGGATCTCCCTTCGTGGTCCCGGTACTGCCGATGGCGGACACCGTGAAGGTGACTGATGCGGCGAAAGTGATTACAGGGACCGAAGACCGCGCATACCTGCGTACGGCGCAAACCCCGCTCGGCTTCACCCGTGAGACTTTTCTCTCGTATGCCGCCAAGCCGTCTCTCGACGGCGCGCACACCGTCGCCGGGCACCCGGATGCGATGCGCGTCACCAATTCGTTCGAACTGAAGCTGGCCGAGGCGATCGCCCGGGCCGGGGAAGCAGAGGAAGTCCTGTGATCTGCGCGCGCCGCGGCACCCGAGCGGGCCGAAGAGCGCGCGGATGGCCGCGAGGCCCCGCTATCGCGGCGGCGGGGCGCCTTCGCCGGATTCCCGAGGCAGGTCGCTAACGTGCGCCCTGGCGACGCGATCGCGGTCGCGCGCGAACGGCGAGGAAAGAAGGAAGTGCTGTGAGGATCGGGAACGGCGTCGACGTCCACCCCGTCGAGGCGGGCCGCGAGTGCTGGATCGCCGGGCTCCTCTGGCCCGGTGTCGACGGTTGCGCGGGCCATTCCGACGGCGACGTCGCCGCGCACGCGCTGTGCGACGCGCTGCTGTCCGCGGCCGGGCTCGGTGATCTCGGCGCGGTGTTCGGCACCGGGAATCCGCGCTGGGCGGGCAAACACGGCGTCGAATTCCTCGCGGAGGCGCGGCGGCTGGTCGAGGCGGACGGCTGGACCGTCGGTAACGCGACCGTCCAGATCGTGGGCAACGCGCCGCGCGTCGGGAAACGCCGCGAAGAGGCGCAGAAGGTGTTGAGCGAGGCCGTCGGCGGGCCGGTGAGCGTCTCCGGGACGACGACCGACGGGCTCGGCCTCACCGGGCGCGGCGAGGGCATCGCGGCGTTCGCCACGGCACTGCTGCTGCCCTCGCAGGAATAGCCGCGGCCGGAAGCCGGTTCGGGCTGTCATGGCAGTCACACTTCCCGAACCGGTCCGAGCACTGGTGGACGGCAAGAACTTCGCGACCGTGGCCACGCTGGACGCCGACGGCGGCCCGCAGACCTCGATCGTCTGGGTGGGCCTCGACGACGGCGATCTGGTCTTCAGCGCCACCGAAGACCGGCTCAAGGTGCGAAACCTGCGCCGTGATCCGCGCGCGAGCGTCTCGATCACCGACGCGGACAACCCGTACCGGCACACGCAGCTGCGCGGCACGGTGACGATCACCCCGGATCCCGGGAAGACGTTGCCGAAGACACTCAGCCACAAGTACCTCGGCCAGGACCCGCCGCCGGAAGGCGACGAGGTCGAGCGGGTGATCGTCCGCCTGCGCGTCGAACGGATCGCCGGGAACGTGCGGTGATTAGGCTCTCGGGCATGGGTGTGACCTTCAACGACGCGACCAAGAAACTCCTCGACGGCAACAACTTCCCGATCCTCGCGACCATCAACGCCGACGGCTCCGCGCAGACGTCCGTGCTGTGGGCGAAGCGGGACGGCGACACGGTGGTCTTCGCGACCGTGCGCGGCCGTCTCAAGGAGCGGAACATGGCCAGGGACCCGCGGGTGTCCGTCTCGGTCTTCGACCAGGAGAACCCGTACGACTACGTCGAGATCCGCGGGACCGTGGAGATGACCGACGAGGGCGGGCGCGAGCTGATCAACGAGCTGTCGCACAAGTACCTCGGGAAGGACTACCCGGAGGAGCCGGCGGACGTCGTCCGCGTGCTGGTCCGGATCACGCCCACCAAGATCACCGGCAACGCGGCCTGACACGCGCCATGAAAGGTCCTTTCCTTGCAAAATTTGCAAGGAAAGGACCTTTCATCTCACACGCGAGGGGCGGCAGGAACCCCACGATCGTGGCTAATGTGGACCTCGTGACCTTTCGCGCTGTGTTGTTCGACTTCTCCGGCACGGTCTTCCGGCTCGAACAGGACGAGACCTGGCTCGCCGACCTCACCGACCACGAGGGCGAGAGCCTGGACCTCGAAGCCCAGACCGAACTGATGCGCCGGATGACCGCGCCGGTCGGCCAGGTCGTCGATCTCGACGAGGAGCACCTGCACGCCTGGAACCACCGCGACCGCGACCCGGTGCTGCACCGGAAGGTGTACCTCGAGGTCCTCAAGCAGTCCGGGGTGCCGCACGCCGACCAGGCCGTCGCGCTCTACACCCGGCTGATCGATCCCACCCAGTGGACGCCGTACCCGGACACCGAGGCCGTCCTCAAGGGAGTCTCGGGCAAGGGCGTGAAGCTCGGGGTGCTGAGCAACATCGCCTTCGACATCCGGCCCGCGTTCGGCCGCCGGGGCTGGGACGCCTACGTCGACGAGTTCATCCTGTCGTTCGAGGTCGGGGCGGTGAAGCCGGAGCCGGAGATCTTCCGCGCGGCCGTCGAGCGGCTCGGCGTCGAACCGGCGGAAACGCTCATGATCGGCGACAGCGAGGAAGCGGACGGCGCCGCGCGCGACATCGGCTGCTCGTTCGCGCTGGTAGAGCCGCTGCCGACGACGGAACGGCCGGACGCCCTGCTCAGCGCCCTGCGCACCCATAACGTGCTGTAATACGGTCACTGCGACACCGCTCACGCCGACCCCGTACCCTTTTAGGGTGGCACTACACCTCTATGACACGGCGACCCGGAGCGTGCGGGAGTTCCATCCCGCCCGTAGCGGAACGGCGTCCATGTACGTGTGTGGTGCCACCGTGCAGGGCATCCCGCATATCGGCCACGTCCGCGGCGCGCTGAACTACGACGTCCTGCGTCGCTGGCTCGTCCACAGTGGACTCGACGTGCTGATGGTCCGCAACGTCACCGACATCGACGACAAGATCCTCACCAAGGCCGCCGCGGCGGATCGTCCCTGGTGGGAGTGGGCGGCCACGCACGAGCGCGCCTTCGAGTCGGCGTACGAGGCGCTGGGCTGCTTGCCCCCCTCGATCGCCCCTCGGGCGACCGGGCACGTCACGCAGATGGTCGAGCTGATGCAGCGGCTGATCGACGGCGGGCACGCCTACGCCTCGGGTGGCGACGTGTACTTCTCGGTCAAGGCGTTCGACGGCTACGGCGACCTCTCCGGCCAGAAGCTCGACGAGGTCCAGCAGGGCGAGAGCCTCGGCGAGGGCAAGCGCGACCCGCGCGACTTCACGCTGTGGAAGAGCGCGAAGCCGGGCGAGCCGTCGTGGCCGACGCCGTGGGGCTCCGGCCGCCCTGGCTGGCACCTCGAATGCTCGGCGATGGCGACCGCGTACCTCGGCGCCGAGTTCGACATCCACGGCGGCGGCGTCGACCTGGTGTTCCCGCACCACGAGAACGAGCGCGCCCAGTCGAACGCCGCCGGTGACCCGTTCGCGCGGTTCTGGCTGCACAACGCCTGGGTGACCATGTCCGGCGAGAAGATGTCGAAGTCGCTGGGCAACACGGTCTCGATCCCGGAGATGCTCAAGAACTACCGGGCGCCCGAACTGCGGTACTACCTGGTCCAGCCGCACTACCGGTCGACGATCGAGTACTCCGACGGAGCGCTCACCGAGGCCGCGCAGGGCTACCGGCGGATCGAGCAGTTCCTCCGCCGGACCGCGAGCAGCGCCGGCTCCGTGCACCTCGGCGAGATCCAGGCCGGGTTCGCCGCCGCTCTCGACGACGACCTGGCCACCCCGCAGGCGTTCGCCGTGCTGCACAACACGGTCCGGGACGGTAACGCGGCCCTCGACGCGGCCGACAATTCCAAGGCACTCGAAATCGCCGCCTCCGTGCGCGCGATGACCGACGTGCTCGGCCTCGACCCGCTCTCCGCGCGCTGGTCCGAGGCGGGCGGCAATGAGACGCCCACCCGGCAGGCACTGTCCGATCTCGTGGAAGGGCTGCTCACCGAACGGCAGCAGGCCCGCGCCGACAAGGACTTCGCCCGTGCGGACGCCGCGCGTGACCGCCTCCAGCAGGCGGGCATCGTGGTGGAGGACACGCCGAACGGTCCACAGTGGACCGTCAAGGACGTCTGACACTTACTCGGTTTCTAGCTCAAGGATTCTCACTGATGGCAGGCAACTCCCGGCGCCAGGGCGCTATTCGCAAGCCCGGCACGAAGAAGGGTCAGGTCGTCGGCTCCGGCGGCCAGCGCCGGAAGGGCCTCGAAGGCAAGGGCCCGACCCCCAAGGCCGAGGACCGGCCCGGTCACAAGGCGTACCGGATGGCCAACGCGCGTGACCGCAAGGATCAGGCGCGGCAGAAGAAGGCCGACAAGCCGGAACTGATCGCCGGGCGCAACCCGGTGGTCGAGGCGCTGCGTGCCGACGTGCCCGCGACCGCGCTGTACGTGGCGATCAACATCGACATCGACGACCGCGTGAACGAGGCCGTCCGGCTCGCCGGCGACAAGGGCATCTCGATCCTGGAGATCCCGCGCGAGGAACTGGACCGCAAGACCAACCGGGCCATGCACCAGGGCCTCGGCCTGCAGGTCCCGCCGTTCCAGTACGCCGACCCGCGCGACCTGATGGCCGTCGCGAAGGACTCCGGGCAGACCCCGCTGTTCGTCGCGCTCGACGGAGTCACCGACCCGCGCAACCTCGGCGCGGTGATCCGCTCGGCCGCCGCGTTCGGCGCGCAGGGGGTGCTCCTGCCGGAGCGGCGCAGCGCGGGCATGACCGCGGTCGCGTGGCGGACCTCCGCCGGCACCGCGGCCAAGCTGCCGATCGCCGTCGCCACCAACCTGACCCGTCAGCTGAAGGCGTGGAAGGACGAGGGCCTGATGGTCGTCGGCCTCGACGCGGACGGCTCGGTCGACATCGACGAACTGGACCTCGCGGCGGACCCGCTGGTCATCGTGCTCGGCTCGGAGGGCCGCGGCCTGTCCCGGCTGGTGCGCGAGACCTGCGACGCGACCGTGTCGATCCCGATGGCGGCGGGCGTCGAATCGCTCAACGCGTCGGTCGCGGCCGGGGTGCTGCTGGCCGAGGTGGCGCGCCGCCGGCGGCTCGCGGGACGTGTCTGACCCCGCACTTCGTCACACGGTGCGGGCGCGGTGTTTCTCGGTGAACCCGCGTCCGCGATCGACGTCGGCAGGGCGCGGCCCGGTTCTTCACGTCACGGGTGATTTCAGGGCGCCCTGCCACCGCGATAGCGGGGCCTTCGGCCGGGCGGGTTCAAGCGTGTGGTCACTTTTCCGGGGCCATCTCAGCTCCGCCACCTGGCACGCAGGCTAAGGTCACCAGCGGATAACGCGTAACCGCCTGGGGGACCCCGCACCGATGTCGTTCATTTCACCGCTGTTCCTGTGGTACTTCATGCCGGCGGTCCTGCTCGCCGTGCTGGTGTGCCCGCGCGGCTGGCGGAACGGCATCGTCGCGGTCGGCAGCCTGATCTTCTACGCCACCGGCGCCGGGCCGTACACGCTCGTGCTGCTCGGCTGCATGGTGGTCAATTTCCTCGCCGGGCCCGCGCTGGAGCCGAACGCGTGGGACCTGCAGAACAAACGGCGCAAACGGCTGCTGCTCGGCGTCATCGGTCTCAACGTCGGCATGCTGCTGATCTGGAAGTACGCGGGGTTCGCGACCCAGCAGATCGCGGCCGTGACGCACTGGTTCGGCGGCGGTTTCCCGGTGGCCGACCTGGTCATCCCGATCGGCATCTCGTTCTACACGTTCCACCACATCTCGTACGTGGTGGACATCTACCGCGGTGAACGCCGCGCGCTGCGCGACCCGGTGTCGTTCGCCGCGTACATCGCGATGTTCCCGCAACTGGTGGCCGGGCCGATCGTGCGGTACCGCGAGATCGCCGACCAGCTGCCGCAGCGGCGGTCGCACCGCCTCGACGACATCGCCGCCGGTTTCCCGCGGTTCGCGCTGGGGCTGTGCAAGAAGACGATCATCGCGGACTCGCTCAGCCCGATGGTGGACGCCTGCTTCAACACGCCACCGGACCAGATGACCTTCGCGATCGCCTGGCTCGGCGCGATCGGGTACACGCTGCAGTTGTTCTTCGACTTCTCCGGGTACTCCGACATGGCGATCGGGCTCGGCCGCATGCTCGGTTTCCGGCTGCCGGAGAACTTCGCGAGACCGTACTCGTCGGTGACCATCACCGAATTCTGGCGACGCTGGCACATGTCGCTGTCCCGCTGGTTCCGCGACTACGTCTACATCCCGCTGGGCGGCAACCGCACCGGCGCCGGGCACACGTACCGGAACCTGTGCATCGTGTTCGTGCTGACCGGGTTCTGGCACGGCGCGCAGTGGACATTCCTGATCTGGGGCATCTACCACGGCGCGCTGCTGATCGTGGAACGCGCTTTCGGCTACGACGTCACCCCGAAGTCGCAGGCCGCCCGCATCGGCCGCCGCGCGCTGACGCTGGTGCTTGTCGTCTTCGGCTGGGTTTTCTTCCGCGCCAAGGACCTGCCGCACGCGCTCGGCATGATCGGGCACATGGTGCTGCCGGACTTCACCGGTCTCACCGACGTCGTCGAGAGCGCGGTGACCAACCAGCGGCTGGTCATCCTGCTGTGCGCGCTGGCGATCGTGTTCCTGCCCGCGCATCCGGTGACCGGGCCGCTGCTGGAATCCTCGCGGAGCCGCCCGGCCACGGCGCTGCGGATCGGCGTGATGACCGTCGGGCTGGTGTACGCGGCCATCCTGATCGCGACCGGGACGTTCAGCCCGTTCCTCTACTACCAGTTCTGAGGGAGCCCGAGAATGACCAACCTGGCGGCTCAGCCCGGAGTGATCCCGTACGTGGACAACCACGACGGCCCGCGCCGTCTGCTCACGGTCGACATGCGGCCCTTTCCCAGCATGAGGCTGCCCTACGTGCCGTTCGCGAGCATCGACGGCAGGCAGTACGTGGTCTCGTGGGGGTCGGTCATGTTCGAGATCCCCGCCGACCGGAACGTGCACGTCAGCGTCCACATGCAGACCAACTACGGGGCCGGGTCCAGCGCGACCCCGTTCGCCTCGATCGTCTTGGCGCCGCATCACGAGCCGGTCCGGCTGGCCACCCAGCTCACCAGCCAGGGTGGTTCGATCCTCCCGGTCGCCTAACTTGGCCGTAGAGTTACTCGGCGAGGCGGTCGAAAACGTCTGCGCGCGAAGGGATCCGGGCTTCCGCCGGGTGAATCTGGAGATCCTCGGCAACACGGATCCGTTCCTGCACGCGCATGTCTGGCCGCGATACGACCGGGAACCGGACGGTCTGGCTGTATCCGATGGAGAACTGGGCCGCGTCGCTCGGGCCTCAGCACGACCCGCTGCGCTCCGAACTGGCCGGCGAGATCGACAGGCTGCGGGCCGCGTCGAGCACCAGCTGAGCGAACTCCTTCCCCCGCACCATCGGCAGGTAGTGGCCCGCCTTCGGGACGTTGATCAGCCTGCCGTCGGCGCAAGCTTCGAGAAACCGGCGTTCATGGCGCCTGAAGTGGTCGCGTGAGCCGTTGACGAGCCAGGTGGGACCCGGATAGGCCGCCAGGGTCGCGAGCACGTCGAAGTCCGCGAAGGCCTTGGCGACGTCCGGAATGACCTCGGTCGCGATGCCGCCGCCGATCACCGCTTCGGCGAGTTTCGGCGGAAGGGCACTCCGGAACTGCCATCGGCTCAGCCGTTCGCCTTGGTCCGGCAGCCGCATGAGCAAGCGGTGCGCCACGCGGAACGGCGTCTCCAATGCCTTGCCGGGCAAGAAGGTCGAGCCCGCGACGACGAGGCCCGCCACGCGCTCCGGATACCGCGCGGCCGCGGCGATGGCGACGTAGCCCCCGAGCGAATGCCCGACGACCAGCGCGGGTTCGCCGATCGCTTCGTCGACCGCGTCCGCCGCCTTGGCCAGGGTGAACCGCTCTTCCCGGCGGGTGCCGTGGCCTGGGAGATCGACGGCTTTCGCGGGATGGCCGAGCAGTTCGAGTTGCCCGGACCAGGCGGCACCGCTGAGCCGGATGCCGTGGACGAAGACGACGGGGACCATGGACTACCTCCTGAATGCAACGCACCGTTGCGTTGCAAAGTACGCGCGCTCGCCCTGCAACGCAACGGTGCGTTGTATTCTCGGGCGGTGACCACTCGGAACGGCCCGCGCAAGGCGGAGGCGATCTTCGCCGCCACCCTCGAACTCCTGGCGGAGCACGGCTACGACAAGCTCGCCATCGAGGCCGTCGCCGCCCGGTCCGGCGTCAACAAGACGACGCTGTACCGCTGGTGGCCGTCGAAGGACGCGCTGCTGGCCGCCGCACTGCGCGATTCGGGCCTGTTCGCCGTCGACGTCCCGGACACCGGCGGCCTGCGCGGCGATCTTCTCGCCGTGGCAACGCAAATCCACCGGTTGCTGACCTCGGAGCGCACCGCTCCGGTCGTCACGGCGGCACTGACCGCCGGCCCCCGGCGGCCGGAACTCGGTGACGTGGCAAGGAGTTTCTTCGCCGATCGCATGGCACGCGAACAGCCGATCTTCGACCGCGCCACCGCGCGAGGCGAACTGCGCGCCGGAGCCGATCCGGTGCTGGTGATGGATCTGCTGGCGGGGGCGATCTGGTTCCGATTGCTGCTGCGCGGCGGCGAAGCCGATCCGAAATTCCTCGAAGAAGTCGTCGACACAGTACTGGGTGGTGCCGCGTGAAAATCACGTTGAAGATCGAATCCCAGCGGCTGGAAGATTATCTCGCCGCCGACGCGATCGTCGATCACGATCATCCGCTGATCCGCGAAACGGCTGACAGTCTGTCACCGGCCGGCGGCACCGAGGTCGACGTGATTCGTTCGATGTTTCACTTCGTGCGCGACGACATCGCCCATACGGTGGACGCCGCCGATTCCCGCGTCACCCTTATGGCCTCCGAGGTTTTGCGCGAGCGCGTCGGGCTCTGCTACGCGAAAGCCCACCTGCTGGCCGCTTTGCTTCGCAGCCAAGGCATCCCGGCCGGGTTCTGTTATCAGCGGATCGGCGTCCTGCACGGGCTCAACGCCGTGTACCTCAGTGGTCCGGACCGGTGGATCCGGCTCGACCCGAGGGGCAACAAGAACGGCGCGGACGCGCACTTTCCTTTCATACGAGCGAGTCAGCCGGAAGAGGAGCGGCTCGCCTGGACGCTGGATCCGTCGAAGGGCGAGATCGACTTCCCCACGGTGTACACCACACCGTCTTCGGCCGTCGTCGAAACCTTGTCGTCGGCGAAGCCCGGCCCCGAGTGGTACGAAGGAATCCTTCCGCACGCTCCGTGAGTGGTTTTTCCGCGATCCGGCGAAACCTCCGATGCGAAACCGGCATCGCCGAGCGTCACATTCGTTGTTGGTGCCTTTCCCCCGATTTTCTTATTTCGACATTGTCACGATGCGCGTAGAGTAACTCCCCGCACTCAAACAGATACGCACTGCGTTCGTCCGTTCGGGTGCTGATCAAGGAGGTGACCCTCGTGCCCGCGGAAGCCGACCGGCTCCGCCGTACCCCGTTGCAAGAGATCTTCTGGACCAGGACGAGTCTGCTGCTCACCGTACTGGTCGTCGTCGCGGGCCTCAGCCTGTGGATCTCCAGCATGATGGATCCCGGCGCCGGCAAGACACTGCTCACTTCACTGGGCACCGGCACCCTGATCTCCGCGGTGGTCGGCTTCGGCCAGACCCTGATCACCGCCACCGCGTCACAGCGCGCGATGGTGACCCCGGTGATCGAGGAAAGCCGACGAGCGCTGGAAGCGCTCAGCGCCGAATACCGTTCGCTCAACAAGGAATTCTTCCCCACCCACGTCTTCGAGGCGACCACCGATCCGGATCCGTTGTTCAACCGGGTCATGACCGAAGACCTCGACGTGACCAGGCACTACTTCTTCCGCGGGTTCTCCGGCAGGCATGCCGCGGCCCGTTTGCTGTTGTCCCGCACCGAAAGGGAGCTCCGCGTGGTCATCGCCGACCCACGCGACGAGGGGGCGATCGGTGGCCGGGCGCGCTATCTCCTGCGCAGCGAAGAAGCGGGCGTGGACTACGAGACGATCCGGTCGCGGCTCAACGACGAGATCAGCATCGGCCTGGTCGGGCTGTTCCTGGCGCGCAGCCGGTGCTCGCTGGTGGACATCACCGTCGTCGCCGACCCGCCGTTGGACCGGCTCGAAGTGTTCGACGAGAGCGTTTGGGTGACCTTGTACAGCGACATCCGCGGCGCGACCACGTTGTACCCGCGAACACTGCGGTTCAGCGAAGGTTCGTTCCTGTACAACAAGGAACGCTCCGAGTTCCTGCGCGTGTCCCAATCCCGGTCCGGACGGCACTTCCGCATCTCCACCACGACGACCCGGGCGGATTTCCTCGCCCTGTACGAAAAGATCACCGGCTCTCCCCTGTCCGAAGAGAACTTCCTCGAACTGGAAGGGAAATTCCATTCCTTCCGGAAGGAGTTCACCACACTCGCCGAGTTGAACCCCTGACCTCTCGGCGTCGCAGAGCACTAGATTTGAGGAGCTGAAGTTGCTCACTCGCTTGTCCCCCCTCACCCAGCTCTCCGCGCTGCTCCGGACCACGGACCTGCCACTGGCGCAGCACTGGCGGATCGTCGACGGCATCTTCCGCGACTGGACGTCGAGACCAGAGTTGCGCGACGACCTCCGACGGCATCTGGATTCGCTGAGCCCGGACGAGGCGAGCGCGGTACTCGAGCGGTCCCGGGAGACCACCACCCATTTCGCCTGGTGCCTGCTCGATTGCCCGACGGATCCCTTTTCGGTCTGGCTGCACGAGTACAAGGCGCCGGAGGACTGGCGAGAGGGGTACGCCGATTCCGTGCACAATCACAGATATCACTTCTGCACCACGATCCTCCGTGGCAACTACGTCCACGAACGCTATTCGACCTTGCGCGACCAGCTCTCCGGATTGATCACATCGGTTCGGTTACGACGTAGCACGCTGTGTCAGACCGGGTCGGTAGGCGTCATGTACGCGGACGAGTTCCATCGGATTCCCGAGGCCACCGAAGGGACTATGACGTTTTTGGTGAAATCACGCCCCGTGAGCGAGTTCAGTCTTTCCTTTGACCCGAAGACCGGGACAGGGCATCGTCACGTTCCGGTTGAGGTCCGATTGGGGGATCTCGCCGGACGCATCTAACTACACACCGCCGTCGCGGGCGCTTACCATTACTCCACCCGTCTCCTGAACGGGATCGGAGAGGTGTATGCGCGCGCGAAAGAGCACGATTCCTTCCCATACCATTGACGCCGTCGAGCAGCACGTCCGGCGACTGTGCTGGCGTTATGCGGACAAACTGCAGTTCCACGGCTGGCACCACGTGAGTTTCGTCCGGGCCAAGGCCGCGGGGTTCGCCGACCACAACGGCGCGGATCGCACCGTCGTCGAGGTGGCGGCGCTGGTGCACGATGTGAACTACATCGTGCTCCGCAACTCCCCCGCGGCCGCCGGACGCGACCTCCGGATGGAGATCCTGCGGGAATGCGGGGTCGAGGAAGACGTGGGCCGGTGGGTCGACGACATCATCGACGAGGCCGAAATGGCCACCAGAGGCCGCCACATCTCGCTGGAGGCTCAAGCGTTGAGCGACGCCGACACGCTGTTCAAGGCGCTGCCGGTGACGCCCGTCGTCCTCGCCCACCGCTATCTGCGGGAGAACGGGCTGAGCCTGCGCGAACTGGCGCACAAGATCGTCGGTGAACAACGCGACGTCCACGACAGCGGCTATTACTTCTACAACCCGAAAGCAGCGGAGAACTACTCTCGCTGGGCGTTGGCGAATCTCCAGTTGTGGCAGTGCATCAAGGAAGCCGTCGACGATCCGACGGTCGTCGAACTTCTCGACGCGGTGCACGCCGTGGACGCCACGGACTTCGAAGTCGAGCCCGCGGCGTCCTAGGGCGTCAATGAACGTGCCGGCGCCTCCGCCAGTACGCGAAGGTGACCGCTGCCAGCAACGGCCCCCACAGCAGGAGCGGCGCGTAGGTGAGTTCGAAGAAGGCGAGTTGCCAGCCGTGCATCGCGTTCGAGGGGTAGTCGGCCGGGAGCGGGTCGCCTTGGATGGTGAGCCCGGACATCCCGGTGACGAAGGCGGTGGTCCACAGAACGGTCAGGACCGTGGCGCCGAGGGCGGCGGGCAGGATCGCGGTGAGGGGCCGCACTCGGCGTCCGCCCAGCAACGGGATCCAGCGAGGGACGACCTCGCCCCAGGCGGCGATCAGCCCGATGGCGGTGAAGGCCAGCAGTTCGGAGAAGACGGACAGGCCGACGATGTACACCGGCCCCGGCAACCACGACGGGAGCTGGCCCGCGCCATGCGTGGCGTCGTCGCCGATGTGAAAGACGACGGTCATGATCCGCCACAGGCCGGAGGGCAGCACGACGAAGGGGATGGCGTAGGCGGCGATCCGGGCCCACCGCGGTACTCCCGGCACCGGGGCGTGCGCGTTGTGCCAGGCGGCGCGCAGCCGCCCGGGCGCCGTGGGCTGGTGGACAGTCATGCGTGCTCCTCGGACCATCGGATGCCGATCAGGTGATCGGTTCCCACGCTCACAGCCGCCGCTGCCCGCCCGCGTCCCTCGCCGGTTTGAACCCGGTCCGTCGCTTGGGGGACGGCGCGGCCTAGCGCTGCCCGTAGCCGCGAAGTTTCTCCACGACGTGCTCGATCTCGTCGGCTGGGAGCAGGTTCGGCGTTCCGGCCGCGCGCGCCGTCAGCCATACCTGGCAGACCCACTCGAGCTGTTGCGCCCGGCTGTACGCGGAGCCGAGGCTGTCGCCGAAGGTGGTGGTGCCGTGGTTCGCCAGCAGGCATCCTCGGCGGCCGTCCAGCGCCTCCAGCATGGCTTTGGCGAGCTCTTCGGTGCCGTACGTCGCGTAGGGCGCGACACGGGCCGTCGGACCGATCGCGGCGAGCATGTAGTGGATCGGCGGCACCTCGGTGACCAGGGTGGAGACCGCCGTGGCGTGCACGGAATGCGTGTGCACCACGGCGGAGATGGGCTTGCCGTCCGGATCCTGCGCCTGCCGGTACACCGTGAGGTGCATCGGGAGTTCGCTGGTCGGTTTGAGCGTGCCTTCGACGATTTCGCCGTCCAGACCGACCACGGGGATGTCTTCCGGCCGCAGCCCGGCGTAGTCGACCCGGGTCGGGGTCACCGCGACCAGCTCGCCCTGCCTCGCGGAGACGTTGCCGGAGGTGCCGACCACGAGCCCGTCCGCGGTCATCCGGCGGGCGAACTCGCAGACCGCCAAGCGTTCTTTGGCCAGGATCACCGTCACAACCTCCAAAGTCCGCGGGCCGCGGCCAGTGAGGCCTGATAGTCGGCATAGCCCTGCTCGTAGAACCCTACGTTCTCGGGCCGGACCTCGACGACGCGCGCGCTCTCCGCCCAGAGTTCCCGGTCGACCGGTTCGCCGAGGGCATCCGCCGCGACGATCACCGCGCCTCGCGCGCCGACCCCGGGATCGCCGGGGATCACGATGGGCCGTCCGAGAACGTCGGCGAAGATCCGGGTCCATTCGAGCGACCGGACCCCGCCGCCGCAGGCGTACAACGTACCGGTGAGCCCGGCCGCCTCGAAGCAATGCCTTGCCGCGTAAGCGATCGACTCGCACAGCGCCCGGACGATGTCACCACGCTCGCTCTCCAGGCTCAGCCCGGAGAACTGGGCCCTCGCCGAAGCGTCGACGAACGGCGCCCGCTCACCGGACGCGGAGAGGAACGGGAGCGCGCGGACGAGTCGTACCAGCGATTCTGCGCCGAGCTGCACACCAGGGGCTGGATCGACGACGAGCTGTTCGCCGTCGTCCGGCGCCGATAGGGATCAGGAAGGGCGTGGGCCGTTGGACTTGGTGGGAGCGGGCTTCGGCGTGGCCTCCGGCTTGGGTGCCTCGTCGGCATCAGGGGCGGGAGCCAGCAGCCGGATGGCCTCCTGGACGGCGACGTCCGTGGCGGAGAGCCGATCGGCGACCTTGGACCGGAGTTCCAGCGCGAGCTTCCGGGCCTGCTGGGCTTCGGCCTGCTGGGTCTTCGCGTCGGTGAGGGCCTCCGCGACCTGCTCCTGCTTCGCGGCGATGTCCTCCGCCGAAGACTTCTCCGACTTGGCGATCTTCTCCGCGGAGATCCGCTCGGCCTCGGCACGTTTGGCCGCCGACACCTGATCGGCTTCCGCGATCTTGTCCGCGGACGCCTTCTCGGCCGCCGCGCGACGAGCCGCCGAAGCCTCCTCGGCCTTCTTGTCCGCGGCGGCGCGGGCCCGGACGCTCTCCATGTCCAGTTCCTTGCGCTTCTGCGCCGCCTCGGAGTTCAGCCGCTCGATCTCCGCCTTGGCGTCCGCGAGCAGCTTCTCGCGTTCCGCCTGCGCGTCCTTGGCCGCCTTGTCGCTCGCGCGCTGCGTCTCGTGGGCGTACTTGTCCGCCTCCGCCCGGGTCGACTTGGCGTCGGCTTCCGCGGCGGCCTTGAGTTCGGCGATCTCCTCCTCGGCGAGCTGCATCATCATGCGGACGCGTTCGGCCATCGCGCCGGCGCCGGACGGGCTCGAACTCATCCGCACGAGGGCGGCCTTGGTCTCGTCCAGTTCCTTCTGGGCGTGGCCGAGCGCCTTCGTGAGTTCACCGGCGGTCGCCACGGCTTCGTCGCGGCTGCGTGAGGTCTGCTTGAGTTCGGTCGCCAGCTCGGCGAGGCGCTCGTCGACCTGACGCTTGTCGTAACCGCGGACGGAGCCCGCGAACGGGGACGATTTCGCTGAGGGCGCCTGAGGCGCCGTCTTCTCAGGAGCGACCATGGCGGTCACCTTAATGAGCGGGCACCCGTCGGGCAGTACCGCCAAACGGCTGCACTCGGCGTGTGGTGGACCGATCACATGGCATCCTGCATTGTTGACAGGTCGTAAGCAGCGGAGGCCCGGTTGGACATCTCGGCGATCCTCGAAGACATTCGCGAGCACTGGCACGTCTACGCCACGATGCCCTTCATCGCCGCACTCATCGGGTACATCACGAAACGCGTGGCCATCGAGATGATGTTCCGGCCGCTGGAGTTCGTCGGGATCAAACCGTTCCTCGGCTGGCAGGGGGTCATCCCGGCCAACTCGCGCCGGATGGCGACCACCGCCGTCGACCTGCTGACCAAGAACCTCGTCGATCCGCAGGAGATCTTCTCCCGGCTCGATCCCGAGGAAATGGTCAAGGAACTCGAAGAGCCACTCCTCAAGGCCGTCGAGGACGTCACCCGCGAAGTGATGGAGCAGTACCAGCCCAGACTGTGGGAACTGCTGCCGACGCGGGCACAGCGCATGCTGGTCGACCAGGTCCGGGCGCAGGCGCCGAAGGTCGTCGCGAGGCTGATGCGCGAGGTGTCGACGAACATCGACGAGGTCCTCGACGTCAACGAGATGCTGATCAACTCGATGGTCCGCGACAAATCGCTGACCTGCCGCCTGATCAAGGAGGTCGCGACCCCGGAGCTCCGTTTCATCGCCCGGTCCGGCATCTGGTTCGGCTTCGTCATCGGCCTGATCCAGTTCGTCGCGTGGGCGCTGACGAAGCAGCCGCTGATCATGCCGATCTTCGGTTTCGTCACCGGGTTCGTCACCGACTGGCTGGCCCTGAAAATGATCTTCTACCCGCGTGAGCCGCGCCGGTTCCTGTTCTTCAGCTGGCAGGGCATGTTCCAGAAACGCCGCCAGGCGGTCGCCAAGGACTACGGCGCACTGATCGCCGACGAGGTGCTCACCGTGCGGAACGTGATGGAGGCCGTGCTCACCGGGCCCAAATCGGACAAGCTGTTCGCGATGATCACCCGCGAGGTGCAGCGGACCATCGACGCGCAGGCGAGCATCGCGAAACCGTTGGTGGCGCTGACCGTCGGCGGGGTCCAGTACCAGGAGATGAAGAGGGCCGCGGCGGAAAAGGCGATCGCGTATCTCCCCGAAACGGTGAAACACGTGGAGAGCTACGCCACTGACGCGCTCGACGTCCGCAACACCATCGTCACGAAGATGCAGCAGCTGACCCCGCTCGAGTTCGAGGGGATCCTCCGTCCCGCCTTCCAGCAGGACGAATGGAAGCTGATCGCGGTCGGCGCGGTGATCGGCGGGCTCGTGGGTGAACTTCAGGTCCTGTTACTCCTCCATTGAGGACAGGCGGCTAGGTTGCCCCTCAAGCAAGACGCGGGAGGGGCTCGGAAGTGGACGCCGTCATCGCCGATCTCGGCGAGCACTGGCCGGTGTACGTCACCATGCCGTTCATCGCCGCGCTGATCGGCTACGTCACCAAACGCGTCGCCATCGAGATGATGTTCAAACCGGTGGAATTCGTCGGCGTCAAACCGTTCCTCGGCTGGCAAGGGGTACTGCCGGCGAACGCGGAACGGATGGCGGCCACCGCCACCGAGATGCTGACGAACAACCTCGTCGACCCGAAGGAGATCTTCGCCAGGCTCGACCCGGCCCAGGTGGCGAAGGAGATCGAGCAACCGCTTCTGCGGATCGTCGAGGACGTCACCCGCGAGGTGATGGAGCAGTACCAGCCCAGACTCTGGGAAGTACTGCCGAACACCGCCCAGCAACTGCTGCTCAAACGCGTGCAGGCGGAGGCGCCGCGCGCGATCACGAAGATCATGGGCGAGATCTCGGAGAACATCGAGGACGTCCTCGACCTCAAGCACATGGTCGTGACGAACCTGGTGCGCGACAAGGCCTTGCTGAACCGGCTGATCCGGGACATCTCGCGGCCGGAGATGCGGTTCATCGCGCGGTCGGGGATCGTGTTCGGGTTCTCCCTCGGCTGCGTGCAGTTGCTGGTGTGGGCGCTGACGAAGTCGCCGATCGTGCTGCCGCTGTTCGGTATCGGCATCGGCTGGTTCACCGACTGGATCGCCCTGAAGATGATCTTCCTGCCGCGCGAGCCGAAACGGTTCTTCGGCTTCTACACCTGGCAAGGCGTGTTCCAGAAGCGCAAGGACCAGGTCTCCGCCGACTACGGCGACATGATCGCGCGCGAGATCATCACCATCCCGAACCTGCTCGAAGCCGTGCTGAGCGGACCGAAGTCGGACAAGCTGTTCTCGATGATCACGCGCGAGGTGCAGCGGACGATCGACGCGCAGGCGAGTGTCGTGAAGCCGTTCGTCGCGATGGCCGTCGGGAGCAGGCGGTTCCAGGAGATGAAGCAGACGGCGGCCGCGAAGGCGGCGGCGCGGATCCCGGAGACGATCCGCCACGCCGAGAGCTACGCGGTCAACGCGCTCGACGTCCGGAACACCATTGTGGACAGAATGCGGCGGCTGAAGCCGCTCGAATTCGAGCAGCTGCTGCGCCCGGCGTTCCGGCAGGACGAGTGGAAGCTGATCGCCGTCGGCGCGGTGATCGGCGGCCTTGTCGGTGAACTTCAGGTGCTTCTACTGCTTCACTGAAGGCCAACCGATACGGTTTCCCCCTTCCCTGAGCGAAGCGAGGAGGTCGTGTGGACGCCGTCCTGGACGACCTCGCCCGGCACTGGTGGCTGTACGCCGCGATCCCGTTCGTCGCCGCGCTGATCGGCTACGTCACCAAACGCGTCGCCATCGAGATGATGTTCAAACCGCTCGAGTTCATCGGGATCAAACCCTTCCTCGGCTGGCAGGGCGTGGTGCCCAAACACGGTGGGCGGATGGCCGCCGTCGCGACCGAGCTGCTGACGTCGAATCTGCTGGACGTCAAGGAGGTCTTCCGGCGGATCGATCCGGCGATCATCACGCGCGAGATCGAGCAGCCGCTGCTGCGGGCCGTGGACGAGGTCGCCCGCGAAGTGCTCGAAAAGCACCATCCCAGGCTCTGGGAGGTCATGCCGACGATGGCGCAGGAGCTGCTGATCAAGCAGGTCCAGGCGTCGACGCCGCGGCTGGTGCGCGAGTTCATGGAGGAGATGACCGAGAACCTCGACGAGGTGCTCGATTTCCAGCACATGACCGTGCAGCGGCTCACCAGGGACAAGAAGCTGCTCGTCCGGCTGATCCGCGAGACGTCGCGGCCGGAGATGGCGTTCATCGCGCGCACGGGGATCTACTTCGGCTTCGGGCTCGGCATCGTGCAGGCGTTCGTCTGGGCGCTGACGAAGGAGCCGTGGGTGTTGCCGATCTTCGGCGGCTGCATCGGGTTGTTCACCGACTGGCTCGCGATCAAGCTGATCTTCGTGCCGCGCGAGCCGGTGCGGGTCGGCCGGGTGGTCCTTCAGGGCAAGTTCCAGCGGCGGCGGGCCGAGGTCGCGCATCAGTACGGCGAGATGATCGCGAACGAGATCCTCACCGTGCCGAACCTGCTCGACGCCGTCCTGCGCGGGCCGCGGTCGGATCGGCTGTACGCGCTGGTCGAGCGGCTCGTGACGCAGGCCGTCGACGAGCAGGCGAGTGTCGCGAAGCCGATGGTCGCGATGGCCGTCGGCGGGCAGCGGCTGCAGGAGATCAAGCAGGCGGCGGCGCGGAAGGCGCTGGAGCGGCTGCCGCCGACGATCCGGTACGCCGAGGGTTACCTGACCGAGGCGATGGACGTCGCGAAGATCGTCGAACGGCGGATGCTCGGGCTGACGCCGCTGGAGTTCGAGGGACTGCTGAGGCCCGCGTTCCGGCAGGACGAGTGGAAGCTCATCGCGGTGGGCGGGCTCATCGGCTTCGTGGTCGGTGAGCTGCAGGTCCTGCTGATGCTGCACTGACCTGCGTTTAGCGGGCTAAACGCGATCCGGGGCGGCGCACCTGCGTTTAGCGGGCTAATCGCGATCCCGGGTCTCCAGTCAGCTAGATCGCGTTTAGCCCGCTAAATGCGATCGGAGGCGCGAGGGTGCGTGGGGCCGCTTGGAGGTCGTTGTCCCCGATGTGGCATTGGGGGCGCTCAGTGTCTCCAATGCCGCATTGGGGGCGCTGGTCCCTGCGCGCTCCGGATCGCGTTTAGCGGGCTAAACGCGACCCGGGGCGCGGAAGTGAGGCGTTCTCACGTGCGGGAGACACGGGGTGATTACGGTGGAGGGGTGGCGTCCGAACCCCAGCAGCTGCCAGCCGTCCACGAGGCGTGGCTTCCGCGCGAGCACGCGTTGCACCGTCCCCGCCACGGTGGCAGGCAGCTGACCGCGCTGATCAGCGCGCTCCTGTTCTTCACCACGCCCGCGCTGCTGTGGGTGTTCGGCGTCCGGCCGGGCGAGATTGAGAACCACAAGCTCGCGAGCTTCCCCGGGCTGGACCGGGGCTGGGGTTTCTTCACCGACATGCCCGCCTGGGCGATCGACCAGCTGTCGTTCCGGCCAGGCGCGATCGCCGCCGCCGACGCGATCAGCCGCGGCGTCTTCGGCGAGGGCGCCCCGCTCGACCAGCCGCCACCGCAGCAGCAGGCGGGCCCGATCCCCGCGCCGCCCGCACCGTCGCCGTCCAAGACCGCGCCCACGCAGGGGCCGACGCCGAACGCCGCGTCCGGTTACCGCCGTGTCGTGCAGGGCCGCGACGGCTGGCTGTATTACGGCTACGACGCCGACGCGAAATGCGATCCGTCCCGTCCGCTGCCCGAGACCATCGCCAAGATCAACGAGCTGCGGCGTGCGGTCGAGCAGTCCGGGCGCCGGTTCGAGTTCGTCATCGCGCCGGACAAGTCGACGATGGTGCCGCAGTTCCTGCCGGACACCTACCCCGGCAAGGACTGCTCGCGCTCGGCCGAGGCGAGCACCTGGCACCGGATGCTCAAGGACGCGCGCGCGATCGACCTGCGGCCCGAACTCCGCGCGTCCGAGGGACGGGTGCAGCATCCGATCTATCCGCCGAACGACACGCACTGGGCCGACGAGGGCGCCCTGGTGATGACGCGCGCCATCGCGAACGCGATCAAACCGGGGGTCACGCAGACCTGGGTCAGCGTTCCCGTCGGCCAGTACGACACCGTCGCCGACCTGCCGCCGCTGATCAGCAAGCAGGGCACGAAGACGAACACGCTGTACAGCCTCCGCCCGGACGGCGTCGTCGAGCGCGCGGGCGAGCCGAACGGCGACATCGACCGGCCCGTGTACCGCACGGCGAGCCCCTTGATCGGGACTGTGGACGACAAGATCCTGATCTACGGCGACTCGTTCACGAAGGCGTCTTCGCGATATCTCTCGGGCGCGTTCACGAACCTGACGATGCTGGCGCACTTCACGCAGAAGACGTCGCAGGCCGAAGCCGTCGATGCTTTCGTGAACGCGAACGTCGTGGTCGTCGAGGCGGTGGAGCGCAGTGTGGCCGGCGGTCAGCTCGCCTTCATCGACCCGAATTTCCTCGAACCGCTCAAGAAGGCGCTCGCCGAGAACCCGATCCGCTAGCGCAGGGCGGGCTGCGCGGTCGCGGTCGGCTCGACGCGGATCCGCGAAGAACGCCCGCGCAGCCACGCGATGAGGCGGCAGACCAGGTAGATCACGAACGAGATCGTGGTGACGAACGCGCTCACCGGCTTCCCCGGCGCCAGCGAAAGGATGATCCCGCCGAGCGCGGCGATCTCCGCGAACACGATCGACAGCACGGTCGCCTTCCACGGGCTCGCCGTGACCCGCGCGGCCGCCGCGGCCGGGGTCACCATCAGCGAGACCACCAGCAGCGCGCCGACGATCTGCACGCCGAGCGCGCTCGAAATCCCGACCAGCACCGCGAAGATCAGCGACAGCAGCCGCACCGGCACACCGCGTGCCGTCGCGACCGCCGGGTCGACCGTGGCGAACAGCAGCGGCCGGTAGATCACCGCGAGCACCACCAGCACCACGACCGACGCGCCGACGAGCAGGTTCAGGTTGGTCGAGTCGATGGTGATGATCTGCCCGACGAGGATGCCGAACTTGTTGGCGCTGCGGCCTTCGTAGAACGACAGCAGCAGGACGCCCATGCCGAGGCCGAAGGCGAGGATCACGCCGATCACGGAGTCGCGTTCGGACTCGCGGCCGCCGAGGAGCCCGATCAGCAGGGCGGCGATGACCGCGCCCGCGAGGCCGCCGAGCTCGACGCCGACGCCCAGCAGCAGCGCACCCGCCGCACCGGTGAAGGCCAGTTCGGCGGTGCCGTGCACGGCGAACGACATCCGCCGCATGACCACCAGCGGGCCGAGCACGCCGGCCACCAGGCCGAGGACGGCGGCCGCGAGCAACGCCGTCTGCACGAAGTCGAGGCCGAGGAGTTCGCCGGTCAGGGCGAAGTCGAACATCTTGTCCACGGTGCTAACTGGCCCGTTCGTCGATGTGGTGGGGTTCGTCCTCGCACAGCGCGCTCTGCGCCCCGGCGACGTGGATCTGCCCGCCGACCTTGAGCACCTCGATCCGCGTCCCGTACAGCTCGGACAGCGTCTCCGAGTTCATCACCTCGTCCGGCTTGCCGACCCGGAACTGGCCGTTCACCAGATAGAGCACCCTGTCCACATAGGACAGGATCGGGTTGATCTCGTGGGTGACGAACAGGACGGCCGTCCCCGCCGAGGCCCGCCGCTCGTCGATCAGCTCGCTGACCGCGCGCTGGTGCGCGAGGTCGAGGGAGAGCAGCGGCTCGTCGCACAGCAGGACTTCGGGGTCGCCGACCAGCGACTGCGCGACGCGGAGCCGCTGCTGCTCGCCGCCGGAAAGCCGCCCGACCGGCTGCTTCGCGTACGCCTGGGCGCCGACGGACTCGATCGCCTTCGCCACCAGCTGACGCCGCTTCGAAATCCCGAAGAGCCCGGTGCCCCACCGGTGCCCGTCCAGGCCGAGGCCGACCAGGTCCACCCCGCGCATCGTCAGGCCCTCATCGAGGGCGCGCTGCTGCGGGATGTAGCCGATCCGCCGGTTGGTCCCGCCGGGGCGCCGCCCCGCGATCTCGACCGTGCCCTCGGGCAGTCCCTGCTGACCGAGCAGCACCTTGAGCAGGCTGCTCTTCCCGGAACCGTTGGGCCCGAGAATCGCGAGGAACTCGCCGGGTTCGACGTCGAGGTCGAGCCCGGACCAGAGGGTCCGGGTGCCGAACGCGAGGCTCGCCCCGCGGACACGGACCGCGGGGCGGGCTTCGGCGGGTACGGAGGTCACTACTTCAGTGCTCCGGCCAGCGCGTCCACTTCCTTGGTCATCCATGCAATGTAGTCGGTCACACCCTGCGGGAGCGTTTCGGTGACGTCGACGACCGCGATGCCGGCGGTCTTGGCGTCGCCGACGACCTGCTGGGTGACCGGGGTGGTGGTCTGCGCGTTGTTGATCAGGGCCTTGACCTGCTTGCCGGAGATCAGCTGCTTGACCTCGTTGAGCGCGGCGGCGGGCACGTCCTGCTCCGCTTCCACGGCCTCGGCGAAGGCGGGCGGCGTCGCGTCGGTGACCTTCGCGCTGTCGAGCAGGTAGTGCGCGACGGGCTCGGTCGCGACGACCTTCGCGTTCGAGGCGCCCAGGCCCGAGACCTTCTTCAGCAGCTCCTGGGTCTTGCCCTTGAACGCGGTCGCGTTCGCGGTGAAGGCGTCCTTCGAGGCGGGCTGGATCTCGCCGAGCTTCGCGGCGACCTGGTCGGCGATCTTCTCGACGCCGGGGAGGCTGTACCAGACGTGCTCGTTCTCGTTGCCGGTCGCGGCGATGTCGACGGCGACCAGTTTCTGCGCGCCGGTGGCCTGGTCGGCGAGCTTCGAGAAGAAGTCGTCGTAGCCGCCGCCGTTGGACAGCGTCAGCTTCGCGTTCTTCGCGGCGATGGCGTCGCTCGCGGTGGTCTCGTAGGAGTGCGGGTCGGCCGAGGGGTCGTGGATGATCGAGGTGACCTCGACCTTGTCGCCGCCGACGGCGGTCACGACGCTGCCCCAGACGTCGGTCGAGGCGACGACCTTGATCTTCTCGCCACCACCCGGGTTCGCGGCGGACGCGTTCGGCGAACCGGAGCCCGTCGACGCCTTGTCGCTCGACGCGCAAGCCGTCGCGCCGAGCGCGAGGACGGCCAGGGCCGACACGGCCGCGAAAACACTCTTAGTACGGCGGGAATTCATTTACTGCACTCCTGCGGATGCCCAGGCCAGGTGTCCCCAATGCCGGGTAATGGAAACCGTTGTCAGATTCAACTGTACCCCATCCGGATTACCGCGTTGCCCGTCCAGGCGCGAGCTGTACCCAGGGTCACTCTGAATCGAGACCTGCCACACGTCGGGTGATGCTTCTGCAAAACGTTCTGAACCGTTACGGTTTGCGGATGGGCCGTCCTATCCGCACCAGGAGGCAGGCGACACTGGCGTCGTTGGCCGCAGAGCTCGGTGTGTCGAGGACCACCGTCTCCAACGCCTACAACCGACCCGACCAGCTGTCCCCTGAGCTGCGCCGCCGCGTCCTCGAGACCGCGCGCCGCCTCGGCTACCCGGGCCCGGACCCGGTGGCCCGTTCACTGCGGACGCGCAAGGCCGGCGCTGTCGGTCTTTTGCTCACCGAGAACCTCTCCTACGCCTTCCGCGACCCCGCCGCCGTCGGCGTGCTCGAAGGGCTCGCGCTGGCCTGCGAGGACGCGGGCGTCGGCCTGCACCTGGTCCCGGCCAGCCCGGGCCGTGAGGACGTCGCGGCCGTGCACCGTGCCGGTGTCGACGGCTTCGTCGTCTACTCGGTGCCCGACGACGACCCGCATCTGGGCGCCGTGCTGGAGCGCCCGGTGCCGACGGTGATCGTCGACCAGCCGCGGGTGGACGGCGTCGACCGGGTCGGCCCGGACGACGCGGCCGCGGTCACCGCCATGGCCGAGCACCTCATCTCGCTGGGCCACCGGCAGATCGGCGTGCTGTGCATGCGGCTGGCCCGCGAGCGCAACGACGACTTCGTCTCCATCCAGCGGCAGAGCGCCGCCCACTTCCACGTCCAGCGGATCCGGCTGGAGGCGCTGGCCGCCGCGTTCTCGGCGGCCGGGGTCGACTGGGCGACCGTGCCGGTGGTCGAGCGCTTCGACCACACCGTGGACGACGGCGCGTCGGCCGCGCGCCAGCTGCTCGACGCGTATCCGCAGGTCACGGCCGCGATCTGCACTTCGGACATCCTCGCCCTCGGCGCGCTGGCCGAGGCGGAGCGCCGCGGGCTGCGGGTGCCGCAGGATCTGACGGTCACCGGATTCGACGGCATCACCGAGGCCGAGCGTTCCGGGCTCACCACGGTCCACCAGCCGGTGCTGGAAAAGGGCAAGGCTGCGGGCAAGCTGCTGCTCAGCTCCGCCGACCGGGTCGGGCCGAAGGTGATCACCCTGCAGACGGAACTCCGCGTCGGGCGCACGTCCGCGCCGCCGCGGACGGCCGAAGAACGCTGGTTCGGACCGTGATCCGCGTCCACCCGCGTTGCCGTCGCTCCGCGCGTCGGTTCCAATGAACACGTGACCTCAATCGACGTACTGCTCAAGCGGAACCAGGAGCTGGGTGATGTCACTCCCGGTGACCGCTCGTCTCCGAGGCCATCGCTCCACGTGACGATCCTGACCTGCATGGACGCCCGGATCCGGGTGTTCGAGATCTTCGGCCTGATCCAGGGTGAAGCGCATATCCTGCGCAACGCGGGCGGCGTCGTCACCGACGACATGATCCGCTCGCTCGCGCTCAGCCAGCGGAAGCTCGGCACGCGTGAGGTGCTGATCGTGCAGCACACCGACTGCGGCCTGTCCATGGTCACCGAAGACGACTTCAAGGACGAACTCGAAGCCGCCAGCGGGCTGCGCCCGACGTGGTCGGTCGAGGCGTTCCGGGTGGTGGAGGACAGTGTGCGGCGGTCGGTGCAGCGCGTGCGGCGCAGCGACTTCCTGGCGCATACCGACAACGTGCGCGGCTTCGTCTACGACGTGAAGACGGGTCGCCTGACCGAGGTCGAGTAAGGGTTTTAAGCTGGCCCGGTGGGCGTCGACGCGGATGTGCTGACCGGCTGGTTCGACGAAGTGGGGCGCGACCTGCCCTGGCGTGAACCGGAATGCTCCGCCTGGGGCGTGCTCGTCAGCGAGATCATGTTGCAGCAGACCCCGGTCGCGCGCGTCCAGCCGATCTGGCTCGAATGGATGGCGCGCTGGCCGGTGCCGTCGGCGCTGGCGGCGTCGTCGCAGGGCGAGGTCGTGCGCGCCTGGGGCAAACTCGGCTACCCGCGGCGCGCGCTGCGGCTGCATGCCGCGGCGGCCGTCATCGCCGCCGAACACGGCGACGTCGTTCCGTCCGATGTGGACACTCTGCTCGCGTTGCCGGGTATCGGCGCGTACACCGCCCGCGCGGTCGCGGCCTTCGCCTACGGCAAGCGGGCGCCGGTGGTGGACACGAACGTCCGGCGCGTGGTCGCCAGGGCGGTGCACGGAGCGGGCGACGCCGGGCCGCCGTCGAACACCCGCGACATGGCCGACGTCGAGGCGCTGCTCCCGCCGGAGGACGCGCCCGCGGCGAAACTCTCCGCGGCCCTGATGGAACTCGGCGCCCTCGTCTGCACCGCGCGCTCGCCGCGCTGCGCCGACTGCCCGATCTACGAAGACTGCGCGTGGCAGCACGCGGGCAGACCCGCCTACGCCGGGCCAGCGAAGCAGGTCCAGAAGTTCGCCGGCACCGACCGCCAGGTGCGCGGTTTGCTGCTCGACGTCCTGCGCGGCAGCGAAGGCCCGGTCGAGAAGGCGCGGCTCGATCTCGTGTGGCACGAATCCGGGCAGCGCGACCGGTGCCTCGACTCCCTGCTCGTCGACGGCCTCCTCGAACAGACCCGGGACGGCCTGTTCGCCCTACCTGGCGAACACTAACGCATTACGACAAAAGTTGGTCAATGGTTGTCATCGGCGCGATGGCGGGTTAGTTTTCCGGCCAACGCGCATGATGGGAGTTACGCCCGTGGCCGACTTCGACCGACGTACCGCGCTCAAGGGCGGCCTGACGGTAAGCGCCGTCGGGCTACTGGGGACAACGACGATTTCCGCCGCGAACGCGGCCTCCGGGGTGGCGGAACCGAAGATCTACGGAACGGCCGCGTGGAACGCGCGGCCGCCGAGCGGGGCGATCGAGGTGCAGAACCACAAACCGACGTACATCGTCGTGCACCACACGGTCGAGCCCGGGAACGTCACCGACTACACGCTCGAACACGCCTTCTGGGCGTCACGTTCGATCCAGAACTTCCACATGGACACCCGTGGCTGGATCGACACCGGCCAGCAGTTCACGAACAGCCGCGGCGGGCACATCACCGAAGGGCGGCACCGCAGCCTGGAGATCCTGCGCGGCGGGACCCAGCACGTGCTGGGCGCGAACGTGGGCAACAACAACAGCACCTGCATCGGGATCGAGAACGAGGGCCTCTACAGCAAAGAGGACGTCACGCCCGCGCTTTGGGACTCGCTGGTGAAGCTGGTCGCGTACATCGCGTCGCAGTACGACATCTCACCCGAGTTCATCAAGGGGCACCGGGACTTCAACTCGACCGAATGCCCGGGAACCGTGCTGTACAACCGGCTTCCCGAGCTGCGCACGGAGGTCGGCAAGCTGCTGGGCACCGCGTCGCCCAAGGTCGACCTGCCGGAGTGGCCGCTGCTCAAACCCGGCGACTCCGGGCCTCGCGTGCGGATGGCGCAGGAACTCCTGCGGGCACGCGGTTTCGCGGTCCCGGTCGACGGCCTGTTCGGACAGTCCACAAAGGACGCGGTCGCCGCGGTGGCTGCCCGGCACGGGCTGGAACGCGATACCTGCGGTGCGACGGCGGCGACCGACGAGACCGGCTTCCTCGGCTCCGACGTCTGGCCGCTCATCGTCGGCTCCGGCACCGATCCGCGGGCGCTGAAAGCACGACTCGCCGGCTGAACAGCAGCGGCACGAGGATCAGCAAGGCCGCGCACCACGGGAGCGACGACGTTCCCAGCGGCAGCAGCAGCCCGCCGACGAGGGCTCCCCCGGCGACGGCGCCGTTCCAGGCCGCGATCGTGAGCGACTGGGCGGCGTCGGCCGTGGGGCCCGCGAGCACCGCGGTGACGGCCTGGAAAGCGGTCGGCGCGCCGCCGAACCCCAGGCCCCACAAGCCCGCGGCGGCCAGCACCAGTCCGTGGACGCCGTCGCTGATCCCCATCAGGACGATGGCGGCGGCGGTCGCGACGGAGCACGACAGGAGCACGGCGCGCGGACGGCTGTCGAGCGCGGAGCCGACCGCGATCAACCCGCCCACCGTGGCGCAGCCGAACACCAGGAGCGCGGCGCCCAGCATCTGCTCCACGCCCAGCCCGGCGAGCACCGGGCCGATGTAGGTGTAGGCCACGTTGTGCCCCAAGGAGAACAACGCCACCGTCGCCAGTACGGGGCGCATTCCCGGCAGCCTCGACGCGGCCAGCGGGCGGGTGACTTCCGTCCGTTCCGCGGGTACGGCGGGCACCGCGACGGACACCCACGCCAGCAACGGCACGGAGATCAGCGCCATCGCGGCGAACGCCCAGCGCCAGTCGGCGAATTCACCGAGCGCGGTACCGGCGGGCACGCCCAGCGCGAAGCCGATCGGTGTGCCGGACATGGCCACGGCCAGCGCGCGCCCGGTGAGTCCCGCTGGAGCGAGCCGCATCGCATAACCCGCGACGAGCGACCACATCACCCCGGTCAGCGCACCGGAAACGACCCGAGTGGCCAGGATCAGCGGGTACGACGAGGACACGGCGATCACCAGATTGGTCGCCAGGAAGCCGAAGATCAGCACCAGCAGCAGGCGTTTGCGCGGCACCCGGAGGGTCGCGCCGGTGAGCGGGACGGCGGTGAGCGCGGTCGTGATCGCGTAGACCGTCACCAGCTGCCCGGTGGCCGACGGCGAAACGCCCAACTCCTCGGACATGCCCAGCAGCAGCCCGGCGGGCAGCACTTCGGTGAGGCAGCCGAGGAACACCGTGGTCGTCAGCGCGAGCAGCGCCGGGAGGGGCAGCATGCCCCGACGATCTCTTCCCCTGGACGACGCGGGTAGTACCTGGCGGGTATGCCGCGCGGTTATCGGCCGGGATAACCCGGCGGCATGACCGGCTGGCAGTGCCGCGCGCCGCGCGGGCGTACGCACGATGGCCGGGCATCCTCCCCGTTAGAGAGAAGGCTCGTTCATGACCGTGCGGATTCGGTGGCAGGAGCCACTGTGCACCGCGTTGCTCGCCACCACGGTGCTCGGCGCCTGCCCGGCTTCGGCGGTGGCCAAGCCGGCCCCCGGCAGCGACGGATACGTGCACGTCTCACCCGACGGCACCGTCCTCGGACCCGATCCTTACTACCCGAAGGACGGCAACGGCGGCTACGACGTCGATCGGTACTCACTCGCGTTGGACTACGCGCCGTACTCGATGTTCTTGAGCGGCAAGGCGACCATCACCGCGACCGCGACACAGGACCTGGACCGGTTCGACCTCGATCTGCGTGGTCTCACCGTCCGGTCGGTCACCGTCGACGGCGTGGCCGCGGCGTTCCGCCGGGAGGGCGAACACGAGCTGGTGATCACGCCTCGCACCCCGCTCGCCAACGGAGCGCGGTTCACCGTGGTGGTCGGTTACGACGGGCGTCCGGAACCGATCCCCACGGCGCGGGGACGCGTCGGGTGGCTGGCCGCGTACGGCGATTCCGCCGTCGCCACCGGGCAGCCGCGTTCGGCGATGACCTGGTTCCCCGTCAACGGCACCGAGGCCGACAAAGCGACCCTGCGCGTTTCCGTCACCGTCTTGGACGAATTCTCCGTTCTGGGCAATGGTTTCCAGGTCTCCGACGTGCCCGCGGGCGTCGGGCGGCACACCGTCACCTGGTCGGAGGAAACCGCCCTCGCGCCGAGCACGGCGATGCTCGGCATCGGCCGCTGGGAGGTCGAGAGGATCACCCTTCCCGGTGGGCGGACCGCGATCAACGCCTACCACCCGTGCGCCGTGGACAAGCGGAAGATCGGCGGGCGGCTACCCGAGGTGCTGGAATTCCTCACCGGGAAGTTCGGCGACTATCCGCAGTCGGCGGCGGGCGGGCTGTTCCTCGACCGCTCCCTCGGCTACACGCACGGCGCCCAGACCAGGCCGGTGCACGGCCGCGCCGCCGGCATCGCCGATCTCGTGTACGCCAGCGCGTACCAATGGTGGGGAGCCGGCGTGAGCGGCAAGATGTGGCGCGACGCGCTGATGCCCGAGTCCATCGCGCGGTACGCGGTGTGGCTGTGGGACGAGAAGAACGGCGTCGATCTGGATCGGCGTTACCGCGAAATGGTCGCGAAGGTGCGCGACGACGCGGCTTTCTGGGCGCCGAAGCTCACCGATCCCGGGAAGGGCAGAGAATTCGCGCCGACGGCCAAAGCGGTGCTGATGGTGCACGCGCTGCGCCGTCTCGTCGGCGACGACGCGTTCTTCCAGATCCTGGCGGGCTTTCCGGTGATCAACCCGCAGGGAAACCAGAACTGGCACGACTTCGAGCTCTACGTCTCCGCGATGACGCAACGCGATCTCGGCGAGTTCACCCACGCTTGGCTGGACGGCACGGTGCGGCCGCCGGACTCGCTGCTCTTTCCCGGGAGCTGAACGACCTCGTGAGCGAGTGAGGACAGTGGTTCTATTGAGGGGTAGGGCAGAGGTGTCGTGATCGCGGGCGGGTCGGTGGTGAGGTGAAGGCTCCCTTCGCCGCGTCTAATGCGGTGAAGGGAGCCTTCACCCGCACAGACCCCCTCGGTGTCCCTTGTGGACGATGGACCGCGCACAAGATGCCACCTTTGCCTTACCGCCCAAGACCGTCCTCACCACTCACGAGGCCTGTCCAGGTATTCCGCATAAACGGGTGCCGTCCGCGCCTCGGCCCAGTACGCGTCGACCACCGCGGAGAGCAGCTCTTCCCGCCGCCCCGCCACGAAGGTCTCCTTGTTCCAAGCGAGAACATGCCTGCGCGGCAACACATCCCCGCGCAACGGACGCGTCACGATGCCGTGGTCACCCGGGACGCAGATCGGCTGGGACAGTCCGATCGCACCCGCCTTGACCACCAGCAGCGCCACCTGCTGCGAAGTCACCTGATGGGTGAATTTCGGCGTGAAGCCGTGCCGCGCGCAGGTGTCGGCGAAGTACTTGGTGAACGTGGCCGCCGACGAATCGGACACCATCACCCACGATTCGTCCCGCAGGTCGCGCAGGTCGACGACCTTCTCCCGCGCCAGCGGATGGCAGGCGGGCAGCAGGACGAAGGTCGGCTCGGTCACCACGACCGCGGTGTCCACATTCTCGGGGATTTCGAGCTCGTAGCCCGGATAGTCCTTGACCAGCGCCAATTCCGCGCGGCGCTGGGCCAGCAGCGGCAGCAGCCGCTCGGGATGGTCGTCGTGCACGACCTGCACCTCGGTGACCTCCGGCCACAACCGGGTCACCAGCGACGGCAGGCACGCCACCAGCGCGCTGGCCACCGCGGCCACCCGGACGACGGCGGGCGGGCCGCTGGGGCAGACGCGTTGCTCGATGTCTTCGAGAAGTTTGTCCAGCTGTGGCAGCAAAGCGGCGGTGCGGCGCAACAGCAGCTCCCCCATCGGGGTCGGGGTCACGCCGCCCTCGCACCGATCGAACAGCTGGTAGCCCAGCATGTTCTCCAGCCGTTTGAGTTGCGCGGAAACCGCGGGCTGGGTGACGCCCAGCGCGATCGCGGCACGGGAAAGGCTGCCCGTGTCCGCGATCGCCCGGATCACCCGCAGGTGGTGGACATCCAGCTGTACGACGTCGAACTCCTTTGTCACGAACGGGTTTTCGACCCGCCGAAAGAAGTCGTGGCCGCGGGAACCGCCGCGGCCGTGGTCCGTCTGCCGAGAAGAACATACAGCAGAAAAGCGCCGAAAACGGAGTTCACCGTGGGGATCCCCCACGGCAGCCAGATCCCCACCGCCGCTCCGGCCGCCCAGCAGATCAGCGCGGCGGGCACCCAGGACGGGCAGGTGGACGGCAGCTCCCCCGACGCGCGGCCGGCCTCCAGATCCGGTTTCCAGCGCCGGACCACGTAGTACTCGGCGATCACCACCCCCGCCACCGGCGGCGTGAGCACGCCGACCCACGTCAGGAAGGTGGTGAAGTGGTCGAGGATGCCGATCGCGGAGAGCACCGTGCCGAGGCCGCCGAGCAGCAGGGTCGCGGTGGTGCGGTCCAGCCGCCGGGACAGCAGCACCTGCACGGCGTTCACCAGCCCGAGCGAGGACGAATAGAGGTTCCAGTCGTTGATCTTCAGGATCGCGGTGACCAGGATCAGCGTGCCGAGCACCCCGGACGACGAGGTGATGATCCCGACCACGTCGGCGCTTTTCGCCGCGTGCGCGAGCAGCACCCCGATCAGGCCGATCAGGTACTGGCCGAGGGTGACGCTGACCAGGGTCTGCTTCACCACGTCGGACGCGGTGCGGTTGAACCGGGTCATGTCCGGCGTCATGATCGCGCCCATGATGAAGGCGCCCGCCACCAGCGTGGTGCCCTGCGCCAGCGACATCGCCGGGCCCGGCGGCGGCTCGGACATCAGCGTGGGCAACGAATGGTCGCCGAGGGCGGAAATGATCGAAAACCCCGCCAGCGCCAGGAAAGCGGGCACCGTCAGATACGCCGTCCAGGCCATCGCGTGGAAGCCGAACACGACGATCGCGGTGACCAGCGCACCGCCCGCGAGCGCCCACACCCACACCGGCGGGCCGCCCATCAACGCGTGCAGACCGTGGGCGAAGACGTCGTTCTGCACCCCGAACCAGCCGGCCAGGCTCACCGTCATCAGGAGCCCCACCAGCGACGATCCGCCGGTGCCGAAGCCGGCCCAGCGTGCGAGCACCGACGTCGAAAGCCCTTCCCGCGTGCCGGCGACCCCCATCAGGATGGTGATGATCTCCAGCAGCACGGAGCCGATCGTGATGGCGAGTACCGCGTCCCAGAACGTCATCCCGAAGCCCAGCACCGCGCCGAGCAGGAACTGATGGAACGAGGAAACCTGCCCGAACCGTTGCAGCGCGACGGACACCCAGGAGTAGCGGCGGTCGGCGGGCACCCGGCGCAAGGAGAAGTCGTCGTGTTCCACGCTCACTCCACCGGTTCCGGGACGGCTTGTTCGAGGACGACGAAACCTTGGCCCGGCAACGGCCGCCACGAGAGTTCGCCGCGGTAGAGCCGTTCGAGGAAACCGACCCGCTGGTGATAGGCGAACACGGAGCTTTCGACGCCGGCCACGGCGACGGTGCCGACGAACATCGGCAATTCGGCGAGGAAGTACCGGACCGCACTGCGCAGCTGGTCACGAGTGGGGTGTTCGCCTTCGGGCAGGCGCCGGTCCAGCACCCAGCCCGTGGCGCCGAGGCACTGCTCGGCGAACTCCGGATCGGTGGCGAACCGGTGGTGTGCCTCGGAAAGCAGGCCGAGATACGCGCTGTCGGCCTCCAGCATCGAGGCGTCCAGTATCAACGTGTGCGGATCCGAAGGGCAGACCTGCTGTAGCGCGCGGACGATCTTGTTACGCGTGTAATTCCCCTGTCGTTGCGCCTTTTGCGCGGCGCGGACCGGGTCGTAACCGAGCGCTTCGAGCGTGAACGCGGACGGGCCGTCCGGGACGAAGAAATGGAATCCCCGAAAGGCCGACATGGCCCAGCGGGCGAGATCGGCGATACGTTCCACGGTGAAATGGCTGTTGAACGGGCTGACGCCGAGACAAACGTGCTCGGCCCGCGCCAGCGGATCGGCGCAATGCTCCGTGAGTGGCAGTGGTCGCGGCAAGACGGCTCCTGATTCGCGTGATCTGCAAGGCGTCGACCGAACGTAGCCACGGCACGGTCGTGCGGGTATTGCCGTCGAATGTTGTCACCGGGTTATGAGAAATCGGCTGTCTCTACTTTCGGGGGTGCCGGGCGCGAACCGGTCGCGGTATACGAAGTCATGGAGATTCAGGTTCGGCATCTTCGCGTGATCTGTGAGATCGCCGCCGCCGGCAGTCTCAATCGTGCCGCGGCCGGGCTGGGGCTCGGTCAACCGGCGCTCAGCCACCAGTTGCGCCGGATCGAGCGGATGGTCGGCGGCCCGCTGTTCCACCGCGACCAGCACGGGGTGCGGCCCACCGAACTCGGCGCCCTGATCCTGCGACGGGCACGCGCGATCGTGCTCACCTTCGACGAACTGGAGCACGACTTCCACCGCCAGGAACCCGAGACGGGCGAATCGATCCGGATCGGCTGGAACGACAGCGCCATCACGGGTTCCCTGCTCGGCGGCCTGCGCGACCTGCGCCCCGGCGAGCCGTTCCGCACGCGCGCCGACACTTCGCGCACGCGGCTGCTGGCGCAGGTCGCGAACCGGGGCATCGACCTCGCGCTGATCATGATCTGCGGCCGTCGCGGTCTTCCGGTACCACCGGAAGTGCGGACGCTGACCCTGGTCGAGGAGCCGTCTTTCGTCGCCATCCCCGCGGAACACCCGCTCGCCGGCGAAGAGGAGATCGAGCTCGCCGAACTCGCCGGGGAGGACTGGATCGTGTCGAGCGGCGGCGACGGCTGCCGGGTGGTGTTCCGGGAAATGTGTCTCGCGCACGGTTTCGATCCGCGGATCACCCACGACGTCGACATCGACACCGTGCGGGAAGACCTGGTCAGCGGCGGATACGGGGTCGGGCTGGTCCAGCCGACCCGGCCACCGGCCGACGGGCTGGCCATCCGGCCGCTGGCGGGCGCGCCGATGTGCGTGCGGCATGTGCTCGCGTGGCGGGAAGACGGTCCGTGCGCACGCGGTGTCCCGGAACTCGCCACCGAGGCGAGGGCGGGCTATTGGCGGCTCGCCGAACGGACGGCGTCGTACCGCTCCTGGCTGCATCGCCACGGCAGGGTGGCCGCCGGATAACCCCTCGGCATGCCGAGGCGGCACTAGAGCGTGTCCCGCGAGGCGGCCGACGATGTGAATCGTCAATCACGGTCGCCGGAAAGAAGGGGCACCATGCTGCCGTTGATCACCCGTACGGAACTGCTTTCCCGGATGGAGTCCGGCTCGGTGGTCGTGGTCGACACGATGCCGGTCGCCTATTTCGAAAAGGAGCATCTGCCGGAAGCGCGCAACATTCCGGGTTTCCCGTACGAGCAGGCCGCCGAATTCACCGACCGGCTGGCACCCACGGTGCTTCCGGACAAGGGCGCCGCGATCGTCGTCTATTGCGCGAACACGCCGTGCCGCAACAGCGAATTCGTCGGGCGGCGCCTGCTGGAGCTCGGGTACACGAACGTCCGCAAGTACCGCGAAGGCATCGAAGACTGGGTCGCGAACGATCTTCCGACCTGGTCTTCGTCCTGAAAGGAGATCGTCTTGTCCAAGGTCAAACGATTCGTCTGCGTGCTGGCCGGTGCGCTGGCACTCGTCACCGGATTCGGCGGCGGAGTGGCTTCGGCCGCGCCGACGGCCGAGAACGTGATGACGGTGACCTCGGCCAACTACGCCGAGGTCATGAACATCTCGAAGCAGAAGCTGGTCATCATGGACTTCGGCGCGACCTGGTGCCCGCCGTGCCGTCAGATGAAGCCGGTGATCGAGCGGCTCGCCGGTGAATACGGCGGGCGGTTCCTGCTGGGAGAGGTCGACGTCGACCAGAGCCGTGACCTGTCCACCCGGTACAACATCCGCTATCTCCCGACGCTGGTCGGTGTCCGCAACGCCGCTGAACTGCCGTCGTCGCGGAACATCGGTTACCCGGGCGAAGCGCGGTTGCGCGCGTGGATCGACGCTCAGCTCGCGAAGGGCTGACCGATGACGTCGGAGAGAAACGCTTCGACGGCACCGAGGTAGGTCTCCGGCGCTTCGTCGTGCACCACGTGCCCGGCGCCTTGGACGACGATGTGCCGTCCGAGGCCGCCGGGCACACGCGCCGCCAGTTCGGCCTGCTGACCGTGCGGCATCGCGGTGCGTTCACCCTCGATCGCGAGCAGCGGGCACTCGACGCGTTCGACGAACTCCCAGAAATCGCGCCGTCCCCACTCGGCCGCGATCTCGTACAGGTCCGCGAGCGACGCGATGAGGTGGTAGCCGTCTTCGCGTTCCTCGACGCACTCGATGAAGTAGTCGCCGGTGTCGCCGAAGAATTCGCGCACGTGGGCCAGCGACCGGAACGGGACCGGCCACGACTCGAAATACCCGCGCCAGGTGTCCACGGTCCGGCCGCGCTGATCCGGCGCGAAGTCCTCGCAGACCACGGCGCGGACGAGCTCGGGATGCGTGGCCGCGGTGACCCACGCGTGCAAGCCGCCCATCGAATGTCCGATCAGGACCGCGGGTTCGTCGAAGGTCCGCAGCACCTCGGCGACGTCGTCGGCGAACCGTTCGGTGCGCCAGGGCCCGCCGCGTGGTCCCCGCCCGTGTCCGCGCGCGTCGAGGCCGTGGACACGCCCGTACGGTTCGAGCCTTCGCGCGACCCGCCACCACGTCGTCGCCCTGCCCATCAACCCGTGCAGAAGGACGATCGGCGGCCCATCGCCGCCGAAAGTGACCAACCCGTCGCGCTGAATCACCACTAAGCTCCCCTCCATGCGCAGCCGTGTCCCCGCCGCCGGTCTGGTCCTGGGGGTCGTCTGCGCCCTGATTATCGGCTGCAGTGCCGATCCCCCTCCGGCCACGCCCCCTCCGCCGCCGCCGATGAACCCGGCGCCGGGTGCTCCTGGCGCGGGCGACCCGTACTACCCGATGGACGGCAACGGCGGCTACGACGCGACCGAATACCAGGTCGGGATCACTTACGACCCCGCGAAAGGGCGGCTCGACGGCGACACCACGGTGATCGCGAAAGCGACCCAAGACCTCAATCGGTACAACTTGGACTTACGCGGCTTGACGGTCCAATCCGTTGAAGTGGACGGTAAACCGGCGAAGTTCGCCCGCGAGGGCGAGTTCGAGCTGGTGGTGACGCCCGCCGAGCCGATCCGGAACGGGACTTCCTTCCGCACGAAGGTCCTCTACGGCGGGGACCCGTCGACGACGCCCAAGGCGGGTGGCAGCGAGAACGGCTGGCAGAAGTCGAAGGACGGCGGCGCGTTCATCGTCGGCGAGCCGCATTCGGCGTCGTTCTGGTATCCCGTCAACGAGACCCCGCGCGACAAGGCGATGTTCACCCTCACCGCCCGCGTGCCGGACGGCTGGACCGTCATCTCGAACGGGCGCGAGATCCAGAAGGCCGCGGCGAACGGCTGGACGACGACGTCCTGGCAGGAACGGACCCCCGTCGCGGCGTACCTGACCACGGTGGCGATCGACAAGTTCACCGTCGACCGGATGGCGCTCCCGGACGGGACGCCGGTGGTCAACGCGTACGCGCCGGGCGCCGAGGACCGGCGCGACACCGGCAGGCGGCTGCCGGAGATCATCGGCTTCCTGAGCTCGAAGTTCGGGCCGTATCCGGTGGACGCGGCGGGCGGTATCTACCTCGACGAGGACATCCACTTCTCACTGGAGACCCAGGCCAGGCCGACCTACGCGAAATGGGCCGACCTGATCACCGTGGTGCACGAAACCGCGCACCAGTGGTTCGGCGATTCGGTGACGCTGAATTCGTGGTCGGACATCTGCCTCAACGAATGTCTCGCCTCGTACGCGCAATGGCTGTGGCAGGAGTCGCGGGACAACGAGAACCTGGACGTCCGTTATCGCGCCGCGCTGGAGATCATGCGGGGCAGCGCGGATTTCTGGAAGCCGAAGCTGGTCGGCATGGGGGCCGGGCAGGAATTCCGCGGCGTCTACGACAAGGGGATCCTGGCCGTCCACGCGCTGCGGCGGAAGATCGGCGAAGGCGCGTTCGCGCGGCTGCTGAAGGAATGGCCGGCGGCGTACCGGAACGCCAACGCGACCTGGGCGGACTTCGAGGCGTTCACGATCAAGCTTTCGGAGCAGGACCTGCGGCCGTTCTTCGACGCGTGGTTCCACGGGACGACGATCCCGCCGGACGCCGAACTGCTTCCGGGCACCCTGCGCGGCTGACAACACCCCCGCATTTCGTCCTCTAAATGCGTGTCGTGCGGGGCACCCGATCCACGCATTTAGTCCTCTAAATGCGGGGGTAGTCCGGCAGGTCGATGCCGTTCACGACGTCCCGCATCTTCCGCGAGGCCAGCGCGGCGAACGGCTTCAGCCGCATGACCCGCATCGCCAGGTACCGCATCCGCAAGCCCGTCCGCGACTTCGCGAAGATCGACTCCGCGTTCTCCCGCCCCAGCTCCTGCGTCTTCTCGACGAACTCGCGCATGACGGCTTCGTAGCGCTTGAGCCCGGTGTCGAGACCGGCGGCGAGTTCCCCGGCGAGCACGTACGCGCCGACGAACGCCAGGCTCGTGCCCTGCCCGGACAGCGGCGACGGGCAGAAAGCGGCGTCGCCCAGCAGCCCGACGCGACCGCGCGACCAGGAGTCCATGATCACCTGGGCGCACGAGTCGAAGTAGAAGTCGGGCGCCTCGTCCATCCGGTCGAGCAGCCAGGGCGCCTCCCACTCCATCCCGGCGGCGAACCGGCGGACCAGCGCCTTCTGCGCCTCGACGTCGCGATAGTCGTAGTCGATCTTCGGCGAAGCGAACCCGAAGTACGCCATCGCCTCGTCGCCGTCGCGGACTGCGCGGATCCCGGCTGACCGGCCGACGTCGTCGTAGCCGACGGCCCAGCTCCGCAGCCCGAGCCGGTTCGGCACACTGAAGAACGCCAGGTACGAACCCAGATGCCGGACGAACCGGGACTCCTCGCCGAAGGCCAGCGCCCGCACGCCCGAATGCAGCCCGTCCGCCCCGATGACCAGGTCGAACGTCGCCCTCGAACCACTCGCGAAGGTGACGCCGACGCCGTCGTCCCGCTCGTCCAGCGCGGTGATCCGGTCGCCGAAGACGTACTCCGTCCGCTCGTTGGTCGCTTCGTAGAGCACTTCGGTCAGGTCGCCGCGGAGGATCTCGATCTCCGCGACGACGCCGTCGCCGTCGGAGTCGTCGGCGCGGATGGTGGCCTTCGTGCGGTTCTTCCGGTCGACGAGGGTCTCGCCCTTCGTGTCCGTGCAGGCCGCGCGGATGCGTTCGTCCAGCCCCATCCGGCGGACGACCTCCTTGGCCGTTCCGCGCAGGTCGACGGCCTGGCCGCCGGGGCGCAGCGACGGCGCGCGCTCCACGACGGTCACCTGGAAGCCGTACCGGGTGAGCCAGAAGGCCAGTGCCGGTCCGGCGACGCTCGCTCCGGAGATGAGGATCTTGGTGTCAGCCATCATCTGGAAGGTCCCACGCATCACATCGCGGCGCAAAACGATTTCGTCGTAGGCTGGCGGCATGGCTGTCGTGAAGATCAACGCGATCGAGGTCCCCGAAGGCGCTGGCCCCGAGCTGGAGAAGCGGTTCGCCGCGCGGCTGCACGCCGTCGACAATCAGCCCGGCTTCCTCGGCTTCGAGCTGCTCCGCCCGGTCTCCGGCGAGTCGCGCTACTTCGTCTACACCAAGTGGGAGTCCGAAGAGGCGTACCAGGCGTGGGCGTCCGGCCCGGCGCGTGAGGCGCACGCGGGCGAGCGCGCGAAGCCGGTCTCCACGGGTGCGAACCTGCTGGAATTCGAGGTCGTCCAGGCTTCGAAGCCGGGTGAGTGAACTCGAACGAGCCGCGGAACTGATCGACGGCGCCGGCGCGCTGCTCGTCTGCGCCGGCGCCGGGATGGGCGTCGACTCCGGCCTGCCCGATTTCCGGGGCGATGAAGGTTTCTGGAAGGCGTATCCGCCGTACGAGCGGCTGGGCATCAGCTTCGTCGAGCTCGCCGACCCGCGGCATTTCGCCGAAGATCCCGAGCTGGCCTGGGGTTTCTACGGGCACCGGCTCGCGCTGTACCGCGCCACCGTCCCGCACGACGGGTTCCGGCTCCTGCTGTCCTGGGGAGCGCGGAAACCGGGCGGCACCCGCGCGTTTACGTCCAATGTGGACGGACAGTTCCAGAAGGCGGGTTATCCGCAGGTCGCCGAGGCGCACGGCTCCATCCATCACCTGCAGTGCCTCGACAGGTGCACCAAGGAGATCTGGCCCGCGGACGACGTCGAGGTCCCGATCGACGAAGACACCATGCGCGCGCAGGCGCCCTTGCCGTCCTGCCCGCGCTGCGGCGGTCTCGCCAGGCCCAACATCCTCATGTTCGGCGACTACGACTGGCTCGGGCAGCGCAGCCAGGCCCAGCTCGACGAGCTGAACGCGTGGCGCCGCGCGCATCGCGACCTCGTGGTGGTGGAACTCGGCGCCGGACAGGCCGTGCCGACGGTGCGGCGGTATTCGGAGCTGGCCAGCGCCGCGACCGGTGCCCTCGTGCGGATCAACCCGCGTGAACCCGCGATCCGGCACGGTCGCGGGGTCTCCCTCGCGACCAACGGCCTGGAAACGCTCAAGGCACTGGACGCGCTGCTGGCCTAAGGCAGCACGATTTCCGCGTAGACGGCGTCGTGATCGCTCCCCGGCGTCTCCAGCACCTTGAAGTCCGCGACGGCCGTCCGTTTGTCCGCCAGCACGTGGTCGATCGCCACCGGCGGCGCGATCCCGTTCGTCCAGGTCCCCTGCAACGCCTTTCCCAGCTCGTCGGCCGCGTCCACGTATCCCCTGGTCAGCAGCTCGCGGAAGAGCGCGTGGTCGAGGCTCGCGTTGAAGTCGCCCGCCAGGATCCGGATGTCGTGCTCCGCGTCGGCGTACGGCAGGTCCTTGGCCTCGGCGACCCACTCGTACCGGTCCCACATCGGCGCCGACGGATGGACCGCGACGACCTCGACGCGGACGCCGTCCCCGAGATCCACGCTCGCGCTGGGCTGCTTGTAGTCCGAGTCGCCGCTGAGCTTCAACGGCGTGAGCGGGTACTTCGACACCAGCCCGGAGCCGGACGCCCACTCGGCCGGATGCAGCACGCGGTACGGCAGGACCTGGAACAGCCCCGCCCGGTCGAGCGCGGTGATCGCCTCGGGGGTCAGCTCGGTCAGGCTCAGCACGTCGACCTGGTGTTCCTTCACGTAGCCGACGATCCTGTCCGGATCCGCCCCGCCGCCGAGCATGTTCGACGCCAGGACGCGGACGTGCTTCCCGTCGAGCGCCTTCTGCTCGTTCGCGAACGCGCGCGGCAGGACCATCGACGCGATCGTGCAAGTCAGCGCCAGTGCGACGACCGCGGTCCACCAGCGCCGCAGGACCAGCGCGAGGACGCCGAGCACGAGCGTCGCGATCCCGGCGTACGGGGTGAGCGCGAGCGCCGCGATCGTGTACGTGTTGCCGTCGTAGCCGACCAGCCGCAGCGCGGTCAGCACCGCGAACGGAACGACCGCCGCGATGAGGAGCCCGCCGACCAGCTTCCGTCCGGTGCCGGGACGCGCCGCCGGACGAACCGGACGTTCTTCGATCACCATGCCGTCGAGTATGCCGATCACGCGCGGCGGGGCGGCGGTCTCCACAACACCTTCACAACCTCCTCACACGGCGTCTACCAGCGCTTATCAGTTCCTGTCAGCCGCTGACAGCGCGCTGTGCGCGATCTGCCAGCACCGGCGGGCACCTTTGTCCGCGGGGCGAGATCCACAGGAGGAAAGCGATGACTCACGCGATCAGGGCCGAGGGCCTGGTCAAACACTATGGGGAGACGAAGGCGCTCGACGGGGTCGATCTGGAGGTGCCGGCGGGCAAGGTGGTCGGGGTGCTGGGGCCGAACGGCGCGGGGAAGACGACCGCCGTCCGGATCCTGGCCACCTTGATCCGGCCGGACCGCGGCCACGCGAGCGTCTTCGGGTACGACGTCGTCAAGAACCCGATGGCGGTCCGGAGCATGATCGGGCTGACCGGGCAGTACGCGTCGGTCGACGAGGACCTTTCCGGTACGGAGAACCTCGTCCTGATCGGCAGGCTGCTGGAGTTCTCGAGGGCGGACGCGAAGAAGCGCGCGGCCGAACTGCTGGAGCGGTTCGAGCTGACCGACGCCGCCGGCCGCGCGATCAAGACCTACTCGGGCGGGATGCGGCGGCGGCTCGACCTAGCCGCGAGCCTGGTCGGCCGTCCCAAGGTGCTGTACCTGGACGAGCCGACCACGGGCCTCGACCCGCACGCCCGCAACGAGGTCTGGGCCGTGGTCCGGACGCTGGTCGCCGACGGCACGACGGTGCTGCTCACCACGCAGTACCTGGAGGAGGCCGACCAGCTGGCCGACACGATCACCGTGTTCGACCACGGGCACGTCGTGGCGAACGGGCGGGCCGACGAGCTCAAGCGGCGGACCGGCGGCCAGACGCTGCAGGTGCGGCCGTCCGCGCTCGCCGACCTCGACGCCGTCGAGCGCATCCTGGCCGGGCTCACCGGGGTCCGGCCGAACCGGGACGACGACACCGGGCTGCTCACCGCGCCCGTCGCCGACCCGGTCCTGCTGTCCACTTTGGTCCGCAAGCTGGACGAAGCCGGGATCACCGCGGACGAGCTGGCGCTGCGGCTGCCCAGCCTCGACGAGGTGTTCCTCGCGCTGACCGGCAAGAAGACCGACGAGTCCACAAAGGACGCTACTCCGGAAGGGAGCCTGGTATGACGACCATCGCCGCGCCCGCACCACCACGGCGCGTTTCACTGTCCAGCAGTACGCGGCACGGGCTTTCCCTTGCCTGGCGCGGTGTGCTGAAAATCCGCAAGAACCCGGAGCAGCTGGCCGACGTCACCATCGCGCCGATCATCTTCCTGGTCATGTTCGTCTACCTGTTCGGCGGCGCGCTCGCCCCGAGTATCGACGACTACCTCCAGATGATCGTGCCCGGCATCATGGTGTTCAACATCCTGCAGGCCAGCATGACCGTCGGCGTCCAGCTGAACACCGACGTCACCAAGGGCGTGTTCGACCGGTTCCGCGCGATGCCGATCGCCCGGTCCGCGCCGCTGATCGGCGCCGTGCTGGCCGATATCGTGCGGTACCTGGTGTGCCTGGTCGTGCTGATGGTCGTGGCGACGATCATGGGTTACCGGATCCAGACCGGGCCCGCCGAGTTCGCCCTGGCGATCCTGCTCGTCATCGCGTTCGCGCTGTCGTTCTGCTGGGCTTCGGTGTTCGTCGGGATGCTGGTGAAGAGCCCCGGCGCGGTGCAGGGCCTGATGTTCGTGGTGCTGATGCCGCTGACCTTCGGCAGCAACGTGTTCGTGGGGACGAGCACGATGCCCGGCTGGCTGAAGGCGTGGGCCGACATCAGCCCGGTGACCCAGATGTCCGACGTCCTGCGCGGGCTGATGAACGGCGGACCGGTCGCCGGCCCGCTGACCGGGGCGCTGATCTGGATGGCGGCCGCGCTCGCGGTCTTCTTCCCGCTCGCCACGTGGGCTTACCGGAAGCGCGTCTGACGGGGGTCAGGGGGAACGCGCGTGAAGGGCTCCTCGCCACTGCCGGGCGAGGGGCCCTTCTTCACGCGCCGACTTCCCGCAGGATCCAGGACATCAGGTCGGCCCGGGACAGCCCGGCGTCCTGCACGAGCAACGCTTCGTAGCGCTCCTCGCCGAATCGCTCGCGAAGTTCGCCGATCAGGTCCCGGATGCCGGGCTCACCGAGATCCAGCCTGCCGCGCAGGAGTTTCGCCGCGCCGAGCAGCCGGACGGCGGTCTCGGGGTGGCCCTGCCGGAACCGGATCAGGCCGCAGACCTCGACGATCCGGCCGAGATCGGCGATGTCGCCGCGCTCCGCGGTGGACTTCACGACGACCGCGGCACCGCGCGCGGCCGCGTCCGGATCCCCGGCGGCCAGCGCGATCTCGGTGTCGATGTACCCGCCGAACTCCTCGCCGAACATGCCCGGCGCCGCGACCAGGGCCATCTTCTCCCGGAACCGGATGGCGACCTCGCGGGCCTCGTCCACGCGTCCGGCGCGGCAGAGCAGATCGGCCTTGCCCACCAGCACCATCACCGCGAGCTGGGCGTTGCCTTTCTCGGTCGCGTAGCGCTCGGCCTCGAACATCTCGCGCGTCGCCGTGTCCAGGTCGCCCGCCCGCGCGTACTCCGTCGCGAGCCGCCAGCGCTGCTGGATCACGTCGTCCTGCGAACCCAGTTCGAGCGCGAGGGCGAGCCCTCGGCGGTACAGCGCGAGCGCGGCTTCGTGATCGCCGGACATCGAGATGTCGCTCGCCTTCATGCCCAGCGCCATCGCGGTGCCCCACCGGTCGCCCAGCGCCAGGAAGCCTTCGTAGGCCCGGTCCCTGGCCTGTTCGGCGCCGTCGGGGTCACCGTCGTCGGTGAGGACGAAGCTGTGCGCCCACGATCCCGCCGCCCTGGCCCACGGGTCCTCGCTCGACAGCGCCCGCTCCACCTCGCGGTGCGCGAGTTTCTTGTCCTGCGAGAAGAAGGCCAGCATGGGCAGGCCGATGGCCAGCCCGGCGAACCGGTGGTACGCGTCGGTCCGCACGCAGTCGTCGATGAGCGAACGGACGGCCACCGGGTCGCCGACGCCCGGCACCATCGTGGTGATCTCGCGCATCGCCCGGAACGCGGCCGCGAAGTCGTCCTCCAGGCGGTCGCCGAAGGTGAGCACTTCGGCGACGAAGGACTCGACCCGCTCGCTGTCGCCCTTGATCAGCCAATACCAGAACGTGCCGCCGAACAGGTGCATCGCCATGTCGACGTCGTCGGCGTCGATGGCCTGGCGGAGCGCGGTCACGATGTTGCCGTGCTCCACGTCGTAGCGGGAGATGGCGACGAGCTGATCCGCCGTCCGCAGCATCGGCTCCAGCCGCTCGGCTAGTTGCGCGTAGTAGCGGTGATAGGCCTTCCGCAGCCGTTCCCGCTCTCCGGCCTCGTCGAGCCGCTCCGCCGCGTACGCCCGGATGGTCTCCAGCATGCGGTAACGGGGCTCGCCGTGCTCCCCCGCGGTCGCGTCCACAATGGACTTCTCGACGAGTGAGCCGAGGACGTACAGGATGTCCTCGACGGGAAGGTCGTCGTCGGCACAGACGCTTTCGACCGCTTCGACCTCGGCACCGCCCCCGAACACCGAAAGCCGCCTGGCGAGCACGCGTTCGGCGTCGTCGAGCAGGTCCCAGCTCCACTCCACGACGGCACGCAGCGTGCGCTGCCTCGGCAGCGCCGTCCGGCTGCCGGAGGTCAGCAGGCGGAACCGGTCGTCGAGGCGCTGCGAGATCTGCGCGACGGTCATCGACCGCAGCCGCGCCGCGGCCAGTTCCAGCGCCAGCGGCATCCCGTCCAGCCTGCGGCAGATCTGCGCGACGTCGTCCACTGTGGACTCGTCGAGCCGGAAGTCCGGGCGCACGGCCACCGCCCGGTCGACGAACAGCCGGATCGCGCCCGCCTCGGCCGCTTGGGAAACCGTCGGCGTGCCCTCCGGGACGGACAGGGGACCGAGCGGGCACAGCGTCTCGCCGTCGATGGCCAGCGCCTCCCGGCTCGTCGCGAGGACGCGCAAGGTCGGCACGCGCCGCAGCAGGGTGTTCGTCAGCTCCGCCGCCGCGTCGACCAGATGCTCGCAGTTGTCCAGCACCAGCACCGCTTCACCGGCGCCGAGCGTCTCCACGACCCTGGCCAGCGCGTCCGCCGGGCGGCGCATCGGGTCGCCGGCGTGCGAAAGGCCGAGATCCCACAGCTCCAGCGCCGCGAAGACCGCGCCGGGCAGGTCGCCGGGGTCGCGGACGCCGGCGAGCGGCACGAACCAGACGCGTCCGCGCGCGTGCGCCGGATGCCGCGTCGCGACCTCCGTGGCCAGCCGCGTCTTCCCGGCGCCACCGGGCCCGACGAGCGTCACCAGCCGCGCACCGGCGAGGAGTTCGGCGATCAGCTTCAACTCGTCGTCACGGCCGACGAAACTGGTCAGCCGCACCGGCAGATGATCGGCGGGCGCGGGCGGCGGGCCGAGTTCGCCGCGCAGCGCGGCGAGGTGGATCTCCTGGAGCTCGGCCGAAGGGTCGACGCCGAGCTGATCGGCCAGCGCCGCCCGGACCTCCTCGTAGACGGCGAGGGCGTCGGACTGGCGATCGGCCGCGCACAGAGCCCGGATCCACAGCCCGGCGAGCCGTTCGCGCAGCGGATGCCGCGCGGCGGCCTCCTTGAGATCCGCCAGCACCCGGTCGTGCCCACCGAGCCGGATCTCCGCTTCGAAGCGGTCTTCGGCGGCTTCGAGACGCAGATCCTCCAGGCGGGTCGCTGGCGCCTGCGCGAAAGGAGCGTCGAGGACGTCGGACAGCGCTTGCCCACGCCAGAGCCCGAGCGCCTCGGCGAGGATCGCGGCCGCCCCGGCGTCCCGGCCCGCCGTGAGTTCCGCGCGTCCCTCCGCGGCCAGCCGCTCGAAACGGCACACATCGACGTCCTCGCGGGCGACGTCCAGCCGGTAACCGCCCGGCCCGGAGTCGAGGGCGACGTCCTCGGCACGCAGGACCTTGCGCAACCGCGAGACCAGGGATTGCAGCGCGTTCGCCGCGTCGGCGGGCGGCTCCGCGCCCCAGAGACCGTCGACGAGGGCCGTCGCCGGGACGGCACGGCCGGGGTCCAGCGCGAGCCTGGCCAAGAGCATGCGGAGGCGGGCACCGCCGATGTCGACCGGGGTGCCGTCACCGGCCTCCGCTCCGACCGGGCCCAGCAGCGTCACACGCACGGACCCCAGCTTTCCAGAAGCCGCAAACGCATAGCCCAGTCAGGCGACGGAAGTGGGGATTATCCGGGCACGAAGGAGCTTTCCGGGCGGAAGGCCGAGGTCACGGCGCTACGTTCGGACCAAGTCACAGCCGATCGACTGGGAGCGTGAATGAGGTACCGGAGTGCGGCCGTCGTCGCCGCCGTTCTGGCCGCGAGTGTCCTCGGCGGCGGGACCGCCCTCGCCGACACCGGGAAACCCGGCGCCGACGGCGCGGGCGACAGCTACTACCCGCAGGACGGCAACGGCGGCTACGACGTCGGCGACTACAACCTGAAAATCGGCTACGAGCCCGCCACCAAACAGCTCACCGGCCTGCAGACGATCACCGGGCGGACCACTCAGGCGCTGAGCTCGTTCAACCTCGACCTGCACGGGCTGACCGTCGACTCGGTCAAGGTCGACGGGCGGAAGGCGGCCTTCACCCGCACCGGCGACCACGAACTCGTGATCACCCCGGCGCGTCCGCTGCGGAACCACGAGCGGTTCACCGCCGAAATCGCGTATCACGGCGTCCCGCGGCCGATCGAGGATCCGGCGCTGGGCGAGAACGGCTGGCAGTACGCGAAATCCGGCGGCGCGTTCGTCGCGGGCGAGCCGAAATCGGCGACCACCTGGTACCCGGTCAACGACACCCCGCGCGACAAGGCGACCTTCCACCTCGCCGTCACCGTGCCCTCGGAATGGGGCGTCATCTCGAACGGCCGCGAGCGCGGGCACTTCGCCGCCGGGGCGAAGACCACCTACGTCTGGGCCGAAGAGACCCCGGCCGTGCCGTACATGACGACGGTCGCGATCGACAAATGGGAGTTCGAGCGGACGAAGCTGTCCGACGGCACCCCGGTCGTCAACGCCTACGCCCCCGGCACCCCCGCGTCGACCAAGCAGGCCGAGGCGCGGCTGCCGGAGATCATCGACTTCCTGGCGTCGAAGTTCGGGCGCTATCCGGTGGACGCGGCGGGCGGCATCTTCCTCGCCGAGCCGATCGGTTTTCTCGCTGGAGACGCTGAGCAGGCCGATCTACTCGGGCGCGGCGGGCAACGTCCCGACGATCGTGCACGAGAACGCCCACCAGTGGTGGGGCGACTCGGTCGCCGTCGACAAGTGGAAGGACGTCTGCCTCAACGAATGCTTCGCCTCGTACGCGGAATGGCTGTGGTCCGAGGCGAAGTCGGGCCAGGACCTGAAGGCGCGCTACCTGACCGCCGTGCAGAAGGCGACGGACCGGTTCTGGGCCGGGAAGCTGTACGACATGGGGCCCGGCAACGAGTTCACCTACGTGTACTCGAAGGGCCCGGTGGCGTTGCACGCGCTGAAGAACTACATCGGCGCGGCGTCGTTCGACCGCATCCTGAAGACGTGGCCCGCCATCCACCGCGACGGCAACGCGAGCCTGCCGGAGTTCCAGAAGTTCGCCGAACGCGTCGCGCACAAGAACCTCCAGGGCTTCTTCGACGCGTGGTTCTACGGCAACACCAAGCCGGCGCCCGAGTACCTCTACCCGGGTGACCTCAAGCCCGCCGCCTGACCTGCGTCACACGTTAGGGTGAGGGCATGACGTCTGTGCTCCTCACCGGTTTCGAACCGTTCGGCGGTGAGCGGGTGAATCCGTCGTGGCAGGCGGTTTCCCTGCTCACCGGCCGTCGGCACGACACCGTGGCCGTCGAACTGCCGTGCGTCTTCTCGCGTTCGCTGGTCACCTTGCGCGACGCGATCGACGAGTACCGCCCGGAGCTGGTGATCTGCGTCGGCCAGGCGGGCGGCCGCCCAGACGTCACCCCGGAGCGGGTCGCGATCAACCTGATCGACGCTCGCATCCCGGACAACGCGGGCTCGCAACCCGTCGACGTCCCGGTGATCCCCGGCGGGCCCAACGCGTACTTCACCACGTTGCCGGTGAAGGCCTGTGTCACGGGGATAAAGGACGCGGGGCTGCCGGCGTCGGTCTCGCACACCGCGGGGACGTACGTGTGCAATCAGGTCTTCTACGGGCTGATGCACTTGCTGGACAACGACTTTCCCGGGGTACGCGGCGGTTTCGTGCACGTGCCGTACACCCCGGAGCAGGCCGCGCGGACCACCGCGCCGAGCCTGGCCGTGCACCGCGCCGCCGAGGCGCTGGAGATCATCGTGGACACCGCGCTTTCGGTGACCGAAGACCTTTCGACGCCCGCGGGCACCCTGCACTGATCAAGGCTTGAGCTGGGCGGTGAAGAACTCGACCATCTCCGCGGTCGTCCGCGCGGTGCCGTCGCTGCGGGTCGAGACGAGCATCGCGCTCAACGGCGCGTCTTCGGTCCCGAAGAGCACGATGCCGCTTCGCGCGCCTACGCCCGCCACGTAGCGCCCTCGGAGGCCGTCGGCCGCCCAGGTGCCCTCCGCGGGTTTGCCCTTGGTCATCCGCTGCCGGACGCCGTCCTCCAGGCCGGTCATCGCGACGCCCTGGTAGTAGTTGATCGCGTTCGACCCCTTGGCGTCCTTGAACACGCAGGTGACCGCCGACGCCGCACCCACCGTGGCGGCCGCGTCCGGCGCGTCCCGGCACTCGTCCCGCTGCGGGATGACGGCGGCGATCCGGCGGAGACAGTCCGTGAACCCCTGCGCGTCCTTCGGGCCGGGCTGATCGCAGCTCACCGGTTTCGCCGGGGCCGACCCGGCGACGGGCTCCTCCTTGCCGCCGCTGAGCAGGACGATCGTCGTCACGATCGCCGCGAGGGCGAGCGCCACGACGCCGTAGGTCGTGGGCTTCTGCCAGTTCCGGCCGGGCGGCGGCGGGGGCGGCGTCCAGCGCGGCGGCTGGGGACGCTGCGGCGGGGGCTGATGCTGCACCGGCTGCTGGACGGGCTGTGGCCGCACCGGCGCGAAAGCGGGCACGGTCAGCTGGGAATCCTCGCCACCGGTGGGCACGTGATGCAGCCCGAACGCGACCGCCGTCTCCGGCTGGTCCTGCGTGGTCGGCGCGATCCTGAGCTGGTTCGCCAGCAGGCTCGCCAGCAACGGCATCCGGCTCGGCCCGCCGACGAGGTAGACGCCGCCGAGCCGGTCCGGGGTCAGCCCGGCGCGATGGATCGTGGTGGCCAGGAGTTCGCCGCTGCGCAGGAAACTCGGCCGGACGAGCGCTTCGAGCTCCATCCGCGTCACCCGCACGTCGCCGAACGGCTCCGGCATCGGGATCTCGGTCTGCTGGTGGCGGGACAGGCTTTCCTTGGCGTCACGGACATCCTGCAGCAACGACCGGCGCGTCCGGCGGTCGCTGACCGACTGCGGGCGCAGGATCCGTTGCCACTGCGCGGGATCGGAATGCGACACCTCGCGGCCGATGTGCACCAGCAGCGCCTGGTCGATGTCGAGACTGCCGAGATCGGGCAGCCCGTCCTCGGCGAGCACGGCGAACCCCTGCGCGCTCACGCCGACGACGGCGCAGTCGAAGGTGCCCGCCCCGAGGTCGTACACCGCGATCGGGCCCGGCGGCCGTCTGCCGTTGTTGAGCGAGGCGTAATGCGCGGCGGCCGCGACCGGCTCGGGAATGAGCACCGTGGTGGGAAATCCGGCCTTGAGGGCGGCGTCGCGGAGGATCTGCTTGCGATCCGGTCCCCAGCCCGCCGGATGCGAAATACGCACCTGTGCGGGCATCCGCTGGAGGAGCAGCTCGGCCTCTTCACCGACCCGGCGCAGAACCGCGGCGAAGGCGTCGGCGATGGGGAGCGAGACGTCACCGAGCTGGAGGGCGCCCTCGTCGATGCGCCGCTTCGGATTCGCCTCGAACCGGCTCGGATCCAGCCGGGCCCGGCGTTCGGCGTCCCGGCCGACGAAGACCGTGCCGTCCTTGTCGGCGTAGATCGCGGACGACATCGTCACCGACCCGTCGATCTCGACGACCTGCGTCCCCCTGCCGTGGATCGAAAGCACCCCCACCGTGCTGGAGGTACCGAAATCGATCGCCAGAACGTCCACCTGACCCCCTCCCGGACCCGATGGCATCGTCTCACGCGAAGATCGGGAGACCGGGGCGGGTTCAGACGGCGGTGGAAATGGTGACGTCGTGATCGTCGAAATCGGCGACCACGCGCATGCGGCCGCCCAACGCGACGATGTACCTGCGGAGCGTGTCCAACTCCATCTGGCTCGGATCACCCTGTTCGAGCTGACTGATCCGCGGCTGGCTGACGCCCATTCGCTTGGCGACCTCGGCCTGGCTCAGCCCGATGTCCTCACGCAGTCGCGACAGCCGGAAGCCGAGAACGTAGGCCTGAGTGGCTTCACGCGCCTCGGCACGCGCGGCTTCGACGTCGCGACCGGCTTCACGGTCCGCGGCGAGCTTTTCGGCCTTGACCTCTTTCCAGGACCGACCCATTTCAGCCTTCCTCCATCGCGTCCAGATGCCGCCGGTATCGCTCCTCCGCGATCGGGATGTTGATGTCGTACCACCGTTTCCAGTTTCCGGCCTTATCACCGGCCACCAGGAGCACGGCCCTGCGCACCGGGTCGAAGACGAACAGGATCCTGATCTCGGTGTGCCCGGCCGACGCCGGGCGTAACTCTTTCAAGTTGTGTCTTCGCGAGCCGCTGATCCGGTCGACCAGTGGCCGCCCGAGCCGGGGACCTTCACAAGCCAGCATGTCGATCGCCTCTTCGACCCGGTCGGCCGTACGCGGTTCTTCCCGACACAGCGCCGCGAACCAGCGATCCACTTCCTCGTGAAGTTCGATCTCCCACTGCATCAGCCGAACATAATGTAGACCTTATATCGGTCGAGGCCCGAAGACCAGAGTTCCCACGAAGGTGCGCCTCCGCCTGGGGACCTTCCGCAAGCGCAAGGACCGCACGCGAGTTCCGCCTCCAATCACGCGAGTCACGGCCCTAATCACGCGTGTCGCGCCCCCAATCACGCGTGTCGTCCATCCACGCACACGTGTCGTCCATCCAGACACGAATGGCGTCCGTACGGAAAGACGTAACTCGGGTGATTGGGCGCGTAACTCGCGTGATTGAAGGGCGAACTCGCGTGATTGGACGGACGACACGACACACCCGAAAACGCGGAAGTGCCCGCCGCGGCGAACCGCGACGGGCACTTCCGGAGCAGAGAGGCGTTACTCGCCCTCGGCTTCACCGTTCTCTTCGGTCGAGCCGGCACCGATGCTCACCGGCGGGGCGTCCGGGACCGACGAGGGGCGGGCTTCGCCGCGGAAGACGAAGTGCGCCTTGTCGTCCTTCTCGCCCTCTTCGTCGTTCCAGCCTTCGACGTCGACCAGGATGATCTGGCCGGGCTGGACCTCGCCGAACAGGATCTTCTCCGACAGCTGGTCCTCGATCTCGCGCTGGATCGTGCGACGCAGCGGCCGCGCGCCCAGCACCGGGTCGAAGCCGCGCTTGGCGAGCAGCGACTTGGCCTTGGGCGTGAGCTCCAGCTCCATGTCCTTGGCCTTGAGCTGCGTCTCGACCCGGGCGATCATCAGATCGACCATCTCGATGATCTGTTCCTTGGTCAGCTGGTGGAAGACGATGATGTCGTCGATCCGGTTCAGGAACTCCGGCCGGAAATGCTTCTTCATCTCCTCGTTGACCTTTTGCTTCATCTTCTCGTACCGGTTGGTGCTGTCACCGCCGGACGAGAACCCGAGCGAAACGGACTTGGAGATGTCCGAGGTACCCAGGTTCGAGGTGAAGATGAGCACGGTGTTCTTGAAGTCGACCGTACGACCCTGACCGTCGGTGAGACGGCCGTCTTCGAGGACCTGCAGGAGCGTGTTGTAGATCTCCTGGTGGGCCTTCTCGATCTCGTCGAACAGCACCACCGAGAACGGCTTGCGCCGCACCTTCTCGGTCAGCTGGCCGCCCTCTTCGTAGCCGACGTAGCCCGGAGGGGCACCGAAGAGCCGCGAAGCGGTGTAGCGGTCGTGGAACTCGCCCATGTCGATCTGGATGAGCGCGTCGTCCTCGCCGAACAGGAACGCCGCGAGCGCCTTGGACAGCTCGGTCTTACCGACACCGGACGGGCCGGCGAAGATGAACGAGCCGGAGGGGCGCTTCGGGTCCTTCAGGCCGGCACGGGTGCGGCGGATCGCCTGGGAGACGGCCTTGACCGCGTCCTCCTGGCCGATGATCCGCTTGTGCAGCTCCTCCTCCATGCGGAGCAGACGCGTGGTCTCCTCCTCGGTGAGCTTGAACACCGGGATACCGGTCCAGTTGGCGAGGACCTCGGCGATCTGCTCCTCGTCGACCTCGGCGACGACGTCGAGGTCGCCGTCCTTCCACTGCTTCTCCCGCTCGCCCTTCTGGCCGAGGAGGGTCTTCTCCTCGTCACGGAGGCGGGCGGCGCGCTCGAAGTCCTGCGCGTCTATCGCGGACTCCTTGTCCCGGCGCACGTCGGCGATCTTCTCGTCGAACTCGCGCAGGTCCGGCGGCGCGGTCATGCGGCGGATGCGCATCCGGGCGCCGGCCTCGTCGATCAGGTCGATCGCCTTGTCCGGCAGGAAGCGGTCGTTGATGTAGCGGTCCGCGAGGGTGGCCGCCTGCACCAGCGCGCCGTCGGTGATCGAGACGCGGTGGTGCGCCTCGTACCGGTCACGCAGACCCTTCAGGATCTCGATCGTGTGCTCGAGCGACGGCTCGCCGACCTGGATCGGCTGGAAGCGGCGCTCCAGCGCGGCGTCCTTCTCGATGTACTTGCGGTACTCCTCGAGCGTGGTCGCGCCGATGGTCTGCAGCTCGCCACGGGCCAGCATCGGCTTCAGGATCGACGCGGCGTCGATCGCGCCCTCGGCGGCACCCGCGCCGACGAGCGTGTGCAGCTCGTCGATGAACAGGATGATGTCGCCGCGGGTCTTGATCTCCTTGAGCACCTTCTTGAGGCGCTCTTCGAAGTCACCGCGGTACCGGGAACCGGCGACCAGGGAGCCGAGGTCGAGGGTGTAGAGCTGCTTGTCCTTCAGCGTCTCCGGGACCTCGCCCTTGACGATGTTCTGCGCGAGCCCCTCGACGACGGCGGTCTTGCCGACGCCGGGCTCGCCGATGAGGACCGGGTTGTTCTTGGTGCGCCGCGACAGCACCTGCATGACCCGCTCGATCTCTTTGCCCCGGCCGATGACCGGGTCGAGCTTGCCTTCGCGGGCCTGCACGGTCAGGTTGCGGCCGAACTGGTCGAGCACCAGCGACGACGACGGGGTGCCTTCACCGCGTCCGGAGCCGGTCTCGGTCGACTCCTTGCCACCCTGGTAGCCCGACAGCAGCTGCAGGACCTGCTGACGCACCCGGTTGAGGTCCGCGCCGAGCTTGACGAGCACCTGTGCGGCGACGCCTTCACCCTCGCGGATCAGCCCGAGCAGGATGTGCTCGGTGCCGATGTAGTTGTGGCCGAGCTGCAGCGCTTCGCGCAGCGACAGCTCAAGCACCTTCTTGGCCCGCGGGGTGAAGGGGATGTGCCCGCTCGGGGCCTGCTGCCCCTGGCCGATGATCTCCTCGACCTGCTGGCGGACGCCCTCCAGCGCGATGCCCAGCGATTCCAGCGCCTTGGCGGCGACACCTTCACCCTCGTGGATCAGACCCAGGAGGATGTGCTCGGTGCCGATGTAGTTGTGGTTGAGCATCCTGGCCTCTTCTTGGGCCAGGACGACCACCCGCCTCGCGCGGTCGGTGAACCTCTCAAACATGTGCACTCCCTCGACTGCTGCGACGGCGGCCCGTTTCCATCGTGCTTTCACCGCGATGGATTCAGCACCGTGAGACCACTCTAGTAGCCATGCGGTCGCGCTGGCGTACCACTACGGCTGATTGCGGCCCGTTCGCGCCCCGGCCGTTCTCCGGCCGTGCGCTCTTTCATCTTCCGGTTGCCCTGCACCTTTACGTCAAGCCCAACGTGCGAACACGCGTCCGGATTCCGCCGGACGAGGGTTGTCCGCTGAGCGCGAACACGGCTCCGCCCAGTGGATGGACACCCGACCGGAGTAGTCACGGACGGTATGTAAGGTTAGCCGTACCTAATGACGGGAGGTCGGCGTGTCGCATCCTCACACGCTCGCGTCGCGCGAGGACGGACTCCGCGCCTCCCTGTCGAGGATGCCCGAAGACACCCGGCTCCGCGCGGACGTGCCGGATGGCGAGCCGGGCTGGGTCCGCTGCGGCGATCTGCTCGGCGAACCGGCCCGGCTCGTGCGCTGGCGGGAGCGGCTCACCGGCTGGCTGGCCGGGACGTATCCGCAGGCGGCCACGATCCCCGAGCGGACCCCGGCGAGCTGGATCCTGTCCTGGTACCTGCACGTCCCGGCCCTGGCCGGCGCGATGCTGCTCCATCACGAACGCCGCGTCCCGTCGCTGGCTCCGTCCGCGCTGGCGTTCCGGATCGGCGCCGACCGGCCCCACCCGGACTCGGTGGCCGTCCTCGGTGAAATGTTCCACTGCCTGCCCACGGACCCGGGCTCGGCGCATCCGAGGGCCGTCGTGGTCCCGGACGAGCGGGCGCTGGCGGCCGTCCTGCGGGGCCGGTACGTCGCGCACGCGAGCCGGTTCATCGACGTCTACGGGCCGCTGACGAGGCTCGGGCGGCGTCAGTTGTGGGCCGCCGCCACGGACGCGCTCGACAACGCGCTGTGGTCGGCGGGACGGCTGGGCGGGACTCCGGAGGCCGAGGGCGCCGGGGTCGCGGACGCCGCTTTGGTCCTCGGAGCCCGGTTCCCGCCGTTGACCTCTTCATCGAAGCTGACGCTGGCCACCGGAGCCGGCGGAAGCCGCGAGTGGACGAGAATCCGCGAGGGCTGCTGTTTCAACTATCTGCTTCCGGCGGAATCGGAATGCGGAGGTTGTCCGCGAACCCGCTAACGGGTCCAGCCGGGGTTTCGTCCCGTCGCGCCCAAAGCGCGCTCGAACGGTGTCGCGTCTTCCGCGACGGCCACTTCTTCTCCGTACACCTTCATCGTCCGGGCCTGTTCCCCCATCGCCGTGGCGGACGCCAAGACGGCTTCGGCCGCTTCGGGCGCGACGTCGAGCGTGCGGCCTGTCGCCTTCGCCAGGTCCCAGCCGTGGAGGACGAACTCGCCGAGCACCATGTCGCCGACGATCGACGACGGCATTTCCGCCGTGCCGAGCGCCGTCATGCCCTGCCACGCCCCGGGTTTCCCGAAGACGTCCACGAGCCGCGCGGTCTGTTTCTCGATGGCACTGAGCCATTCGCCGTCGGCGAGTCCCGCTTCGGCCTCACCGACGGACACCTCGGGCGGTGCCGTCTTGCGCCCGGCGGCTTCGAGCCAGGGGCCCCAGTAGAGAAGGTGGTTCAGCAACGCGCGGACGTCGTACTCGGCGCACGGCGTGCGGGCGGAGAGGTCGGATTCGCCGATCCCGCGCAGCATTCCGGTGAATTCCGCGGCGGCGGGAGCGATCAGGGCAGCGTGTTCGGTCATGTGGGCAGGAAATCCCGCGCACCGGCGCGCTGTCTTGAAGAAACCCGACAGAGTTAGGTTGATCCGGTGAGCGGGCACCGGATCCCGGCGGGGATCGTCAACGCGCGGGCGGCGAAGTTCAGCCTCGTCCGACATCCGCCCGCGCCCGAACTGCGCCCGTACGTCGACCACCACTGGGTGCTGCGCTGGGATCTGCGCGGCCTGCCGGGCGAGGAACAGGCGGTTTTGCCCAACCTCGCGGTGAACGTCACGTTCTTCCGCCGCGCGGCGGGCGCGTACGGGCCGGGGAAACGGCCTTTCCGTTACCTCGTCGAGGGCACCGACCACGGTATCGGCGTGCGATTCCGCCCCGGGGCATTCCGGGCATTCCTCGGCGGTCCGGTCTCGATGATCTCCGGCGGTTCCGTTCCGCTCACCGATCTCTTCCCCGGCGCCGGACGAGTGACGGAATCGGTACGGAATGCGACGGACGACTTCGAAATGGTCCGTGCCGCGGAGGAACTGCTCCTCGCGAAACACCCCGTGCTCACCGCCGCGGCCGCGACGGCCATCGAAGCGGTGGAAACAATCGCGGGCGATCAAGCCATTACCCGGGTGGCCGAGCTGTCAAGCCGGACAGGCCTGTCTCAACGAAGCCTGCAACGCCTGTTCGCCGAACATGTCGGCACCGCCCCCAAATGGGCGATTCAGGTATACCGATTGAACGAGGCGGCGGCACGGATCGCGGCCGAGGAACGGCCGGACTACGCGGAACTGGCGTTCACGCTGGGCTATAGCGACCAAGCGCACTTCACCCGGGATTTCCGCTCCGTGACCGGATGGGCGCCCAGCGAGTACGCCCGCTTGAACCGTGTACAAGAACAAGAAAGCCGCCGGGAAAAGTTTCCCGGCGGCCGTCTGGTCTGAAAGACCTCAGTTCTTCTTGTGGTAGGCCTCCACGACCTCGGACGGGATACGTCCGCGGTCGGAAACCTGGAAGCCGTTCTTGCGGGCCCAGGCACGAATGGCCTGGTTCTGCTCGCGGTCCACGGTCGCGGGACGGGCGGCGGCCTTCACGCCGGCGACCGGACGAATGGCAGTGCGCTTACGGCCACCCGCGCGACGGGCGTGCTCCACATACTGGGCCAGCGCGTCACGAAGCTCTTCCGCGTTTTCCGCGGAAAGGTCGATCTGGTAGCTCACACCGTCCAAACCGAACTCGACGGTCTCTTCCGCCTCAGTGCCGTCGAGGTCGTCGACGAGCGAGACGAGCACCTTCTGTGCCATCTGTTTCCTCCTGCTGGGGGCTTACACGAATGATCTGGTACGGGGCATGCCCCGGACAGAAGACTTTGTCTAGCGACATTAATACCCGCTACCGACTCATAACGCAAATCTTGTTTACGAGAACGATCGAGGTATCTGTCACGCGGACGGGTTATTCGGGTCGGACGAGCGGGAACAGGATGGTCTCCCGGATACCAAGGCCGGTCAGCGCCATCAGCAACCGGTCGATCCCCATTCCGACACCACCGCTCGGCGGCATTCCGTACTCCAGCGCGCGGAGGAAATCCTCATCCAGGTTCATGGCCTCACTATCGCCCTGCGCACCCAGCCGGGCCTGTTCCACCAGACGCTGACGCTCCACCACGGGATCGACCAGCTCGGAGTATCCGGTGGCCAGTTCGAATCCGCGCACGTACAGATCCCACTTCTCGGCAACCCCCGGCTTGCTGCGATGTTGCCTGGTCAGCGGGGATGTCTCGACCGGAAAATCACGGACAAAAGTGGGTTCGTGGAGATGATCTCCGACGAGATGTTCCCAAAGTTCTTCGACCAGTTTGCCGTGACCTAACTTTGGGTCGAGCTCCAGCTCTCGCGCTTCGGCATAGGAACGCAGCTTGTCCGCGGACGTCTCGGGAGTGACCTCTTCCGACAACGCCTCCGACAACGACTCGTACATTCCGAGCGTGGTCCACTCGCCGGACAGGTCGTACTCCGAACCGTCGGCGAGAGTGACCACCTGAGTACCGAGAACGTTCTGTGCCGCCTCCTGGATGAGCTGCCGCGTCATCACCGCGTTGGAGTCATAGGTCGCATACGCTTCGTAGTACTCGAGCATGGCGAACTCGGGCGAGTGCGAGGAGTCGCTGCCCTCGTTCCGGAAGTTCCGGTTGATCTCGAAGACCTTCTCGATACCGCCGACCACGCAACGCTTGAGGTACAGCTCCGGCGCGATCCTCAGGTACAGATCGAGGTCGAAGGCATTCGAATGCGTGACGAATGGCCGCGCCGCGGCACCGCCGTGCAGCGTTTGCAGCATCGGGGTCTCGACCTCGAGGAATCCCCGGCCGTGAAACGAGTCACGCAGGGAACGCAGCACACCGGCACGGGTACGGACCACGTCCCGGGCCTTGGGACGCACGATCAGATCGACATAACGCTGCCGGATCCGCGTTTCCTCGGCCAGGTCTTTGTGCGCCACGGGCAACGGGCGCAATGCTTTCGACGTGATGCGCCAGGAGTCGGCCATCACGGAAAGCTCACCGCGCTTGGAGGTGATGACCTCGCCGGAGACGAATACGTGATCACCGAGATCGACATCGGACTTCCACGCCGCGAGCGCGTCCTCGCCCACCTTCGCGAGGCTGAGCATCGCCTGCAACTCGGTGCCGTCGCCTTCACGAAGACTCGCGAAACACAGTTTGCCGGTATTGCGCATGTACATGACCCGGCCGGTGATACCGACGATGTCGCCGGTGGCGGTGTCGGCAGGAAGACCGGAATGCTTCGCGCGCACTTCGGCCAGCGAGTGCGTCCGGGGCACCTCGACCGGATACGGATCGATACCCTCCGCGATTATCCGGTCGCGCTTGTCCCGGCGCACCCGCATCTGTTCCGGCAGGTCTTCGTCGGGGCTCACGCCCTCGGATGCGGGGATTTCAGTCATGGCGCACAGCGTACGAACCCGCCGCTTCCCTACGCCAACCGGATTACCTTTTCCGGGTCCGGACCGGCCGGTTTTCTCTCCATTAACCTTGAGCGCGTGAACTCATCCACTCCCGGCATCGAACCCGAACTGCAAGCACGCCGTGCCGCCTCGTTCGGCGCGGAGGCCGCCGCCTATGCCGAACATCGGCCGGACTATCCGGAAAAGGCACTGGCCTGGGGGCTGGCCGGCGCGGCGGGAACCCCGGAGCGAGTCCTCGACCTGGCGGCCGGGACCGGCAAGGTCAGCGAGGGACTGCTGGCACTGGGCGTCGAGGTCACGGCCGTCGAGCCGGACGAGAAGATGCTCGCCGAGCTCACCAGGACGCTCCCCGCCGTGACGCCGCTCGTCGGGACCGCCGAAGAGATCCCGTTGCCGGACGGCTCCGTGGACGCCGTGCTGGTGGGCCAGGCCGTCCACTGGTTCGATCTCGACCGGGCCTATCCGGAGATGGCCAGGGTGCTGAAACCCGGCGGAGTCTTTGCGGCGCTGTGGAACCACGACGACGAGTCGACGGCTTGGCTGGCGGAGTTGAACGCGCTGATCAAGACGTCGATGAGCAGGCGCTGGCTGAGTGACTACGAATCGCTGCCGGCACACGAAGCCTTCGAGCCGTTCGAGAAGAAGACGTTCGGCCACAAACAGCCCAGGACGGCGGAAACCCTGGTGGCCACTCTCGCCACCCATTCGCACATGCTGGTGGCCCCGGCGAAGGAACGCGAAGCCAAACTGCGCACGGCACGGGAATTCCTCGACCGGAATCCGGAAACCGCCACGGGGGAATTCGACCTGCCGATCACCACCACCGTCTTCCGGGCGCGGAAGCGATGACCGACTGGAAGGCGGCGTTCACGACGACGTTCGGCGCCCCCGCGTCGGCGGTGTCCGCGCGGATCTGGGCCGAGGTGTACGGCGACGAGTACCCCGCCGAGCTGGACACCTACAGCTTCGTGACCCGGACCGACCTGCGCCGCATCGCGGCCGAAGCGCGGCTGGAGCCGGGCGGGCGGCTCGCCGACATCGGCTGCGGGCGCGGCGGTCCCGGGCTGTGGGTCGCCGCCCGCACGTACGCGACGCTCACCGGCATCGACATCGCGGCGACTGCGCTGGCGTCGGCACGGCGCCGCGCGGAGGCGATGGACGTCGAGGCGACCGAGTTCCGGGTCGGCGACTTCGAGGACACCGGGCTGGACGACGCGTCGTTCGACGCGGTGATGAGTGTCGACGCGCTGCTGTTCGCGCCCGACAAGCGGCGCGCCTGCGAGGAGTTCGCGCGGATCCTCGCGCCGGGCGGGCGGCTGCTCGTGACGACCTGGGACTTCGACGGGCAGCCGGTGAACCGGCCGCCCCAGGTCGCCGACCACCGGCCGCTGCTGGAGGCCGCCGGTTTCGACGTCCTTTCCTACGAGGAGACGCCGGACTGGCGGGCGCGACAGCGGCGGACCGTGGAGCTTTCGCTCGAACGGCTGGAGGAACTCGCGGCCGAATCGGGCGACGATCCTTCGAGGCTCCGGGCGAGCCTCGAACAGACGCTGCGGAACCAGGACCTCATGACGCGGCGAGTGCTGATGATCGCCTCCCGCTGCGTTTAGTCCTCTAATTGCGGTAGTTGCCCACGCAAGGACCGCATTCAGAGGACTAAACGCGGTGGTTGCGCTCGTAGACCAGCCGCAGGCCCAGGAGCGTCAGATCCGGCGCGTGCTCGGTGATCGTCTCGGACTCGCCGAGCACCAGGGGTGCGAGGCCGCCGGTCGCGATCACCGCGACCGGATCCGCCCCGCCGGGCGAGAGCTCGCGCTTGATCCGCTTCACGAGGCCGTCGACCTGGCCGGCGAACCCGTAGAGGATGCCGGATTGCAGGCATTCCACGGTGTTCTTGCCGATCACCGACCGCGGCGGCACCAGCTCCACCTTGCGCAGCGCCGCGGCCCGCGCGGCCAGCGCGTCGACCGAGATCTCGATCCCGGGGGCGAACGCGCCGCCGAGGAACTCGCCCTTGGCGGAGATGGCGTCCACATTGGTCGAAGTCCCGAAATCCACCACCACACAGGCGGTCGACGGGTGCAGGTGATGCGCGGCCAGGGTGTTCACCAGCCGGTCCGCGCCCACCTCCTTGGGGTTGTCGACCAGGAGCGGCACACCGGTGCGCACCCCCGGCTCGATGACGATCTTCGGCACCCTGGCGTAGTACCGCGAAAGCATGACGCGCAACTCCCGCAGCACGGCGGGAACCGTGGACAGCGCGCTGATCCCGGTGACCGCGTCCGCATGCGAGCCGAGGAGCCCGCGCATGGTGAGCGCGAGCTCGTCGGCGGTCATCCGCGCGTCGGTGCGCATCCGCCAGTCACCGGCCAGCTCGTTTCCCGAATACAGCCCGAGAACGATGTTGGTGTTGCCGACGTCGATCGTGAGCAGCAAGGACTCAGCTTTCGGCGTGCAGCAGCGCGTCGAGACGGCGGGCGTCGGCGGTTTCGGCGACCGGGAAGGTCATCGTGTCGTCGTCGGCCAGGGTCACGGTGCCGCTCAGCAGACCGGAGCCCTCCGGCGCGTGCCCGGGGTTGGCGCCCTTCTCGACGATCCGGTTGTCCGCGTCGACGAAGACCACCCGCGGCCGGAACGCGGCCGCCTCGGCGTTCTCCATCTGCGCGTACGAAATCAGGATCACCAGGTCGCCCGGGTGCACCAAATGCGCCGCGGCGCCGTTGATCCCGAGCACCCCGCTGCCGCGTTCACCCGCGATCACGTAGGTTTCGAGCCGTGCGCCGTTGGTGACGTCCACAATGGACACCTGTTCGCCCGGCAGCAGATCCGCCGCGTCCATCAGGTCCTCGTCGACGGTCACCGATCCGACGTAGTGGAGATCGGCCTGGGTGACCGTCGCCCTATGGATCTTCGATTTCAGCATCGTGCGGTACATCGTGGACTCTCCCTATTCCCCTGCGTCCGGCGCGTGTTCCGGATGGTCCACGGCCGCGCCGAGCACCACCGGGACGTTGTCGATCAGCCGGGTACTCCCCACCCTGGCCGCGATCAGCAGACGCGCCTCACCGTCGACGGGCGCGGGCCCGAGGTCGGTTCCCCTCAATTCCAGATAGTCGACCTCGACCGCGGGCCGCGCGGCGAGGGTCTGCCTGGCGGTCGCCAGCACGGCTTCCGCTCCGTCGCGTCCGACGAAGGCACCCGCGGTGAGCGCCGCCGACAACACGATCGCGTCCTCGCGCTGTTCCGGAGTCAGGTAGACGTTGCGCGAGGACAACGCCAGCCCGTCGCGCTCCCGTACCGTCGGCACCCCGATGACGCGGGTGTCGAAGTTCAGGTCGCGCACCATCTTCTTGATCAGCACCAGCTGCTGGTAGTCCTTCTCCCCGAAGAAGGCGTAGTCCGGCCGCACGATGTTGAACAGTTTCGCCACCACGGTGAGCACGCCGGCGAAATGCCCCGGCCGCACCGCGCCTTCCAGCTCGTCGCCGAGCGCGCCGGGATGCACCGTGACGGTGGCCCCTTCGGGATACAGATCCGACGCCTTGGGCAGGAAGCCCAGCTCGACTCCGTCCTCCTTCAGCACCTCGAGGTCCTTGTCCAGCGGACGCGGGTACGCCTCGAAGTCCTCGCCCTCCCCGAACTGCAGGGGGTTCACGAAGATCGACGTCGCGACGACCGTGTTCGGCAGCCGCTTCGCCCGGCGGATCAGCTCGCGGTGGCCCGCGTGCAGGGCACCCATCGTGGGCACCAGCGCGACCTTGCGGCCGACGCCGTGCAGCGCACGCGTCACCTGGCTGACCTGCTCCGGCGGCTGGAAGGTGTGCAGCGTGCCTCGGGCGAATTTCGGTGTGGTCACTGGTTTTGCTGCCCTTCGGCGGGATCACTGAGGAGTTCGGTGAGCTCGGCGGCGGCCGAGGCGTCCAAGAGCCCGGCGGCGTCGCCGCGCGCCAGCGTGCGCTTGGCGAGCGCGCGGTAGCTCGGGGCGATGCCGGGGCCACGTTCGGCCAGCACCGCGAGATGCTTGCGCACGGTGCCGAGATCACCACGGGCCACCGGCCCGGTCAGTGCCCGGTCCCCGTGTCGCAGAACATTATCCAACGCCGCCGACAACAACGGAGCCACCAGGCGTTCGGGCTGGGCGATTCCCGCCTCCCGCAACAGTTCCGCGCAATCGGCGACCAGTGTCATCAGGTGGTTCGCCCCGTGCGCCAGCGCCGCGTGATAGAGCGCCCGCGCTTCGTCGGGGACCCGGACGGGCTCCGCGCCCATCTCCACGGTCAAGGCCTCGCCGACGTTCCACGCCGCTTCGTCACCCTCCGCCGCCGTGACGCCGAAATTGCAGGCGGCGAGCCTGTCGAGGTCTTCGGGGCGGCCGGTGAAGGTCATCACGGGATGCAGGGCCAGCGGCAGCGCGCCGGCCTCGGCGGCGGGCGCGAGGACGTCGATGCCGTGCGACCCGGAGGTGTGCACGACGATCTGTCCCGGGCGCACGGAGCCGGTGGCGACGAAACCGCGCACCATCCCGGCGAGCGCGTCGTCCGGCAGGGCCAGCAGGACCAGATCGGCCCGGCGGGCGACCTCGTCGGGCGGCAGGAGCGGCACGTCGGGGAGCAGCTGCTCCGCCCGGCGCACCGAAGCGTTGGAAAGGCCCGAAGCGGCGACGACCGTGTGCCCGGCCCTGGTGAGCGCCGCGCCTACGACACTGCCGACGCGGCCTGCGGAAACGACGCCCACGGCCAGGCGAGCGGGCCTCATCATGGCGTGCGCCAATGGACGCTCATGGTCGAAAACTCCTCAACTCGTTCCAGTCCCGCTCTGCGGTCGCGGGTACCAGACGACGGCGCGAGGGTAACCCTCCGGCCCGGCTCTGACCCGGCGCTCGTGACCAGCTTCACCTGACCGTGGTCATCCGCGCGGCGCGCCGTCGGCGAGCCGTACGGCCTCGGCCCGCGACGTCTTGAGCACCTGCAGCAGCTCGCTCTGCCGCTGTTTCGCCTCGTCGGTGAGCTTCGGGCCACGCCGCAGGAACGCGAGCTCGGTCACGCTGGCCTGGTAGCGGCCGACGGCCTTCGCCGCCTCGCGTCCCGACTGCTTCCGCGCTTGTTTGCGCCACGACCGCCGCCCGGAGAGGCTCGCCAGCAGCGACACCTCGGACGGGGCGATCCAGCGCGCGTCGACCATCATCGGCAGGGCGGCGGCGACGATCCGCTGCTCGCGGCGCCGCTGCATGACCACCACCGAGAAGACGCCGATGAACAACGGCACCATGATCAGGAAGTACACGTTCAGGAAGGTCTTGGCCCCGCCGAGCAGCGCGGCGCCGTTCCACAGCGCGTGCAGCAGCACGGCGACGAGGTAGCCGCCGATCGGCGCCAGGATCCGCAGCGAGCGGACCTTGCTGCTCGCGGCGACCCCGAGGCCGATCCCGGTCATCACGGCGAACAGCGGATGCGTGAACGGGGACAGCACGCCACGCAGGAAGAACGCCGCCAGCACGCCGGCGCTCGTGCCGTCACCGAAGCCGTGCTCGGCGAACGCGCGGCCGAAGTAATAGATGTTCTCGGTGAAGGCGAAGCCCGCCGCGGTGAACCCGGCGTAGACGATGCCGTCCACGACGCCGTCGAACTCGCTCGGGCGGCGCCACCACAGCAACAGGATGAACGCGGCCTTCGCGGCCTCCTCGACCAGCGGCGCGGAGACCAGGCCGCTGATCTTGCCGCCGACTCCCGTGCCGAGCAGCAGGTCGCCGACCGCCTCGGCGCCGCTGTTCAGCAGCAACGCGATGATCGTCGCGACGCACGCGCCCCACACGAAGGAAAGCAGCAGAAGCTTCGGCGGTTCCGGCTCCCAGCGGTCGACCCACAGGAACGCGGTGACCACCACGGCGACCGGGACCAGCGCCGCGAGCACACCGATCCCCACCGCGAGCGGGCCCACCTTTTCGGTCACCGTGCCGAAGACGAACAGCCCGCACAGCGCGACGGCGATCAGCCCGAGCACCGGCAGCAGCACGGTGATCGACCGAGACCGGCGGGGCCGGTCGAGACCGGGCGCCGGGGAGGAAGGCTCGCTCACAGCGGGTCACCCTACCGTCGGTACGGGACATGGGCGGGACGTGGAGCTGAAGTACGAGACGGCACCGGCCACACAGGTGAACCCGCCCTGCCGAAGGCCCCGCCATCGCGGTGGCAGGGCGCCTGCCCCGAGAAGGCGACCGGACTCACCGACGAGCGCCCTGCCGACGTCGATTGCGGTCGCGGGTTCACCCATCGGATCCGGTTCAGTCTTCGGCGCGCCGCCTGCGCCGCGGAGTGGATTCGTTCGCGCCGTTGGCGGCGAGCAGGTCCATCACCGAGCGGCCGGACGCGTGCGAGCCCGCGTCGGAGGTCTCCGGACGGCTGTGCGACGAGCCGTTGCGGGACGGCGTCTCGTCGTCCGGCTTCGCCCGCCTGCCGCCGTGACGGCCACCGCTGGACTCGGCGGCGCTCTGCCAGGCCGGGGGCTCCCCGTCGGGACGACGGCGACGGCCGCCACCGGTGGGCTCCGGGACGTTCGGCGCCGGGGTGATCGAGACCGAGGAGTCCTCGGCGGCCCGGCGACGGCGTCCGGCGCCACCGCCCTGCGCCAGCCGGATCTCTTCGGGCAACGTCGGGTTCACCGCGGGCGGCTCCTCCGCGGGCGGGGAGCTGTGCCGCGACGGCGCCTCGGCGGCCGGACGGCGCACCGGTTCGGGCTCCGGCTGCCGCACCGGCTCGGCCCGGCGGGGTGGCTCGGACACGGCCGGGATCGACGGCGGGGTCGGCGGCTCCGGTTCGCGACGCGGCTCCGGCCTCGGCTCGGGACGCGGCTGGGCGGCCGCGGGCTGGGGCTTGGCAGGCGGCGTCGGACGCAGCCGGTCCTGGAAGTCGTCCTTCCGGGGGAACGCCGCGCTCAGATCGGACACCGGGCGCTCCTGCGTCCACGACGGCTTCCACTCGCCGGTGGCCTCCATCGGCTCCGGCGTGGCGGGCTTGTTCGCGGGCGGCGGCGTGCCACCGGCCGGACGGGACCGCTCGACCGGCTTCATCCCGGGGCGGGTCAGGCCGAGCTCGCGGTTCGGCCGGGGACGGTCCGGCTCGACCTTCTTCACCGGCTTCGCCTGCGCCGGGGGCTTCACCGGCGGCGTCTGCTTCCGGGTCTGCTCCTCGGGCCGCGCCGCGGGAGGACGCTGCACGGTGCCGGCGTCGAGCCGCTGCTGCAGCGAAGACTGCTGCGGGCGGCGGGGCGGTTCGTTGCGCGGGGGCTCCGGACGCTGGGGCTGCCGGGCGATGGTGGGCATCGACGGCTGCGAGACCTCGGCGCGCGACACCCCCGGCATCGACGGGCGGGACACCTCGGCGGGCGTCACCGGCGGCGGGGTCTTGCGCGGAGCGTCGACCCTCGGCATCGGCCGGGAGACCTCGGCGGGCGACATCCCGGGGTTCGACATCTCGAGCCGCTCGCGGCGGGCGGCTTCGGCGGCGAGCGCTTCGGCCGCCTTCGAAGCGCGGGCGTCCGCCTTGCGCATACTGCGGCGAGTCGATTCGTCGACCGGCTTCGGCCGCTGGACCTGATTGCTCTGCCCGTAGCCGTTGGTGCCGTTGACCTGGCCGTTCGCCGGTTTGCGGCGGGCGGCGGGCGGGGTGCCCGCCCGCGCGGAAGCGGGTTCGAGGACGCGGTCGATCATCTCGGTCGGGCGCTCGCGCTCGCGTTCACGCTCGTCGACGTCGATCGTGGTGCTCTTGGCCGCCATGAGCTGGGGTTTGCCGTTGCCGTTCTCGGACCCCGCGCTCATCAGCTGCTTGTTGTCGAGGGACCGCATCCGGGTGGCCTGCGCGGTGAGCGCGACGCGTTCGAGGAGCACCTCGCCGCCGAAGAGCGACTGGAGGCTTTCACGCAGGGCGCTCACCTCGGCTCTGAGCGCTTCGAGCTCTTCCTGGGAGCGGCTCTCGGCGGCCTGCCTGGTCTCCGCCTCGATCTCCAGCTCGAACTCGCGGCGGGCGGCGATCTCGCGTTCCAGCTCCAGCTCGTAGACGGCCTGCGCCTCGGCGACGGCGTCCTCGCTCTGCGACACGTGTTTGCGGTAGCGGACCGCGAGGAACGCACCGATCAAGGCGGCCCACAGCGCCGCGACGATGCCCAACCGCAAGTAGCGGAGGTCGTCGGAAAGCACCAATGCGAGAGTCGCGCCGACGGCGAGAACCAAGCCGACGACAAGCCACGGCCTACCCGCAAGGCGGCCGCGCGAGTCGTCACCCACCCCGGTCATGCCCAACACCGTACCTTCTAGTAATCCGAACGAGACCTAGTCGGTACTTCGAGCGGTGGCTCTCGCGCGTTAACCGGTCGGCTCGGGATGGCTGTCCCGATCACCGCCCTCGGGGGTCCGGCAGCAGTGTTCGAGCCATAAAGCCGCAGCTACCAGCGCCACCGAGCTGACGATCCCGACCGTCGCCGAGCGGAGATCACCGCTCGCCGCGAGGAGTTCGTCACGTCGCGGAAAAAGATACGCGAAAGCCGCCAGCCAGACCCCCGTCATCACGGATCCGGCGAGCGACGAGGCCTTCGCGAGGGCCACCGATCGGGCGACGGAGATCGCGGAGAGCACGCGGTTGCTCTTGATCCGCGCACGGATGATGAAGGCGAGCACGACCTCGCAGAGCGCGAGGACGAGCAGCGTGATTCCGGCGAAGAGCGGAAGCGCGGGGATGGAGCCGTACGCGACCTGGAAGAGCAGATAGGCCAGGACCAATCCGAGGAGGCCGGCCACCGCCAGCTCGCGTGGCCGGGTGAAGTGCATGGTCCAACGCTACCTGGCAGGCTTGACTCTCCACCAACTGGAGAGTCGACGATGAAGCATATGGGCACCGCAGCGGTTTTCACCATCGGGGAGCTGGCCAAACGGACCGGCCTGCCGGTGAAGACCATCCGCTTCTACTCCGACGAAGGGCTCCTGCCCCCGACCGACCGCACCGATTCGGGCTACCGCCTCTACGACGCCACCGCGATGGCGCGCCTGGAGCTGGTCCGGACGCTGCGGGAACTCGGGCTGGGTCTCGCGGACGTGGAGCGGGCGCTGACCAGGGAAGCGACCATCGGGGACCTCGCGGTCCAGCACGTCGCCGCCCTGGACGAGCAGATCCGGCGGCTGGAACTGCGCCGCGCGGTCCTGCGAGCGGTGGCCAAACGGGACTCACCACTGGAGGAGGTCGAACTGATGAACAAACTCGCGTCGATGTCGGACGAAGACCGCAAACGTTTGCTCGACGAGTTCTGGGCGGACATGGTCGAAGGGCTCGATCTGGATCCGGAGTTCTACGAGCGGATGCGCTCGGCGAAACCTGAACTGCCCGACGACCCGACGCCCGAGCAGTTGGAGGCCTGGATCGAGTTCGCCGAACTCGTGCAGGACGAGGAGTTCCGCGCGTCCATCCGCCGGATGAGCGAGTGGCACTCGCAGCTCCGGAAGCAGGACGGGGCGGACTTCGGCGCGAAGCAGCAGGAGCTGTGGACGGCGTGGAGCGCGAAGGCGACCGAAGCGCTCGAAGCCGGCCTCGCGCCGGACTCGCCCGAAGGCCGGGAGCTGGCGGAGACGATCTTCACCCAGTCTTCGCGGAACGGCCGCGACCCGCACGACCCCGCCTGGCGGAAGCGGCTGACCGACGGGATGGCGATCAGCTCCGACCCGCGAGCCGAGCGGTACTGGCTGCTGCTGGGGAAGATGAACGGCTGGCCGTCGTTCCCGTCGCAGATGCGGCAGGCCGAGTGGATCATCGCCGCCCTGCGCTCCGCGCTCGCCTAACGCGCGTTTAGTCCTCTTAATGCGGTGGTTGGCATTGCGAACTACCGCATTCAGAGGACGAAATGCGTGAGGCGGACGGAGTCGCGGTCCGAGGCGGGGCGGGCGGCGAGGAGGTCGGCGACCGGGCCGTGGCCGGGGAGCACCGCGTCGGGCTCGATCTCCAGCCAGGGGATCAGCACGCTCGCGCGCTCCGGCGTGCCGGGATGCGGAAGCAGCAACTGGGGGTCGTCGGAGCGAACCCCGTCCACGGTCACTATGTCGACATCCAGCGTGCGCGGACCCCACCGGAGTTCACGCACGCGCTCCGCCGCCTGCTCGACGGCCTGCCCGGTGCGCAGCCAGTCCCAGTGATCGCGCACCGGATCGTCGACCAGGACGACGGCGTTCAGGAAGTCCGGCTGGTCCTCGACTCCCCAAGCCTTGGTCTCGTACACCGACGACACCGCGACGACCGCGGGCCGGACCGCGTCGACGGCGGACCGGAGGTACGCGAGCCGGTCACCCAGGTTGGAGCCGAGCGAGAGCAGCGCGCGGCTCATCGTTCGCGTCGCACCGTGACGGCGACGTCGTCGAAGTTCAGCGGGATGGGCGCGGACGGCTTGTGCACCGTCACCTCGACGGCGGACAGCCGCTCGTCGCGCAGCACCTCGTCGGCGATCTTCCCGGCGACACTCTCGATGAGGTCGTACGGCTCGCCCGCCACGATCCCGGCGGCGAGTTCGGCCAGTTCGCCGTAGTGCAGCGTCTTGGTCAGGTCGTCGGACGCGGCGGCCGGACCGAGGTCCAGCCACACCACGATGTCGACGACGAACTCCTGCCCGTCCCGCTTCTCGTGGTCGAAGACCCCGTGCCTGCCGAAGACCCTCAATCCGGTCAACGTGATCCGGTCAGACAACGGGACTCCCCTTCCGCCAAGCCGCCGCGACGGTCACGGCGTCGATACTCGCGCCGACCTCGTGCACCCGCACACCCCAGGCACCGGCCGCCGCCGCGAGCGCGGACACGGCCGCGGTCGCGTTCTCCCGGCCGTCCGGCGGAGCGGGCTTTCCGTCCTTTCCGGACAAAAGCCGCCCGAGGAACCGCTTGCGCGACGCGCCGACGAGGACCGGGAAACCCAGTGACAGAAAGGAATCCAGGCCGTTCAGCAACGCCCAGTCGTGCTCGGCGTTCTTCGCGAAACCCAGCCCGGGGTCGAGCACGATCGCGCTGCGGTCGACGCCCGCGGCGAGCGCTTCGTCCACTCGGGACAGCAACTCGCCGCGCACGTCCGCGACGACGTCCTCATAGGACGCCAGCGCGTTCATGTCCTTGCTGTGCCCGCGCCAGTGCATCAGCACATACGGGACACCGGTCTCGGCGGCCACCTTCGCCATGTTCGGATCGGCCAGCCCGCCGGAGACGTCGTTGATGACGGACGCGCCCGCCTCGACCGCGGCGAGGGCGACCTCGGCGCGGGTGGTGTCCACGGACATCGCGATACCGTCGGCGGCAAGCGAGCGGATCACCGGCATGATCCGGGAAATCTCGGTCCCGGCGTCCACCCGGGACGCTCCCGGCCGCGTCGACTCCCCGCCGACGTCGATCAGATCCGCGCCGCGCGCCCACATCTCGTGCGCGTGCTCCAGCGCCTGCTCGACGCCGAGGTAGCGGCCACCGTCCGAAAAGGAATCCGGGGTGACGTTCAGGATGCCCATCACCGCACACCGGCCGGGCCGGGGCAGGGCGGTCATCGACGGCCCTTGATCAGATCCAGCGCCTCCGCCCGCGAGGACGCCGAAGACTGCAGCAGCCCGCGCACGGCGGACGTCGTCGTCCTGGCGCCGGGTTTGCGGATCCCGCGCATGGCCATGCAAAGGTGTTCGGCCTCGACCACGACGATCGCGCCGCGGGGCTCGAGTTTGCGCATGAGCGCGTCTGCGACCTGGGAGGTCAGGCGCTCCTGGACCTGCGGGCGCTTGGCGTAGAGATCGACGAGGCGGGCCAGTTTGGACAGGCCGGTGACCTTGCCGTGGCCGTTCGGGATGTAGCCGACGTGGGCGACACCGTGGAAGGGCACCAAGTGGTGTTCACAGGTGCTGAACATCGGGATGTCCGTCACGAGCACGAGTTCTTCGTGTGCCTCGTCGAACGTGCGGTCCAGGACGTGGTCCGGTTCGGTGTAGAGACCGGCGAACATTTCCCGGTAAGCGCGAGCGACCCGGGCCGGGGTCTCCAAGAGACCGTCCCGGTCCGGGTCCTCACCACAGGCGAGCAGGAGTTCGCGTACGGCTTTCTCGGCCCGGTCCTGGTCGAAGACCGGGCTGGGGCCGTTACCGCTTGGTGTCGTCCTGTCCGTCGTCACGCCGTTGCTGTCCTTCGTCCTGCTGACCGCCGGGCTGGTCAGCGAACCAGCCGTCGCGCGGGCGGTCTTCGGCGGGACGCCAGGGCTGGTTCGGCTGGCCGCCCGGCTGCGTGGCCGGGGTCCATCCGGGAGGAGCCCCGTAGTTCGGCGGGCCGCCTACGGGCCCACCCTGGTAACCGCCTGCCGGTCCGCCCGGCTGCTGCCCACCATATGCCTGGGGCCAGTGACCGGTGCCGTTCGGCCCGCCGTTGGGGCGACCGCCGTTGGGGTAGGCGCCCGGCGGCGGAGGGGCGTACGGGTTGGCGTTCGGGTCCGGCGGCGGGGCCGGCTGCGTGTACGGCGGGCCGCCGGGAAGGTCGCCGCCGCCCTGCGCGGTGCCGACCGGGGTCGGCGCCGGCTGCAGTACCGGCTGCTCCTTCTTCTCCTCCGGCGGGGGCCACGGCTCGCCGCGCTCCATCGCCAGCTCGCCGGGGGTCTTGATCGGCGGCTTGTCGGACGGCTTGCGGTCGCCGAACTCGTTGAAGATGGTGATGTGCGGGCGCTTCTCGACGGTCGCGAAGATCCGCTCGAGGTCCTTGCGGGTCAGCGTCTCCTTCTCGAGGAGTTCGATGACCAGCTCGTCCAGCACGTCGCGGTAGGTGCTCAGCACGTGCCACGCCTCGGTGTGCGCGGTCTCGATGAGCTTGCGCACCTCCTCGTCGATCTCGTGCGCGACCTCCAGCGAGTAGTCCGCCTGGCGGCCTGCCGAGCGGCCGAGGAACGGGTCGCCCTGTTCCTGGCCGTACTTGACCGCGCCGAGCCGGGCGCTCATGCCGTATTCGGTGACCATCGCGCGGGCGATCTTCGTCGCCTGCTCGATGTCGGAGGAGGCACCGGTGGTGGGCTCGTGGAAGACGAGCTCCTCCGCGGTCCGGCCGCCCATCGCGAAGACCAGGCGCCCGATCATCTCCGAACGGGTCATCAACTCCTTGTCGTCCTCCGGGACGAGAAGGGCGTGCCCGCCGGTGCGCCCGCGCGGGAGGATCGTCAGCTTGTAGACCGGCTCGATGTCCGGCATCGCCCACGCGGCGAGCGCGTGCCCGCCCTCGTGGTAGGCCGTGATCTTCTTCTCCTTCTCGGAGATGATCCGGCTCTTGCGGGCGGGGCCGCCGACGACGCGGTCGACGGACTCCTCCAGCGCGGCGTCGGTGATCACGTGCCCGTTCTGGCGGGCGGTGAGCAGCGCGGCCTCGTTGAGCACGTTCGCCAGGTCCGCGCCGGACATGCCGACGGTCCGCTTGGCGAGGCTGCTCAGGTCGGTGCCCTGCGCGATCGGCTTGCCCTTGGCGTGCACCTCGAGGATCGCCTTGCGGCCGCGCATGTCCGGCGCGGACACCGGGATCTGGCGGTCGAAGCGGCCGGGGCGCAGGAGTGCCGGGTCGAGGATGTCGGGGCGGTTGGTCGCGGCGATCAGGATGATGCCGCCGCGCGCGTCGAAGCCGTCCATCTCGACGAGGAGCTGGTTCAGCGTCTGCTCGCGTTCGTCGTGGCCGCCGCCGAGGCCGGCGCCGCGCTGGCGGCCGACCGCGTCGATCTCGTCGACGAAGATGATGCAGGGCGCGTTCTGCTTGGCCTGCTCGAACAGGTCGCGGACGCGCGAGGCGCCGACACCGACGAACATCTCGACGAAGTCCGAACCGGAGATCGTGTAGAACGGCACGCCCGCCTCACCGGCGGCGGCGCGCGCGAGCAGCGTCTTACCGGTACCGGGCGGCCCGTAGAGCAGGACGCCCTTGGGGATCTTCGCGCCGAGCGCCTGGTAGCGCGCCGGGTTCTGCAGGAAGTCCTTGATCTCGTACAGCTCTTCGACGGCCTCGTCGGCGCCCGCGACGTCCCCGAAGGTCGTCTTGGGCATGTCCTTGTTGAGCTGCTTGGCCTTCGACTTGCCGAAGTTGAGGACGCGGTTCCCGCCGCCCTGGGCGTTGTTCATCATCCACATCAGCAGGCCCAGCACCAGCGCCAGCGGAATGGCGAAGATCAGGATCTGGGTGAGGACGTTCTGCTGGGTGACCTTGGTGGTGAACTTGACCGGGTTGTCACCGCTCTTGAGGCCGATGAGCTGGCCGTAGATGGTGCCCGCGACGTTCGCCGGGTACTGGGCGATGATCTGGTCGACCTGCTGGCCGTCGACCTCGATCTTCTTGTTCAGCAGCAGCTTGATCTGCTGCTCCTTGTCCTCTTGCGAGGCTTCCTTGACGTTGTTCGCGGTGATCTGCTGGTTCGCGATCGAGATCGGCACCTGGGTGTAGCCACGATCACTGTCGAAGATCGTGTTGTATGCGAGAAACGCCAGTACCGCCGCGAGAATCCAGAGCACTGGGTTCCTGAGCACGCTCTTCCGGTTCATACGACTCGGCCCTGGTGGCCTCGACCCTTCCTGGTTGGGCGGCTCCTGTGATACCCGCCATCACGATCTTGACGACCCATGGTGCTCCGACACCCGCCCCTCAGGATACCGCCCGCCTGGACGGATGAGGGTGGTGAGCCTCTCGGACGTAAACGGCGGACGCCTCGTGAGGGTTCCCGGAGCGGGACCCTAGCGTGTGTCGACCGCCACACCGGCGGCCATTTCCCCCAGCCGCATGCGGAGTGTCTTGACGTCGGCGGGCGAGACGGTGACCCACTCGCGGCCGTCCGGACCGGCCTGTGACGTGCTGAGATACCGGCCGCTGGCGGTGTCGAACCAGCCGAGGACCCGGGACCGCTGCTTGGCGCCGACGTGGGATCGGCTGTTCGCTGCGAGCTGACCGCCGCGAAGCCTCGGCTGGCCGGTGAGCTTGCCGAACGCCTCGCGCGGGTCCGCGGTGATGCGTTCACTGAGCGAGACGCGCGGCTTGTCCTTGCGGCGGCTCTTCGCCGCTTCAGGCTCTTCGGACTGCTTCGTCGCGTTGATGGCGGCGCGGATCGGCTCGGTGCGGCGGGCGTCGTCGATCGGCAGCGTGACGGACGCCTCCGAGCCGCGCTGCCCTGGGGGCAGTAGATCGACGACCGCCGTCGGGAGCCCGTCGGCGGGTGCTTCGCGCAGCCAGATCCCGGACTGGTCCTGGATCGCGATCACCGCGTCGCGGCCGTCGGTGGCGCCGAGCACGGCGATCGTCGGGGCCTGGAAATCGGGGATGTGCAGCGCGTCGATGGTCAGCGAACCGCGGGCGAGGAGGTACAGCCAGTCCTCGATCCGCCGCTCCAGCCGCCCCCGGCCGTCGCGGATGCCGCGGGCCTGGAGCTCGTTGTCGACGCGCTGGCGCAGCGCCCGGCGTTCGAGCTCGGTCGCGCCGTGCGACCGGACGCGCAGCGGGTACGGCAGGTCGCCGAGCTCGGCGGACTCCCAGAGGAAGTCGAACGCCATCGGCGTGAAATGTTCCTGGTGCATTGCTCCGTGCCCTCCCGGCACCTCGGCTTCTGGGCCTCGGGACGCCCAGCGGGTTCACGATAGCGAAGGGGTACGACAGTCGTCGTCCGGATGCGCTAAGTGCCCGCCGCGAACGCTATGAAAGGTCCTTTCCTTGCAAATTTTGCAAGGAAAGGACCTTTCATTGCACGCGAGTGAGGGGGCGGGTCAGCGCGCGAGGGAAGCCTCGGAAGCGATCTTCCCCAGCATCTCCGTGAGCCGGTGCCGCAGCGTCGCCGGATCGGCGGGCGCGATGGTGATCCAATCCCGGCCGTCGGCACCGCGGGTGGCCTGGGTGAAGTACCGGCCGGACTGCGTGTCGAACCAGCTCAGCACCGAAGACCGGCTCCGCGTGCCGTGCTTGCTGCGCGCGTTCGCGCCGAACTGGCCACCGCGAAGCCGCGGCTGCGCCTGAAGCCGCGACAGGGCCTTGCGGTCCTCGTCGGACGTCGCGGTGCCGTCGATCTGCGGCTGGCGACGCTGGAGGAAGTCCGCCCCCGAAGCGCCGACGAGCCCGTCCAGCGGGAGGGTGATCGACTTCTCCGTGCCGCGGCTCCCCGGCGGCAGGAGGGAGACGATCGCGCTCGCGAGGCCGTCCGGGGCGATCGGGTGCAGGTGGAAACCGCGCGGGTCCTGCACCGTCAGCAGGCCTTGGCCACCGAGCACTGACGCGACCGCGAGCAGCGGTTCGGTGTTGGGGTTGTTGAGCTGGACGCAGTCCAGGCTCAGGTCCGGCCGCGCGAGGACACCGAAGTAGTCCTCGATATGCGGCTCGGGACGTCCGCGCTCGTCGGCGAGGCGGCGCTGGTTCAGCGACTGGAGCGTCTGCGTCCGCAGGGCCCCGCGCTCGTCCATGGTCGCCCCGTGCGAGCGGAGCCGCAGCGGGTACGGCAGCTCTCCGGCGTTCGCGCTCTCCCACAGGAAGTCCAGCTCGACCGGCGTGAGCAGCTCACCGTTCGCCATCTTCGGCCCCCAAACAAGTCAGCGGGCGCGCGGCCGGATCGGCCGCGCGCCCGGTGAAAACCGTTCTAGCGTTCGTCGTCTTCGGTCCAGGCGCCGATGACCGGCGGCGGGGTCGCCTCGTTGGCGCCGAAGGCGTCGTCCGGGTCCGGCTCGATGAGGAACGACGCGTGCGTGTGCTCCTCTTCCTGCTCGGCCTGCGCGCCGTGGGCGCCCATGCCCATGCCGCCGCCCATGCCGTGCATCGGCGGGGTGGCGCCGGCACCGATGGTGCCGCTGGAGGACACGATGCCCTGCTGCGGCACGGCCTGGGACGCGGCGCTCTGCGCGGGCCCGCCCTTTTCGGTGGCCGCGGCGTCGGTGCTGTCGGTGTCCTTGGAGCCGGACTTGTTGCCCTGTCCGAGCGCCTTGGCACCGGCGTAGCCGAGGCCACCGCCGAGCGCGGCCGCGGTGAGGGCCTGGCCGAGTCCGTTGCCGCCGCTCGCCGGGGCGTGCGGGGTCATCGGGGCACCGGCGCCGGAAGCGACGCCGGCACCCGGCGCGACACCGGCGGCCGGGACGTTCGCGGCGGGGTTGTAGCCGGCCTGCGAGAACACGCCCGTGTCCGGACCACCGTGGACCGGAGCCGCGCCGCTGCCCTGCGCGCCGCCGTAGCCGTGCGTGCCGGCGAGGACGGGGGTGCCGGAGACGGCGCCGGAGTTGAGGCCCCCGGAGGCGATGTTGCCGACACCGCTGAACGAAGCGCTGTTGTGCGTGGCGGTCGGCTTCATGCCGAGGGATTCGGGGCCGAAGCTCGGGGTCGAGCTGTCGACCTCGCTCATCTCCTTGGTGTAGGCCTCGAGGAACCTGGCCTGCTCCGCCCGCACTTCCTTGTCCTGGTCGGCGAGGGGCTTCTGGTCGGTGATCATGCCGACCGGGCCCGCTGCCAGCGCCTGGCCCATGGCCTTCTCGGGGCTGTAGTCGGTCGGCTTCGGCATGAGCTTGACCTTGGTGGCGGCGTCGGCCTGCTTCTGGAGCCGGTCCGACATCGTGTGCGCGGCCTCGGAGGCCTGCGAACCCGAGTTCGCGATGGCGACCAGCGAACCCTGCGCGGCCGCCGCGCCCTGCCCGATCCAGGCGGAGCCCAGCTCGGAGATCGCGTTGTAGAGGTCGTTCGACGCCTGGCTCAGCTTGCTGCCGTGCGAGCCCCAGGACTGGCTGATCGCGGTCGCGGTGCTGGGGTCGTTGCCGAGGTTGGCCTGGTTCCACAGGTCCTGGCTGCTCGGGGCGCTCTCCCAGTTCGGCGGGTTCGTGATCGCGCGGTCGGCGCCGATGTCGAAGCCGTCGGAGCGGCCTCGCGCGGCCGACACGATGTTCGCGGCGTCCGTGTTGTCGCCGAGCTGGACCGGCGTGCCGCTGGTGTTGCTCTCGCCGTAAGAGTCTGCGCTGTGCTTCGGTGGCATGGCTTTCTGACTCCCCCTCAGACGTTCCGGAACGGCTCGGCCGCGGCCTGGTCGATCTCGTGGTAACGGGCCATCGCGGTGACGATGCCGGACTCGGCCGCCTCGTACTGCTGGTAAAGGTTCTGGAGGGCGGCGGTGTAGGAGTCACCGCCACCATCGGCACGGTTCGCGACCTTCGCCGCGATCGCGTTGCCGACCGGGTTGTTGCCCAGCTTCGGCGCCTGGCCGAGGTCGCCGGCGCTCTGGAGCAGCGCCTCGACGGCGTCCTTGCCGGTGCGGATCTTGTTCAGTGCGGTCTGGGCCGCGTCCGGGTCGATCCCGACCTGCCCCTGAGCCGCGGCGTTCTTGAACGCGTTCGCGTCCGCCAGGCTGCTGTTCCCCATCTGAGCTCTCTCCGTTTCCCCCGGGCCAGGCCACGACGGCTTCGTGGCAAAGGTCTTCGCATAGGTTAACGCACTTGATCGCAGCTTATGACGTGTTCGCCGCGCTCAGGGTTCCGCATTTCCCCGCGAACGGGCAAGCGGTTCTCAGGACGTGTAAACGTGCGGATCCAGGGTGCCGATGTAGGGCAGGTCCCGGTAACGCTCCGCGTAGTCAAGGCCGTATCCGACTACGAATTCGTTGGGGATGTCGAACCCGATGTACTTGACCGGTACGTCGACCTTGACCGCCTCCGGCTTGCGCAGGAGCGAGACGACCTCCAGCGACGCCGGGTTCCGGCTCGCGAGGTTCTTCAGCAGCCAGGACAGGGTCAGCCCGGAGTCGACGATGTCCTCGACGATGAGCACGTCGCGGCCGGCGATGTCGCGGTCGAGGTCCTTGAGGATCCGCACCACGCCGGACGACGACGTCGCCGAGCCGTAGGAGGAGACCGCCATGAACTCGAGCTGGGAGGGAAGGGGGAGCGCCCTGGCGAAGTCGGTCATGAACATCACCGCGCCCTTGAGCACGCCGACGAGCAGGAGGTCTCCCTGCCCGGAGCCGGGGCCGTCGGCCGGGTAGTCCGCGGCGACCTGTGCGGCCAGCTCGGCGATCTTGTCGTTGATCTGCTGCTCGGTGACGAGCACGGAGGCGATCTCGCCTTCGTACACGGGACGTTCCCCTCTAGGTGGTGGACTGGGGTGCTTCGAGCAAGAGCCTGCCATGCGCCCGCTTCGCCACCAAGTCGCCGGGTAGCCAGACGCCGCCCTGACCCCGCCAGTTCCCCACCAGCGCGTCGACCGAACGCAGATGGGCGTCGGTGAGTTCGCGGACCCCGGAGTCGAGCAGCCACCTGCGGAGGACGCGTCGCCGCAGAGCGGGCGGCTCGGTGGCGAGCACCGCGACGTCGAGTCCTTCGCCGGTGAAAGCCCGCAGGTGGACGTCTCCGGCGAGTGTGTCCAACGCCTCGGTGTCCTCGCGCAGTTGCGCCGCCGTGCGGGCGAGCGACGCCGCGACACCGCCGGACAGCACCTCCTCCAGAAGGGGCAGTACTTCCGTCCGTAACCGGACACGGGTGAACCGCGGGTCCTCGTTGTGCGGGTCCTGCCACGGGTCGACGCCGAGTGCCGCGCAGGCCCGCCGGGTGGTGGCGCGGGTGACGCCGAGCAGCGGCCGTCCCCACGGCGGGTCGAGCGGCCGCATCCCGGCCAGCGAGCGCGGCCCGGAACCGCGGCCGAGGCCGAGCAGGACCGTTTCGGCCTGGTCGTCGAGGGTGTGGCCGAGCAGGACGAGGCCGTGCGCGCCGGGCAGCGCCGAGCGCAAGGCGCCGTAGCGGGCCCGGCGGGCCGCGGCTTCCGGTCCGCCCGCGCCCTCGACGCGCACCTTCAGCACTTCGGCGGTGTCGGCGCCCAGCTCTCGTGCCGTGTTCGCGGCCCGGGCGGCGGTTTCGGCGGAACCGTCCTGGAGGCCGTGGTCGACGACGAGCGCCCGCACCTTCAGCCCCGCCCGGCGGCCGGTGAACGCGGCCGCCTCGGTCAGGGCCAGGGAATCGGCGCCGCCCGAGACCGCCACGTACACCTCGTCGCGCGGGCTCGCCGACGCGAGGAACTCCCGCACGGCCGTCCGCACGGCCGCGATCGCGGGATCCGGTCCGCTCACCCGTGCAGGCGCCGCACCCAGGCCGCGGGATCGCTGATCTCGGCCCTGGTCGGCAGCGTGTTCGGCGACGTCCACACGGCGTTGAAGCCGTCCATGCCGACGGCGTCGACGACGTGCTTGGTGAACTTCGCGCCCTGTTCGTACTGGCGCAGCTTCGCGTCCACGCCGAGCAGGCTGCGCAGCACGCGGTCGATCAGGCCGCCGCCCTTGCGCCGGGCGGTGAACCGCGAACGGATCAGCTCGACGCTCGGCACCACCCGCGGCCCGACGGCGTCCATCACGAAGTCGGCGTGCCCCTCCAGAAGCGTGGAAAGGGCCAGCAGCCGGTCGAACACCGCGCGTTCGCTCGGCGACTGCAGGAGTTCGGCGAGACCGGCGCCGCCCGCCTTGCCCTTGCCGATCTGCTTGATGGTGTCCGGCAGGCGGCCGACCAGATCGCTCAGCCCGTCCGCGTCCCGGCCGGCGAGCCCGCCGATCAGGCGCTCGACCTCGTCGGCGAAGTAGTCGCGCAGCCAGGTGACCGCGGTGAACTGCAACCGGTGGGTGCATTCGTGCAGGCAGACCCACAGCCGGAAATCGTGCCCCGGCACGTCCATCGCGCGCTCGGCGGCGACCACGTTCGGCGCGACGAGCACCAGCTGCCCGGTGCGGTCCGGCCCGCCGAACGGGTCGTACTGCCCGAGCACGCGGGAAGCCAGGAAGGCGAGCACCAGCCCGGTCTGGACTCCGGCGCCACCGGCCAGCACGGGCGCCAGCGGGCCGCCCTGCGCTTCCGGCAGTGCGCGACCGGTGAGCGCGTCGAGGCCCGCCGCGGCCGAACGGACCCAACCGGGCCTGTCGACGACTTCGGCGGGCAGCAGCGGCAGGTCGAGGCCGAGCCCGGTCAGCTCGCGGACGTGCTCCTCGGCCTCGCTCGTCAGGTCACGTAGCTCGGCGACGGCCTTTTCGGCCTCTTCGCGGTCGACCACCGGACCGCCACGCACCAGGAGGGCGCCCGTCGAGGCGGCCAGGGACCAGTCGACCATCGAACGTGTCTTGGTCGGCGTTTCCTCAGTCACTCTTACGACGCTACCCGCTGGGAGACCGGTTTCCGTCCCGACTTCCTCACGCTCCGGTTCCGGTCGCTCACCGGGAGGCGGTGGCGGAGCAGATGCGAACAATCGAAGGCCGACCGACTACGACGTGAACCCGCCCGCCGAAGGCTCCGCGATCGCGGCGGCAGGGCGCCCCGAACGCACGACGCCGGGGAGACGAAAAGTGCGCCCTGGCGACGCGATCGCGGTCGCGGGTTCACCAAAATCATCTGCAGCCGCACTTGTGCAGGGTCGCCGCGACGACGTCGAGCGCGGCCCTGCCCTTGTTCTGGTCCGAACCGGACGACATCAGCGCGAACACCAGCATCCGGCCGTCGGTGTCCAGCACCACGCCTGCCAGCGTGTTCACCCCGGACAGCGTCCCGGTCTTGCCGCGCACCCAGCCCCGGCCCGCCGCCGACGCCGGGTCGCCGTAGCGCTTCTCCAGCGTCCCGCTGCCGCCCGCGACGGGGAGGCCCGCCAGCAGCGGCCGCAGCTTGGGCGTCCTCGGGTCCTTGCCGTCCGGCGCCGCCGCGACCGCGAGGATCTCGCTGAGCACCTTGGCCGGGATCTTGTTCTGGTCGGACAGTCCGCTGCCGTCGTTGATCTGGACCCCGGTGAGATCGAAGCCGGCCTGCTTGAGCACGTCCATCGTCGCGGTCGCGCCGCCGGTGAACGACGGCTCGGCGCCCTTCGCGAGCGCGAGCTGGCGGGCGAGGACGTCGGCCATCAGGTTGTCCGAGAGCTGCAGCAGCGAGTTGGCGAACTCGGTCAGCGGCTGCGACTTGACCTCGCCGAGCACCTTCGCGTCCTTCGGCGCCGTCGTCGTACCGCCGGCCTGGGCTTCGAGCTTCCCCGCGATCTTCTGGGTCAGCGCGGCCGCCGGGTTCGCGACGCGGGGCGAGTGGTCGTTCTTCGGGTCGGTGCGGCCGCCGTCGGCCATCACGGGGAGGACCGGCGCCATGTAGGTGTTCCCGGCGGCGGTGTCCTCCGGGTCCCAGCCCTTCGCGCTCGTCGGCCCCTTGAACAGGCTGATGTCCAGCTGGACCTTGGAGATCTTGCCGCCCACGGCCTTCTTGACCTGGGCGACGAGGTCGTCGACGTGCGCCGCGCCCGGGTACAGCGGTGAATCGGTGCCCAGCGGCAGCGCGGTCAGCGAGGGGTCGCCACCTGCGACGAGGACGACCGTGCCCGGCTCGGCGCCCTGGACGATCTTCGTCGAGAACTGCGTGCCGTGCTCCATCGACAACAGCGCGGCCGCGACGACGAGGATCTTCGTGGTCGACGCCGGGGTCAGCGGGGTGCCGGAGTTCTTGTCCCACAGGACTTCGCCGGACGCCGCGTCCACGACGGTGCCGGTGAGCGTGCCGAGGTCGGGGGCCGCGGCGGGGCCGGCCAGCGCGGCCGCGAGCCCTTCCTTCGTCGGCCCGGCGCCGTTGATGTCCGGCCCGTGCAGGACACGGGTGACACCGGCGGGTTTGGGGATCTCCCCCTTCGGCGCGTTCGGCGCCCAGGGCAGGCCGAGCCGGTTCGACACCTTCGGCATCGCGGCGGCGCCGCCCATCCCGGCGAGCAGCAGGACGACGACCAGCGTCGTGATCAGCAGGGCCTTGCGTTTGCGCTTCGGCTTCGGCGCGGGCGCGGATTCGGCCTCCCCGGCCGGGGGTTCTTGAGAAGGCGGCTCGGGCTGCTGGATCCCGACGGTGGCTCCGGAGTCGAAGCGCTCTTCGGCGGGCTCGATGCGGACCGGGCGCGCGTGCATGGTCGCGGACGGGACCGGCGCGGGAGCCGGCGGATCGACCTTGCCCGGCTCGGGACGGCGCGGCGGATCCTGCGGGGGTTCCGGCCGCGGCTCGGGTCTCGCGAGCTCGTGCTCCCTCGCCGGCGTCGCGGCTCCCCGGTCGAACTGCTCCCAGTCGGGTTCGTCGGTTTGCCGCGGCTGGACAGGCTGGACGAAGACCGTCTTCGGCGCTTCCGGCTCGACGGGCGTCGCCGGCTCGAAGGCGGACCACTGCGGCGTCGGGGTCTCCGGGACGTCCGGCTCCTCCTCCACCTCGACGACGGGCTGGAACCAGGAGCCACTTTCGGGTGTGACCTTCGGCACTGCCAGCTCTTCGGTCTTGCCGTTCGCCAGACCCGACATCGGCAGCCAGATGGTGGCCTCACCCTCCCCCTTGGTGCCCTTGGGCTCGGCGGATGAGGTGTCCTTGTCGTCCGACGGCCACATCGGGACATCGTTTTCCGGCACGCAACACTCCTTCATCCACCGTCCGGGGAAGGGGCCAAGCTCACATACGACCACATCGATGCGACCGCCCGGGCCCCCGTGGTCCACACTAGTGAAGACAAGACCATGATTTCGGTGAGCCGTCCGCGACGGCGGGGCGTACCAAAGACGAGAGCAGCGAGGCCGGCGTGGAATTCGACGTCACTATCGAAATCCCCAAGGGGGAGCGCAACAAGTACGAGGTGGACCACAAGACCGGTCGGATCAAACTCGACCGGACGCTGTTCACCGCCACGCAGTACCCCGCCGACTACGGGTTCATCGACGACACCCTCGGCCAGGACGGCGACCCGCTCGACGTGCTGGTGCTCGTCCAGGAGCCGACCTTCCCGGGCTGCCTGATCCGCTGCCGCGCGATCGGCATGTTCCGGATGACCGACGAGAAGGGCCCGGACGACAAGGTCCTCGCGGTCCCGACGAACGACCCGCGGCTCGAGCACCTCCGCGACATCCACCACCTGAACGAGTTCCACAAGCTCGAGATCCAGCACTTCTTCGAGGTGTACAAGGACCTGGAGCCGGGCAAGAGCGTCGAGGGTTCGACCTGGGTCGGGCGTTCCGAGGCCGAGGCCGAGATCAAGCGTTCGCTCGACCGTGAGACCGACCGGCTGGCCAAGGAGGCCATCGACGGTCCGGCGGCTCACTAAGTCGCTTAAGCACCGAAGGGGCCCTTCACCGCATCTCGTGCGGTGAAGGGCCCCTTCGCGTCTCGTCCGCCGGATCACGCGTGACGTCCGTCCAGTCACGTGACATCACCGGTGCTGCGCCTCGTGAGTGGTAAGGACGGTTAGAACCGTCCTTACCACTCACGAGACCGCTTACTACGCCGAGTAGCCCGGGATCGGGAACGGCGCCAGGAACTCGCGGATCTCGGCGGCGATGGTGTCCAAAGCGGACTGTTCCTCGCCCGCCGCCGCGGTGATCGTGCGGTCGATCCACTCCGCGACCTGCGTCTGGTGCTCCGGCTCCAGCCCGCGGGTGGTGATCGCGGAGGTGCCGAGCCGGATGCCGGACGGGTCGAACGGCTTGCGCGGGTCGAACGGCACGGTGTTGTAGTTCAGTTCGATCCCGGCGCGGTCCAGCGCCTGCGCGGCGGGTTTGCCCGGCACGTTCTTGTTCGTCAGGTCGATCAGCAGCAGGTGGTTGTCGGTGCCGCCGGACACGAGGTCGTAGCCCCGCTCGACCAGCGCCTCGGCCAGCGCACGCGCGTTGGCGACGATGCGGTGCGCGTACGCGGAGAACTCCGGCTTCTGCGCCTCGCCCAGCGCGACGGCGATCGCGGCGGTCGTGTGGTTGTGCGGGCCGCCCTGCAGACCGGGGAACACCGCCTTGTCGACGGCCTTCGCGTGGTCGGCGTCGGAGAGGATCATGGCGCCGCGCGGGCCGCGCAGCGTCTTGTGCGTGGTCGTGGTGATGACCTGCGCGTGCCCGACCGGCGACGGGTGCGCGCCGCCGGCGACCAGTCCGGCGATATGCGCGATGTCGGCGACCAGCACGGCGTCGACCTCGCGCGCGATCTCCGCGAACGCCGGGAAGTCGATGGTGCGCGGGATCGCGGTGCCGCCCGCGAAGATCAGCTTCGGCCGGTGCTTCAGCGCGAGTTCGCGGACCTGGTCGAGGTCGACGCGGCCGGTCTCCTTGCGGACGCCGTAGCGGACCGGGGTGAACCACTTGCCGGTCGCGGACACGCTCCAGCCGTGCGTGAGGTGGCCGCCGTCCGGCAGCGCCATGCCGAGCACGGTGTCGCCCGGCTGCGCGAAAGCCAGGTACACCGCGAGGTTCGCCGGGGAGCCGGAGTACGGCTGGACGTTCGCGTGGTCGACGCCGAAGACGGCCTTCGCGCGTTCGATGGCGAGGTTCTCGACCTGGTCGATGAGCTGCTGGCCTTCGTAGTACCGCTTGCCCGCGTAGCCCTCGGAGTACTTGTTGGTGAGGACGGTGCCCGTGGCCTCCAGTACGGCCTGGGAAACGTAGTTCTCGGACGCGATCAGGCGGATCTTGTCGTGCTGGCGTTTCGCCTCGTCCTCCACGAGCCCCGCGATCTGCGGGTCGGCGGCGGCGAGCGCGGAAAGTTCGGGCTGGTGTGTCATCGGACGTACTCCTGCCAGAGACGGCCGGACCCAGGCGCGCGGTACCGGCCTTGTCGTCGCTTCCCGGTGGTGCTCCACCTCAAATGGCGCCAGTCGCTGGTGCGGAACAGCCTAGAGCACGGCGCGTGACCCGGCGTGCGGACGATGTCCGGCGCACCACCGGCGGCTGCATCCGGCCGTGCGGTCACAGAACGCCTGTGCGCAGACGGCACAGCGTTTGATCCGCCGCCAGCCGCCGAACACGACGAGTTCCGCCAGCCCGGACGCTCCCGCGACCAGGTCACCGCAGCCCGGCCACGCCGTCACCTGCACCAGCCGCCAGCCCTTCCCGGACTCGACCAGCCGCGGCGCGGCACCGTTCCCGGCGAGGATCCGGTTGAGCCGGTCGGCGGCGGCATGCTCGTCCGGCAGCGCCGAGACGACGCCGGCGAGCCACGGATTTCCTTGGGCCAGCAGCCTTTCCGCGACTTCGAGGGCCGGGTCGAGGTCGCGGAAAGGCGGGACGATCACGTGCTTGCGCGTCACGGTTCTTCGATCGCGACGCCCATCGAGCGGGCCGTGCCCGCGATCGTGCGCATGGCCGCTTCGACGTCACCGGTGTTGAGGTCCGGCAGTTTCCGCTCGGCGATCTCGCGCAGCTGGTCCCGGGTCAGCTTTCCGGCGACCTCATGCCCAGGGCGGCCGGATCCCTTACCACCCAACGCCTTCTTGATGAGGAACGACGCGGGCGGGGTCTTCAGCCGAAGTTCGAAGGAGCGGTCCTCGAACACCGACACGACCACCGGGACGATGTCGCCCCGCTGCGCCGCCGTCGCCGCGTCGTAGGCCTTCTTGACCTCGACGAGGTTCACGCCGGTCTGCCCGAGCGTCTTCCCGAGGTCGACCACCGGCGCGTTGCCGGCGGTCAGCTCGAGGGTCGCCTGATGGGTTTTCTTCTTCGACTTCGGTGCCATGCGCCGAAGCTATGGTCTCCAGTTACTGGAGAGTCAATCGATCGGTTTGACGCTCTCCGCGTGACGGCGCGCCAGCTCCTGGTAGATCACCGCGTTGTGCTCGACCCAGCCGCGGGCGGTGCCGTCGAGCGGGACGTGCTTCTTCGCCGGGCTGCCCATGGCGACCGTCTCCGGCGGGATGACCATGCCGGGCGTGACCGTGGCGCCGGCGGCGACCAATGCCTTCGCGCCGATCTGCGCCTTGTCGAGCACGGTCGAGCCGTTCCCGATCAGCGCCTGCTCGCCGATCGTGCAGTCGTGCACGAGGCACTGGTGCCCGACGGTGACGTTCTTGCCGACCTCGGTCACGCCGCCGTTGACGTGGATGACCGAGTTGTCCTGGATGTTGGCGCCCTCGCGGACGATGATCTTCCCGAAGTCGGCGCGCAGCACGGCGCCATACCAGACGGAGGCGCCCTTCTCGACGACGACGTCGCCGATCAGGGTGGCGGTGGGGGCGATCCACGCTTCGGGATCCACCTGGGGACGGTGCCCCTCGAATTCGAACATCGGCATGCCCCGCACCCTATGCGCCCGAGCGCGTGAAGGCCCCCTTCACGCGGCTGAGCCGAGGAAAGGGGGCCTTCACGCACTACAGAGGTCAGCCGATGGCGGTGTTCAGCAGGAGGTCCACGGCCTTGTCGTTACGCGTGGTCTCCCGGACGATCACCTCGTCGGGCGGGTAGAAGCCGGGGTTCGAACCCCGCGGGTACATCTCGAAGGTGAAGCTCAGGATCTTGTGGGTGCCCCACATCCAGTCGTCGATCGTCCCGTCGGTGATGTACAGGTCGCTCGACTGCTGCGGCGTGTAGCCGTTGGTCGCCGCCAGCTGACGGCCCACCGTCTGGAACCGCTGCGCTTCCGCGGCGGTCATTCCGGGGGCGGTGTCGTTGTAGGTGAAGCCGAACGGCCACAGCACGAGCTCCGAATAGGTGTGGAAGTCGATGCTCGCCTTGATCTGCTGGACGCCGCCGATCTTGCGCGAGTTGACGAAGTTGGACACCGCCCTGGTCTCCGGGGCGGAGAACGCCGACGGGCCGCGGTAGGTCTCGCTGGTGGTCGAGCCCGACGAACCGCCGCAGCAGCCCCAGTTGTAGGCCCAGTTGCGGTTGGGGTCGGTGCCGTTGCCCTGCCGGTTCTTGCGCCAGTACTTGTAGCTGCCGCCGGAGATGTCGTACTCCGAGCCGTCGGGGTTGACGTTCGGGATCACGTAGATCTCGACGCTGTCGACGAACCGCTTGATCGCCGGATCCGAGGCGTAGCCCTGGGTGAACCGGTTCACGATCCGCAGGCACATCTCGGTGGTGAGGTGTTCACGCGCGTGCTGGTTGCAGGTGAACAGGACCTCGGGCTCGTTCTCGTCCGTGCCGACGTTGTCGCTGATCTTCAGCAGGTTCAGCGCCCGGCCCTGATACGAGTTGCCGACGCTGCTCAACCGCGCGATCGAGCCGTAGTTCGACTGCGCGTTGCGAAGCTCCGTGGTGACCTCGGCGTAGTTGTGGAAGCCGGAGTCCGACGGCGGGAAGTCGTTGATCGCGTTGGTGCCGACCTTCTCCGACCGGTCGACCACGCCGCGCTGCTCGACGCGGTAGCCGAGCGAACGGATCTTCGCCGCGTCGCTCGCCTCACCGATGAACGTGGTCGTGCCGCCGGCGGAGCCGAGGACATCGACGCCCAGCCGGGAGATCTGGGTGCGCTGCTGGGAAGTCCCGGTGCCGAAGACCTCGTAGATCTGGACCTGCGCGTCCTCGGCCTGCTGGTCCGCGGTCGCCGGACTCGCGGCGACCGGGATGGTGAACGCCGCGACGGCCGCGATCGCCACGGCCATGCACCGTCTTATGCGCATCGTCGTCTCCTAGCTCTGAGGCAGGGGAAGGGGAACCTCACCATGACCGGAGCCGGAAGAGCGAACAATCCGTAACGGTACGGATCTAATGCGTATTTCTAGCCGTAGTTCGCGAAACAGAGCGCTTCGATGTCACCACGCAGTGCGGCGAACGGCCGCCGCCGGACGCGCTGCTGGACGATCGCACCGAGCAGATAGGACAGTAGGGCCCGCGCGCGTGCCCGCGGGTCTTCGACGTCGAGCGGCGCGAGCAGTTCCGCCAGCAGTTCGGTGATCGAGGTCAGCATGACGTCGATGGCCTGAGGGTGCTGCGCGCGGCCCGCGGCGATCCAGTACTCGAACCAGAGGAAGGCCGCGTTCGGACGGCCGGAGAACTCGGCGAGGAAGGCCTCCAGCGCGGCGAAGAGCCGCTCATCCGGGTGATCGTGTTTCGCCGAAATTTTGCGCAAATCGGCGATGAACGTTGTGATGTGCGCCGCCATCGCGCGGTCGATCAAGACGTCGATGTCCGCGAAGTAGTAATGAATCGCACTCTTCGTGAGCGGCCCGGCGTCCGCGATCGCCCGCACGGTGCAGCCCGCGAGCCCGTCCCTGGCGAGCACGACACGCGCCGCTTCGACGATCTGTTCCTGTTTCTGCAGCTGATTGGGGGAGAGCCGCGCGCTGCGGCCGGGAACGGCGGTCACGAAGTTCCTTACACCAAGTAGTCAGGACACGAGCCCTGAAGCTTAGGGCAAGCGTCCTGTCCGATCACAGCGGGTGAAAAATCTAGGTGGCTAGCCGCCGATCCGTAGCGGACAATGCCCGGCATGGTGACCTCAGGGGACAACGGGTTCAGCCCGGCCGCACGACGGCAGCTGGAGAAGGAACTCGCCGATCTGCGTGCGCAGCGCGACGCGATGGCGCCGCTCGTCGGCGAGCAGGAACGAACCGGCGACGCCGCCGACCAGGCGGAGGTGCTGGACCGCGCGGAGGCCGCCGCCTACCTCGACCGGCGCATCGCCGACGTCGCGGCGAAACTCGAGCACGGCGGCCGCGACAGCAAGGGCCTGCTCCCCGACGGCACCACCGTCACCCTCAGGTTCGCCGACGGCGACGAGGACGAGCTCCACATCGTCACGATCCCCGGCGAGGACGCGGACGCCTCCACGGTCACCTCGGACAGCCCGCTCGGCCTCGCGCTCGTGGGCGCGAAGGACGGCGACGAGATCACGTACCGGACGCCGCGGGGCGAGACCAGCGCCACGGTCGTCACCCTGAAGCCGCCTGCCTGACCCGTTTAGCGCGTGAAGGCCCCCTTCCCTCGGCTGAGCCGAGGGAAGGGGGCCTTCACGCGCCCGGACGGCACAGCACCGGATTCGCCAGCTCGGCGCACGGCCGGTGCCCGTGCGACCGCACGATGTCCTTGCCGACCTGGTTGGTCAGATACCGCAGGAAGCTCGCGACGAGCGAGTCGGCCTTCGGCTCGCCGAACGTGTACGCGTACTCGGTCTCCCAGAACGGGTAGGCCGCGTGGATCGCGCCCTCCAGCGTCGCCTGGTGGCCGTCGATCCGCACCGGCAGCACGTCCTCGCGTTTCGTGGCGGCGCCCAGTTCGCTGTAGCCGAGCGCGCCCGGCACACGCGACACCGCGTCGAGGACGTCGTTCGTGGACGGCTTCGCGCACCGCACCACTCCCGGCTGAGCACCCGGCGCCGGTTTGAGGCAGTCGTCGGAGTTGTCGCCGGGCTCCCGCTTGCCTGCCAGGATCTGTCCCTCGAACGTCCGCCGCGTACCGGAGTCGGAATGCCGGTCGACGAGCCGCACCGGCCGGTCCTTGCCGCCGATCTCCCGCCAGTTCGCGATCTTGCCGTCGTAGACGTCGCGGATCTGCGCGAGCGTGAGGTCCTGGACCCCGGCCTCCTTGTTGATCACGAGCGTGAACAGCGAGAAAGCGACCGGACGCGGCAGCAGTTGCGGGAAGCCCTCGCCCTTGGCGCCGTCGGAGAACGCCAGCACGCCGTCGTTCCCTGCCTGATTCAAGCTGCCGAGCCCTTCCGCGCTCCCCCGGGTGTCGAAGGCGAACGACGCACCCGGGCACGTCTTCGCGTACGAAGCCGTCGCTTCCTTCAGCACCGGCGCGAACGCCGTCGATCCGGTGATCGTCAGCTTCCCGGACGCGCAGTCCAGCGGCGGCGGCTTCTCGTCGAAGACCAGCGAACGGGTCAGCTGGAAGATGCTGATCACCACGAGGAACAGGATGAGCGCGATCACCGAGGTCGTCGGCCCGGTGCGGCTCTTGGTCTCGCGGAGGCTGCCGCCCTTGATCTCGCCGACGACCTGGGGATCGTCGAAATCGTCCGGCGAGCCGTTGGGGATGCGGTCGAGCACGGCGAGGATCTTGTAGTGCGCGCCGCGGTTCAGCGGCACCCTCGGCAGATCGATCACGCCCGCCGGCCGTTCGGGATTCTCGTCGCGCGCGCCGAAACCCGAGTCGTCACCGAAGCATTCGTGCAGATGCGGCGAGCTGAGTTCGGTCACCACCATGCCCGCCACGGTGCGGCCGGGGAACTTCACGCGGATGCCGACGCGGTCGTTCTCGTTGACCGCGTAGTCGTCGGTGTCGATGTCGGTGGTGCCGTTGTTCTCGATGCGCAGCAGCACGAACGACGGGTCGACGAGCCGCTCGCCGTTCTCGTGCTGGAGTTGCGCCAGCGCGTCGGCCGACGGCGCGAACCCGCGCCCGGACGCCGTGGGGGTGTCCATCTGGACGCGGTAACCGAGCCGTTTGCGGCCGACGAGCGCGAACTCCCACAGGAACGCGACGGCCGGGACGGCGATCCCGGCCACCGCGAGCAGGACGTCCCAGGGAAAGCCTTCCAAGACCAGCCTCCAGGTTCGGGGAATCGAACCTAAGGCCGGTCACGACCGGGGGCGGCGGACTTCAGCCAGTGTTCACCGGCCGTCCGCGAAGGCGTAGTCGTCGAGGTCGAAGAACCGGCTCGTCACCATGGTTTCCAGCGTGGGCGAGGCGCGGAAGGGCACGTCCCCGTTCGCGTCGAAGTAGTAGCTGTTGGCCACTGAACAGCTGTCCTGGAAGAACACCTGGTGCTTGCGCCGGTCCAGCATGCTCCGGAAGTACCGGTCGTTGGCCTCGCTCGTGACCTCCACGCGCGTCGCGCCGGTCTTCCTCGCGTTGCGCAGGCAGCGGATGATGTGCGCGGTCTGCGTCTCGATGAGGTTGAAGTACGAGGAACCGTTGTAGCCGTACGGTCCGAGGATGGTGAAGAAGTTCGGGAAACCGGGGACGCTGACGCCCTGATAGGCCTGGAACCGGTTCTCCGCCCAGAACTTCTCGAGATCGGCGCCGCCCGCGCCGCGCACGCTGAAGGCGGGCATGTTGCCCTTCTCGAACACCTTGAACCCGGTCGCCAGCACCAGGACGTCGACCGGATGCTCGGTGCCGTCGGCGGTGCGCACGCCGGATTCGGTGATCGCCTCGATGCCGGTGGTCTCCAGCGTGACGTTGTCCCGGTTGAACGTCTGGAGGTATTCGTTCGAGAAGCTCGGCCGTTTGCAGCCCAAGGCGTAGCGCGGGGTCAGCTTCTCGCGGGTTTCGGGATCCTTGACCGCGCGGCGCAGATGCGCGCGCCCGAGCCGCTCGCCGGCGCCCGCGGTCGGCAGGAGGTTGTGGAAATGCGCCGCCAGCGGGAAGGTCACCTCCACGAGGGCCTGGCTGGCCAGCCGGGACACCAGTTTCGCGCCCGGCAGCCGCCGCAGCGCGAGCCGCGCCGTCCGGGGCAACGCGGCGTCGGGTTTGGGCAGGCACCAGATCGGCGTGCGCTGGAACACCGTCAGATGCGCGGCCTCCGGTGCGATGGACGGGATCACCTGCACGGCCGAGGCCCCGGTGCCGACGACGGCGACGCGTTTGCCCCGCAGGTCCACGCCGTGGTCCCAGCGCGCGGTGTGCATGACCGTGCCGCGGAAAGCGTCTATGCCGTCGATGTCCGGCGGCTTCGGCTGGGTGAGCACGCCGGTGGCGCCGACGACGAAGCGTGCCGTCAGCGGCCGGCCTTCGGCGGTTTCGAGGCGCCACAAGTGCGTCTCGTCGTCGAAGGTCGCGGAGACGACCTTGCTGCCGAGGCGGGTGCGGCGGCGGATGTCGTACTTGTCGACGCAGTAGTCGGCGTACGCCTTCAGCTCGCGGCCGGGCGCGTAGACCCGCGACCAGCCGGAGATCTGCTCGAACGAGAACTGGTAGCTGAACGACGGGATGTCGACGGCGACCCCGGGATAGGTGTTCCAATGCCACGCGCCGCCGACGCCGTCGCCCTCCTCCAGCATCAGGAAGTCTTCGAAACCGGCTTGGTGCAGCAGGATCGCGGCCCCGATCCCGGAGAATCCCCCGCCGATGATCGCGATCTCGTGGTCCGGCTTCATGCGGGGAGTCCTTCCTTGGCGAACAGTGAGCTGGGCCCGAGCACCACCACGTCGGCCTGGTGCTCGATACCTTCGGCGGTGCGGATCCCGCCGGACGCGAAGGCGTAGACCGGCCAGGTGATGAGCTTGCAGCCGGGCCGCCGGAGCGCTCCGTAGTAGCCGAGGCCCGGCGCCGTCCGCCGCGAGCCGAAGCGTCGGTCGGGTGTCAGGAGCCTGCGGATCCAGGGGTCTTTCACCTGCCAGCGCAGGAAAACCCGGGCGACGGCGACGCCGAGGACGGCCGGCCCGGGGACCGGCATCGGCACCACCCAGTCCGGCTCCTCCTGGAACACCTTCACCGACCGCGCGGTGGCCACCACCTCGGGCACGATCTGCGCCGCCTCGCGGCCGGGCGCGACCACGGCGACACGCTGTCCGGTGAAGTCGTGCCCGAACCACTCGGTGCCGCGCAGCACCTCGCCCCGGAACGCGCCGAGGCTCATGACGCGACCGGTTCGTGGGTGATCTCCTCGGTCCACGACTGCGGCTTTCCCAGCAGCCGCGCGGGAATCAGCCGGGTGACCTTCACCATCGGGTCGGCGAGCAGCCGGTGGTAGACGTGCGAACGGTCGACGATCATCGCCGCCTGCGCCTTGAGCACGTGGTACGCCGGGATGCGTTTGGTGAACTCGCCGCGGCCGCCGATGGTGGAGAACCGCTTCACGGCGTTGTACAGCTTCTTCTCCGGCAGGCCCATCGCGACGATGTTGTCCCGCATCTTGTTGATCAGCGGCACGAACACCACGATCAGGCCGAGGACGATCTGCGGTTTGAGCGAGCCGATCGATTCGGTGAGCAGTTTGGTCGTGGATCCGGCGCCGATCAGCTCCAGCACCTCGAAATCGGCCGTGATGTGCCGGGCCTCGTCGGAGTTGATGTGCCGGAACACCTGATGGCACACCGGATCCGAGACCTCTTCCAGCAGGAACTTCACCAGCGCGCCGTCCAGCGCGCATTCGAGCAGCGGGATGAGGGTGGCGAGCGCCGTCAATGGCAGCGTGTCGCCGAAGTCGTCGAGGACCTTGATGGCGAGCTTGACGTTGATGTTCGGCTCGGGCATCGAACCGTCCTCGTCGAGCATGCCCCAGCGCTTCATCAGCGCGAGTTCGGCGTTGGCGTGCTTCTGTTCCTCGGCGTGGAAGTAGCGGTAGATCTCCTGGATCACCGGGGTCGGCGCCTTCTTGGCCAGTGAGGCGAACCCGCGCGCGCCGACGTGCTCGATCCACACGAGGTCGGCCATGAACGGCCGCATCTTGGCGCGGAGTTCGTCCGTCATCGTCTCGGCGCCGGGCGCGTCCCAGTCGATGTCGGCCAGCGACCACTGCTTGTCCTTGATGGTCTGGAGCATCGCCGCGAAGTCGTAGGCCATCACTTCTCCTTTTCGGCGGGCAGGAACCGGCCGAGCAGGCCGGCGATCCGCGTGTACGGGACGGGCACGAACCGCTTGGCGTGCCACAGAAGCTGGGCGTCGGGCTGCGGCACGACGTAGAGGCGTCCGCGATCGTGGGCGTCGAGGGTCATCTTCGCGACGCGCTCCGGCGAGAACCCGACCACGTCGGAAACCCGTTGGGCGAGCCCACGTGCCTCGTCTTCGATGAGCTCGCCGCCGAAGATGTTGGTGCGCACGAAGGTCGGGCACAGCACGGTGACCGCGACGCCGGTGCCGGACAGTTCGGCGGCCAGTGTCTCGGACAGGCTGACGACCCCGGCCTTGCTCACGTTGTACGCGGCCATCCTCGGCGCGGCGGTGAACCCGGCGGCCGACGCGACGTTGATGACGCCGCCCGCCTTCGCCGCGCGCATGGCGGGGACGAAGGTGTGGCAACCGTGGATCACGCCCCAGAGGTTCACGCCGAGCGTGCGTTGCCAATCGGACAGCGGGCTCTGCCCGACGAGTTTGCCGCCCGCGCCGATCCCGGCGTTGTTGACGACGAGGTCCGGCTCGCGGCCGAACCAGGACCGTGCCTGGCTCGCCAAATCCGCGACTTCGTCCACATCGGACACGTCACAGGCGATGGCGACCGCGTTCTCGAGTGTTTTCGCGGTTTCTTCGGCGGCTTCGAGGTCGATGTCGGCGCAGACGACGCGGCTGCCGCGCCGGACGAGCTCGGCCGCGATCGCCCGCCCGATCCCGCTTCCCGCACCGGTGACGACGGCGTGCGCTCCGTGGGTCCGTTTCGTCATGCCGCCCTCACGATCGCCGGAAGATGTCCGGTGAGGAAGCGGCAAGCCCGCTCCATCGCCGGCGCCGCTTCGGGGATGAAGCGGGTCAAGGCCTGGAAGACGTGCATCTGGCCGGGGACCACGTCGAGTTCGCAGTCGGCTCCCGCGCGGCGCAGCGCCCTGGCCAGCTCGATGGCGTCCGCGGCGAGCATTTCGAGCCCGCCCGCCTGGATGATCGTCGGCGGGAAACCCTTGATGTCGTCGAAGGCGAACCGCAGCCGCTCCGACGCGAGGTCGGCGTCCACTGTGTACAGACCGACCAGCCGCGCGGCCGCGGCGGCGGAGATCATCGGGTCCGGGCTCATGCGCTCTCGTTCGGCCGCGAGCCCGAAGGTCACGTCGAACAGCGGCGAGAAGAGCGCCAACGCCGCGGGTGGTTCTCGGTGCTCGCGGATCAGCTGCGCGGCGAGGTCGACCGCGAGATGCCCGCCCGCGGAGTCGCCCGCGACGAGGATCCGGCGGTATCCCTGGCCGAGGAGCCGGTCGTAAGCCGCACGGACGTCGTCGGCGGCGCTCGGGAAGCGATGCCGCGGCGCGAGCCGATACTCGCAAGCGAAGACCGGCAGTCCGGTGCCTGCGGAGACCCGCGTGGTCAGCCCGCGATGCGTGCGCGCCGAGCAGAGCGCGTAACCGCTGCCGTGGATGTAGAGGACCACGGCGTTGCCCTCGCTCACCTCGGGCGCGCGGACCCACTCGCCGCGGATGCCGGGCTCGACGCGGCTCCCCTTCAACGGCGGCGAGGCCAGCCACAAACTGCTCGCGATGAAGGCCCTGGAGAACGCAACTCCCGCCCGATTGGCCGGGATCGCGTTGGCGATCGGCCGCACGAAAGCGGACGTCAGCGCGGAGGCCAACCCGGCGCGCAGGCCATTCTGCGGTCGCATGCCCTCAGAATGAATCTGAGGGCACCTGCTGTCAAGATGGGGAGGTGACCGCGTCCCGCCGCTACAGCGGCAAAACCGCCGACGAACGCCGCGCCGAACGGCGGCTGGCACTCCTCGGCGCCGCGCTGGAGATCTGGCAGGAACAAGGCTGGGCGGCGGTCACCATGCGGGGCGTCTGCGCGCGGGCGAACCTGACCGACCGGTACTTCTACGAGAGCTTCGCCAACCGCGACGCGCTGCTCGCCACCGCCTGGGAACAGGTCCGCGACGAGACCCTGCGGATGGTTCTCGACGCCGTCGCCGCCCGCATCGAGCAACCCGCCCTGGACCAGCTCCGCGCCGCCGTCGACGTCGTCGTGCACCACGTGCAGGAAGAGCCGTCGCGCGCGCAGATCCTTTTCGGCGACCACGCGGGCAGCGCGGTGCTGGAGCAACTGCGGCGGCAGACCGTCCAGGAGACCACCGGCCTGCTGATCGACCTGGCGCGGCCGCATCTGAAGCCGGACGTGGACGGGCTGGAGTTCCGGGTCAACGTCCTGCTGGGCATCGGCGGCTTCGTGGAGATCATGCTCGCGTGGCGCTCCGGACTGCTCGACGCGGACGCGGACACGCTCGTCGAGCACCTCACGGGAGTGGGCACCTCACTGTCGCGGATGTTCCTCAAGGGTGACACCAACGGGTGAACTTTCGGCTCGGCCCCGGCGCCGAGCCGGAAACGAACCAGGGCCCCATCCGGGAGTGTTCCGAATGAGGCCCTGACCTGCGGAGCCGCCTAGGGGAATCGAACCCCTGACCTATTCATTACGAGTGAATCGCTCTGGCCGACTGAGCTAAGGCGGCGGACACCGGGCTCGCACCCGATGACGGAGCCAAGTGTAGCGGAGGCTTGAACGTCACCTTCGAGGGCCACCGTCGTTAAGGTCCTATGACGCCGGTCTCAGTCCCCCAAGATCGGCCCATCCCCACTGGAGGACCTGTTCATGCGGCAACGACTGCCCCGTGTGCTGGCGCTTCCGGCCGCCGCGGCCCTGCTTCTGCTGACCGCGGCTCCGGCGACCGCCCAGACGATCCCGACCACGCCGATCCCCGATCCGGCGAATCCGGGACAGCCGCCGATGTCGGCGCCGATCGGGCCGCAGCCGCTGGGGAAGGCGGTCGGTGACGCGGGTGCCGCGCTCGGGGTGCTGCGGCTGCTGCCGAACGCGGTGCCGACCAGCGCGATCCTGCCGGGAGCGGGCGAGTTGCTGCCGAAGCAGTCCGCGCTCGAAGCCGGTATGGGGCTCTCCAGCGCGCAGGCCAACTCCGAGGCCTACCTGAGCTACGAAAAGTCGATCGCGCAGTCGTCGCCGTTCGGCCTGTCCGCCGCCGGCAACGCGCCGCAGACGCCGGGCAGCCTCGTGCAGACGGCGTTGCCGGACAACCCGAAGCCGATCAGCGGCGGCCTCAACGCGCCGAAGAACCCGCTGTTCAACCTCGGCCTGCTCAACGGTCAGGCGCACGCGCGCTGGAGCCCGACGCTCGGGCCGTGCGTCGGCACGATCTCCGATTCGAGCACGTCGATCGCGAACCTCGCGCTGCTGCCGACCATCCCGAACATCCCGGGCGCCGACCAGCTGACCCAGGCCTCCGACCAGCTCAAGGCCGGTCTCGGCGGGCTTCCCGGCCCACTGGCGAACCTCGGCGGGCTGCTGTCGGGCACCAGCGCCAGCGCCGACGGCAAGGGCGCGGTGCTGAGCCTGCCGAACACGCTGTCGTCGCGTTCGGTCGTGCGGCTGGTCGACATCCCCGGCTCGAAGAACAAGGCCGTCGAGTCGACGTCGACCCTGCAGGCGGCCAACATCGAACTGTTGAAGGGCACTCCGCTCGGCCTGACGATCAAGGTCGCCAGCCAGCCGACGCTGAGGGTCACCTCGACCGGCGACAAGAAGACGTCGAAGGTCGAGTACAGCGCCCCGGTGCTGCAGATCGTCCGCGGCGACAAGGTGCTGTTCACCCTCGACGCGAACAACCCGACCAAGGACATCCCGATCGGGATCCCGCTGCCGTCGCTCAAACAGGTTCCGGGCTTCGACCAGCTGAAGAACGTGCCGGTGATCGGCGGGCTGGCCGAGATGCTCAACGGCGCCACCAAGCAGCTTCCCGGCGGTGAGGCCGGGAACGGGCTCACCCTCGACATCGGGGTGCTGAAGCTGTCGATCGCTGGGCTGAACCAGAAGTCGAGCGACATGACTTCGCCGTTCAAGGGCTTCCAGATGGGCGCCTCGGCGCGGCTGCTGGACCTGCAGATCCTGCCGACGACGGCGCTGCAGAAGGCGTTGCCGCCGGACGCCGCGAAGAAGCTGCCTTCGTCGCTGGCCCAGGTCTCGCTCGGTGAGCAGATCGCCCGGGCGTACGCGCCCACGGGCGGTGTCGAGTGCGGCACGGCTCAGGCGCCTCCTGCCGGCAACAACGGTGGCGCGGCGCCGAAGGGGCCGGTCAAGAACCTGGCGTACACCAACGCCGCCTACGACACGGTGCCGATGTTCTGGTCGGGTACGGCGATGCTGCTGATCGGTGTCGTTCTCGTGGCCGCCATGCCGGGACGGCGCCGGCTCGAGGTGGTTCCGGTCGCGAAGAAGTCGCCTGGCTTCAAGCCTTCGCCGCGGCCGCGCTCTCTGGACTCGGAGGACTAGACGGGGCGAGGAGGGTGATGAACGGTCCTTTCACGTCCCCGCGTGAGAGGACCGTTCGTCTGTCGGGGTTCCCAATGTCGCCTTCGAGTCGCTGAGCGTCCCGAATGCGACATTGGGAACCCCGCCCCGAACCCGAAGTCTCTTCACTTACCCACAGCACTTGTCCACAACCATCCCCACCTGTGGACAACTCCCGCGACCAGCCCTTTTCCCCCTCCACCCCCGGTAAACTGGACTCGGGGACGCCCCCTGGGACGGGCGGGGGCTGGGGTAGGGGCGAAGCGGCGCGTCAGCCCTGGCGCAGGGTGGTGACCATGGCTTCGACGGCGATCCTCGGCTTCACGTTCAGGTCGATCGCCTCGCGGCATTCCAGGACGGCTTCGAGCCGCCGCAGGATCGAGTCCGGCGCCCACGCGGAGGCGGCCTGCGAGATTTCCGAGGCGTGGTCCGGGTGGTTCAGCGTCGCGCCCGCGCCGCTCGCGGTCACGAGCACGTCCCGGTAGAACGCGGCCAAGTCCACCAGCGCGAGATCGAGAGTGTCTCGCTGCGTCCGGGTCGCACGGGACTTCTGGCGCTTCTCGAGCTGCTTCACGGCGGCTTCGGCGGCACGTTTCGCCCCGGCGACACCCTTTCCGGTGCCGTCACCGCCCATCGCGGTGCGGAGTTCGGAACGTTCGGCCTCGTCGCGGACCTTGCTCTCCTCGCCCGCGTCGGCCTCCGCCGCGCTGATCAGCTGATCGGCGCAAGTGAACACATCGGACGGCCGCCGCAGGCCGAGCGGGATCCGCAGCACCGTCGCCCGCCGCTGCCGGGCCGCCTCGTCGGTGGCGAGCCGCCGCGCGCGGCCGACATGTCCACTTGAGACGGACGCGGCCCACTGCGCGCGTTCGGGATCGATGCCGTCCCGCTCCACGAGCACCTGCGCGATCGCCTCGACCGGCGGCGTCCGCAGAGTGACCAGGCGGCACCGCGAGCGGATCGTCACCGACACGTCGTCCGGGTGATCCGACGGCGCGCACAGCAGGAACACCGTGCGATCCGGCGGCTCCTCGACGGCCTTCAGCAACGCGTTCGACGCGCCTTCGGTCAGCCTGTCGGAGTCCTCGATGATCACCACCTGCCACTTCCCGGTGGTCGGGCGGCGGGCGGCGGCCTGCACCAGCGAACGCATTTCGGCGACCGAGATCGAAAGACCTTCCGGCACGACGAGCTTGACGTCAGCGTGCGTCCCGGCCATCACGGTGCGGCAGCCGGGGCACTCGCCGCAGCCGGTGCCGGTGCTGCACTGCAACGCCGCCGCGAAAACCCGCGCAGCCGTCGAGCGCCCCGAACCGGGCGGGCCGGTGATCAGCCAGGCGTGCGTCATCGCGCCGGGCGCGACAGGCTGATTCTCGATGATCCGGGCCGCCGCCGTCGACGCCGTGGAAAGCGTGCGTGCGGCGGGCTCCTGGCCGACGAGCTGTTTCCAGACACCGATCAGCGTCATCTCGCTTCGACCTTCTCCTCCGCCGGAGCGAGCCCGGCGAGCCTGCCGACGAGCACCGCGCGGATCGCGGTCCGCACCCGGTCGCTCACTTCGTCCTCGGTACCTTCCGCGTCGACCACGACATACCGGTCCGGGTCGGCGGCGGCCATCTCCGTCAGCAGATGCTGCACCCGCCACTGCGCGTCCAGCGACTCCGACTTCCGCATCACCGTGCCGGGATCGGCGTCGAGCAGGATGGTGATGTCGGGCCGCAGCCTGCCGGTCGCCCAGTCCGCGAGCCCTTCGAGCTCCTGGCTGTCCAGCCCGGCGACCGCGGACAGATGCGCCAGCGGCGAGTCCACGAACCGCTCCATCACCACGACGGAACCGGCGTCGAGCGCCGGCTGGATGTCCCGCTCCACGATGTCCGCCCGCACCGCGGCGGCGGCCAGCGCCTGCGCCCGCGCACCGGACAGCGAAGCGCCGGAGACGAGCTTCGCGAGCCGCTGATCGTCCAGCGCCGGATCGGCGGCCAGCACAACTGGACGCGTACCCGCGCGCAGCCATTCGGCCAGCCGCGCGGCCTGGGTCTCGGTGTTGATCGCCCGCGTGCCTTCGAGCGCGATCAGCAGCCCGTTCACGCGACGCGGACTGCGGCGCAAAGCGTTGCGGAGGTCGGCGAGGATCGGTTCGGCCCGCCGGTCGTCCATCTGCCGGTACGCGAAGATGCCGGCGAGCAGCGCGAGGACACCGCCGCCGATCATCACCGGCCGCGTCCCGTCGATCGTGATCGTGCTACCCCACACTGAGATCGCGGTCGGCCGCACCAGGCTGATCAGCACGGGCACCAGCACCGTCGAGCCGAAGAGCACGATCTTCATCAGCGACTGGTAGATCGCGTTGATCCGGCCGCGGATCGAGTCCTCGATCCGCGAACCGATGATCGTGACACCGGTCAGGAACGCCGTCCCCGCCCAGACCCCGACCGCGGCGACCGCGACCAGCGAAACGGCGAGATGCGGCGACAGCGCCACCACGACGAGACACAGGCCCGCGGCGACGATCGAGATCCCGAACAGCCGGTCGTGCGCGAGCCGCCTGGCGAGCTTCGGCGCCACCGCCATCCCGGTCGCGAGCCCGAGGAAGACGGCCAGGACGAGCAGGTTGAACGCCGCGTCACCGGCGAGCAGGCTGGACGAGTACGGCTTGGCCGAACCGATCACCGCGCCACCGGCGGCGAAGGCGCCGAAAGCACCGATCATCAGCCCGCGCACCAGCGGCGTCGTCCGCACGAACCGGGCACCGTCGGCGATCATCTGCCGGAAGCCGAACTTCTCCTCGTCCGCGGCCTTGACCTTGGGTTTCTCGACCGCGTGGACGTTGCGCAGCGACAGCTCGGGGATCCGGGTCGCGATCACGATCGCGCTGGTCAGGTACAGCAGGCCGGTGATGACGACGGCGACCTTGGCGATGCCGAGCTGGGCGTCGCCCTGGAAGAAGTGGAACGTGGTGTTGCTACCGGTGAGCACGGCGTTCGCCCCGGCCGCGGTGATCACCGCGAGGCCGTAGGTCATCACCATGCCGAGCTGGTTGGCCGTCTCGACCTGGTCCGGACGGCGCAGCAGGTTCGGCACCGCCGCGTCCTTCGACGGGATCCACATCATCGAGCAGCAGCCGACCAGGAAGTTGCCGACGAAAACCCACCACGGGGTGCCGACGAACGCGATCGACAGCAGGAACCCGCACCGGCCGAGGTCGCAGAGCACCATCACCTTGCGCCGGTCGAAGCGGTCGGCGAGCAGCCCGCCGAGCGGGGCGAACAGCAGCCCCGGCAGCAGCGAGGTCAGCACGACCCCGACGAACGCGAAGTTCTGCGCGGCGTAGTTGTCGGTCAGTTTGGTGACCAGACCGGTCAGCGTGAGGAGGTTCAGCCAGTCCGCGACGCTGCACAGATAGGAGACACCCCAGATCCGGCGGAACGGCTTGATCGCCAGCACCCGCCGCACCCGGTGCATGGTGGAAGCGTCACGTCCCGACGGACCACTCGTGCCCGCCTCGGGCACCGACTGCACGCCCTCGCTGATACGCCCACCCCACTAGTCACGCGGCGCCGGAGTTGCGACCCGGGTCAACACCGGGTACCCCGACCGTAGGGCCAGGGTATCCCGATGGGTGACTTCTGGACGGACGGCCCCGTCCGGCGGTATCCGCCGGACGGGTTACCCGAAGATCCCCGCGATGCTGTTGAACAGGCTCGCGAGCAGCTGGATGGCGAGGACCGCGAAGACGATCATGAGGGCGATCGCGATCATCACCCCGGCCGTGTTCGACGAGGGCTTGGCGAGCCGGGGCATCTGCATGGAACGCTTGGCACGCCGTACTTCGACCTCGGCCTCCTCGTCGACATCGACCGGCTCTTCCGGCTTCAGGCGACGTGGCTGACGGATCAGCTGAGACGGCCTCGACGGCCAGGTCCGCTGCTGGGGCAGGATCCCGATCGGCGCAGCGCCCTGTTCACCCACCGTGCTGACGACCTTGGCGGGCGACGGGGACGCGGTCTGCTCCGGGCCCGGGCTTTCGGCCGGCTGGTCGTCCGCGAGCATGGCCGCGTTGACCATCCTGCTCACGACTTCGGGGTCGGGCTGTACCGGTCCCGGCACCTGCACGTGGACGTCGTCGGCTCCCGCCGACGGGGCCGTCGTGCCGGTCGTGACCAGCCCGGACAGCGGGTCGGCGAACGTGTCGCCCGGAGGATCTGCCTGAGTGCCATCGCCTTTCACGAAGTCGGGGGCATCGAAGAAGGGAGTTCCGCCCTTCCCGCTCATGGTGACCACCTCACTACGGAATGTCCTCTGCTTCCAGGGTAACCACCTCGGCCCGCCGCACATCCGCCCAATGGGCCAGATAAATGTCACGCGCCGCGAGGCTGATCTTCACATCCTCCAGCAAAGGTTCGAAGAAAGAACGCCGGTACCGGACATCCGTCGCGGTCGATGCGGCGAAGTACAGACCGGAGAAGACGGCGAGGAAGACGGAGACGTTGACGAGCGCGGAACTCACCGGGAGGGGGACACCCAGCAGTGTCCCGGGCGCCGATTCGCGGCCGGCGAACTCCGTCACGACCTCGGGGCTGAGGATCAGCACCCCGAACACGACGAAGAACGCGAACACCAGCACCCCGAACGCCACGATCTGCACCGCTTGGGCGAAGAACAGCACCAAGGCGATGTTCAGGCGCTCGGTCTTCGTCAGCGCGCGCCTGCCCGGGGGTGGGGTGTCGTCGTCGAACGGCGTGCCGCGCAGGACGGTCGCGCCGGGCTCCACGGTCCAGGACTTCAGCTCCTTGATCTCGTCGGACAGCATCGACGCCAGGAACACGGCGCCGATCAGCACGAGGAAGCCGGCAACCAGCCACAACCGGCCTGGGGTGAGCCGTTCCACGGCCTGCCACAGCTCGGCGGTGAAGAAGCTGAACATCACCACCAGCAGGAGCAGTGGCAACGCCCGCGACGCCAGCGTGCCGATGGCCCTGACCTGGGCGACCGCGCTCCGAGCCGCCCAGGTGAGGATCGAACCGACGCCGATCCGGACCAGCAGCATCAGCACGGCCAGCGCGGCCAGGTTGGTGAGCACGGCGACCCACAACGGGTTGTCCCACGACACCAGCCCGGTGAGCCGCTCGCCGAGCGGCAGTACGAGCAGCCAGAAGCCGATCGTCACCGCCATCACGGCCAACCGGACCCGGATGTGGCTCAGCACGCGGAGCAGCTTCGCCATCAGCCGCCCGGCGATCACCGGCACCACGACCACGGCGAACGTCAGCGCCAGCACGCCGAGTACGTAGCCGACGCCGCTGCTGCGCATCCGGGCCGCGAGCACGTCCTCGGGGACGTCGAGCAGCTTCAGCAACGCGGCCAGCAGCAGGTCGAGCAGGCACAGGAACACCAGCCCAGGCGTGGACCGGCGCAACATGCCCGCCCCACGCCTCCGCCGGTGGATGACCATCGGCAGCCCTCGCCGCCGGAACCACGCGTCGGCCGCGCGCCGGTCCAGGTCCATGCCCGCATTCCCCCTCGTCGTCGCCCAAGGCGGCTACGTCCGGCTCAAGTCCACCGCCTCGTGCAGCCAGCCCGCCAGTGCCCGGCGGTCCATTCCACCGAACATCAGCCACCCTTCGGAAGGGGCTGCGTACAAAACGAACCTCCCCAAGTCGTTGTCCACGATCACGAAGCCGTAGTCCGGGTACTCGGCGTTCAGCCCGCCGAAGGCGACCAGATCGAGGATCGCCGTGCCGGTGCGCGGACGGTTCAGCGTGTCGGCGACGAGCCCGACCTCTTCTTCCTGGCCAGGCAGCGGCACTCCGTGCTCGTCGATCCTGATGCGCATCGGCTCGGTCTCCCCGGCGGGAACGTGCGGGAGCCCGCCGAACACCCGGGCTCCCAGCTCGCCGAAATCGCTGAGGCTGAACGTGGTCCGCCGCCCCGACCGCATCCGCCAGACGACCGCCTGATGCCCGTCTCCGTAGCAATCGACGCGTACCGAGCGCGGCGCGGACGCGAAGACGCCGGTGAGGACGCCTCGCACCGAACCGCGCAGCATCACGCCGTGCATCCGCACCGCGGCCGGATGGATCTCGCCGTTCTCCATCAGCCCGGCCTCTTCGAGCATCGCCGCCTTGGCCGCGTACCGCTCGGCCTGGGTGACGAGATCCGCCGGCTCGTCGTAGGACGGGCACAGCCGCCGGATCTCGTCGTCGGTGATCTCCGGGTCGTAGCCCAGGTACACGCTCCGCCGCTCGGGCACCGCGCGCAGCACCGGCTCGGCGGCCCGCCTCATCAGTTCCTTCACGGTCGCCGGTTCACGCATGGTTCTGCACCGCCTTCACAATCCATTGCTCAGCCGTCGACCGGCTGGCCGGGCCCCAGGTGAGCGTCCAGCGGCCGTCGCCGTCCATCGCCGCGCTGAACTGGTACCGGCCGAGGTCGTTGTCCACCAGGCCGAACGCGCCGTGCGGATACTCGGCGAGAATGGAGTTCCGCACCGCGAGATCGACGAGGACCGTGCCGTGGCGCGGCCGCGAAGCGCCCTCACGGATCACCTCGACGGCGTCGCGGGCCCGCAGCGGGATCAGCCCGCCGGCGTCCGTCACGATGCGCACCGTCTCGCCGGTGCCCGGCGGATGGTCGGGCAGGCCGTCGAACACCCAGCCCGGCAGCGCGCTGAGGAAACCGGACCGCAGCCGCGCCCGCCTGCCGAGCTTGTTCAGCACCGTGGTGTAGTCCTCGTCGCCGAAGAACCGCACCTCCCACGGCTCCGGACGCGACGGGAACACACCGGTCACGACGCCGCGGATGAACCCGCCGCGCAGCGCGCGATACAGCCCGACGGCCTCGGGCGTGACCTCGCCGCCGGGGGCCAGCCCGATGGTCGCCATCCCGCTCACGAACCGGGTGTACTGCTCCACCTCCTCGGCCAGGGTGAGCCCTGGAGTCGGCTCCTCGTCGGCCAGCACCGGCGGCACGGCGAGCTCCGGGTCGTAGAACTCCATCACCGAGGGACGCTCCGGAACCTCGGCTGCCAGCGGGGCGATGACCTCGTCGATGACGTCGAAGACAGCGGTCGTTGAAGTGCTCACCTGACCATTGAACACCCTGGTACCGACAATTTTTAGAACTTTTGTTCGAACGGGTGAGGCGGTTCGGCGAGCGGTCGGTGAGCGGTCATCGGCCGACAAGCACCGGCCTCATCTCGTACCACTTCGCGAACAAGGAGGAACTCGTCCGGACGGTCCTCGAAGACGTCTTCCGCGAGATCGGCGCGTCCATGGCCGAGCGGATGAGCGAACCCGCGTCGGCGAGCGAGGCGCTGCGCACGACCGTGAACATCCCGGCGGCCTGTGCGACCTGACCCGGCTCCACTCACGTCCTCTCAGATGCCATGAAAGGTCCTTTCCTTGCAAATTTTGCAAGGAAAGGACCTTTCATGGCGCGTGAAGGGAGCTACTTCGTCTTCGTGGCCGTCGAGCGCGTCGAAGGCTTCTTCGCCGCTGTCGACTTCGCTGCCGCGGTTTTGGTCGCGGTGGTCTTCTTGGCCGCGGTCGTCTTGGTGGCCGTCGTCTTCGACGCCGCCGTCTTCCGCGCCGGAGCCTTGCGCTTGGGCGCTGGGCCCTTCGCGCGCTTCTCCGCCAGCAGTTCGGCGGCGCGCTCGGCGGTCAGCTCCTCGATGCTGTCGGACTTCCGCAGCGTCGCGTTGTACTCGCCATCGGTCACGTACGGGCCGAAGCGGCCGTCCTTGACCACCATCGGCTTACCGGACACCGGGTCGTCGCCGAGCTCCTTGAGCGGCGGCTTCGCGGTCGCGGACCGGCCACGCTGCTTCGGCTCCGAGTAGATCTTCAGCGCCTCTTCGAGCGTGATCGAGAACAGCTGGTCCTCGGTGGTGAGCGAACGCGAGTCCGTGCCCTTCTTCAGGTACGGCCCGTAGCGCCCGTTCTGCGCGGTGATCTCGTCGCCGGACTCCGGGTCCTTGCCGACCACGCGCGGCAGCGAAAGCAGCTTCAGCGCGTCTTCGAGGTTCATCGTCTCGATCGACATCGACTTGAACAGCGAGCCCGTCCGCGGCTTCGGCTGCTTCGCCTTCGCGGCCTTCTTCTGCGCGGCGGTCGCGCCTTCGGGCAGCGGCTCCGGCTCGGGCAGGAGCTCGGTGACGTACGGGCCGAAGCGGCCTTCCTTCGCCACGATCTCGTGCCCGCTGACCGGGTCCTTGCCGAGCACGCGGCCTTCCTGCGGTGTCGCGAACAGCTTCTCCGCGATCTCCTTGGTCAGCTCGTCCGGCGGCAGGTCCTCCGGCAGGTTCGCCCGCTGCGACGTCCCGTCCACCTCGCGCTCGAGGTACGGGCCGTAGCGGCCGACGCGCACGACGACGGTGTGCCCGTCGGCGTCGCTGAACAGCGGGATCGAGTTGATCTCGCGGGCGTCGATGTCCTCGACACCCGAGCCGACCAGCTTCTTCAGCCCGCCGAGACGGCCGACGGAACCGTCGACACCCATGTCGCCGCCGAAGTAGAACTTCGACAGCCACTGCGTCCGGTGCTCGTCACCGGCGGCGATGCGGTCGAGCTCGTCCTCCATGCCGGCGGTGAAGTCGTAGTCGACCAGCCGCTCGAAATGCCGCTCCATCAGGCCGATCACGGCGAACGCGACCCAGGAGGGCACCAGTGCGGAACCCTTCTTCCACACGTAGCCGCGGTCCTGGATGGTCTTGATGATCGACGCGTACGTCGACGGGCGGCCGATGCCCAGCTCTTCGAGCTTGCTGACCAGGCTCGGCTCCGAGTAGCGCGCCGGCGGCGACGTGGTGTGCCCGTCCGGGCTCAGCTCGGTCGCGGTCAGTGCCTGGTCCTTGACCAGTTGCGGCAGACGGCTCTGCTTGTCGTCCGCCTCGCCACCGCTCTCGGTGTCGACAGCCTCGACGTACGCCTTGAGGAACCCGGCGAAGGTGATCGTGCGGCCCGACGAGGCGAACGTGCACTCCTCGCCGCTGGTGGCCGTGCCGACGATGCGCACCGACATCGTGGTGCCCTTCGCGTCCGCCATCTGCGACGCGATCGTGCGCTGCCAGATCATCTCGTAAAGGCGGTACTCGTCGGTGTCCAGATCCTTCGCGACCTGGCCCGGCGTGCGGAAGACCTCACCCGAAGGACGGATCGCCTCGTGGGCTTCCTGCGCGTTCTTCACCTTGCGGGTGTACTGGCGCGGCGACGGCGAGACGTATTCCTTGCCGTACAGCTGCGTCGCCTGGCTGCGCGCCGCCGAGATCGCCGACTCCGACAGCGTCGTGGAGTCGGTACGCATATAAGTGATGTACCCGTTCTCGTACAGCTTCTGCGCGATCCGCATGGTGCGCTCGGAGGTGAACCGCAGCTTGCGGCCGGCCTCCTGCTGCAGGGTCGAGGTCATGAAGGGCGCGTACGGCTTGCGCGTGTACGGCTTCTCCTCGACGCTCGCGACCTTGAAGTCGCGGTTCTTCAGCGCCTCGGCCAGCCGGACGGCGTCGGCCTCGGCCAGCACGCGGATCTCGGTGTTCGATGCCTTGAGCTGCCCGTCCGAGCCGAAGTCACGGCCGGTAGCCAGACGGGCGCCGTCGACGGCGATCATCCTGGCCGGGAAGTTGCGGGGGGACGCTTCGGCACCGGCGTCCATCGTCGCGGAGATGTCCCAGTACGACGCCGAGGTGAAGCGCATGCGCTCGCGCTCGCGCTCGACCACGATCCTGGTCGCCACCGACTGCACGCGGCCGGCCGAAAGCTTCGGCATGACCTTCTTCCACAGCACGGGCGAGACCTCGTAGCCGTAGAGCCGGTCCAGGATGCGGCGGGTCTCCTGCGCGTCGACGAGGTCCCCGTCGAGCTCGCGGGTGCTGTCGGCCGCGGCGCGGATCGCCTGCTCGGTGACCTCGTGGAAGACCATCCGGCGCACCGGGACCTTCGGCTTGAGGGTCTCCAGCAGATGCCACGCGATGGCCTCGCCCTCGCGGTCGGGGTCCGTGGCGAGGTAGAGCTCGTCGACGTCCTTCAGCAGGCCCTTCAGCTCCGTGACCTTGGACTTCTTGTCCGGCGTGACGACGTAGAGCGCCTTGAAGTCGTTGTCGACGTCGACACCCAGCCGTGCCCACGACTCGCCCTTGTACTGGGCGGGCACGTCGGCCGCGCCGCGGGGAAGGTCGCGGATGTGTCCGACGGAGGACTCCACGACGTAGTTACCGCCGAGGTACGGGGCGATCTTGCGGGCCTTGGTCGGCGACTCGACGATCACCAGCCGACGACGGCCCGCGCCGTCGTCCGACGCCGCGGTCTTCTTCGTCCGTGCTCCTGCCACGCTGTCCTGCTCTCCGCTCATCTTCGGCGCCTTCGCGCCGCCTCTCGACCCGTCAGTGTGCACGCTCGCACCGCCCGGACCACGGCTAGGTGGTGCAACACGCCGCCGATCGTGTGTCCAGCGCATCGCCGCTGACCTCGTCGATGTTTCCTTTCAACACCTAGCACGTGATGTCGGACACGTCCGCCTGGGGTCCCGCGTGACGGGGCGAACACCCTCCGTTCGACGGTGGTGACACCGTGGCCGTCAACGCTTCACTTGATGTCCACGCCGACCCGAAAGGACTCCACGTGACCCGACGACTCCTCGGCACCCTTTTCGCCATGCTGACCGCGTCCGCCCTGGTCGGCATCGCACCGGCGCATGCGGCCACGACCACTTTCGCCGGAACGGTGGCGTTGTCGAACTGCTCCGGGTCGGTGGTCAAACCGCCCGAGGCGAGCCTCGACGACCCGGCCCTCGTCCTTTCCAACGGGCATTGCCTGCAAGAAGGTTTCCCGGACCCCGGGGAAGTAATCGTCGACAAGCCCTCGTCACGGACGTTCAGCCTGCTGTCCAAGGACGGCCGCTCGTCGCTGGGCACGCTCAAGGCGAAGAAGCTGCTCTACGCCACGATGACCGACACCGACGTCTCGCTGTACCAGCTCGACACCAGCTACGCCAAGATCAAGTCGAGGTACGGTATCGCCCCGCTGACGCTGTCGCCCACCCGTCCGTCGGCGGGTATCGCGATGGACGTGGTCTCGGGATATTGGAAGAAGATCTACTCCTGCAACATCGACGGCTTCGTCCACGAGCTGCACGAGGCGGACTGGGTCTGGAAGGACTCGATCCGGTACACCTCGGCGTGCAAGACGATCGGCGGGACCTCGGGGTCGCCCATCATCGAGACCTCGACCGGGAAGGTCGTCGGCGTCAACAACACCGGCAACGAAAGCGGCCAGCGGTGCACGATGAACAACCCGTGCGAGGTCGACGCGGCAGGGAACGTGACCGTGCGGCAAGGCATCAACTACGGGGAGCAGACCTACCAGCTGACCTCCTGTCTTTCGCATAGTGAACTCGACCTCGCGAACCCGAACTGCCGGGCGCCGAAGCCCTGACTCTTTCTCCCTAGCCGGCTGCCATGAACGGTCGGCGGCTGATCGCGGGTCGGGTGGGTCGTGAGTGGCGTTTCTGGTTAGGGCCGACCCTGTCCTGGATCGGTCTTGCGTGACCGGATGGACGACACACGTGCTCCGACGGACGACACGCGTGTCTGGACGGACGACTCGCGGTGAAGGCTTCGCCGTAGCCGTGTCGTCCATCTGGTCACGCGTGTCGTCCGCCTGATCACACGTGCTGTCCGTTCGATCACGCGAAGTCGCCTGACCTCGCGTTGGTCATGAGTGGCGATTCGAGTCAGAGCCGGCCCTGCCCTCTGTACCTACCGGTCCGAACTCCGTGAAGGTCTGCAGGGCGCGGCGTGCGCAAAACCGGAACTCGCGTGATCACAGACGTGACTCGCGTGATCAGGCACGGAACTCGCGAGTGCGGTGCACGTCCTCATGATGCGGCGCAACGTGGTCATGAGTGGCGATTCGGGTTAGAACACGAAACGCCACTCACGACCCGCGCGACCGAGCGGCTTCAGACGGCGCGCACCACCGGCACCAAGCTCGGCCAGGCGGGCTCGGCACCCGCGGGCGCGTCCCCGATCAGCTCGAGGACGTGCGCGAGCCGCCGCCGTCCGGTGACCCGGAGCAGCGCGTCTTCCCCCTTCTGCGCTTTGGCGGGCACGCCCAGCCGCGCCAGCGCCGTGATCAGCCGCTCGTGCGTCTCCGGCGCCGCCGGATCGAGCGCGAGCAGGTAGCCGTTGCCCTGGGGGCTGCCCGCCGCCAGCGCCCACATCCTCAACATGGCCCCGTCGAGCCGGAAGCCCTCCGGCAGGACCTTCTCTTCACCACGGTTCCACCGCTGCTCCAGTGACAGCAGATCGACCCGGAACGGCGTCCGCACGAGCGGCCGCCCGCATTCGGCGGCCGAGACCTGCGCCTGGACGCCGCGCCGACGGCATTCCCTGGCGAGGGCACCCGCTCGCCACGGCTCGTCGACCACGGCGGACAGCCGCCCGGCCGTCCGCCCGAAGCCCGTCATCCGCCCGGGCCCGCACAGCACTCCGGCGAGGTCGGCGAGCTCCGGCCCGCTCGCCTCCGCCGAGAAGAGCGAGATCGTCCCGTCCACCCGAACAGAATAGAACACAAGTTCGACTCATGGCCAGTGATCGGGCGATGACTCAGCGAGGTTGTTTCACCAATTCCTGGCAAACCGGGATCCGGCTGCTCGCCGCGGCGAGCTGAGGCACGTCGTTAAGGCCCCTGAGAAGGTCAAGACGGTCCAGTTCGTCGAGCGAGGTCCTCGCGTCGCGAAGCGCGGCCTTCGTCGCCTCGGGGTCGGCTGAGGAGTCGAGACGATGACGGACGTCGTCGGCTCGGGCGCGGATGCCGCCGAGCTGGGCGACCGCGGCCGTCCGCGAGGTGTCGCCGCCGGCGACGGGTGCCGGGCCGAGGTTCTCGAGCGCGGCGGAAGTGCGATCCAGCCCTTCGACCACCGAGAGCATCAGCTCGCTGGAGGTACGCGAAGCCTGCTGAGGCGTGCTCGGATCGACGCTGGGCAGCGCCGCCAGCGTCCGGACGAGTCCGCCCGCCGCGCCGCAGTACGCCTCCGCCCAAGCGGAGGTGGGGTCGGCCTCCGACGCGCTGACCGTCGCGAGACCTTCTTGTCTGGCGTGGGAAGTCACCGCGGGCTGCTGCCCGCACCCGGCGAGGCCGAGTCCGATACCTGTTGCTAGCGCGGCAAGGACGGTGAACCGCGGCCGCACGAAAACACCTCCCGACCTGACGACTTCCCGGCTGGCCCCCGACGGTACCGATACCGGGGGGCAATGCAAATCAACGTGGCGGAAAGAACGGTCAAGAAGGCAGCTTTTTGCAGTTCGGGGCCTGCGCGGCCAGTGTTTTCAACGAAACGTTCGATTCCAGCCGCTGGAACGGGTCGGGCATGTCGTTCATCCGGGAACCGATTTGCCGGAAGGAAGCCGCGGCGTCCGTCACGGCCTTCTTGTCGTCCTTCGGTGCGGCGTCGAGTGCCGCCTTCGCGGCGAGTACCTCGTCCCGGATCGGCGTCAGCGCGTCGACGATGCTCTTGCGCACCGCTTCGGCCTCCGCGCTCGGCGCCTGGCCCAGCTTCCCCAAGCCGGTGACCGCGTTGTCGAAACCGGGCGCGAACACCCCGAAGGCCTCGTCCATCACCTTCCGCGCGCTCGCGACGTCGTTCTGCTCGAACTCGGGCATCGTGAAATCGCCGATCTTGGCGAAGTCGAGCAACGAACCACAGAAACCGTCCATCCAGGAAACCCCGGCCACGGGAGCGGAGGAAGAAGGAGTGGCCGCCGGTTCGGCGCCGCAGCCCGCCAGCAGGAAGGCGGCGAACAGGATCAGCGAACGCCTCATGGCAGGGACTCCCCCGGATCGGATCGGCGTGACGCGCAGATATTAGACACACGCCGGGCCCGCCACGGAAATCGTGGCGGGCCCGGCGGAGGGAAACTGTCCCGGCGTTATGCCTTCGCTTCCGCGGGGGTGTCGGAAAGAACCGACTCGCGGCGCTTGGAGACCACGATCGCCGCGACGATGATCGCGACGGCGACCAGCGAGATCGCGATGCGGATGCCGACGTTGGCGTCCGCGCCGATCGAGAACTGCACGATCGCGGGGGCGATCAGCACCGACACCAGGTTCATCACCTTGATCAACGGGTTGATCGCGGGACCGGCGGTGTCCTTGAACGGGTCGCCCACGGTGTCACCGATGATGGTGGCCTCGTGCGCGTCCGAACCCTTGCCGCCGTGGTTGCCGTCCTCCACGAGCTTCTTCGCGTTGTCCCAGGCGCCACCGGAGTTGGCGAGGAAGATCGCCATCAGGGTGCCGGTCGCGATCGCACCGGCCAGGTAACCGGCGAGCGCGCCGGTGCCGAGGCCGAAGCCGACCGCGATGGGGGCGAAGACCGCGAGCAGACCGGGCGTGGTCAGCTCACGCAGCGAATCGCGCGTGACGATGTCGACGACCCGGCCGTACTCGGGACGGGTGGTGCCCTCCATGATCCCCGGGATGTCGCGGAACTGGCGGCGCACTTCGTAGACGACCGCGCCGGCGGCACGGGACACCGCGTTGACCGCGAGACCGGAGAACAGGAACACGACCGCCGCGCCGACGATCACGCCGACCAGGGTGTTCGGGCTGACCACCGTGTTCACGAAGAAGTTCAGCGTCGACATGCTGGCTTCCGCCGCTTCCGGGATCGACTTCAGCGCCTTGCTGATCGCGTCCTGGTAGGACCCGAACAACGCCGTCGCCGCGAGGACCGCCGTGGCGATCGCGATGCCCTTGGTGATGGCCTTGGTGGTGTTGCCGACCGCGTCGAGCTCGGTGAGGATCTGCGCGGCGTCTTCGTCGACGTCGCCCGACATCTCCGCGATGCCCTGCGCGTTGTCCGAAACCGGGCCGAAGGTGTCCATCGCGACGATGACGCCGACGGTGGTGAGCAGACCGGTACCGGCCAGCGCCACGGCGAACAGCGCGACGCCGCCGCCGAGCAGGTACGCGCCGAACACCGCAGCGCCGATGACCAGCGCGGTGTACACAGCGGACTCGAAACCGACCGAGATGCCGGCCAGGATCACCGTCGCCGCACCGGTTTTCGAAGACTTGCCGACCTCCTTGACCGGCTTGTGCTCGGTGCCGGTGTAGTAGCCGGTGAGCTTGAGGATGACCGCCGCGAGCACGATGCCGATGATGACCGAGACGGTCGCGATGACCGCCGGGTTCCCGGATTCGTTGGTGGCGCCGCCGGTCAGCTCGGAGAACGAACCGGGCAGGTAGACGAACGCCGCGATCGTCGAGAGCACCGCGGAAATACCCGCGGAGATGTAGAAGGAGCGGTTGATCGTGACCAGACCGCCTTCGCCCGCTTTGGCCTTGGTGATGTAGACACCGATGACCGCGGTGATCACGCCGATGGCGGGAACGATGAGCGGGAAGATCAGGCCGTGCACGCCGAAGGCGGTGCTACCCAGGATCAGCGCCGCCACGAGCATGACCGCGTACGACTCGAAGAGGTCCGCCGCCATCCCGGCGCAGTCGCCCACGTTGTCACCGACGTTGTCGGCGATGGTGGCCGCGTTGCGCGGGTCGTCCTCGGGGATGCCCTGCTCGACCTTGCCGACCAGGTCGGCGCCGACGTCCGCGGCCTTCGTGAAGATACCGCCGCCGACACGCATGAACATCGCGATCAGCGCGGCACCGAAACCGAAGCCCTCCAACACCTTCGGGGCCTGTCCGGTGTAGACGAGGACGACCACCGCGGCGCCGAAGAGGCCGAGACCGACGGTGATCATGCCGACCACGCCACCGGTGCGGAAGGCCACGCGCATCGCCTTTTCGCGACCGCCTTCCTCCCGCGAAGCGGCCGCGACGCGCAGGTTCGCCTGCGTCGCCAGCCACATGCCGAGATAGCCGATCGCGAAGGAGAACGCCGCGCCGACCAGGAAGAAGATCGACCTGCCGATCTTTTCGTTCCAGTCATCGGCCGGCAAGGCGAAGAGCAGTACGAACACGATCGCACCGAAGATCGCGAGGGTGTTGCGCTGCCGTTTCAGATAGGCAGCCGCGCCTTCCTGCACTGCCTTCGCGATGTCCTGCATCTTGGTGGTGCCCTGGCCGGCGGCCAGCACCTCCTTGAGCAGAACGTAGCCGATGACCAGTGCGGCAAGGGCGACCACGGCGATTACACCGACGATGGTGTAACCACCTCCGGAGAGCGTGAGTTCGCCCTCCGCGAGGAACTGCCGGGACATTCGTCCTCCTGGAGACGTCGCCGTTGGCCAACGACGATCCGCCGATGGAACCGGCGTGCCGACGCTGGCATGGGGGAACTGAACCGAACGTCACGCTAGTCGCACTGCAAGGCACGTCTCACATGACGCTCGCCACAGTCGGTGTGGATTGCGGGAGTGTATTGGTAGTGGGATGGCGGACGGCAAGGCGTCCCCGCCACCGCACGTTCCGTTACCTTGTGAGGCTGGTCACTTTATCGATCATCGACGGCCGCTTCCAGTGCCCGGCCCGTTCGGCGGCGGCCCGTTTCTGTCGGTGCGCTGTGCGAAGCTCGGAAGGTGGACGGCACGGTGCGACCCGGCAAAGGGCGGAGGCTTCTCGATCGCGCGACGGCGGGGATCCCGGCTTCGCTGTACCCGGTCACCCATGTGGCCGAGCTGCCCGCCCGTCCGGCGGATTCGGTCGACTGGCCGGAGTGGGCGGCGGCCCCGGTCGTCGAGGCGCTGAGGGCGAACGGCGTCAAGGCGCCATGGCGGCATCAGGTGGAAGCGGCGTCGCTGGCCCGCGCGGGCGAGCACGTGGTGATCTCCACCGGCACGGCGTCGGGCAAGTCGCTCGCGTACCAGTTGCCGGTGCTTTCGGCTTTGGTCGAGGACGAGCGCGCTTCGGCGCTGTACCTGTCGCCGACAAAGGCGCTCGGCGCCGATCAGCTGCGCGCGGTGTCCTCTTTGGACATCAAGAAGGCGCGGGCGGCGTCGTTCGACGGCGACACCCCGTTGGAGGAGCGGGACTGGGTCCGCGCGCACGCGAACTGGGTGTTCACGAACCCGGACATGCTGCACCGCGGGATCCTTTCGTCGCACGCGCGCTGGTCACGGTTCTTCCGGCGGCTCGCGTTCGTCGTCGTCGACGAATGCCACAGCTATCGCGGGGTCTTCGGTTCGCACGTGGCACTGCTGCTGCGCAGGCTGCGAAGGGTCGCGGCGTACTACGGCGCTTCGCCGGTCTTCGTCCTCGCGTCGGCGACGACGGCGGATCCGGCGGCGTTCGCGGCGAAGCTCACCGGACAGGACTGTGTCCCGGTCACCGAGGACGGCTCACCCCGCGGCGCCCGCACGGTCGCGTTGTGGGAACCGCCGCTGCTGTCGGAACTCTCGGGCGAGAACGGGGCACCGGTGCGGCGTTCGGCGGGGGCCGAGGCTTCCCGCATCCTCGCCGAACTGGTCATCGAAGGCGCTCGTTCGCTGGCGTTCGTCCGGTCACGGCGAGGCGCGGAGCTGACCGCGCTCGGCGCCCGGCGCATTCTGTCCGAAGTGGACGGTTCCTTGGCGGAATCCGTGGCCGCGTACCGCTCCGGGTACCTGCCGGAGGAGCGGCGTGCCCTCGAAGCGGCGTTGCTGTCCGGGCGGTTGCTCGGCGTCGCGACGACCAACGCGCTCGAACTCGGCGTCGACATCGCGGGGCTGGACGCGGTGGTGCTGGCCGGGTACCCGGGCACGCTCGCTTCGTTCTGGCAGCAAGCGGGCCGGGCCGGGCGCGCGGGAGACGCGGCGCTGGTCGTGTTCGTGGCCAGGGACGATCCGCTGGACACCTATCTCGTGCACCATCCGGCCGCGATCCTGGACCGGCCGGTGGAAGCCGCCGTCCTCGACCCGTCGAATCCGTATGTCCTCGGGCCGCAGCTGGCGTGCGCCATCGCCGAACTCCCGTTGACCGAGCCGGAGGTCGCGGCCTTCGGCGGCGACCCGGCGCGTGCCGTACTCGCCGATCTGGTCAAGGAGAAGATCATCCGGCGCCGGACGAGCGGCTGGTACTGGACTTCGCGCGACCGGCCGCACGCCGAGGTCGGCATCCGCGGTTCCGGCGGCGAGCAGATCGCCGTGGTGGAGGCCGATTCCGGCCGCATGCTCGGCACCGTCGACCCGGGTTCCGCCTGCTACGCGGTGCATCCCGGCGCGGTGTACCTGCACCAGGGTTCGTCCTATGTGGTCGACGAGCTCGACCTGGAGACCGGGCTCGCGCTGGTGCACGCGGAGGATCCGGACTGGACCACGTCGCCGCGCGAGATCGTCGACATCAGTGTGCTGCGCACCGAAGAGACCAGCGTGCACGGCGGGGTCACGGTGAACCTCGGCGAGGTGTCGGTCAGTTCGCAAGTGGTCGGCTACTTGCGGAGGCGCCCGTCCGGCGAGGTGCTGGACCAGACTCCGCTGGATCTGCCGGAGCAGAGCCTGCACACCCGCGCCGTCTGGTACACGATCTCGGCGGAGCTGCTCGGTGTGTCCGATGGTGTGGCGGGGACCGGGGGCCATCGGACGGGGACCGAAGCTCTGGAGCCGGTGGGGACCGGAGGCTCCAGGGTGGGGACCGAGGAACTTGGCGGGACACCGGGGACGAGCGCCGAGTTGGATCCGGCGCGCGTCCCCGGTGCCCTGCATGCCGCCGAGCACGCGGCGATCGGCCTGCTACCGCTGTTCGCTACGTGCGACCGCTGGGACATTGGCGGGGTGTCGACCGCGTGGCACGAAGACACCGGGGAGGCGACGGTGTTCGTGCACGATGGCCATCCCGGGGGTGCGGGATTCGCCGACCGCGGATTTGCCGCGATTGTCCCTTGGCTGGCCGCAACGCGGGAGGCGATCGTTTCCTGCGAGTGCCCGGCCGGCTGCCCGTCCTGCGTCCAGTCGCCGAAGTGCGGGAACGGCAACGATCCGCTGGACAAGGCGGGGGCAGTGGCCGTTCTGGACACCGTGCTCGGGGCTTTGCGTCAGCACGGGTCCGTGTCCGGCCACGGGGTGGCTTGAAATTGTGGGTTGATCAGGCGGCGGTGCTCAGGGTCGCCACGGGGGCGACGGTCCGGTCACCGGCCAGCGCACGGACGAGCACGTCGTGCACCTCGGTGGCCTCGGGCAGCTGCCAGCCCCAGACCTCGGGCTTGACCCGCCAGTGCACGACACCGTGCTGGAAGGGCGACGGGGGCAGCGGGATGTAGCCGTTCGCGCCGTGCCACTGGATCGAGGCCTGGTCGGCCAGTTCCCGCGGGATGCTCGTGGCGACGGTGGTGAGAAACAGCCAGCGGCCGTTCGGCATCGCGACGATCGGGGCGGGGTGTCCGGTGGCGCGCAGCAGGCGGGCGGCGGCCTTGCCGAGCTCGTCGTCGACCTCGATGGCGTCGAGCACGGTGCCGGTGGCCACGAGCAGGCTGTGGGTGTCGTCGCCGAACCAGGTGGCGACCTCGTGCGGGTGGGTCTCGGTCAGTTCGCGCCAGTTGTCCTGCGCCGGGACGGGACGGCGCCAGGTGAGGTCGTCACCTTCGGCGGTGATCGCGGCGGGCTCCGCGCCCGGGAGCACCGGCCAGCCACGCCACGCGAGGCCGATCGCCTCCGCCCGCATCTCGATGCGGAAGGCGCCCCGCCAGCTGTCCGGCCAATTCGCGTCCAACATTCCCGTCCCTGCCTCAGGTCAACTCTGTCCTGTGTCGGTTCTGCTCCGCGCTACCCGGCGACCTTCTCGAGGTGGCGCACATCTCAATAAACGGCAAGTTGCACATCGGGAGAAGACCTCACGCGACAACCGGCGGTTACTTAGCGATGAACGCGCGGTAGTGCGACCGGACGAACCGAACGCCGGACGTCCGATTAACGGGCGTGCACGACCGGTCCAGGGCCGTTCGTCGCAGCCGACCTGGGCTTCCGCCCGGAGTGACGGCGCTCACGACGAGCGGCGGACGGCCGTTCGGCGGCGCGCTGATCATGGCTTCGACCGCTCGCCGTGCGGCAACGACCGCTGCTCGCGCCGAGCGGTTACTGACGCGTACTACCGGCCGGTCACCACCGGACGACCGTTCGTCGTGCGACGCACGTCACGGTGACCGGTCGACCGGCCCCGCCCTGGCCCGTGCCTCCGCCCGTCCGGTGACCGCCGGCCGTCCCGACGGCTCCGAGCGCACCTCGACCAGGGCATCGCCGCGCTCCCAGCGGCAGCTGAGCAGCGTGACCGACATCCGGACGGCGACCTCCCGGGCCCGTTCACAGGCCGCGCCGGGCCCTTCCGTCGCGTGCGAGGCGGCTGCGAGCGCGGCCAGATCGGCGGCGGCCTCGGCGCGGTGGCGGGCCGTGACGGCGGCGCCGATCCAGAAGACGAACGCCGCGGCGCAGACCAGGACCGCGACGATCGAGGCCGTCCACACGGTCGCGACCCCGCGGTCGTTCGAGGTCATGGCCCGCTCCCCGGCTCGGCGATGGCGAAGGCACGGGAGTGCAGCCGGATACCCGGCAGGAGCCCGGCCACCGGTTCGGCCTCGACGCCGACGGTGATCGAGTCGCCTTCGCGGACGACGTCCAGCCGAGCGCCGGACGGTGCGATCGCCCGCACCGCCTGTTCGGCACGGGCGGGCTGGCCCCGGGCGATGAGCCTGGCCGCCTCCCGGGCGGCGTCGGTGCAGCGGAGCTGATCGGAGGCGACGCCGATCCCGGTGAACAGCAAGGCCGAGACGAAGGTCAGCGCGCCGATGCCGAGCGCCGCCTCGACCGTGACGGAGCCGCGGTCGGCCATCAGAACTTCACCGACAGGGCCCGCTCGATGAGCGCGGTGAGCCCGGCGGAGACGGCATCACTGGTGACGACCAGATAGAGGAGGGCCGCCAACCCGGCGGCGGCCAAGGTGCCGATGGCGTACTCGACCGTCGTCATGCCGTCGTCTTCGTGGAAGGTGGGGAGCTTGTTCATGGGGGGGATTACCTTTCAGTCAGTTGTTTGTCGGTGAACCCGCGGCCGTGATCGACGTCGGCAGAGCGCTGCCTGGCCTTCCACGGCACGCTGACGAACAGGGCGCCCTGCCACCGCGATAACGGGGCCTTCGGCCGGGCGGGTTCACGTCTTTGGTCGCTTCTCGCGTGATTTCTCCAGCTCCGCCCTCCCAAAGATCAGAGGAAGTCGAGACGCCCGGCCAGGCCGAGCACGACGGGCAGGACGCCGAGGCAGAGGAACGCGGGGAGAAAGCAGAGGCCGATCGGTGCCGCTAGCAGCACTCCGGCCCGTTCGGCTCGTTCCTCGGCTTCGGCGGAGAGCGACTCGCGCAGTCTTCGCGCGAGGTCCTTCGCGTGGGCGGCGCGCGCGGTGCCCGCCCTCGCCGTACGAACCGCGGCGACGGACAGCTCCGTCAGGCCGGGCCGGTCGCGGACCGGGGCCCAGGCTTCCGCCGGTCCGACGCCCACGGCGAGGTGCGACGCCACCGAGCGCAGTGCCGCCGCGGTCTGCGGTGACGCGGTCGGGACGACGGCTTCGAGCGCGACGGGTACCGGCAGCCCGCCGGCCAGGCAGGCGGACAACAGATCGAGGGTGGCCGCGGACCGAAGGAGTTCGGAGACGCCTTTGTCGCGAGGCCTTCTTTCCCGCGGCCGGAGCCATGCGGGGCGCTCTGTGGCGACAGAGGTGACACGCGGCCAACAGAAGACGGCACCGCCCAGCAGGATCAGGGCCGCGCCGGTCAGCATGGCGCCACCCGCCCGGTGAGGGCCCGGCACCAGGCCGTGCCCGCCCAGATCAGCCCGCTGCCCACGACGAGCGACCACTGACCGGCGGCCGTCCCGGTGAGGGCGTGGACCGGCCCGGCCCCCATCGCCTCGCCGAGCAGCAGACACATCAGCGGGAGGACCGCGAGCACGGCGGCACTCGCCCGAGGACCCGCCATCTTGGCTTTGAGACGACGGCGGAAACCGATCTCCGCCTCGGCGTCCCGGCGCGCGGCATCGAGCACCTCGGCCATCGGGAGTCCGAAGCGATTCGCGAGTGTCCACGCGGTCGCCAGCGCCGGTGGCGCGTCCGGTTCTGTGGCGGTGTCACCACCGAACCGGGCGGCCGCGATGAGTCCGCGCAAGCGCTCGGACGCCGCGGGCACCGCCTCCGCGGTGGCTTCGGCCGCGGCGACCGGATGGGCACCCGCCCGGAGTTCACCGATCATGGTCCGCAGCACGGACGCGGTGAGTTCGGCTTCGGCCAGCGCAGCCTTCTCTCGCGCCCGCCACCGGTATTCCTGGCGGATCGCCAAGGTGAGCACCAGCGTCGCCACCGCCCAGCCGATTCCCACGAAGGACAGAGCCAGCGCGGGGAGCGGCCAGCAGCCCGCCCGGACGGCGCGAGGCAGCCGCCAGGCGATCGGAGTGCGCGCCATCGGCTTCGGCCAGCAGGCGAGACCCGCACCCCAGGAGAGAAGGAACCACGGGTTCACGCCGCCACCTCCTCGAACGGCGTCTCGTCGCCGATCCAGGCGCCCTTGCTCCAGACCGGGACGACCTTGGCCTCGCCTCGGAAGGACCGGAGGACGCCGACCTCGTCCAGCCGCCGGATCCCGCTCGGCAGGCGGCGCATGTGCAGGACCACGCGTATCGCCGCGGTCAGCTGGCTGTGCAGCGCGTCCCGTTTCAACCCGCCGAGCGCGGCCAACGCCTCCAGCCTCGCGGGGACGTCCTCCGGCGAATTGGCGTGCAGGGTGCAGCCGCCGCCCTCGTGGCCCGTGTTCATGGCGTTGAGCAACGCGATGACCTCGCCGCCGCGCACTTCGCCGACGACCAGCCGGTCCGGACGCATGCGCAACGCCTGCCGCACCAGCTCGCTCAGCCCGACCTCGCCCGCGCCCTCGACGTTCGCCGGGCGGGTGAGCAGGCTGACGAACTGCGGATGGTCCGGTTGAAGTTCTCCGGCGTCTTCGACACAGACGATGCGCTCGGCCGGGGGCACCGCGCCGAGCAACGCGGAAAGCAGGGTCGTCTTGCCCGCCCCTGTCCCGCCCGACACCAGGAACGCGAGCCGTCGCCGGATGACCGAGCCGAGCAGGTCCGCGCCGCTGGTGCCGAACGCCCCGCGCAGCCGGAGTTCGGCGAGATCATGGGTGGCGGGCCGGAGAACCCGGAGCGAGAGCGCGGTCCCGGCGGGAGCGATCGGCGGGAGGACCGCGTGCATGCGGACCCGGCCTTGCGGCCCCACGCCCGGCAGCCAGCAGTCGGCGAACGGTTGAGCGTCGTCCAGCCGCCGCCCGCCGGCGAGGGCGAGCCGCTGAGCCAGCCTGCGGACGGCTTCTTCGTCGGCGAAACGAACGTCCGTCAGGCGGATGCCTTCGCCGGTGTCGGTCCAGACCTCGTCGGGTGCCGTGACGAGAACGTCGGTGACGCCGGGTTTTTCGAGAAGCGGCGCCAACGGACCGGCTCCGACGAACTCGTCACGGGCCAGCCGGACCGCTCCGAGGACGGCCTCCTGCCCGAGCGCGCCACCGGCTTCGGCGCGGACGGCCCGCGCGACGCTCACCGGATCCGCCGGGGCGGCCGATCCGGCCAGCCTCCGCCGGACCCGCTCGACCAGATCGCCGGTCATCGCGAGGCACCGGCCAACCGCCCTCGCGCGGCCGCGAGGACTTCGTCGGCGGCGATGGCCAAATGCCCGCGATGCCTCAGGACGAACTCGCCGCGGTCGAGGGCCGCCGCGAGGGAGCGCTCGCGGCCCATCGAGGTGATGAGCGGAACGCCGACGGCGTCGGCGATCTCTTGGGGGATCAGCCCGGCGGGCGACGGCCCCCGCACCGCGACACCGATCCGTGACGCGTGTGGCTCGATCCTGGCGAGGACCTGTTTCGCCGCCGCGCAGGCGCGGAGTTCGGCGGGGACGACGACCACGACCAGATCGGCCAGCCCGATCACGGTGGAGGTCTCGACGCCGAAATACCTCGGCAGATCGCAGACGACCGTCCGGCCCGCCCGGCGTCCGGCGCACAGCACTCCTTCGATCGCGTCCGGCCCCGGCCCGCGTCCTTCCCTGCCATAGGACACAAAGGACAGTGAGCCGGTCGCGTACTTCTTTCGCGGAAGTGCTTCGCTCAACGCGGCCATGGAGACCCTGCCGCCGAGCTCGAGCTCCGGCCAGCGTGGCCCGCGATCGCGTTCGGCGGCGAGGAGGACGTCGACCCCGCCGCCGAGCGGATCGCAGTCGACGAGCAGCCCGCCGGCGCCGGATTTCTCCGCCCGGTACGCGACGGCGGCCGAAAGCACGGAAGCCCCGGCCCCGCCTCGCCCGCCGATGATCCCGATGACGACGCCGTCGTCCCGCGGCGGCCCGTCGACGACGTCGGCGAACTCGCCGATGAGGTCGCTTTCCTCGTCCGGCAGGGAAAGGACCTTCTCCGAACCGGTGTTGACGGCCCGCTCCCACGTCGCCGGCGTCGGCGCGCCTTTGCAGACGAGCAGGACCTTGTTCCGCCGCAGCAGCCGGTTCGGCGCGCTCGCGGCCTCCTCGTCGAGCACCACGAGCGGCGCGCGGGCCCATCTCCCGCGTGCGGCGTCGAGATCGGGTGCTCGATCGACCTCGCACCCCGCGGCCGCCGCCACGCGCAGGATCTCGTCGAGCAGGACGTCGTCTCCGGCGACGACGAGCGGATGTTCCGCGGTCATGACTCCCCCAGTGATTCGGTCGGACTCGGGTGACCACTCCACGGTCCCGCCGCTTCCCCACCGCGCACAACGCCATTCCGCCCCGCCTGTGGACAACCGGGGTGTTGTGGACAACTCCGCCCCGGGAAACCGGTTTCCCGCGATTTCCGTCGGTCCCTACCGCTATGGGAATCAGAGCCGGACGGGGCACAAGAAATCCCTTGAGAGAAAGGAAAGTTAACGAACTACGGCCGGATCAGCCTTGTCCCGCCGTGGTTTCTGCCGCCGACAAGGTCTGAACCATTGGCACGACGGGGAAATAGGAGGCGGCCCTCGCCAGGGGGGAGGGACGAGGGCCGCCTGGGGTTCAGCCCCGGGGGGTCGGACTGAACCTGGGTCCGGTGCAACACCGGACATTCTCACTGTAACTCCGATACCGGCCCGTTGCGGGCGGCGCCGGTACCCACAATTCGATAACGGCACGACGCCCCCGAACGGATACGCGGTCGTGAATTTTCCACCGTCGTATCCCGATCGTGGTCGACCAACGCCGCACCCGGCCGTCCGCCTCTCCTATCCTTGGCGAGTGGACCGACCCAGCACGACACCGACCCAGGTCGCGGCGTTCTTCGATCTCGACAAGACGATCATCGCGTCATCGAGCGCTTTGGCCTTCAGCAAGCCGCTTTTGCGCGAAGGCCTGATCAACCGCCGAGCCGCGCTTCGCAGTGCGTACGCCCAGCTCGTCTTCTCCCTCGCGGGCGCGGACGCGGCGAAGACCGAGCGGATGCGAGCCGAGGTTTCCGCGCTGTGCACCGGATGGGATGTCGCGCAGGTGTCGGCGATCGTCCGCGAAACGCTGCACGACGTCGTCGACCCGCTCGTCTACGCGGAGGCGGCGGAACTGATCTCGTCCCATCGCGCGGACGGGCACGACGTCGTGGTGCTGTCGGCGACCGGCGAGGAAGTCGTCGCGCCGGTCGCCGAAATGCTCGGCGCGACGCGGAGCGTGGCCACGCGGATGCAGATCGTGGACGGCCGTTACTCGGGCGAAGTCGATTTCTACTGCTACGGCGAGAACAAGGCCGTCGCCGCGAAGCAACTCGCGGCGACGTACGGCTACGACCTCACCCAGTGCCACGCGTACACCGACTCGAGCACCGACATCCCGCTCCTCGAAGTCGTCGGACGGCCGCACGCGGTCAACCCCGACCGCGTCCTGCGCAAGCACGCGACGGAACAGGGCTGGGAGATCCTCGCCTTCGAGCACCCGATGTCGCTGCGGACCCGGATCCCCGCGCGGTCGGCGGGCCTGGTCGCGCTCGGCGCCTTCGCCGCGGGTGCCACCTGGTACGGCTACAACCGGCGCAAACGCACCCGCTGAACGCACACCCACACGGCGGTACCGGGCCGGTTTTCGCAGTCAGGGGCGCGAATTGTCCGTCGCGGAGGGTGCCCGTGTCACTAGATCGAGCCTCTGTACCGGTGCACCCGTCTGCGCACTTGAAGTGACCCGGCTCACGGCGTAGAAAGTAGGTGCGGACGTTCGGTCGGCCAGGGAACAGGTAGAAGAGAAGCCTGTTCCACCCCGGCGAATCTCCGTGTGCGGACACCGGGTACCCACGCGCAGCGCGCCGCGGGAGGCTCGTCGTCTAGGGACTGCGTACCGGGACGCCGGACGCCGAGTCCATGAAGGTACGACCAGAGTTGCACGCTTGGTCGCCCGAGTGGTCCGCACTGACTGGCGGCGCCCGCCGGCTTCTTGCCGACGGGCGCCGCCAGTGTTTTGCCCAGGTTTTCAAGCGTGACAGGCCCGTTCGCGTCCCTTTGTGTATGAACGGACCGTTCGTGCGGGTGGCCGATGGACAAGCAAAGTGCTCGTGGGTAGCTTCCGGATATCAGTGCTTCCAGGTGGACTTCTTTCCATCTGAGAGTCAGGCACGAATCTGGGAGGCTTGAGGTGACGACCCGAATCGCGCACGCCCGTCATCGGAGGATCCATGCGCTCGCCCTGCCCCTCGCGGGTCTGCTCGCCCTGGGTGTCGCGGGTGTTCCGGCGACCGCGCAGCCGGTGACGGCCGACGCGGAGGCGCAGCGGACGCTGCGCGGGCTGACCCTGGAGCAGAAGGTCGGGCAGCTCTTCGTCACCTGGGTGAACGGCAAGTCCGCCGACGAGGTCAACGCCAAGAACAAGGCCGACTTCGGGGTCGACACCCCCGCGCAGGTGATCGAGAAGTACCACCTGGGCGGCGTCATCTACTTCAACAACGACAGCCGCGACAACTTCGACGACCCGGTGCAGGTCGCCAAGCTGTCGAACGGGCTGCAGCGGGCCGCGCTCCGCAGCGGCGCGCGCATCCCGTTGCAGATCGCGACCGACCAGGAAGGCGGCACGGTCACCCGGATGGGGGCCCCCGCCACCGAACTGCCGAACGCGATGGCGATCTCGGCCGGCCGCGACACCAAGGCCGCGCAGGACGCCGCCCGGATCCTCGGGCACGAACTGCGCGCCGTCGGCATCAACCAGGACTTCGCCCCCGACGCCGACGTGAACTCCAACCCGGCGAACCCGGTGATCGGCGTCCGTTCCTTCTCCGGCCGTCCGGAGCTGGCGAGCCAGTTCGTCGAAGCCCAGGTCAGGGGCTTCCAGAACTCGGGACGGCGTTCGGAGACGGTGTCCGCCGCCGCGAAGCACTTCCCCGGCCACGGCGACGCGGCCACCGACAGTCACCACGAGCTGCCCCGGATCGACCGGAGCGAGGCCAGCTGGCGCGAGACCGACGTGCCGCCGTTCAAGGCCGCCATCAAGGCGGGCATCGACTCGATCATGAGCGCGCACATCCAGTTCCCCAGCCTCGACCCGTCGGGCGAACCGGCCACGCTGTCGAAGCCGATCCTCACCGGCAAGCTGCGCGAGGAGCTCGGATACCGCGGAGTCGTCGTCACCGACTCCCTCTCGATGGACGCGGTGCGCGAGATGCACACCGACGCGGAGATCCCGGTGCTGGCCCTCAAGGCGGGTATCGACCAGCTGCTCATGCCGGTGAACCTCGAACTCGCGATCAACTCGGTGCTCGACGCCGTCCGCAAGGGCGAGCTGACCGAGCGGCGTATCGACGAGAGCGTCCTGCGGGTGCTGAAGCTCAAGCTGAACCGCGGCATCCTGACCTCGCCGTTCGTCGACCCGGCCAAGGTGATGTCGAAGGTCGGCGTGCCGGCCAACCTCGCGACCGCGCAGGGCATCGCCGACCGGTCGGTCACCGCGATCCGCAACGACGGCGGTGTCCTGCCGCTCAAGCAGCAGCCCGCGAAGACGCTCGTGACCGGCTGGGGCGCGACCACGACGACGTCGCTGGCCGCGAAGCTCACCGCGCACGGCACGCAGGCGACCGCGCTCCAGACCGGCCAGACGCCGACGGACGCGCAGATCGCGCAGGCGGCCGCGGCGGCGAAGAACGTCGACCTCGTGGTCGTGCTGACCAACAACGTCGGCACGTATCCGTTGCAGGGCAAGCTGTTGCAGGCGCTGGCCGACACCGGGAAGCCCGTCGTCGCCGTCGCCGCCCAGATCCCCTACGACGCCGGCTACGAGAACCCGATCAAGACGTGGCTCGCCACGTACGGCTACATCTCGCCTTCGCTCGAAGCGCTGGCGAAGGTGATCCTCGGGAAGGTGACGCCGCAGGGCAAGCTGCCGGTGGACGTTCCCGCGGGCAAGGACGTGGGCACGGTGAAGTACCCCTTCGGCCACGGGCTGACCTGGTGAACCTCAACCGTCGCCACTTCCTCGCCACCGGCGCGCTCGCGGTCCCCGCGCTGACGGCCGGGTCCTCGGTCGCGGGGGCCCAGCCGGAAAGCGAGAGCAAAGGTCCCCCGCTCACCCGCACCGGAGCGGACGTGCTCGCCGCACGGGGCTGGGCACCGCTGTCCGGCCGCAAGCTCGGCGTGCTGTCGAATCCGACGGGCGTGCTGGCGAGCGGCGACCACATCGTCGACTCGATGGTCGCCGCCGGGGTCCGGCCGCTCGCCGCGTTCGGGCCGGAGCACGGTTTCCGCGGCAGCGCGCAGGCAGGCGGTTCCGAGGGCGACTACACCGATCCACGCACCGGCGTGCCGGTGTACGACGCGTACGGCGCCGACGCGACGAAGCTCGCCGGGATGTTCACGAAGGCGGGCGTCGACACCGTCGTCTTCGACATCGCCGACGTCGGCGCGCGGTTCTACACCTACATCTGGTCGCTGTACACGGCGATGGTCGCGGCGGCGAAGGTCGGCGCGGCGGTCGTCGTGCTGGACCGGCCGAATCCGCTGGGTGGCAAGGCCGCCGGGCCGATGCTGAACCCGGCGTTCGCCTCCGGTGTCGGCCGGAAGCCGATCGTGCAGCAGCACGGCATGACCGTCGGCGAACTCGCGCGGTTCTTCGCGGCCGAGTTCCTGCCTGCCGACGGGGTCACGCCGGGCAAGCTCGAAATCGTCGAGGTGCGCGACTGGCGCCGAGATCAGCTCTTCGCCCGCACCGGGCTGACGTGGGTCCCGCCGAGCCCGAACATGCCGACGCCGGACACCGCGCTCGTCTACCCCGGCACCGGGATGTTCGAGGGCACCGTGTTCTCCGAAGGCCGGGGCACCACGAGGCCGTTCGAGATCATCGGCGCGCCGGGCCTCGATTGGCGCTGGCGCGAGAAGCTGGGCGAGCTACGGCTTCCCGGGGTGAAGTTCCGTGAGGCGTACTTCGTGCCGACGTTCGGCAAGTTCGTCAACGAGCCCTGCGGCGGCGTGCAGGTGACGATCACCGATCCGCGGGCGTTCGACGCCATCCGCACCGCGGTCACCATGTTCGTCACCGCGAAACAGGTGCATCCGGACAAGTTCAAGTGGCGCCCCGACAACTTCCTCGACAAGCTCTCCGGCTCGGACAGGCTGCGCACGATGATCGACAAGGGCGCCGGAGTGGACGAGATCGTCGGGTCCTGGCAGGCCGAACTGGCCGAGTTCGACCGGAAACGCCGCCGCCATCTCATCTACCGCTGAAGGGGACGACCGTGCGTGTTAGGAAGATCCTGATCGCGGCCGTCTCCGTACTGGTCGCGGCGACCACGCTGTCGACGGCGGGAGCACAGGCGATTCCGGGGACCGGGCAACAGGGAGACGGCGCGGCGGGCCGGTTCGACAAGCCGCGCGGAGGCTTCGCGCCGGCGTCCACCGTGCTGCGCGACGGCGCGCCCTCCGACGTCGGCCTCGACCCGGAGCCGATCAAGGCGGCCGAGCGGTTCATCGAGAGCTGGACGAAGCCGGATGCCACCGGCCATCCGCACTTCTCCGGCGCGGTCGGCCTGCTCGCGCACGACGGCGTGATCGTCGAGCGCCAGGCCGTCGGCGGCGCGGTCCGCTACGCCGACGCCAAGGGCACGGAGCTGCCACCCGAACAGCAGGTGCCGATGCGCGCGGACACGATCTTCGACATGGCTTCGATCTCGAAGCTGTTCACCTCCATCGCGGTGATGCAACTGGCCGAGGCGGGCAAGCTGGACATCTCGGCGCCGGTGGTGCGGTACCTGCCGGAGTTCGGGGTGAACGGCAAGGAGGCCGTCACCGTCCAGCAGCTGCTCACCCACGTCTCGGGTTTCGCCGCGACACCGCTCCCGTCGCTGTGGGAGGGCTACCCGGACATCCCGTCCCGCCGGAAAGCCGTCCTCGACAGCCCGCTGAAGAACGCGCCGGGCAGCACGTACCTCTACTCCGACATCAACCTGCTGACGCTCGGCTTCCTGGTCGAGAAGGTGGCCGGGGCTCCGCTGGACAAGGTGGTCCAGGACCGCATCGCCGCGCCGCTGGGCCTGGTGGACACCGGCTACAACCCGCCCGCGGCGAAACTCGCCAGGGTCGCGGCGACCGAGTACGCCGCGAAGCCGCCCCGGGGGCTCGTACGCGGCGAAGTGCACGACGAGAACGCTTGGTCGCTGGGCGGCGTCGCCGGGCACGCGGGCGTGTTCTCCACGGCCGCCGACATGGCGGTGCTCGCGCAGACGATCCTGAACGGCGGGGCGTACCGCGGCCAGCGGATCCTGCGCGAAGAGACGGTGCGGGCGATGCTGACGAACTACAACCACAAGTTCCCCGACAACGCGCACGGGCTCGGCTTCGAACTCGACCAGCCTTGGTACATGGGCGCGCTGTCGGCCCCCTCGACGGCCGGGCACACCGGCTTCACCGGGACCTCGCTGGTGATCGATCCGCTCTCGCGGTCGTTCGCGATCCTGCTCACCAACCGCGTGCACCCGACGCGGAGCTGGGGCTCGATCAACCTCGCGAGGGAGACGTGGGCGAGCTCGCTCGCGAAGGCGATGGCCGTCCGCCCTGCGCGCGGCCGCGACGCGTGGTTCAGCGGCGCCGGGGACGTCTCCACGGCCACGCTCACGACTCCGCCGTTACAGACGCGCGGCGGGCCGCTGAAGGTCTCCTTCGACACCTTCGTGGACACCGAAGGACCGTCGGATTCGCTCTTCCTGGAAATAAGTACCGACGGCGGAGCAACCTGGAAATCGATTACCGTGCGTGCGTCCGGACCGGGCGCCCCCGCCGGGGAGCAGACCGGGCTCGGCGGGCACGGCCACCGCGCTTGGTGGCGGGCCGCCGCCGAGGTGTCACAAAGCTCACAAATCACCCTCCGCTGGCGTTACACGACCGATGCCCGTTACACCGGACGCGGAATTTCCTTGGATGGTGTGAAAGTCACTGAACGCGGCCGCATACTGCTGGACAGTGAGCATAATCCCCCTACTTTCGTCGCTACCGGCTGGAAGTTGAGCACTAGGTAGCCAATCGGCTCCGATGTGCTGACCGGACCGCCCCGTTGACCGGGACACAGCCCCTTGCATCGCGACACTAAGTTGCCAAGTCGTTAGCTCGACCTCGTTAACGGCCTCGACCTGGTTAGCGACTTTCTGGTCAACGATTAATCGCAAATCGAATCCGCAGACACGGATAGGTTGCGATCTTCCCGAAGGGTGTGGGTAGCCTTGTCGCAGATGCCAACGGTTAGTAACTTTCCCACGGTGGGCGATACCGATTCCGTAATCGCGGCCGCACCGTCCGAGGCCGTGCCGGCGCAGCCGACACGGGACGCTGACGCGAGCCCGCTCGTCCGGATTCGCTCCCTCCTGCCCGGCCTCGCCCGGGCCGAGCAGCGCGTCGCGAAGGTCGTCCTCGACGACCCCGCGCAGGTCGCGCGGCGCAGCATCACCGAGGTCGCGCTCGCGGCGAACACCAGCGAAACCACCGTCACGCGGTTCTGCAAGGCGGTCGGCGTCGGCGGGTATCCGCAGCTCAGGATCGCCCTGGCGGCCGACACCGCCCGCTCCGAGGCGCGGTCGACCCGCAACCTCGGCGGCGAGATCGGGCCGGAGGACGACCTGGCCGCGGTGATCGGCAAGGTCAGCTTCGCGGACGCACGCGCCGTGGAGGAGACGGCCGACCAGCTCGACGTCCCGTCGCTACAGCGCGTGATCGACATCGTGGCCGGCGCGGGCCGCGTGGACGTCTACGGCGTGGGCGCGAGCGCGTTCGTCGCCGCGGACCTGCAGCAGAAGCTGCACCGCATCGGGCGGGTCAGCTTCGCCTGGTCGGACACGCACATCATGCTCACCTCGGCCGCCGTGCTGAGCCCCGGCGACGTCGCCATCGGCATCTCCCACACGGGCGCGACCACGGACACCGTCGAGGCGCTGCGCGTGGCCCGTGAGCACGGCGCGATCACCGTCGCCGTGACGAACTTCCCGCGTTCACCGATCACCGAGGTCGCCGACCACGTGCTGACCACGGCCGCGCGGGAGACGACGTTCCGCTCGGGTGCGACCGCCAGTCGCATCGCGCAGCTGACCGTCATCGACTGCCTGTTCATCGGTGTCGCGCAGCGGCACATGGACGCGTCGGTCAACGCGCTCGACGCGACCAGGGACGCGGTTGGCTCGCACCGTCTGGGCGTCCGGCCCGACGGCAGGCGGCGGCCGCGGGAAACCGGCAAATGAGCGAAAAAGTGAGGCGCATGATGACCGTCCCACGCCAGGTGGTGCACGTCGACTCGCCAACCGAACAGCGCAATCCACGGACGACCGACATCGACCTGATGTCGACCATGGGCATCCTCGGCGCGATCAACGCCGAGGACCGCCGGGTCCCCGAAGCCGTCGCCGCGGTGCTGCCGCAGGTGGCGCGGGCGGTCGACTTCGCCGTGGAGGCGCTGCGGTCGGGACACCGCGTGCACTACTTCGGGGCCGGTACTTCCGGCAGGCTGGCGACGTTGGACGCGGCGGAGCTCGTGCCGACGTTCAACGTGCCCTCCGATTGGTTCATCGCGCATCACGCGGGCGGCGCGCGCGCTCTGCGCCAAGCCGTCGAAGACGCCGAGGACAACGCGAAGGCCGGAGCCGCCGAGGTGGCCGAGTCCGTCGCGCCAGGCGACTTCGTGCTCGGGCTGACGGCTTCCGGCCGGACGCCCTACGTCCTCGGCGCGCTGGCCGCGGCCAGCCGTCTCGGTGCCCGGACCGCGCTGGTCTCGGGCAATCCGGCCGCGGTCACGCCGCCGGGTGTCGACGTCCTCATCGCGGTGGACACCGGCCCCGAGGCGATCGCCGGATCGACGCGGATGAAGGCGGGCACGGCGCAGAAGATCATCCTCACGGCGTTCTCCACCGCCACGATGATCAAGCTCGGCCGCACGTATTCGAACCTGATGGTGAGCATGCGGGCGACCAACGCGAAGCTGCGCGGGCGGACCATCCGGATCCTGCGCGAGGCCACCGGCATGAGCATGGCGGACTGTTCCGACGCGCTCACCGAGGCCGACGGCGACCTCAAGGTCGCGCTGGTCCATCTGCTGTCCGGTGAAGACGTCGCGAGTGCGGCGAAGGCGCTGACGGCCAGCGATGGCCATGTACGAAAGGCTCTCGACTCCCTCAGGGTGCGCGCGAGCTGAACACCGGCGGACAGACCCGTTCATCCCGACGCATCGCGCTCACGCGACGCGAACGGGTGTCCGTCGCCGGGATGGCCGGATTCATCCTGCTGCTCAACGTCATCGGCTGGGGGGTCCTGACGCTTTTCGTGGCGCCGCGCCAGTACGAGCTCGGCGCCACGGGCGTGTTCGGGGTCGGCCTCGGCGTCACGGCGTTCGTACTCGGGATGCGGCACGCGTTCGACGCGGACCACATCGCCGCGATCGACAACACCACCCGCAAGCTGATGGCCGACGGGCAACGGCCGCTTTCGGTCGGGTTCTGGTTCTCCCTCGGCCATTCGACGATCGTCTTCGTCCTGTGCCTGCTGCTGTCGCTCGGCGTCCGCGCGCTCGCCGGGGCCGTCGAGGACGACTCGTCGGCGCTGCACGAGGCGACCGGGCTGATCGGGACCTCCGTTTCGGCGGTGTTCCTGTACCTCATCGGGATCATGAACCTGGTGGTGCTCGTCGGCATCGTGAAGGTGTTCCGGCGCATGCGGCGGGGCGAGTTCGACGAAGCGGCGCTGGAGCGGCAACTCGACAACCGCGGCTTCATGAACCGTCTGCTCCGCGGCGCCACCAAAGCGGTGCGCAAGCCTTGGCACATCTATCCGATCGGCGTGCTGTTCGGCCTCGGCTTCGACACCGCGACCGAGGTCAGCCTGCTGGTGCTCGCCGGCGGCGCGGCGGCGTTCTCGCTGCCCTGGTACGCGATCCTGGTGCTGCCGATCCTGTTCGCCGCCGGGATGACGCTGTTCGACACCGCCGATGGCTGCTTCATGAACTACGCGTACGGCTGGGCGCTCGCGAAGCCGGTGCGGAAGATCTACTACAACCTCATCGTGACGGCGCTTTCCGTCGCGGTCGCCTTGCTGATCGGGACGATCGAGGTCGTCTCGATCATCACCGAACGGCTCGGCATCACGACCGGACCGCTCGCGGCTATCGGGTCGCTGAGCCTGGACTACGTGGGCTACGCGGTTGTAGCGCTCTTCGTGCTTACGTGGTTCTTCGCGCTCCTCGTGTGGCGGTTTGCGCGTATCGAGGAGCGCTGGTCGGTCAAGTAAGGTCACGCGGGCTCGGGCACCTTCGCCCGCGAAGGCACCGAAAGCGCGAAGCCCACCAGAGCGACGAAGGCGGCAACGGGACCGATCCACCAGACACCGGCGGAAGACAGGACGACGCCGCCCAGCGCGGCACCGAGCGCTCCGCCGGCGTAGATCGCGGAACCGTTGAGCCCCATGGCGACCGTCGGCGCGTCGGGCGCCAGCGAGAACAGCCGGTGCTGCTGCGGAACCATCAGCATGCCGCCGAAGACCCCCGAAGCCAGCGCGAGGACCAGCGAACCGGGCAGGCTCAGCACGGCGACGTCCAGCAGCGCGAACGTCACGACCGTGCCGATCAGCGAAATCGAGCGGACGCGCGAAGGCCCCAGCGAGTCCGTCGCCCGGCCCGCGAAGGCGTTGCCCGCGATCTGCCCGATCCCGAAACCGACGAGCAACCACGAGATCGTCGCGCCCACCGCCACCGGAGCCACCAGCACCGGCAGGTACACGAAGGCCGCGAAGCCCGCGGCGGTGCCGAGGACGCTCACGCCGAGCACACGCGCGATCGGCGGCCGCGCGACGACGGCGAGCCTGTCGCGCAACGACACCGTCGGCATCCGAACCCCGGGCAGCAGCGGCACGAGCAGCATCACGACCAGCGCCACCGCACCGATCCCCCACATCACCGCGCGCCAGCCGAACCAGTTGCCCGCCACCACCCCGATCGGCACGCCGAGCACCATCGACACGCTCATCCCGTTCGAGACCGTGGCCAGCGCGCGGCCGCGGCGCTCGTCCGAGGACAGCGCGCCGGCCAGTACATAGGCGTTGGATTGGAACGCGGCGGCGCCGAGGGCGGCCAGCACCCGCGCGACGGCGACCACGGCGAAGGATTCGCCGAGAGCCTGACCGGCCATGCCGATCGTGAACAGCACCATCCCCGCGCCGAGCACCCAGCGCCGGTCGAGCCGTCCGGTGAAAGCCGCGATCAGCGGCGAAGAAATCGCGTAGGTCACCGCGAAGACCGTGGTCAGCTGGCCCGCGACGGCCTCGGAAACCCGCAGGTCGGCGGCGATGGCGGGCAGCAGCCCGTTCAGGACGAATCCGTCGGTGCCGACGGTGAACGTCCCGACGGCGAGTACCAGCAGAGCCCCCAGAGCGAGCCGATCATTTGATGATCGTCGAATCGTCATGGGAGGTATAGTGGCGGGACTGTTCGATGACTGTCAAATAGTTTGGAGTGCCGTGAGCAGCACGCTGCCGCAGCCGTCGATCGACGAGATCGAGATCGTGCCGGTGCTCCAGGCGCTCGCGGATCCCGTGCGCCTGGAGCTGATCCGCGCCCTGCGAAGCAACCCTTCGCCGCGAAGCTGCGCCGTCACCGAGTACGACGTCGAGATCAGCGCGCCGACGCTTTCCCACCACTGGAAGGTGTTGCGCGAGGCCGGCCTCACGACGACGTTCGTCGAGGGCCGGACCCGCTGGGTCGAGCTACGAACCGAAGACGTCCACGCCCGCTTCCCCGGGCTACTGGACGCCGTCCTCGCCTAGCCGCCACTTCGCCGCGAGTTCCGCCGCGGCGCACACACCGACATCGAGCAGATACGGCCCCGCCTGCCCGCAACCCGATGCCGGCGCGATCGGCTGACCGTGCCCCATCCCGGTGATGGCGTGCGTGTCGACGGCCGCGCCGACATCGGACCACTGCTCGGAAAGCTCACGCATGTTCATCGGGGCGACGGTGTAGTCCGCGGTCCCGTGCCAGACGCTGACCGGCGAACGCGGCCCTGTGCCCACAGCGCGCACCTTGTCGCCCCATTGCTTCGGGGTCAGATCCTTGCCGGGGTTCATGCAGGAGTACGCGTCGATCATCGAGGCCGCGCAGCCGTAGGGCAGCCCCGCGACGACACCGCCGCCCGCGAACAGTTCCGGATACGCCGCCAGCATCACCGAAGTCATCGCACCACCGGCCGACAAGCCGGTCACGTACGTCCGGCTTCCGGCCGAATACCGCGCCATCTGCGCGATCGATTCGGCTTCTCCAGAGCCACGCTTGATGTCGGCCGCCTGGAACCAGTTGAAGCACTTGCTGAAGTTGTTCGCCGAAACCTGTTGCGGCAGAACGAGCTTGAACCGCAGCCTGTCCGCGAGCCCGACCCAGCCGGAGCCACGCGCGTATCCGGCGGCGTCCTGCGTGCAGCCGTGCAGCACGACCACCGCCGGACGTCCGGACGGCAGCCCGTCGGGGACGTATTCGAACATCTGCAGAGCACCGGGATTGCTCCCGAACCCGGTCACCGGACGGATCGTCGCCGCCTGTGCCGGAGTCGCGAAGAGAAGGGTCAATGCCGAAACCACCGCGCCGATGAGGAGTTTTCGCATCACCCGAGGCTAAAACCGGCGCCCGCGGGGTTTCCACGTGGAAGACCACCACAGCGGCGGCGCGTTTTGTGTGGCCGCGCCGGGTACCGATCCGCGAAATGCCCGCTTATCGTCGGCCGATGCGGCTCTTCCTGGTCCTCGCGATGATGCTGGCCCTGGCCACCCCCGCTCAGGCGGCGAGCGGTTGCGGGAACGTGCGCGTTCCCGGCGCCGCGACCCAACGACTGTCCTGTTTGGACGATTTGACCACCACCGGCACCCTGGCCACCGGGCACACCGTCCAGTCCGACTGGGCCGGGCTCACCTCCACCGGTTTCCCCGCGCCCAAGGGTGTTCCCGGTATCCAGATCGACGGCTACTTCCCGGATTCGTCGACGTCCAACACGACGCACGGCTGGAACCACGACGCGCAGTTCGTGCTCCGGCTTCCCGATCGCTGGAACGGCGGCCTCGTGGTGTCGGGATCGCCCGGCGTGCGACGGCAGTACGCGAACGATCGCGCGATCGGCGACCAGGTCCTCGCCGCCGGTTACGCGTTCGCCGCCACCGACAAGGGCAACACCGGCGCCGACTTCCACACCGATGGACGTCGCCCCGGTGACGCGATCGCCGAGTGGAACTCGCGGGTCACACAGCTGACCATCGCCGCGAAGGCGGCCGTCGCGCACCGCTACGGACGCCTGCCGAGCCGCACCCTCGCGGCCGGGATGTCGAACGGCGGCTACCTCGTCCGCTGGCAGCTCGAGAACCGGCCGTGGCTCTACGACGGCGGAATCGACTGGGAGGGCACGCTTTGGCACGAAGACGGCCCGAACCTGTTCACCTTCCTGCCGCCCGCGATCAAGGCCTATCCCGCGTACGCCTCCGGTTCCGCGCAAGCCCACCAGGAAATCCTCGACGCCGGATTCGCGCCGGGTTCCGAATTCCTCTGGAAGTACCACAACGACGTCTACTGGGGCTTGACCCAGCGCATCTATCAGGCCGAATTCGACCCGTCGTTCGCCGGGACCGACTACGACTACGCCGCCCGCCCTCGGCCGGTACACCGCGCGGTCGAACGGATCTCGCTGACCGGCCGGATCGGCAAACCGCTGATCACCCTGCACGGCACCCTCGACACGCTCCTGCCGATCACCCACGATTCCGATGTCTACCAGCGGATGATCGCCGAGCAGGGCCGCGCCGGCCTGCAGCGCTACTACCGGATCGCCGACGGCAACCACGTCGACGGGCTGTACGACGCGTACCCGGACAAGCTGCGCCCGATCGGCCCTTGTTTCCGCACGGCTTTCAGCGCGCTCGAAGGCTGGCTCGACGGCGTCCGTCCGCCCGCTTCGGCGACCATTCCGCGCGCGAGCGGCGACCTGGCGACGGCATGCGCATTAAGCTGATCGCATGGAATTCCAGGACGTCGTACGACGCCGTCGCATGGTCCGGAAGTTCACCGGCGAGCCCGTCGCCGAGGCGAGCCTTCAGCGCATCCTGCGCAACGCGCTGAAGGGCCCATCGGCCGGTTTCTCACAGGGACAAGGATTTCTCGTGCTCACCGGCGAAGAACTCGCGAACTTCTGGGAGTTCGGGGCGAGCTGGGCGCCGGAAACCGTGACCACGGCCCCGGTCGCGATCGTCCCGCTTTCGGTCAAGAACGCGTACCTCGACCGCTACGCCAAGCCGGACAAGGGTGTCGCCGATCGGGACGAGTCGTGGTGGCGCGTGCCGTACTGGGACGTCGACACGGGGATGGCGACGTTGCTCATCCTGCAGACGGCCGTCGACGAAGGTCTCGGCGCGGTCTTCTTCGGGCTGGCACCGGAAAGCGTGGAGCGGCTTCACAGCGAGTTCGGCGTGCCGGAGGATCACGACCCGATCGGCGTCGTGGCGCTCGGGCACGGCGCCGAATCCGGTCCGTCGCCCGGCTCGTCGGCGACCACGATCGCCCGGCGCGACTTCGACGAAGTCATCCGTTTCGGTCACTGGTGAGGCGATGCAGCCTGAGCGCGAGCTGGAGTTCCAGCGCGCGCTCGGGCGCCTGCCATTGCTCGCCCAGCAGCGACGCGATGCGGTCCAGCCGCTGGACGACGGTGTTGACGTGCACGTGGAGCAGGTCCTTCGCCCGCGTCAAGTTGCCGCCACAGGCGAAATACGCGCGGAGCGTGCCGATCAGGTCCGTGCCGCGGCGGTCGTCGTAGTCGAGCACCGGGCCGATCGTGGCGGTCACGTACGCGCCGAGATCGGCGTGCTCGCCGAGGAGCAGCCCGACGAAGCCGAGGTCGGCCATGCTCGCGCCCTCCCCCGCCCGGCCCAGCGCCAGCAGTGAAGCGACGCATCGCGCGGCTTCGGCGTGCGCCACGGCCAGCGCCTTCGGTGAGCCGGCCGGCCCTGCCGCACCCACCGTCACCGGGCAGTCCATTGTGGACGTCAGCTCGGTGGCGACGGTTCGCGCCAGCGCACCCGGATCCGCGCCACGGACGAGAAGCACCACTTCGTCGGCGTGCACCCCGACCAGATCCGCGTGCCGCGAAGCCGCCGCGGCCAGCCGACGCCGGGAGACGTCGTCGGAATGCGCGATCAGCACCGCGTGCGATGTCGACAAATCGACCCCCAGGCGCCGACCACGTGCCAGCAGTGCGGCCGGATTGCGGCCGGGCGCGGTGAGCAGGTCCGACAGCAGCTCGCCGCGCACCTCGTCCTCGGCGCGCGCGACGGACCGCCGTTGCATCAGCAGCACGGCGGTGACCACGCCCGCCCGCTCGAACAGCCGCCGGTCGGCCTCGCCGAGCGAACCTCCGCCGCCCAGCACCAGGCTGCCCAGGAACTCCTGCCCAGCCTGGACCGCGCACAGCCAACCGTCCTCAGTGGACACCGCGCGCCCGCTCGTCCTGGACGCGGAAACCGCGGTACGCGAAAGACGCAGCTCGCCGTCGGTCCTGGCGAGGACCGCGCCGTCCGCGTCGTAGACCGCGATGGCGCCGCCGAGCACGTCCGCGACCGCGGCGGCGACCTCGGCCAGATCACCGCCGCGCAGCACGAGATCCATCAGCCGGTCGTGCGCGTCCTCGGCGCGGCGCATCGCGTCGTTGTGCGCGCTGATCGTCGCGTTCGCGGCGTTCAGCTCGGCGACCGCGCGGCGCGTCTCGTCGAGCAGATGCGCGTTGTCCAGCGCGATCGCCGCGTGGTCGGCCAGCGACGACAACAGCGCGACCTCGTCGGGCGAGAACTCGCGGGTGGTCCGGTCCGAGGCGAACAGCACCCCGATGACCTTGCTGCCGATCGCCAGCGGCACGCCGAGGATCGCGGTCAATCCCTCGTCGAGCACCCCGGTGTCGATCGACGACGTGTGACGGAACCGCTTGTCGTTGAAGTAATCCGCCGTCGCGTACGGCCGCGCGGTCTGCGCGACCAGCCCGCCGAGCCCCTCGCCCATTCCGAGCACGATGTCCTGGAACAGCGCGGAAACCGACCCGTCGGTGACCCGGACGTAGGTCTTTCCCTCGGTCTCGTCGTTGAGACTGAGATACGAGACGTCCACGCCGAGCAGCGCCCGCGCCCGCCGCACGATCGACCGGAGGACGGCGTCCGGATCGTCCAGCCGCGCGAGGTCGCTGGCCGTGTCGAACAACGCGGCCAGCTCCGCCTCGCGCCGCCGGTGCTCGGCGACAGTGTCCCGGATCCGCAGCGCCAGCTCGGTGGCCTTCGGGTCGACAGGGACGTGCGCCAGCTGCTCGCTGCCCGCGCCGGAGGCGAGCAGTTCGAGCAGCCGGCGCAATTCCGCGGCTCCGTCCACAGCGGTCATGCTGACACGTGACCGCGCTCCGTGAGAACTTCGGAGTGCAGGGATTCCCCCTTGGTCTCGCGGGCGGCGAGCAGGGCGATCACGGTCAGGGCGCACATCGAGACCACGTAAAGCGACACCGGGACCGTGCTGCCGAACTCCTTGAACAGTGCCACCGCGATGAGCGGAGCCACCGCGCCCGCCGCGATCGAGGACAGCTGCCCGCCGACCGAAAGCCCGGTGTAGCGCACCCCCGTCGGGAACTGTTCGGAGAAGAACGCGGCCTGCGGGCCGTACATCGCGCCGTGCAGCACCAGACCGATGGTCGCCGCGAGGATGATGACGCCGGAGTTCTTCGTGTCGAGCATCGCGAAGAACACGAAGCTCCACACCGCCATGCCGATCGCGCCGAACAGGTAGACCGGGCGGCGGCCTACCCGGTCGGAAAGCTTGCCCCACAAGGGAATCGTCACGAAGTGCACCGCCGAACCGATGAGCACCGCGTTGAGACCGGCGGATTTCGGCAGGCTCAGCCCGGTGGTCACGTAGACGAGGATGAATGCCGTGATCACGTAGTACGAGACGTTCTCCGCCATCCGGGAGCCGATCGTGATCAGCACCGCGCGCCAGCTCTTGCGGAACACCTCGACGACCGGCGCGTGCGTGGTCGTGTTGTTCTTCTGCGCCGCGAGGAACACCGGCGATTCGCTGACCGCGAGCCGGATCCACAGCCCGATCACCACGAGCACACCGGACAGCAGGAACGGGATCCGCCAGCCCCAGCTGAGGAACGCTTCGTCGGACTGCGTCGCGGCGAGGATCGCCAAGACCGCCGTCGCGAGCAGGTTGCCGCCGGGAGCACCGCATTGCGGCCACGACGCCCAGAACCCGCGGCGCTTGTCGTCGCCGTGTTCGGAGACGATCAGCACCGCGCCGCCCCATTCGCCGCCGAGCGCGAAACCCTGCACGAGCCGCAGCAGCGTCAGTAGGATCGGCGCCACCACGCCGACGGTCGCGTAGGTCGGGAGGATGCCCATCGCGCAGGTCGACCCGCCCATCAGCAGCAGGCTCAGCACCAGCAGCTTCTTGCGGCCGACGCGGTCACCGAAGTGCCCGAACACCAGCCCGCCGATCGGCCGCGCGAGGAAGCCGACGGCGTAGGTGAGGAACGCGAGCAGCGTGCCGGTGAGCGGATCGTTGGTGGGGAAGAACAATTTGCCGAACACCAGCGCCGCGGCGGAGGTGTAGAGGAAGAAGTCGTACCACTCGATCGTCGTGCCGATCAGGCTGGCGCTGACGACCTTCGCGATCGAGCCACGGTTCTGCGTGGTCACCGGGGACGTCCTTTCGGGAGAGGGGTTCACGCGGCGGTCCAGCCGCCGTCGAGGGGGATCGAGGTGCCGGTGACATGGGCGGCGTGGTCGCCGGACAGCCACAGCACGCACGCGGCGACGTCCGCCGGTTCGATGAGCCGTTTGATCGCCGACCGGCGCAGGAGGACCTGCTCGATGACGGCGTCGCGTTCGAGCCCGTGCTCTTCGGCCTGCGCCTGGAGCTGGCCGGTGACCAGCGGCGTCCGGACGTAGCCCGGGTTGACGCAGTTGCTGGTCACGCCGTGTTCCGCGCCTTCGAGCGCGGTGACCTTGGAGAGGCCTTCGAGCGCGTGTTTCGCGGTGACGTACGCGGATTTGAACGGGCTCGCGCGGAGGCCGTGGACGCTGGACATGTTGACCACGCGCCCCCAGCCGCGTTCGTACATGCTCGGCAGCGCGCGGCGGATGAGCAGGAACGGCGCGGTGACCATGAGCGACTGGACGCGGGTGAACGTCTCCGGCGGGAACTCGTGGATCGGCGCGATGTGTTGGAAACCGGCGTTGTTGACGAGGATGTCGATCTCGGTGGGGAGGGTCTCGACGGCCCGGGCGTCGGTGAGGTCGACGACGTGCGCGATGCCGTCGACGCCGGCCGCCGCCTTCTCGACGGCGTCGTCGATGTCGACGAGGTGGACCTTGGCCCCGGCCTCGGCGAGCGCTTCGGCGCAGGCCAGGCCGATCCCGCCCGCCGCGCCCGTGACCAGCGCGGACTTACCCGCCAGATCGCTGTGATACGCACCACTCATGCCGGACGACGTTAGGTCTCCCGGCGCGCTTAGGCCATGTGGTCACGGACCACACCTGGGCAAGATCCCATGTGGGCCCACCCCACCCACGCATTTCGTCCTCTGAATGCGGTAGTTGGCATCGCGAACTACCGCATCCAGAGGACGAAATGCGGGGAGTCAGCCGGCGGCGTCGGAGATGGACTTCGCCTCGCGAGCGCCCGCCTCGAACGCTTCGCACGAGAAGAGCAACCAAGCGCGGACGCCGTCGGGAGTTCCGCTGGAGAAGCCCGAAGCGGCTTCGAGGTACTTCGGCACCCGCCGGAAGTACGCGACCTCCGGCACCGTCAGCGCCTTCGGGTCCAGCCCGGTCGCCACCGCCGAGAGCCGTGCCGCCGCTCGTGCGACGACCCCGTCCGCGGAGCCGAAAGGCTTGAGCGCCAACAGTTCCCCGTGCACGACGGCGGTCAGCACCGGTCCCGGCACCGACGTCGCGCCGGTGACCAGTTGCGCCAGCATCTCCAGCCTCGGCCCGACATCACCCGACGACCGCGGCCGCCCCAGCGCGTCGAGATCCGCCACCAGATCCGACGCGGCGAGAACGTGCAGGCGCGCCAACGCCTGCAGCGGCGCCCGCCGCCAGGTCGGGAGCAGGCCTTCGAGCGCTTCCGCGACCCGCAACGCGCCCGCCAGCACCGGATCGGTCACCTCGCCGGATTCCGGCAGTTCGGGCGCGGCACCTTCGATACCGGCCGACGCCCGCGCCGACCGCACGGACGCTTCGGCGGCCGTCGCCGCGCCGCCGCGCAGGTTGGCGGGCAGCCGGTGGACGGCGAACACCGCGTCCTGAGCTGATTTCGCGGCCGCCGCGACCCCTTCGAGGTCCAGCAGCGGCTTCAGCGGATCCGTCACGCGTCCAGCACCTGGCCCTCGCGCCGCACCACCGGAGCCTGCACCGACCACGGGAAGTTGATCCACCGGTCCGTGTGCTTCCAGACGTACTCGCATTTGACCTCGGAGCGCGGCTTCTCGTAGACCACCGCGCAACGAACCTCGGCGACGTGGTCGGCGCAGAAGTCGCGGACCAGCTTCAGGGTCGCGCCGGTGTCCGCGACGTCGTCGGCGACGAGTACCTTCTTCTTCGTCAGGTCGACGACGTTCGGCACCGGCGGCAGCATCACCGGCAGGTCGAGACGTTGGTCGACACCGGTGTAGAACTCGACGTTCATCACGTGCAGGTTCTTGACGTCCAGCGCGTAGCCGAGCGCACCCGCGACGAACAGCCCGCCGCGCGCGATCGACAGGATCAGGTCCGGCTCGAAGCCGTCGTCGGCGACGGCCTGTGCCAGATCCCTGCTGGCCGTCCCGAACAACTCCCAGGTGAGCTCTTCCCGCTCTTCGGCCATGGTGCCTCGCCTTCGTCGATCGTTCCCGCGAGCATAGGCAACGCCGCAGTGGCCTTCTCGAATGCTTCGAAACTGGCTATCCAGTAAGGCCATTGCCGGTCGTACCGTCAAGATCGTGACCGACTGGAACGACCACGCGACCCTGACCGGTGAACGCGTCCGCCTCGAACCCCTCACCCGCGACCACGCCAAGGGCCTCTTCGCGGCGGGCTCCGACCCGGCGATCTGGACCTGGCTCAGCCTCCGGCAGCCGCCGGATCTCGCCGCGGCCGAAGCGATGGTCGAAGACATCCTCGCCGACACCGACCGCCGCGCCTGGGCGCAGATCGACGCGCGCACCGGCGAGGTCGCGGGCACGACCTCGTTCTACGCGATGAGCGCGCGCCACAAGATCGTTTCCGTCGGCTACACCTGGATCGGTTCCGAATGGCAGCGGACCGGGCTCAACCGCGAGTCGAAACTCCTGTTGCTGCGCCACGCTTTCGACGACCTCGGCGCGAACCGCGTCTCGTGGGAGACCGACATCCGCAACCTCAAGTCGCAGAAGGCGATCGAACGTCTCGGCGCACAACGGGAAGGGGTGCTGCGCGCGCATCGCGTCCGGCCGGACGGGACCATCCGCGACACCGTCGTCTACTCCCTGACCGGACCAGAATGGCCGGCGGTCCGTACCGCTTTGTCCTCAAGCGTGTGAATGCCGCGCGCAACCACGATGCAACCTTTTACTTCGCGTCGTAACGTCGATAGCGTGCCAACGGGCGTGAAGACACGCGAATCACAGGAGGCATCGCACCATGACCGAGCAGTCGCCGGCGCTGGACAATTTGCTCACGGAGAGCAGGACCTTCCCCCCGAGTGAGGCTTTCAGCGCGCAAGCGAATGCCACCGCCGACTTCTACGCCGAAGCCGACGCCGACCGGGAAGCGTTCTGGGCCAAGCAGGCCGAGCGCCTGCACTGGGAAACGAAGTGGTCGCAGGTACTGGACTGGACCAATGCGCCGTTCGCGAAGTGGTTCGTGGGCGGGAAGCTGAACGTCGCGTACAACTGCGTGGACCGCCACGTCGATTCCGGGCACGGCGACCAGGTCGCCATCCACTGGGTCGGCGAGCCCGGCGACAACCGGGACATCACCTACGCGCAGTTGAAGGACGACGTCTCCCGCGCGGCGAACGCCCTCGAATCCCTCGGCCTCACGGCCGGCGACCGCGTCGCCATCCAGATGCCGATGGTGCCCGAAGCGATCGTCGCGATGCTCGCGTGTGCCCGCATCGGTGTCCTGCACAGTGTCGTCTTCGGTGGTTTTTCCCCGACAGCACTGCGTTCCCGTGTGGACGACCAGGCGGCGCGGATCGTCATCACCACCGACGGCCAGTACCGCCGCGGCAAGGCCGCCCCGATGAAGGTCAATGTCGACGAAGCGCTCGAAGGCGCCGAATCGGTCGAGAAGGTCATCGTCGTCCGCCGCACCGGCGAAGAGGTGCCGATCACCGAAGGCCGCGACATTTGGTGGCACGAACTGGTCGACGGCCAGTCCGCGGAGCACACGCCGCAGGCGTTCGACTCCGAGCACCCGCTCTTCATCCTCTACACCTCCGGCACCACCGGGAAGCCGAAGGGCATCCTGCACACCTCCGGCGGCTACCTGACCCAGGCCGCGTACACCCACCACAACGTCTTCGACCACAAGGCGGGCGAAGACGTCTACTGGTGCACCGCGGACATCGGCTGGATCACCGGGCACACGTACATCGTGTACGGGCCGCTGGCGAACCGGACGACGCAGGTCGTCTACGAAGGCACCCCGAACACGCCGCACGAGGGCAGGCACTGGGAGATCGTGCAGCAGCACAAGGTCTCCATCTACTACACCGCGCCCACGCTGATCCGTACGTTCATGAAGTGGGGCAACGAGATCCCGCAGAAGTACGACCTCTCGTCGCTGCGCGTGCTGGGCAGCGTCGGCGAGCCGATCAACCCCGAGGCGTGGATCTGGTACCGCGAGAACATCGGCGCGAACTCGGCGCCGATCGTGGACACCTGGTGGCAGACCGAGACCGGCGGGATCATGATCTCGCCGCTGCCGGGCGTCACCGCCACGAAGCCGGGCTCCGCGCAGAAGGCGCTGCCGGGCATCTCGGCGAAGGTCGTCGACGACCAGGGCGTCGAGGTCGGCAAGGGCGGCGGCGGATACCTGGTGCTCGACAAGCCGTGGCCGGGCATGCTGCGCGGCATCTGGGGCGACGAGCAGCGTTTCCGCGAGACCTACTGGTCCCGCTTCGCCGACCAGGGCTTCTACTTCGCCGGAGACGGCGCGAAGTACGACGCCGACGGCGACGTCTGGCTGCTGGGCCGGGTCGACGACGTGATGAACGTGTCCGGGCACCGCATCTCGACCACCGAGGTCGAGTCGGCGCTGGTCTCGCACCCGACGGTCGCCGAGGCCGCCGTCGTCGGCGCGACCGACCCGACCACCGGGCAGGGCATCGTCGCGTTCGTCATCCTGCGCGGCAACGCGGTCGACGGCGGCGACGAGGCCGTGCAGGAGCTGCGCAACCACGTCGCCAAGGAGATCGGCCCGATCGCGAAGCCGCGGCAGATCCTGGTCGTGCAGGAGCTGCCGAAGACACGGTCCGGCAAGATCATGCGCCGCCTGCTGCGCGACGTCGCGGAGAACCGCCAGGTCGGCGACGTGACGACGCTGGCCGACTCGTCGGTGATGGACCTGATCTCTTCGGGCCTGAAGTCGGGCAAGTCCGAGGAGTAGCGCCCCCAAACGTCATGAAAGGGTCGTTCAGGACACTTTTTGTCCTGAACGACCCTTTCATGACATCCGGCACGCTTACCACACCCCGCCGGGCGCGAGTCGAACGCCTGTTCTAGGATGTGCCGGGTACCACCCCATACCCGGGCAAGGAGACGACACCGACGATGACCGTGGATGCCTTGACACGCACTGACGCCGTGTCCGAAGAAGCGGCTACCGAAGCGCCCGTCGACTCGACGCCGCAGGCGGAGACGGCCGAAGCCCCGGCCGAGGCGAAGACCGAAGCACCGGAAAGCCCGGCGGAGACCCCCGCCGAAGAAGCGGCGGCGGAGTCCCCCAAGCCCAAGCGCGGCCGCCCGAAGGTCGCCACGACGGCCAAGAAGACCCGCACCGTCGAGCTGACCCTCACGGTCACCGGCACCGCCGACGGCGAGTGGCAGGCCGAGCTCAAGAACGGCACGAAGTGGGTCGCGAAGGGCCTGGAGATCCCGGCCGCCGCCGTGTCCCGCGCCGCCAAGGAGCTGCACGCGGACCTGTCGGGCCCGATCGACGAGGTCATCAACGCCGCCCGCGAGCTGCAGGCCGCGAAGGTGGCCCAGCTCGAAGCCGAGCTGGAGAAGGCGAAGCTGGCGCTGGCCGAGCTGGACGCCTGAGACTTTCCTCCCGACCGGGGCGGACGCTGGATATCAGTGTCCGCCCCGGTTTCTTCATTCCGCGATCGGTGGCCGCGAAGGCAGCGGGGTCTTGAACTCGACCCACCGACTGTCCACAATGGCCTCGACGCTGTGCTGGACGCCGCGCGGATGGACAATCGTCCCGCCCGCTTCGAGCGTCACTTCCCGGCCGTCGAGCGTGCCGCGCAGCGAGCCCGAAATCAGGTACACGATGCTGTCGTGATCGTGGCTGTGCACGGGCGAAGCGACGCCCGCCGGATAGCAGATCTCGTACGCCAGGCCGCCTTCCGCGGTCGCGAGCGTCCGGAACCGGCCCTGTCCGCCGATCAGCGGCAGACCCTCCACTATGGACATCGGAGTCCAGGTCATCGCACGGGCTCCATGGCAGCCGCCTCCTCGCGGTCCGGGTCACGGGCGAGCACGACACCGATGATGGTCACCACCGCGGTCACGAGCAAGTAGCCCCCGATCGCGAGCCAGGTGTCGAAACCGGCCAGCAGCGCGGTGAACAGCAGCGGCGCGGGTGCCCCGCCGATCACGCCGGCCAGCGTGTACGCCAGTGAGCTGCCGGTGTAGCGCAGGCGCGGTGAGAACTGCTCGGTGACGAGGGCGGCCTGCGGGCCGTAGAGCGCGGCGTGGATGACCAGCGCGAGCACGATCCCGATCGCCAGCATCGCGAACGAGCCGCCGCTGACCATCGGGAAGAACACGAACGGCCAGATCCCGGCGGCGATCGTCGCGAACAGGTACATCCTGCGCCGGGAGACCCGGTCCGAGAGCGCGCCGAACAGCGGCATCAGGATCAGCTGGAACGCGGAACCGATCATCACTGCGGCCAGCCCGGCACCGCGCGAGAGGCCGGTGTGCGTGGTGACGTAGGTGAGGACGAAGACGGTGAACAGCGCGTAGAGCACGTCCGGGCAGACGCGGATCAGGACGGCCGCGACGAGCGCGCGGCGTTCGGTGCGGAAGACCTCGGAGATCGGCGCCGACGAGCGTTCGCCCCGCTCCTGGATCTGCTTGAAGACCGGCGTCTCCTCCAGTTTGAGCCGGATCCACAGCCCGAACCCGACGAGCGCGCCGGACAGCAGGAACGCGATCCGCCAGCCCCAGCTGTTGAACTGGTCCTCGGTGAGCAGCGCGGCCAGCACGGCGAGGACACCGTTGGCGAGCAGGTTGCCCGCGGGCGGGCCGATCTGCGCGGCCGACGCCCAGAAGCCCCGTTTGCCCGGATCGCCGAACTCACTCGACAGCAGGACGGCGCCACCCCATTCGCCGCCGATGCCGACGCCCTGCGCGAACCGCAGCGCCACGAGCAGCACCGCCGCGAAGCCGCCGATCGTCTCGTACGTGGGCAGGACGCCGATGAGGAACGTCGCCACGCCGGTGAGCACGAGCGTCATGACCAGGATGCGCTTGCGGCCGAGCACGTCGCCGAGGCGGCCGAAGAGGAACCCGCCGAGCGGCCGGGCGAGGTAGCCGACGGCGTAGGTCGAGAACGCCGCCATCGTGCTCGCGAGCTGGTCTTCCGAGGGGAAGAAGAGATGCCCGAAGATCGTCGCGGCCGCCACCGAGTAGGCCGCGAAGTCGTACCACTCGAGCGCTGTCCCCGAGAGGCTGGCCGCGAAGGCCTTGTGCAACGAACGCCGGTCACCGGCTGGTGAGGTCATGTCCACATCCGTCCGTAGGAGGTCCGCAACCCCGCCGGGAGGGGTTGAATTGCGGATATACTCCTTGTATACAAGCTGTATGCGCAACCCCCAATCTCGGAGGACAGATGCCTGAGCTGCGTTTCACCCTTCCCGACGGCCAGGAGCGGCGGACCGAGGTCCACACGCTGCTGAACGCCGGATACGCCGGTCGCAGCCAGGAGGACGTCGCCGCCCACGTGGCCGAACTGGCCGAACTCGGCGTCCCCGCGCCTTCGGTGATCCCGGCGCTCTACCCGGTCGCGCCGTACCTGGCGAGCCAGACCAGCGAGGTCCCGGTACAGCACGAGCGGACCTCCGGCGAGGCCGAATGGGCCATTGTCATCACCGGTCCCGAGCCGGAGGACGTCCTCCTGACCGCCGCCTGCGACCACACCGACCGCGCGCTCGAAGCGCACGGCGTGGCGTGGAGCAAGAACGCCGGCCCCGACGTCCTCGCCGCCAAGGCTTGGCGTCTCGTCGACGTCCAGGACCGGCTCGACGACCTCACGCTGTCCGCCTGGGCCGGGGAAACCCTGATCCAGCAAGGGAAACTCGCGGAGCTGCTGCCGCCGTCGTACTGGCTGGACGTGCTGCGCGAACGCGATCTGTACGCCCCCGGCACCGTGCTGATCTCGGGAACGATCCCGATGGTGCACGGCGTCGACCAGTTCGCCGACTCCTGGCGCGTCGAACTGGGCGACCCGGCGACCGGCGAGACGATCGAACTCGCCTACTCCGTGCGGCGGCTGCCCGAACCGATCGGCTGAAGCAACTCGCCGAGGAAGGCGCGATATTCGCCCTTCATCGGCAACTCGCGGTCGACGCGGACGCGGCGGCGGATGGCGGAGACCTCGACCTCCCGCACCGGGTCGAAACCGGTGCGCTCGTAGGACTCCCAGTACAGCCCGACGCCGCGGCGCTGCCAGGCGGGGACTTCGGCGAAATTGACGCCGTGCGCGAAGAGCAGTTCGTTCTTCTCGGAGACGCCAGTGCCTTCGAGAGCCGCGCCGGCCTCACTCGGCGATTTCCCCGCCTTGCGCAGGATCCAGTAGCACCAGCCGTTGAGCGCGCAGCGGGCCGCGTCCGCCTGACGCCAGGAGAAGTAGTCGACGACGTCGTCCGCGGTCGTGCCGAGCCAGACCCTGCCGTCGAAGTGCGCGGGCACCCCGGCCGCGTGGGTGAACGCGGCCGACGCTACGCCGGCGGAGATCGACACGAGCTTCTCCACGCCCCGGCCGAACAGGTCGGCGGCGGGCGGCAGGACGAGGGAGATCTCGTCGCTTTCCGTGTACACGTAAGGCGAGGCGAACTCCGCCATCAACGCGCTCGCCGCCTCGGCCATGCAGCCGGCGAACCGGGGATCGAACGGTTTCCCGAACCGCGCTTCGGTGAACTTGGAGAAGCCCCGGCCGTCGACGCGGAGCACCGTCCAGGCTCCCGGTGGCACGGTCAGCCCGTGGAACCACTCGCGTTCCCGTTGCCGTGCCTCGAAATCACCGGCGTCCATGCCTCACCCCCGCTCCACGACGAAACCGCCTTCGCCGTCGAAACCGACGGTGTACAGCTCGTCGAAACCGTCTTCGGCGCTCGGGCGCCGCAGCCGCTTGAGAGTCGCATACAGAACGGGTTGGTGTTGTCCACGACCACCGAACGGCCTTCTTCGAGCGCCTCGGCCAGCATCCGCAGCTGGCGCGGCTGCCGTCGTTTGGCGTTCGGGAAGTGGTCCTTGCTGAGGTGGACGTGCGTACCCGCGAACGCCCACCGGAAGAACGTCGACTTCCCGGACGCCTGCAACCCGATCAGGATCACCACCTCGGCCATGCCCGGCAATCTATCCGACGACTTAGGTAAGGCAATAATGAATAAGGATCGCCTCAATTGACCGAAACACTTTCCGCTCGCCTCACGTCGTTTTCCGTGTTTCACTGAAACGGTGACCGAGACGGTATCGACCGAACATCCCCACGAACCGCACGCGGATCTGGGCGGCAAACTGAACTGGTTGCGCGCCGGGGTACTCGGCGCGAACGACGGGATCGTGTCGGTGGCGGGCATCGTGGTCGGCGTCGCGGGTGCGACCACCGACTCCACCACGATCGCCACCGCGGGAATCGCGGGGCTCGTGGCGGGCGCGCTTTCGATGGCGGGCGGCGAATACGTCTCCGTGAGCACCCAGCGCGACACCGAACGCGCACAGTTGCGGCTGGAAAAGCGCGAACTGAAAGAGATGCCCGAAGCCGAAGAACGGGAACTCGCGGAAATCTACGAAGGCAAGGGCCTTTCCCCCGAACTCGCCGCGGAGGTCGCCCGCGAACTGACCGAAAAGGACGCGCTGCAGGCCCACGCCGAGGCCGAACTCGGCATCGATCCGGACAACCTGACCAGCCCGTGGCAGGCGGCGTGGGCCTCGCTGGTGGCGTTCACCGTCGGCGCGCTGCTGCCGTTGCTGGCGATCGTGTGGACGTCGACCTCGGCACGCGTCTGGGCGTGCGCGGCGGCCGTCGTGGTCGGGCTGGCGCTGACCGGGTTCATCAGCGCGAAACTCGGCGACGCCCGGGCCGGCCGCGCGATCGCGCGGAACGTCGGCGTCGGCGCCCTGACCATGCTGGTGACGTACTACGTCGGTGTGCTGTTCGGGACCACCGTCGGCTGACGGCGATCTCGCGTGATCGGAGGGACGACACGCGTGATCAGGCGGCGATCTCGCGTGATTGAAGCCGCAACTCGCGTGATCAGACGCCGCACACCGACATCGCCTTCCAATCACGCGAGTTCCGTCCCCAATCACACGAGTTACGCCTCCAAGCACGCGTGTTACGTGTAGCGAAAGGGCCCTTCACCGCTTCCTATGCGGTGAAGGGCCCTTTCAGCACCTCCGAGGGTCGCTCGTCAGCGCGGGAAGAAGTGCGTCAGTGAACGCCCTTCATCAGCTTGCGGATCATCGGCGTCGCCACCAGGAGCGCCACACCGACCACGATGGCCACACCGCCGACGATGCTGAAGTACGGCGCTTCGTCGTCGACCGTGTAGTACTCGGCGAGCTTCCCGGACATCGCCGTACCGAGCGAGATCGACAGGAAGTTCAGCGCCACCATCTGCGTCCGGAACGCCTCCGGCGCGAGTTTGGTCGACAGCGAGAGGCCGACCGGCGAAAGCATCAGTTCCGCCATGGTGAACACGAACAGGATGCCGGCCAGCGCGAGCAGCGGGCTCGCGTTCTTGCCGCTGCCGACCATCGGGAGGAACAGCAGGAACGCCACCCCCATGGTGACCGTGCCGAGCACGAACTTGATCGGCGAGGACGGCTGCCGCGAGCCGAGTTTCGTCCAGATCGCCGCGATCACCGGCGCGAACAGGATGATGAACACCGGGTTGATCGAGTTGACCCACGCGACCGGCATCTCCCAGCCGAAGATCGTCCGGTCCAGCCGCTCGTCGGTGTAGGCCGCGACCACGGTGAACTGCTGCTGGTACAGCGAGAAGAACGCGGCGCTCGCGATGAACATCGGGATGAACGAGTACACCCGGCTGCGTTCGTCGGAGGTGATCTTCTTGCTGCTGATGATCACCACGAAGTAGATCACCGAGATGACCGCGACGGCCCAGACGACGACGTCGACGAGGTTGCCCGGGTTGATCACGCCGAAGACCACGAGCAGCACGATCGCCACGACACCCACCAGGGTGCCGCCGAAGACCAGCGGCCGCTGCGAAGCGGGCAGCGGGTTGGGGACCTCGCTCGCCTTCTCGCCGAGGTTCTTGCGGCCGATCGTGTACTGGATCAGGCCGAGCGCCATCCCGAACGCGGCGAGCCCGAAGCCGACGTGGAAGCCGATCTCGCTCTGCGCGAGCCCGGTCAGCAGCGGCCCGACGAAACCGCCGATGTTCACGCCCATGTAGAAGATGGTGAAACCGCCGTCGCGGCGCTCGTCGCCGTCCGCGTACAGCGTGCCGACGATGGCCGTGGCGTTGGACTTCAGCCCGCCACTGCCGACGGCCACGCAGACGAGACCGACACCGATGCCTGCCAGCCCCGGCAGCACGGCGAGGCTGATGTGCCCGATCATGATCAGGATCGCGCTGTAGAACAGCGTCCGTTCGGAGCCGAGCACGCGGTCCGCGACCCAGGCGCCGATCACCGCCGACAGGTAGACCATGCCGCCGTACGCGCCGACGATGCCGAGCGCGGAGGCCTTCGGCAGCGCGAGGCCACCCTGACTGACTTCGTAGTAGAGGTAGATGGGGAGGATTCCGAGCATCCCGTAGTACGAGAAACGCTCCCACATCTCGACGCCGAAGAGGTTCGCCAGCCCTCGTGGGTGCCCGAAGAACCTCGTGTCTTGCTGGACCTCGGTAGAGGTACTCACCATGCCGTCCTTATCGAAGACATCGTTGTCGGTTTTCAGTTGACATGCTAGAAGCCCAGCATGTGGACGGGACACCGACGTCCGCATGGATCTTGTGGTCGCTGTCATGAACGCGAGATTTCCGCAGCTCCAGGCGTTAAAATGACGTCAAGGTGCGCCGGGAAGTCTGGTCGGCAACAGTATTCGTCGTCGCCGAAAACCGGAGGATGCCTTGTCCGGACCGAACCGTCCCGCGAAAGTCGTCGTCGCCGAGTTCGCCCGCTATCTCCGCACGGAGACCACCGGCGGAATGATCCTGCTCGGCGCCACCGCGATCGCCCTGCTGTGGGCGAATTCGCCCATCGACGACATTTACCGCGCCATCCGCGATTTCCGGCTCGGCCCCGAATTCCTCCACCTGAATCTGACGATCGGCGACTGGGCGAAGGACGGCCTGCTCGCGTTGTTCTTCTTCGTCGCGGGGCTCGAACTCAAACGCGAACTCGTGGTCGGTGAACTCTCCCGGTTCAAGCAGGCGATCCTGCCGGTGGTCGCCGCGGTCGGCGGCATGATCGTGCCCGCGCTGGTCGCGCTGTCCGTGGGCTGGGGCACCCCGGGCATCGAACGCGCGTGGGCCATCCCCGTCGCCACGGACATCGCGTTCGCGCTGGGCGTGCTCGCCCTAACCGCCTCGAACCTGCCCAGCAGCGCACGGGTCTTCCTGCTCTCGCTCGCGGTGGTCGACGACCTCGGCGCGATCCTGCTCATCGCGATCCTGTTCACCGCGAAGTTCGACCTCGTCGCCGCGGGCGTCGCCGTCGTCGCCCTCGCGCTGTACGCGTACCTGCAGCACCGCCGCGTCCGCAGTGCCTGGATCTACGTGCCGCTGGCCTTGATCACCTGGATCGCGGTGCATTCGGCGGGCATCCACGCCACCATCGCCGGCGTCGCGCTCGGCCTGCTCACCCGCGTCCGCGCCGACGAGGGCGAGGAGCACGCGCCCGCGATCCGGCTCGAACACCGGTTGCAGCCGTGGTCGGCCGCGGTCGCGGTGCCGTTGTTCGCGCTGTTCGCGGCCGGGATCAAAGTGGACGGCGAATCGCTCAGCGCGGTGTTCACCACGGCGTTGCCGCTGGCCGTGCTGGTCGGGCTGGTGGGCGGGAAGCTGCTCGGGATCTTCGGCGCCAGCCTGCTCGCGGTGAAGTTCAAGCTCGCGGAGAAACCCAGGGGCATGGGCTGGCGCGACATCGGGGCGCTGTCGATGCTGGGCGGCGTCGGGTTCACCGTGAGCCTGCTGATCGCCGATCTCGCGCTCGACGGGGAGGCCGTCGAACTGGCGAAGGCGGCGGTGCTGATCGCTTCGGCCATCGCCTCGCTTTCGGCCGCCGCGATGCTGCTGCACCGCAGCCGCGTGCACGCGCGCGAAGATTGAGAATGCGACACTCGCCGGTCCGCCGCGCCCGTGATCGGGGCACGTGGCACGATGACCGGTGTGAGCAGCCCCAAGCACGAACGTACCGGCCCCGACGGCGTGGGGGCCGTGCCCTACCTCCCCCTGTCGAGCGATGACGACGTGGTAGCGAGCGAGCAGTCCCTCGGGAAACTCGTCGGCGATGCCACACAACACGTCTCGACGCTGATCCGCGCCGAGGTCGAGCTGGCCAAATCCGAGGTCGTCGCGGAGGCGAAGAAGGGCCTCAAGGGCGCCATCTTCTTCCTGGTCGCGCTGGTCGTCGGGCTGTACAGCTCGTTCTTCTTCTTTTTCTTCCTCGGCGAGCTGCTGTCGGAGTGGCTGATGCGCTGGGCGGCGTTCGCGATCGTGTTCGGGCTGATGCTCGCCACGACGGCGGTCGCGGGCTTCCTCGGCTACCGCAAGGTGAAGAAGATCAAGGCGCCCGAGCGCACGATCAACAGCTTCAAGGACACCGCCGCCGCGTTCAAGCCGCGTCATGACGACGCGCCCGCGGACCGCGACTGAGAAGTCTTCGAGTCGGTGCAGGCGACACCGGATCCGTCGATCGTCCGGATCGACGGTCCGTGGACCCATCGTGACGTCTCGGCGAACGGCATCCGGCTGCACGTCGCCGAGCTCGGTGACGGACCGCTGGTGGTACTGCTGCACGGGTTCGCCGAGTTCTGGTGGACCTGGCACCACCAGCTGGCCGCGCTCGCCGACGCCGGTTTCCGCGCGGTCGCGGTGGATCTGCGCGGCTACGGCGACTCCGACAAACCCCCGCGCGGCTACGACGCCTGGACCCTCGCGGGCGATGTCGGCGGGCTGATCAAGTCGCTCGGCGCGCGCAAGGCCCATCTCGTCGGGCATGCCTGGGGCGGCATGCTCGCGTGGACGGTCGGCGCGCTGCACCCGCGGCTGGTCTCGTCGGTGAGCGTGCTGGGCGGCGCGCATCCGCTGGCGCTGCGCCGGGCCGTCCGGCGGCCGGGGCAACTGCGGGCTTCGGGACACTTGTTCCGCTTCCAGGTGCCGATGGCGCCGGAGAAATGGCTGGTCAAGGACGACGCGCTCGCCGTCGAAGAGCTGTTCCGCGCCTGGTCCGGTCCACAGTGGACGGACACTTCCGATTTCGCCGACGCCATGCGGGCGTTCCGGCAGGCGATGCTCGTGCCGGGAGTGCCGCACAGCGCGCTCGAGTACTACCGATGGGCGTTCCGCGCGCAGTTCCGCGGCGAAGGACGCCGGTTCGGCGAAGCGCTGCGAGGCCGTTTCGCACCCCGCGTGCTGCAACTGCACGGCGAAGAGGACCGATGCGTCCTGCCCGACACCGCGGCGGCGTCCCGTCGCTGGGCCCCGGACGCCCGCCTGGAGCGCTGGCCGGGCATCGGGCACTTCCCGCATCTGGAGGCCCCGGAACGCACGTCGGCCGCGTTGCTGGAGTTTTTCCGTACCCTGGACGCATGACCGAGCGCAAACCGACGGGCGTGTCGTTCGAGTCCTGGGTGGACAGGCAGGTCAGCGCCGCCGCGGCGAAGGGCGAGTTCGACGACCTTCCCGGCGCGGGGAAACCGCTGCCGAAGACCGACGGCAAGGACACCGCGCTGGCCTGGGTGGTGAACAAGGTCCGCGCCGAGGGGCACGACGTTTCGGCGCTGCTGCCGCCTTCGCTGGCGATCGCGAAGGAGCTCGACGATCTGCCGGACACCTTGGCGAAGGTGCGCCGGGAGGCGCGGGTGCGGGAGATCGTCGAGGACCTGAACGAACGGATCCGCGCCGAGCACCGGCGCCCGGCGGGCGGTCCGGTGCTCCGGGCACGGCCACTGGACGTGGAAGAGGTCGTGACCTCCTGGCGCGAAGCCGCTAGTTAGCGCACGGCCCGGTCGAGGCGTTCGCGCTCAGCGCCGGAGCCGTCTCGACCACCGGCCGCACCTGTTCCGAAGTCAGCGTGAAGCCGGTCTCCGGATCCTCCACGGCCGCACCGAACACGACCCCGATGACCTCGCCCTCGGGGTTGATCATCGGCCCGCCCGAGTTCCCGCTGCGGACCTGCCCGCGCACGGTGAACACGTCGCGCTGCACGGTGTTGGACTCGTAGATGTCCGGTCCGCGCAGGTTGATCCGGCCGCGCACCCTGGCGGGCGTCGCGGTGTACGGGCCGTCGAGCGGGTAGCCGAGCACGATCGCGTTGTCGCCGGCGCGCGCGACTCGCGGCGTGAACGGGAGCACCGGGGCCTGCAACCTCGGCACCGCGAGCACGGCCACGTCGGCCTCGGGGTCGAAGTAGACGACCCTGGCCGGGAATTTGCCCGAGGTCGACTCGATGGCGACCTCGTCGGTGCCCGCGACGACGTGCGCGTTCGTCATCACCCGCTGCGGCGCGACGACGAACCCGCTGCCCTCCAGCGCCCGCGAGCACGAGGTCGCGTTGCCGCGGATCTTCACCACACTGCGGTGCACCTGTTTGACGATCGCGCTCGCCTGCAGCGCGGTGTCCGGCGGGCTGGTGTCCTCGACGTTCGGCTTCTGGAACGGGTCCACAATGGACGGGAAGCCCGAGGCGTCCAGCAGTTTGCGCAGTTCGCTCGGGAAGCCTTGCGCCGCTTCGGGCATGACGTCGTTGACGCCGCCGAGCACGACCGAGCTGTTGATCGACTTCGCCAATCCCGGCACGCCCGAGACGGCGGTGAGCGGGGTCGCGATCAGCCACGCGACCACGAACACCACGGCGGCCTGCACCACCGCGCCCAGCGTCTTGTCGACGCCGGAAAGCTTGTCCGGGTTGATCTTCTGCCGCAGCTTCCGGCCCGCCCAGACCCCGAGGGTCTCGCCGAGCGCGACCAGGAACACCACGGTCGCCACCGCGAAGGCGACCTTCGCCGCCGGATGCTGGAAAAGTTCCACGACCAGCGGCGCGATCTTGATCCCCGCGAGCGCGCCGAGCACCACCCCGACCAGCGAGGGGAGGGCGATGATCACCCCCTGGAACGCGCCGGACACGCCCGCCAGCAGCGCGAGCAGGATCACCAGTACGTCGACCCAGTTCACCGGCGCCTACTCCTTCTCCGGCACTTGCCGCCCGTCGACCCGCGCCTGATGTTCGGCCAACGCTACGTCAAGGTCCCGGACGTCGCCGTGGTCCCAGTCCCGTTCCCAGCCGCCGAGCGCCAGCGTCATCGCCAGCAGGCCGCCCGTGAAGCCCCAGACGAACATCCCCCCGACGTCGAACGCGGGGCCCTTCCAGTCGTAGCCCTTGCGCGTGACCTGGAACCGGTTGGCCGGATCGGTGAGCTCGCTGACCGGCACCCTGGCCACGGCCGCCGTCTCGCCAGGGTCGACGGCGTGCACCGGCGACGGCGTCCGCCAGTAGGCGAGCACCGGCGTCACGGCGAAGCTCGACACGGGCACGAACAGCTCCGGGAAGACGGCCACCGGCAGCACGCCCGCGGGCTCGACACCGGTCTCCTCCTCCGCCTCGCGCAACGCGGTGCCGACCGGGCCGCCGTCCTCCGGCTCGGCGCCCCCGCCGGGGAAGCTGACCTGGCCCGCGTGCGAGCCGAGAGTGTCCGCGCGGCGCTGGAGCAGGACGTCGGGCCCGTTCGGGCCCTCGCCGAAGAGCATCAGGACGGACGCGGACCGGTAGCTCGCGTCCGGTGGCACGCTGAACCGGCTGAAGGTGGCCGCGTCGACTTCGCCGCTGATCTTGACCAGCGGTTGCAGCCAGGCGGGCACGGCCTCCGGGTCCACGAGGGGGCCGGTCATGGTGTCCCTTCCACAGCGGCGCGCACCTGGTCAGTGTTCAGGAAGACGCGTGGGTTCTCGATGAGCCGGACGTCGCCGCCCGCCGTGACCAGGTACGTCGCCGGCAGGGAGGACGGGGCCTTCAGCGCCGTCCGCACGGGTCCGGTCTGTCCGTCACCGTCGAACACGGACGGCAACCGGACCCCCAGTTCGGCCAGCATCGCCAGCCCGTCGGCGCCGGAGCTCGCGACCTGGACGAGGAGCACGCGCGCGGCGCCGGGCAGCGCGGCGTACCGCTGAAGCAGCGGAAGCTCGGCGCGGCACGGCTCGCACCACGACGCCCACAGGTTGACCAGCACGGGACCGCCCGAGAGCGCCTTGGCGAGGTCGACCCTGGAGCCGTCGCCGAGGCACTCGACGTCGACTCCGCTCAGCTTCGCCACTTCACCGGGCCCAGGCGGGGGGCAGGGAGCGAGCGCGGCCTTCGCGCGCGCGGCCGTGAGATCCCCCGACGTCTTGGCGGGCGCCTGGCCGTCACGGGTCGTGAGCAACGCGACGATCAGGGCCACCACCAGCACGGCGGCACCGAGAGCCAGTTTGGTGACCCTGGTCACCGGCGGGCCGCCAGATCCAGGATGTGGTCACGCTCTTCGCCCTTGACCAGCTTCGCGGCCTCTTCGAAACCCGTCGGGCCGGTTCCGTACGAGGGGCACATCTTGGCCAGCGGACAGGCGCCGCAGGCCGGTTTGCGGGCATGGCAGACGCGGCGGCCGTGGAAGATCGTCCGATGCGACAGGAGCGTCCACTCCTTGCGCGGGATGAGCTCGCCGACGGCGTGCTCGACCTTGACCGGGTCCTCCTCCTCGGTCCAGCCCCAGCGGCGGACCAGGCGGCCGAAATGCGTGTCGACGGTGATCCCGGGGACCCCGAAGGCGTCACCGAGCACGACGTTGGCCGTCTTGCGGCCGACGCCGGGCAGCGTGACGAGGTCCTTCAGCTTGCCGGGCACCTCGCCGTCGTAGCGCTCCACCAGCGCGGCACCCAGCCCCATGACCGAGTTCGCCTTGGCGCGGAAGAAACCCGTCGGGCGGAGGTACTCCTCGAGTTCGGCGCGGTCGGCGCCGGCGTAGTCCGCGGCGGTCCGGTAGCGCGCGAAGAGCGCGGGCGTGACCTGATTCACGCGGACGTCGGTGGTCTGTGCCGAAAGCACGACCGCGACCAGCAGTTCGAGCGGAGTGGTGAAGTCGAGCTCACAGTGCGCGTCGGGGAACTCGTCGTCGAGGCAACGCTTCATCCGCCTGGCGCGTCTCACCAACGCGAGCCGGCTTTCACCCTTGCCCCCCGCACGGGGGGCATTGGTGGGGGCAGGAGGCACCCCGATAGCCTACGGGCGCCATCGGACGAGCCAGTGGGAGCATCCCGCCGGTCGACGGCCGACACGCCAGAGCACCACCTCGGCGCTTCGATCGAGGACGCCATGAGCGAGGATCTGGAGTAATGCACAACTTTTCGGAATTCCCTGGGCAGGGCGCATGACCGTCTGGTTCGTCATCCTCGTCCCCTTGGTGATCATGTTCTTCGCGCTGTTCATGGAACGCGTGGAGACCAGGCTCAAGCACGTCGCGGTGCAGGAGAACGAGGTCGAGGAGTTCCTCGAGCAGGCTCAGCCCAACGAGGTCAGGGCCCTTTACGGGCACGGCATCGGGCGCGCCCTCGAGCTTTTCCGGCTGCGCAGGCTGGGCGGGAAGGCGGCCAGGCTTCGCGCGCGACGCGTGCGGAGTTAGGCTCCACGTTCGAGCGAGATCGTTCCCGGCCCGCGCGCGCGTTCGGCGTGCCGACGAGCGATCTCGCGCGCACGACCTAGACTGACGCGAAAAGTGATCGACGACACGGTCCTCGGCAGAATGAGGATCGACGTCGTATCTCGATGAGGAGGCACCCGAGGTGGACGAAACCCTGGCCCGAGCGGGCATTTTCCAGGGTGTTGAGCCGGCAGCCGCCGAGGCGCTGGCACAGACCTTGGAATCCGTGGAGTTCCCTCGCGGGCATGTCATCTTCAACGAGGGTGAACCCGGCGACAAGCTTTACATCATCCAGTCCGGCAAGGTGAAGATCGGCCGCAAGTCACCCGACGGCCGCGAGAACCTGCTGGGCATCTTCGGCCCGTCCGACATGTTCGGCGAGCTGTCCATTTTCGACCCCGGCCCCCGGACGTCCAGCGCGACGACGGTGACCGAGGTCCGCGCGGTGACGATGGACCGCCCGGCGCTGCGGCAGTGGATCTCCACCCGCCCGGAGATCGCCGAGCAGCTGCTCCGCGTGGTCGCCCGCAGGCTGCGCCGGACGAACAACATGGTCGCCGAGCTGATCTTCACCGACGTTCCCGGCCGCGTGGCGCGGGCGCTGCTGCAGCTCGCGCAGCGCTTCGGCAGCCAGGAGGCCGGCCTGCTGCGGGTCACGCACGACCTGACGCAGGAAGAGATCGCCCAGTACGTCGGCGCCTCGCGCGAGACCGTCAACAAGGCTCTCGCCGACTTCGCGCACCGCGGCTGGCTGCGGCTCGAAGGCAAGAGCGTGCTGATCCTGGACCCGGAGCGGCTGGCCCGCCGCGCCCGCTGATTTCAAGTACATGAAGGCCCCCTTCATTGCGTCTAGCGCAGTGAAGGGGGCCTTCATGTACTCGTGCTGAAACACAACGAAGAGCCGGGCGCCACCCCCGACGTGGCGCACCGGCTCTTCGCTGTGCGCGGACCATCCCCCGACGATCCGCGCTCCCCGCCCTCCGGAACAAGGCCCCGACCCGTACGCCGGAGGGAGCTGGAAGCTGTGTGTCTGTCGTACAACCATCCACGGCCATCGGCCGTGAACTCAAGTTCTTTCACTCTCAAGGACGCCATCTGCGTCGATTTGTTGCCCCGAATGACCCAGAATCACCTGACTGTTACCCGATCGTGATGAACCTGGCCGATTCCTGGTCCGTAGTACCCGGATCCGGTGGTGACCAAACTTACCGCCGCAGATCTGGTACTCGCGTACCAAAGTGGTCATACTGGTACGCGTGTCCCAGTCTGTGTCCGCTTCCGCCGAGAGCCACCGCACCTCCCTCGCCGACTACCGCGCCGCGCTGACCGCGCCCGGATCCCGCGGGGCGGTGATCGCGTCGCTGCTCGCCCGCCTGCCGATCGCGATGATCGGCATCTCCGCGCTGCTCTACGTCCAGCGTGAGACGGGCTCCTTCGCCGCGGCCGGACTGGTGTCGGCCGGGTCGCTGGTGGGCGTCTCCGTGGGCGCGGTCGTGCAGGGGCGGCTCATCGACCGCTTCGGGCCGACCCGCCCGCTGCTGACCACCACGGTGCTCTTCGCGCTGGCGATGACCGGGCTGGTGTTCGCGATCGAGGCGCACGCCCCGACGCTCGTGCTGGTCCCGCTGGCCTTCGGCACCGGGATCACCGAACCGATGGTCGGTTCGGCCTCGCGTGCGCTGTGGACCCGGCTGCTGCCCGCCGGGCCGACGCGGAACGCCGCGTTCTCCTACGAGGCGATCAGCATGGAGGTCTTCTTCATCCTCGGTCCCGGGTTCGCGGGGCTGCTGATCGCCGCGCCGTGGGCGGGCACCGGCATCGTGACCGGCTCGCTGACCATGATCGCGGGGGCGGTGCTGTTCGCGCTGAGCCCGACCGTGCGCGCGTGGGGTCCGTCGCCGTCGACGGGCGGGAAACTGCTCGGCGCGCTGGCCAGCCCCGGGATGCGCACGCTCGCGATCGCCGCACTGGGTTTCGGCGCGGTGATCGGATTCGTCGAGGTCGCCGTCCCGGCGGCCGCCACCGAGGCGGGGAACACCTCCATCGGCGGCCTGCTGCTCTCGGCCTGGTCGGTCAGCTCGGTCGCGTTCGGCGTGGCGTACAGCCTGCGCCCGTGGCCGCGTCAGATGGGCCTGCGGCTGCCGGTGCTGCTGGCCGGGTTCGGCGCGCTGGTGGCGCTGCTCGCGCTGCCGGGTTCGCTCTGGGGCCTCGCGCTCGCCATGCTCGCCGCGGGCGCGCTCATCACGCCGCAGTCGACGACGCACTCGGCGGCCATCGAGATCGCCGCGCCGAAGGGTACGGCGGCCGAGGCGTTCGGCTGGGTGCTCACCGCGGTGACCCTCGGCCTCGCGTTCGGGCAGTCGATCAGCGGCTACCTCGTCGAGCACGCCGGGCACGAAGCGGCGTTCCTCGCCGCCGGCGGGGTCGGGTTCGCGCTCGCCGCGGTGGTGTGGCTGCTGCGCGGCACCTTCCGCCCCCAGCCGGCCGCGGCCGCCGCCGAAGCGCCCGAACTTGTCGGTGCCGCCCGCTAGCTTGCGGGCATGGACCTGACCGCCGCCACCCGCCCGCTTTCGTCCGCCGTTTCCGCCGCCGCCCGGCTGCTGCCCGCCCGCTCCGGCCTGCTCCTGCGCGCCGGGAAGGACGGGCTGACCGTCGGCGGCAACGACAGCGAACGAGCCGTCCGCCTGACCGCCGAGGCCATGGTCCACACCGATGGTGAGGTCCTCGTCCCCGCCGGGCCGCTCGCGGAGACGCTGCGCATGCTCGAAGACGACTTGGTGCGCCTGGTCGTCGAGGGCTCGCGGCTGGCCGTGCGGGTGGAGGGCGGGCGCTACGCGCTGCCGTTGCTGAGCCGCGAACTGAACCTCCCGGACATGCCGCCGAAGGTGTCCGAAGTGGACGGTCACGCGCTCGTGACCGCGTTGCGCACGGTCGCGGGCACGGCGGCGAAGGACGATGCGCTGCCGATGTTCACCGGCGTCCGCGTGCAGAGCTTCAGCCGCGAGCTGCGGCTGACGGCCTCCGACCGGTATCGGATGGCCGTGGCCACCCTTCCGCTGCGCTCCGAAGGCGAGCCGATCGACGCACTGGTCCCGGCGGGCCTCCTCGCCGAGACGGCGAAGCAGGCGCGCGGCCCCGTCGGCCTGCACGGCGACGGCACCCGGTTCGGGCTGAGCTGGGCGGGCGTCGCCGTCACCACCGCCGTGCTCGACGCGGGTTTCCTGTCGGAGAAGCTGATCGAATCGTCCACTGTGGACACAACGGTCGAGGTCGCCGCCGACGCGCTGGCCGCCGCCGTGCGCCGCGTCGGCGTCTACGCGGACGATCGCCGGGTGCTGACGCTGGAGGTCGGCGACGCACACCTGCGGCTGGCCAGCGCCAAGCGGGACACCGGGGAGGCCGAGGAAACGCTGAAGGCGCAGGTCTCCGGCGGCCGGACGTCGCCCTCGTTCCAGGCGCGCTACCTCCTGGACGCGCTGCAGGGGTTCGCCGGGGAACGGGTGCGGCTCGACATCCAGCCCGGGATGCGGGCCTGCGTCATCCGCGCGGTGGAGCCGGGCGATGTGGAGCTGACGTACTACGTGATGCCGATGCTGGCGCGCTGACGCCCGCTTTCGTGCGTGGCCGGGGCGGCTGGGCGGCGTGTTGCGAAAGCCACTTTCGCAACGTTGAAGGTTGCGAAAGTGGCTTTCGCAACCCGGTCGAGGTGGGTAGGCGTTCGGCCCGGATGGTTCCGTCAGCCCCTCCCGGGAGGTGTCGCGAAAGCCACTTTCGCGACGCCTGATGTCCCCAAAGTGGCTTTCGCGACACCGACGCTCGACGCGTCGTCCGGCACCCAAACGCTATGAAAGGTCCTTTCCTTGCAAATTTTGCAAGGAAAGGACCTTTCATAGCACGCTGCGGGATCAGGCGGAGGCGGCCTTCACTGCGGCCTCGATCTCCCCGAACGAAGGGTTCACCATCGCCTTCGAGCCCACGAACACCGTCGGCACGACCTCGTTCCCGTTAGCCACGGAACGAACCCGAGCGGCGGCCTCCGGATCCTCCCAGATGTTGACCCGCTTCACCTTGAAGCCGCTCTTCGACAGCGGCCGCTCCAGCGCGGCGCAGAACCCGCATCCGGGGCGCCAGTAGAACTCGACCTCGACGTCACTCATTCGCCGTCCTCCGACCTCAGGTAGTCCAACTGCGCCCGCACGCTCCATTCGGCGGGCGCCCACAAAGCCTTGTCGACGTCGGCGTAGACGACCTCGACCACCTGGCGCGGGGTGGCGTCCGCGCCGAGCGTCTCCAGTGCCGAACGCACCTGGTCGAGCCGTTCTTCCCGGTGCGCCAGGTATTCGCGCGCCGTCGCGGCCAGATCGGGTAGTTCCGGGCCGTGTCCCGGCAGGCCGACGGTGCCGTCTGGCAGCCCGATGAGCTTCCGCAGCGAGCGCAGATAGTCGCCGAGGTCGTGCAGCACGGTGGTGCCGCGGCCGAGGATGGTGTCGCCGGTCAGGATCTGGCCGTCGGACACCAGGCAGATCGAGTCGCCGGTGTGCCCGGGCGTGTGCAGCACCGACAGCCGGACACCGCCGGCCTCGATCACCTCACCGTCCACAAGGGACTTTCCGCCGATGCAGAGCTTCTCGTCGAAGGCCCGCACCGGGGCACCGACGCGCTCAGCGAACCAGGGCGCGCCCTCGGCGTGGTCGGGGTGATGGTGGGTGAGCACGATCAGCTCGACGTCGCCGGTCTCCGCCAGCAGCGTCAGATGCTCGATGTCCTCGTGACCGGGGTCGACGACCACGGAACCGGACGCGCCGGGCCCCCGCAGCACCCAGGAATTGGTGCCCTCCAACGTCATCGACGAAGGATTGTTCTCCAGCAGCACGGAAGTCGTCGGCGTGATCTGACGAAGCACGCCGTACGCGGGGGCGCTCACGCCGGGTCCAGGATGACGCGGACCTTGTCGCCGTCACGCACCAGCGTCGGCATGATCTTCGAGATCTCGCGCTCGGCGGCCTGAGCCGCGGCCGACGAGTCGAACTCGCCGAGTTCCGCGAGCGTGAGCCAGGTCGGTGGCATGAGCATGCGGCGGCCTTCCTTGGCATCGGCGATGGCCTCTTCGGGCCGCTGCCAGCCGGAGCTGACGGCTTCGGAGGTGGCGCCGTCCGCCTCCTGGCCCTCGGGCAGCACGGCGACGAAGAAGCAGGTGTCGTAGCGGCGCGGTTCCTGCGGCGGGGTGACCCAGTTCGCCCACGGGCGCAGGAGATCCGCGCGCAGCGTAAGGCCGTTCGCTTCGAGGAAGGCGGCGAGCGAGAGCTCGCGGGAGACCAGCTTCTCGCGGGCGTCGTGATACGGCGTCGTGTCGGTGACGACCGTGTCGCCGGTGCTCGCGAGCAACACGCCCGACTCCTCGAACGTCTCCCGCACGGCCGCGCACACCAGGGCACGGGCCAGCGACTCGTCGCAGCCGAAGCGCTCCGCCCACCAGGCGGGCTCCGGGCCCGCCCAGCTCACGGAGGTGTCGACATCGCGGGAATCCACGCCGCCGCCGGGGAAGACGGTCATCCCGCCCGCGAACGGCATGCCCTTCACGCGGTGCTGCAGGAAGACCTCGACGCCTTCGGCGCCGTCGCGGAGGAGGATCACGGTCGCCGCGTCCTTGGGCGTCACGGGCTCGCCGTCGGCGTTGGCGCGGGTGCCCACCCCGGCCCCCACCGGGATGTCGAATGTCAGTTCTTCAGCCACACCCGCAACCTAACACTGTGCCTGCCTGTCGAGCGCTGCCGCAAACACGCCGAAAGGGCGCCGCCGGCGGGCACCCGGAGTCGCGTGCGGATGGCGCCCTTTCATCGAGTTTCCGGGGCCTCCGGCCCAAAGAGGGCGCTCGACGAAGTCTCCGTCGGGCGCTGAGCGCCCTCGAGACGGCGTTTCGTCCTCTGGTTGCGATCGTTGCGCGTGCAACGACCGCATTCAGAGGACGAAACGCGTGGGGCTCGTCAGGAAGACCAGCCGCTGCTGCGCGAAGCGCCGTTCAGCCGGATCTTCGCCGCTTCGGCACGCTCCCGTTCGGCGAGCTCGGCGTGCAGCTCGCGCAGGAGCGCGCGGTCGCGCTCGCTCAGGCTGGGATCGTCGAGGTCGAGAGCGGGCAGCTCGACGACCTCGTGCATGCTCGGCTTGCCCGTGGCGATCTCGCGGCCCTTTTCGGGGTCCTCCTTGAGCGCCTGGCGAAGCTGCGCCACCTCGGCCGGGGTCAGGTCGGCCGTGCGCTCGGCACGGGTCTCCGCCCGCGACTTGCGCGGCGGTGCCGACTCCGACGAAGACGAGGACGACGTCGCCGCCGCCGGCGCCTGCTGCACGATCGGCACCACCGGCGCGATCGGCTCGGCCGGCTCGTGGCTCCCAGCACTCACCGGCCGCAGCCCGTGCCTGCTCGGCTGCTCCTTGACCGGCTCGGGAGCCGGGGCGGGAGCGGGCGGCGGAGTCACCGGTTCGGACCGAAAGTCACTGGAGTGGGTACTCCCGGTGACCCAGACGGGGCTCGCGGCCGAAGACGCGGCCTGGTGGTACGCGGACCGCGCGACGCCGGGGCCCGCGACCTCGACGACCGAGCGGATGCCCGCTCGGCGAAGCGCGGTGTCCACGCGGAACGCGACCGCGGGCGGGTTGCCCTCGGGCCCGATCTCGACCAGGACCACCCGCTGCGGCAGCGCGCCGGGCACACTGCCCGCCGGCGTGTTCCGCCACACCGCGTGCACCGACCGGACGTCCGGCAGCACCTGCAGGGTGCGGTCGAGCGCCTCGGCGAGGCCGAATTCGGGCTGGTTCTCCCCGGTGAACCGGTGGGTGAGCACCGGCTCGTCCTCCTCGACGACCAGCAGGTCGTTCGCCAGAGTGGCGTCGGACCGGCTCATCTCGAGGACGAGCGCGAGTTCGCGCTGTTCGGAGGAGCTCACCGGGATCTTCCCCGCGATCAGGGTGCCGGTGGTGAGCTCCACCGCTTCGTCGATGTGCGCACGCGCGATCAGCTCACGCGCTTCGGTCAAAGCACTGTCGTCGATACGACCCGCCAGGGCCAGTAACAGGTTGTGCAGGCGCAGGGGCACCGAGAACCCGTCCATGGGCGGGCCGTCGTGGACCTCCACCATTGCTCTGCTCCCTCCCGGCTCGCCTGGTGGAGCGAGCGTTAAGCGGCGACCAGCCGACTTCCGGTGTCCACCGCGCCCACGCAGACCAGCTCGGAGTTGGCGAGCGCGGTGCGGTGATAGCCGGTGAGGTCGATGCTCGGCGGGAGAACCTCGACGCCGGGCTCCTCGTCACCCAGCACGCGCAGGACGCGCTGCAGTTCGCCGGTCAGCCTCGGCAGGCCGTTCGTCGCCGTGACCAGGAGGACTCGTTTCGCCCCACCCTCGCCGACCACACCGAGGTGTCGCCAGCTTTGCCGCACTTCACCCACATCCGGCCGTCCCCGCAACGTCGCGTGGATCAATACGGACACAGAGTCGACGGAGTTCACCCATTCGGGCGCACTCTGCGTGAATGTGTACCTGGTCTCGGTGACGTCGTCTACCCCCAGGGTGGAACTCACCTGATGCCAGTCGGCCCCGTGAGGGATGAGTCCGGCGACTAGCAGGCGATACTCGGTTTGGTCCAGGTCGATCCTGTGCTTAAGCAAAGACCTGGGCAGGGTGCGCGCGAGCGTGCCCATCGCGCCCTCGCCCAGCCAGTCACGGAACCGCCACAAGAGCTGGTCCGGCAGCCGTCCGGCCAGCCGGAGCAGGAGCTCGTGCGAGGACCGCTCGATGTCCGGGTCCATCACTTCACCTCCACGATCAGTTCGATCTCGACCGGCGCCCCGATCGGCAGCTCGGCGACGCCGACGGCCGAACGGGCGTGGATCCCCGCCTCGCCGAAGATCTCGCCGAGCAGCTCGGACGCACCGTTGATCACCGCGGGCTGGCCGGTGAAGCCCTCCGCGGACGCCACGAACCCGACGACCTTGACCACCCGCACGACGTTGTCGATGCCGGCGACCGAGTCGACCGCGGCGAGGGCGTTGAGGATCGACGTCCGCGCGTACTGCTTCGCCTCTTCGGGGCTGACCTCGGCGCCGACCTTGCCGGTCGCTTCGAGCTCACCCTTCACGAAGGGCAGCTGCCCGGCCGTGTAGACGTGCGAACCGGTGCGGACAGCGGGCACATAAGCCGCCAGCGGGGCGGCGACGGCTGGCAGTTCGATACCGAGCTCGGCGAGCCGATCGCTCCAGGTCATGGCTTCAGGCCCTCAGTTCTTCGGTCGTTTGAGGTAGGCGACGTGCTGCTCGCCGGTCGGGTTCGGGAGCACGGTGACGAGCTCCCAGCCGTCCTCGCCCCACTGGTCGAGGATCTGCTTGGTGGCGTGGATCAACAGGGGGACGGTCGCGTACTCCCACTTGGTGGCGCTCATGCCCGGGAGCGTAGCCAAACCGGCAAGGGCGCCCGACACACATGCGGAAAACCCTCTCGCGACCGGTTCGCCGATTTCCCGTCGATGTGGTTCACTTCACACCTACTCGGGAGTAGATAGGACGCCGACATGCGGACGACGAAGTCCCTCGCCGCCACCTTCCTGGCCGCGGCCCTTGCCCTGATCTGCACTTCACCCGCGACCGCCGAGGAGGAACTTCCCGTCCCATGGACGCTGGCCGCGGCGCTGCCCGCACAAGCGGCGAACCCCGGCGGCCCGCCACCCGGCGCGAACGACTTCGACTGCCGTCCGAGCGCGGCCCATCCGAATCCGGTGGTGCTCACCCACGGCCTCAGCGCCAACCAGACGGTGAACTGGCAGACGTTCGGCCCGCTTCTCAAGAACCAGGGGTACTGCGTCTTCTCCCTCACCTACGGCGTCCCCGGGGAGCCGCTGCCGATCTACCAGCCCGGCGGACTGCTGCCGATGGAGCAGAGCGCGAAGGAGCTTTCCGCGTTCATCGACAAGGTGCGCGGCGCGACCGGCGCGTCCAAGGTGGACATCCTCGGGCATTCCGAAGGCACGCTGATGCCTTCTTACTATGTGAAGTTCCTCGGCGGAGCGTCCAAAGTGGACAAGTACGTCAGCCTGACCCCGCTCTGGAACGGCACGACGTTGTTCGGCGCCTCGCATCTCTACGCGCTCGCCGGCGCGCTGGGGCTCGCGCCCGGGTTCAACGGCATCCTCGACCCGCTCTGCGGTTCGTGCCGCCAGTTCCTGCGCGGTTCGGAGTTCCTCACGAAGCTGCGCTCGGGCAACGGCGTCTTCCAGCCTGGCGTGACCTACACGAACATCATGACCCGCTACGACGAAGCCGTCGTCCCGTACACGAGCGGCATGGGCTCCGGCCCGAACGTGAAGAACATCGTGCTCCAGGACAGCTGTCTGCTGGACCTGGCCGAGCACGCCGGTGTCGCCGCGGACCGCAACGCCGCCGGGCACGTCCTCAACGCGCTGGACCCGGCGCATGCGAAGCCGGTCCCCTGCGTGCCCGCGACCCCCATCGGGAGCTGACCGAAGCGCGTGAAGGCCCCCTTCCCTCGGCTGAGCCGAGGGAAGGGGGCCTTCACGCGCGTTCGGCGGCGCTACGGTGGGCCGGTGGAGACCTGGCGTGTGATCGCGACCGTCCTGCTCGCCGCCGCCGGGCTGCCGCTGGTGCTGGTCCTGATGGCGAAGGCACGGGACCGCACGGACAGCTCGGCGACGGTCGCGGTCACCGGCGCGGTGGCCTTCGTCGCCCTCCTGCTGCTCGGTGTGGTGATGCTCACGGTGCTGCCCGGCGTCCTGACCTGGTGCGTCGCAGGACTGGTCGTGGCCGCGCTCGGCGTCATGATGCTGGCGGGCTGATCGCTCAATTAGGGTGGGACCGGTGAGCACACCCCTTGCCGGCTGGACCGACGAACTCGCGAGAGCCAGGCTGCATTTCGTCACCGGTAAGGGCGGGACGGGCAAGACCACGCTCGCCGCCTCGCTGGGCCTCGCGCTCGCCAAGGGCGGGCGCCGAGTGCTGCTGATCGAGGTCGAAGGCCGCCAGGGCATCGCCCAGCTCTTCGACACCGAGCCTCTCCCGTACGCGGAGCAGCGCATCGCGGCCGTCCCCGGCGGCGGCGAACTGCGCGCCCTGCACATCGACGTCGAGGCCGCGCTGCTCGAATACTTCGAGATGTTCTACAACCTCGGCTTCGCGGGGCGGACGCTGCGGCGGATGGGCGCGATCGAGTTCGCGACCACGCTCGCGCCGGGCCTTCGCGACGTCCTGCTCACCGGGAAGATCAAGGAATGCGTCGGCCGCACCGAATCGGACGGCCGCCACACCTACGACGCCGTCGTCGTCGACTCGCCGCCCACCGGCCGGGTCGTGAAGTTCCTCGACGTCACCAAGGCGCTGACCGATCTCGCCAAGACCGGCCCGATCCGCGGCCAGGCCGACGGCGTCGTGCGGCTGCTGCACTCCGGTGAGACCGCGGTCCACCTGGTGACGCTGCTGGAAGAGATGCCGGTGCGGGAGACCGTCGAGGCGGTCGCCGAACTCGACGGCGCCGACCTGCGCCCCGGCGCCGTGCTGGTGAACCGGGTCCGCCCGCCCCGGCTGCCCGCCCGCTCGGTGACCGCCGCCGCGGACGGCCGTGTCGACGCCTCGCGCGTCCGCGCCGGGCTCGCGTCGGCCGGTCTCGACCTGCCCGAAAGCACTCTCGACGCGCTCGTCGAGGAGACCGTCGAGCACGCCGTGCGGGTCGCGGCCGAGCAGCGCGCCCGCGAGCAACTATCCGAAGCGGACCTGCCGGGCCTCGAACTGCCGGATCTGACTGACGGCGTCGACGTCGCGGCGCTCTACGACCTCGCCGAAGCGCTGACCGAGCAGGGGGTGCGCTGATGTCGGACGTCCTGGAGGTCGACAAGCTGATCGACGATCCGGAGAGCCGGGTCATCGTGTGCTGCGGTTCCGGCGGGGTCGGCAAGACGACCACCGCGGCGGCGCTCGCGTTGCGCGCGGCCGAACGCGGGCGGCAGACGGTGGTGCTCACCATCGACCCGGCGCGGCGGCTGGCGCAGGCGCTCGGCCTGCGCGAACTGGGCAATCACCCGAAGCAGGTGCAGGTCGAAGGCTTCGAGCCCAAGGGCGAGCTGTGGGCGATGATGCTCGACATGCGCCGCACCTTCGACGACATGGTGCGCGTGCACGCCGGCCCGGAACGCGCCGAGCAGCTGCTGCAGAACCCGTTCTACCAGACCATTTCCACGTCGTTCTCCGGCACGCAGGAGTACATGGCGATGGAGAAGCTGGGGCAGCTCGCGGCCACCGACGAGTGGGATCTGATCATCGTCGACACACCGCCGAGCCGGTCCGCGCTGGACTTCCTCGACGCGCCGACGCGGCTCTCGACCGCGCTCGACGGCCGGATGATCCGGCTGCTCACCGGCCCCGCCAAGGCGGGCGGCTGGGGCTTGCGCAAGGTGGTCAACGCCGGGTTCTCGATGTTCGCGAAGGCCGTCTCGACGATCATCGGCGGCCAGCTGCTGACGGACGCTTCGGCGTTCATGCAGGCCTTCGACAGCATGTTCGGCGGTTTCCGCGAACGCGCGCGCAAGACCTCCGAACTGCTGCGGTCCGGCGGGACGTCGTTCCTCGTGGTGGCCGCGCCGGAGCCGGACGCGCTGCGCGAGGCGTCCTATTTCGTGGAGCGGCTTTCGGAAGAGAGCATGCCGCTGGCGGGGCTGGTCGCGAACCGGACACATCCGGTGCTCGCCCCGCTGTCGAGCGCCGAAGCCATCGCGGCCGCCGAGCAGCTCGCGAAGGGCGAGACCAGCGCTCCGCTGGCCGAAGCCGTCCTTCGCCTGCACGCGGACCGGGTCGCGCTGGCCGATCGAGAGACGCGGCTGCTCGCCAGGTTCACGCGGGCGCATCCCGAGGTCCCGCTGGTGCGGGTGCCCGCGCTCCCCAGTGACGTGCACGATCTCGAAGGCCTGCGCGACATCGGAACCAGGCTCGCCACCCAGTCCTGAGTCTCCGTGAAGGACCCCTTCCCTACCTTGGACTCAGGGAAGGGGTCACTCACGGAACCTTGATCACGAGACTCGGACGCGCACGTCTTCCTCTTCGTCGATCCCGGTGAAACTGCGCTTCGCCGCTTCAAGCAGGTCCGCCCAGCTGGAAACGTCCGGCCGCCGCCGCAGCAGCGCCCGCCGTTCCCGTTCGGTCATACCTCCCCAGATGCCGAAGTTGATCCGGCCATCGAGCGCTTCGGCGAGGCATTCCGTCCTGACCGGGCAACCGAGGCAGACCGCCTTGGCCCGGTTCTGTTCCGCCCCCCGGACGAACAAGCCGTCCGGATCGGTGTCGCGGCACGACGCATTGACTCGCCAGCTCGACTGGTTGGTTTCCATACCCCCAGCTCCCTACCCTGGTGTTCGACACACCACGGGGGGACGAAAAGCCTGCGCTCCTGCCCCCATGAGCGTGTCTCCCTGTGTGCTCACGTCGGTTGAGCCGACACCTCCCCGGTGCCGGTGCCTCCGTTCGGCCGAATGCGACTGCCGCTCGCACTCACCCGTCTGTCGGCTTTTTCATACGTGAGACGTTGACGGACTGTAAGGGCCCTCGGTTCCCTCCGCCAAGCCCTAGAATGCCTCCGACTACCAGCCGTCACCTCATGGGGTCGCTTTCGTGACCGAATCCGCACTTACAGCGAGGTGACGTCACGGTGGGCTAACGGGATCCGCGTACCCTGGTCCGCGTGCGCAAAACGGACGGTCTGCTGAAGCTCATTGGCCTTTGTGTGCTCGCGGGGGTGCTGGTCGCGGGGATGTTGTTCCCGGTGGCGGGTGCCGCGGGGGTGCTGTCGAACCAGGCGAGCGAGACCGTCGACAAGACATCTTCGGACCTAGCGGACATCCCGCCGCCCTTGGTGACGACGATCACGGACAACACCGGCAAGCAGATCGCGACGCTGTACAAGCAGTACCGCATCCCGACCACCGAGACCCAGATAAACGACGCCATGAAGTGGGCGCTGATCTCGGTCGAGGACAAGCGCTTCTACGAGCACAACGGGGTGGACTGGAAGGGCACGCTGCGCGCGGCGGTCAGCAACAGCACCGGCGGGGACACGCAGGGCGCGTCGACGCTGACCCAGCAGTACGTCAAGAACTACCTGATCAACGTCGTCTACCGGGACGACAAGCCGGGCCAGAAGCGCGCACAGGAACAGTCGGTCGCCCGGAAGCTGAAGGAAGCCCGGATCGCGATCCAGCTGGAAACCAAGCTGAACAAGATGCAGATCTTGACCGGCTACCTGAACGTCGTCGAGTTCTCGCGTGAGATCTACGGGGTCGGCGCGGCCGCGAACGCGTACTTCAACACGCCCGTCGAGAAGCTCACGGTGCCGCAGGCGGCGTTGCTGGCCGGCCTGGTGAACAACCCGATCGTCAACGACCCATGGAAGAGCCCCGCGAAGGCGACCGAGCGGCGCAACCTGGTGCTGGACCGCATGGTCGACAACCAGAAGCTCGCGAAGGTGGACGCCGAACGCTTCAAGGCCGAGCCGCTCGGCGTAGTCGAAGGCGGCCCGCAGAAGCCCGCGTCGAACTGCACCGGCGCCGGCACGGAGAACGGTTTCTTCTGCCAGTACGTCGAGGACTATCTCCTCAAGTCCGGGATGACGAAGGACGATCTCTACACCGGCGGCTACCAGATCAAGACCACTTTGGACGAACGGGCGAACCACGAGGCCAAGATGTCGGCCGAAGCCCAGGTCAAGAAGACGCAGGACAACGTCGCGAACACGCTTTCCCTGGTGAAGCCGGGCAAACAGCGGCATGAGGTCGTCGCGCTGGCGGCGAACCGCGACTACGGGCTGCACGAAGACCAGGGACAGACGACGTTCGCGTTGCCTTCCGGCGTCTACAACACCGGCGGTGCGGGCTCGGCGTACAAGGTCTTCACCGCCGCGGCGGCACTGGAAGCAGGCGTGGCCGGGATCAACTCTCCCTTGCCGGTGCCCGACTTCTACACCTCGCACATCTTCGCCGGTGGTGGCCCCAAGTGCGCGCCGACCGGGCCGCCGTTGCGCTCCCGTTGGTACTGCCTGGGCAACGCGGGTGACTACAACCCGGCGGGCGGCAGCATGTCGATGCAGCAGGCGCTGGCGACCTCGCCGAACACCGCGTTCGTGGCCCTCGAAGAGAAGATCGGGAGCACGGGGCCGATCGTGGAGATGGCCCGCAAACTCGGCATGCGCGACACCATGGCCAGCAACCTCGGCGGTGGCGCGGTGGATCCGAAGTCCGACAATCCCGGTGCCAACACCAGCCAGCTGCAAGCCTTCGGCCCGCGGCCCGGTTGGGCCGGGAACGCGTCGTTCACCCTCGGCCCGGCTCCGCTGAGCGGCCTGGAGCTGGCGAACGTCGGCGCCACGATCATGAGCGGCGGCGTCTGGTGCCCGCCGACCCCGCTGGCCGGCGTGACCGACCGGGACGGAAAGCCGGTGCCCGTCAAGGAAGCCGCTTGCGAGCAGGTGGTGCCCGAAGGTCTCGCCAACACCCTCGCGGTCGGGATGAGCAGGGACAGCCAGCCCGGCGGGACCTCGTTCGGCGCCGCGAACGGCGCCCGGTGGAACCGTCCGGTTATTGGCAAGACCGGGACGACGCAGAGCAACGGCTCGGGGACCTACCTCGGCGCCACCCCGCAGCTCGCGGGCGCGGCGATGGTGTTCCGTCCGAAGGGTGGAAACGGCGGCCTGTGCTACCTCGGCCCGGGTAACGTGACCACTCGCGGTTGCGAAAACATGTTCGGCGGGAAGACGCCGGCGCAGACCTGGTTCGGGGCGATGTCGAAGATCCTCGAAGGCCAGGAACCGCTGCCGTTGCCGGCTCCGGACCCGAAGTACATGGGCGGCGGACGCTGACTCCCGACTGACATGCCGAGGCCTGCTCCGGTCGCCCCCTCGCCGACAGCCGAAGCGAAGGGGTTGATGTGACCGGAGTATTCCTCGTCTACATTCCCGCGTTCGTCGTGTCCATCTACCTCGCCAGCCGGCCATACCCGGCATCGTCGGACTGTGGTCAGCGATCCTCGGCCCCGGCGCGGTCATCGCCCTGTGCCGCCTCGTTGTCGTACTGTGGCAACGGCCGGCCGGAATCACTGGCGAGCAGACGGGTACCCCACCGAAATACGATCGGCAGCGCTGAAGCCGTATTCACCAGCGCAAATCACGATGTGTCACGTCACTCTAACTTTGAGTGACTGCGCGGCGGCCTAACGGGGAACAGCGGTCGACGAGACCATGTCGGTCGATCGCGACACTCCGCGCCGACCACGGAAGGTGAAGAAAAGAGGCCATTCCAGCGATTTGCCGAGATCGCCGGAATGGGGGCGGACGATCACCACCGGAGAGCACGTAAACTGGACATTGTGAGCACGCTCAGTAACGAAAGCACTTCGGGGGCGACGGTACGGCGCTTGGCCGTGGGAACCGTCGCCCTGGGAGCCGCGACCCTCGGTTACGCGGTCGGTATCGAAAGGCGCCGGTGGACGCTTCGCACCGCGGAGCTCCCGGTCCTCGCGGCAGGGGCGAAGCCCTTCACGATCCTCCACATTTCGGACCTGCACATGCTGCCCGGGCACGTGAGCAAACAACGCTGGGTAGCGGCGCTCGACGAACTCGAACCGGACCTCGTCGTCAACACCGGTGACAACCTGTCACATCACCAGGCCGTCCCGTCCGTGCTGCGCGCGCTCGGCCCCTTGCTGGACCGGCCCGGCGTGTTCATCTTCGGCAGCAACGACTACTACGCGCCGAAGCCGAAGAACCCCGCGCGCTATCTCATGCCGAAGGGCAAGAAGAAGCGCATCCACGGCGAGCACCTGCCGTGGCGCGACCTCCGCGCGGCCTTCGTCGAACACGGGTGGAACGACCTCACCCACGTCCGGCGCACCATCGAGGTCGCCGACCAGTACGTGTTCACCGCCGGCGTCGACGACGCGCACCTCCACCGCGACCGCTACGCCGACATCGCGGGCCCCGTGGACACCGCGGCCGCCGTCCGCATCGGCGTCACGCACTCGCCGGAGCCCCGCGTGCTCGACGAGTTCGCCGGCGACGGCTACGACCTCGTCCTCGCGGGCCACACGCACGGCGGGCAGCTCCGGGTCCCCGGCTACGGCGCGCTCGTCACCAACTGCGAACTGGACCGCACCCGCGCCCGCGGCGCCTCCCGCTGGGGCGCCCAGATGTGGCTGCACGTCTCCGCGGGACTGGGCACCTCGCCGTACGCCCCGGTCCGCTTCGCGTGCCCGCCCGAGGCGAGCCTGCTGACCCTCGTCCCACGGGGTACGACCAGCGAGAACCACCGGAAAGCAGCCCCCCGCAAAGCCCGAAACACCGTCCGCTAAACTTCTCCTCGACCCGCTAAGAAGTATCCGGGGTGTGGCGCAGCTTGGTAGCGTGCCTCGTTCGGGTCGAGGAGGTCGTGGGTTCGAATCCCGCCACCCCGACGCAAGATCGAAAGAGCCTTGCTCGCTTTTGCGAGCAAGGCTCTTTCGCGTTGCGGGCTTCCGCGCGACTGGAGCCAGATGTCCCGCGCAGCCCCCGCCACTCCCAGGGGGGGGCGACCCCGGGTCCAGCGTATCGCCGAGGGGCGTCGGGACTGGGCGAAAGAGGGGCAGGCGAGGTCAGTAGTCCACAACGGCGAGCGGCTGTGGACAACCGAGGGGGCAGAAGGCCGAGGGGTTCCCAATGGCTCATTTGAGACGCTGAGGGTCTCAAATGAGCCATTGGGAACCCCGCAAGGAGCGCTCAGCGGGTGGCGAGCAACTCGGTCCAGCACTGCGCGAAATCCCCATCCCCCGAGCGCGCCCACGACCACGCCGACCGGGCGGCCGAGGCGAGCTGGTCGCGGTCCGGGGTCGTCGCGGTTTCCAGCGCCGTCACCAGCCCCGCCTCCACGGACGTCGCCAGCCCACGGTACGTCGTGTCCGTGCGGTAGCGGATTTTCGTTCGTACGTCGGTGAAACCGGCGGCCGCGACCGCGGCGGGCAGCGAGCGCCCGGCGAACGGATCACCGCCGGCGCGGCGCCACAGCAGATAGTGGCCGCGGAGGGCGGCGTCGACGTTCGCCGTCTTCGGCCGCAGCCGCGCCCGGCTCCAGTCCGATGTGGACAGTGCGAGGGTGCCGCCCGTCCTGAGGACGCGCCGGAACTCCGCCAGCGCGGCACCCGGCTCCTTCAGATACTCGAAAACGGCGTGCGCGAAGACCACGTCCACGGAATCGTCGGCGAACGGCAGCGCGCACGCCTCGGCCACCAGGAAGTCCACTGTGGACTTTCTGTGCCCGTCGCCGATACCGAGGGTGATCGAACCCGGCCCGCAGCCGACGTCGACGCACCCCATCCCCGGCCCGAACAGCGGTTGCGCGAACACGGCCCGTTCGACCGCCTGACGCGCGGACCGCGCGCGTGGCGCGTTTCCCTCCAGCACCCCGCACACAGTACGGCTCCCGAGTGGCAGGATCGAGGGGTGAGCACGCAGTCAGGCACTGAATATCCGTCCGCGGCGGTCCCGGACCGCCTGTTCGACGACGCCGAAGCCGAGAGCAGGTGGCGGGCCCGCTTCCACGCGCCGCGCATCTCGGTCCCCGAGTGGGCCATCGACGCCCCCGACGCGAACGTCTACGTCTCCAACGCCAGCGGCGTCTGGGAGGTCTACTCCTGGGACCGGTCGACCGGCGAGCACCGCCGCGTCACCGATCGGCCCAACGGCACGATGCACGCCACCCCGTCCCCCGACGGCCGCTGGATCTGGTGGTTCAACGACACCGACGGCGACGAATTCGGCTCCTGGGTCCGCGAACCGTTCGCGCCGGGCGCCGCCGCCGAGCGCGCGGTGCCCGACGTCCACGACGGCTACCCCGCCGGGCTCGAGATCGGCACCCGGGTGGTCGCGGTCGGCGTCTCGACCGACGACGGCAGCGAGCTCTTCGCCCACATCGACGGCGAGACCACCTCCTTCTACCGCCACGAAGACGACGCCGGGATCGCCTCGCTGTCCCGCGACGAGTCGCTGCTCGCGATCTCCCACTCCGAGCACGGTGATTCGCGCCACCCCGCCCTGCGTGTCCTGTCCACCGACGGATTCACGACGATCGCCGACAAATGGGACGGCGAGGGCAAAGGCCTCGGCGCGCTCGAGTACTCGCCGGTCGCCGGCGATCAGCGGTTGCTCGTGCTGCACGAGCGGCGCGGCCGCGAAGAGCTCCTGATCTGGGACACCGCCGCGGACACCGAGCAGGAGATCGAGCTGGATCTGCCCGGCGAGGTGGTTGCGGGCTGGTATCCCGACGCGACGGCATTGCTGGTCGTGCACTTCCACCAAGGCCGCAGTTCCCTGCACCGGTACGACCTCTCGTCCGGCGAGTTGTCCTCTTTGGACACTCCGCCCGGCCGGATCGGCGGCGCGGGCGTGCGGCCCGACGGCACGGTCGAGTACTCGTGGTCCAGTGCCGCGCAGCCGACGGCGGTGCGCGCGCGGACAGCGAGTGGCGAGGACTCCGTGCTCCTCGAACCGCCGGGCGAGCGTGCCCCGGAGTCCGCCCCGGTCACGGACGCGTTCGTCGACGGCATCGGCGGGCAGATCCACGCGCTGGTCTCGCGTCCGGCCGACGCGCCCGAAGGTCCGCTTCCGACGGTCTTCTCCTTGCACGGCGGGCCGCATTCGGCCGACGAGGACCGCTTCTCCGCGTATCGCGCCGTCTGGCTCGACGCCGGATTCGCCGTCGTCGAGGTCAACTACCGCGGTTCGACCGGGTACGGCTCGGCCTGGCGTGACGCCATCGAAGGCCGCCCCGGGCTGACCGAGCTCGAAGACGTCGCCGCCGTGCACGACTGGGCCGTCCAAAGTGGACTGGCGGATCCGGAGAAGTGCGTGGTGAACGGCGCTTCGTGGGGTGGGTACCTGAGCCTGCTGGCGCTGGGCACCCAGCCCGCGCGCTGGGCGGCTGGGATCGCCGGGGTGCCGGTGGCGGATTACGTCGCCGCGTACGAGGACGAGATGGAACAGCTCCGGTCGTTCGACAGGGCGCTGTTCGGCGGTTCGCCGGAGACGGTGCCGGCGGTGTACCGGGAATGCTCGCCGATCACCTATGTCGAGGCCGTAACGGCGCCGGTGCTGGTGCTCGCCGGGGACAACGACCCGCGCTGCCCGATCCGGCAGGTCGAGAACTACCTCGACAGGCTCGCGAAGCGGGAGATCCCGTTCGAGTTCTACCGGTTCGACGCGGGCCACGGGTCGCTGGTGATCGCCGAGACGATCAAGCAGACCGCGATCGAGGTGTTCTTCGCGCTGCGGGCCGTCGGGCTTCGCTGACCCCGGCGAACGGGGTCAGCGTTCGGAGAAGAGAGTCCCGCCGGACGCCCAGTGTTCGGCGGGAATCTCGTTGATGGTCACCCAGACGCCTTCGGGGTTGCCGCCGCAGGTGCGGACGAAGGCGTCGGTCACCTCGCGCACGAGGGCCTGCTTCTGCTCGGCCGTGCGGCCGGGGAACATCGAAACACTGATCATCGGCATGGGCGGAACTCTAAAGCCCGCGGTCGTGCTTCCGCAGACGGTCGACGGCGTAGGCGTCACCTTCGAAGGTGATCCTGGCGGCGTCACGGCCGAAGACGAACAGCAGCAGCTCGATCGGCGCGCCGATCACCGTCACCGTGTCCGGGCCTTCCTTCACCCGCGCTTCGCGGCCTTCGGGGGTCTTAAGGATCACGCCGACCGGTGATTTCCGCAGGTTCAGCTTCGAGGCCTGCTTCGCCGACTTCCACGCCGCCGCGTCCCGCGCGGAGTCCGCCGGACGCGGCTCCCAGCCGGGCTGTCCCCGGCGGACGTCCTCGTGGTGGATCAGGAACTCGGCGCTGTTCGCCAGCTCGTCGACCGCGCCGATCGACGTCGGCCAGTACCAGGCGGGGCCGGACCGGACCTTGCCGACGACCTCGGACCACGGCCGTGCGGCGTAGGAGTCCTGCACCCGCTGCGTGTACGAAGCGAGCGCGGGCACCAGGATGCCGGGCGCCGCGTCGGGCCGACGCTCGCGGACCAGCAGATGCGCCGCGAGATCCCGCGTCTTCCAGCCCGCGCACAGGGTCGGCGCGTCCGGGCCGACCTCTTCGAAAAGCTCGCTCAACGCACGACGTTCGTCTCCGGCGACTCCCATACCCCCCGACGTTACGCGCCGGTAGGGCCCGGGGAAATCCGGCGTGACGCAGGGCACCCGGCTCAGTGATGGAACGCGGTCCGTGGTCGCGGGCCGTGATCGAGCTCGGGCAGCAGGCGGCGGAGATCGGCGAGCAGCAGATCGGCGAGGTCGTGGGTGAAACCGTTACGCACCACGATCCTCAGCACCGCGAGATCGGTCCGGTTCTCCGGGAACGTGTACGCCGGGACGAGCCAGCCACGCTCGCGAAGCCGTCGTGACACGTCGAAGACGTCGAAGCCCTCGACGTCCGGCTTCGTCGTGAAGGCGAACACGGGCAGCTGATCGCCGCGTGTCAGCAGCCGGAACGGGCCCAGCTCGGCGATCCCGTCCGCCAGCTGGGTCGCGACGTCACGCGAAGCCTGTTGCACGGCACGGAAACCTTCGCGGCCGAGCCGGACGAACGTGTAGTACTGCGCGGCCACCTCGGCGCCGGGGCGGGAGAAGTTCAACGCGAAAGTCGGCATGTCGCCACCGAGGTAGTTGACGTTGAAGACGAGCTCCTCCGGCAGCGCCTCCTTGTCGCGCCACAGCACCCAGCCGACGCCGGGGTAGACGAGCCCGTACTTGTGCCCGGAGGTGTTGATCGACGCCACCCTCGGCAGGCGGAAGTCCCAGCTCAGCTCCGGATCGAGGAAGGGCGCGATCATCGCGCCCGAAGCGCCGTCGACGTGCACCGGGATGTCCCAGCCGGAGCGTTCCGCCAGGCCGTCGAGCGCGGCGGCGATCTCGGCGACCGGCTCGTAGCTGCCGTCGAAAGTGGACCCGAGGATCGCGACGACGCCGATCGTGTTCTCGTCGCAGCGGGCGATCGCCTCGTCGGCGGTGAGATGGAACCGGTCGCCGTCCATCGGCACCAGCCGCGGCTCGACCTCCCAGTACTCGCAGAACTTCTCCCAGCAGACCTGGACGTTCGCGCCCATCACCAGATTCGGCTTGCCGGTGCGGCCCAGCTTCGACCAGCGGCGCTTCAACGCCATGCCGGCGAGCATGCAGGCTTCCGACGAACCGGTGGTGGAGCAGCCCATGATCGCGGTGGGATCGGGCGCGTGCCACAGATCGGCGAGGATGTTCACGCAGCGCCGCTCGAGTTCCGCGGTCTGCGGGTACTCGTCCTTGTCGATCATGTTCTTGTCGACGCATTCGGCCATCAGCTCGCGGGCCTGCGGCTCCATCCACGTGGTGACGAACGTGGCGAGATTGAGCCGGGCGTTCCCGTCGAGCATCAGCTCGTCGCGCACCAATTGGAGCGCGGTGTCGGGCGGGAGCGGGTCTTCGGCGAGGCTGTCGTGCGGGAGGCGGATGTTCGCGGCGAGCGCGGGATACGCGCCGGCGTACAGCGGGTTGGCCCCGGTCTTGCGGTCCGGATCGGAGCCGGTTCCCTTGTGCAGCACCATGGATCGAACGTAGCGGCTCGTGAGTGGTAAGGACGGTTAGAACCGTCCTTACCACTCACGAGGGGTGAGGGTCAGGCCTGCTGCGCCTGCCACATCCAGTGCGCCTTTTCGAGCTCCTGGGTGATCGCGATGAGCAGGTCCTGGGTGACCAGGTCGCTCTTGTCGGTCTCGTCGATGCGCTTGCGCAGCCGCTCGATCAGCGCCGCGAGGATGCCGACGATCGCGGCGACCGTGGACTCGACGGACTGCCAGTTGTCGGGGTAGTCCGGCAGGCCGGAGCTCTCCACGACGGCCTTCGCCTGCCCGTTCGGCGAGACACCGATGGCGTTGGCGCGCTCGGCGACCTCGTCGACGTACTGGCGCGCGGTGTCGACCAGCTCGTCGAGCTGGAGGTGCACGCTGCGGAAGTTCGCGCCGACGACGTTCCAGTGGGCCTGCTTCGCGATCAGCGACAGGTCCACCAGATCCACCAGCGTGGCCTGCAAGGCGTTACCGGTGATCTCCTTGTCGGCTTCGCTCAACGGACTCTGGATCGGAGACTTGCCCATTTTCCGGTCTTCCTTTCAGAAATCAGTCGGTTCGGGATGGACCTGCCGCGGCCGGGATCAGACCGTCGCGGACAGGGCGACCTCGATGTTGCCGCGGGTCGCGTTCGAGTAGGGGCACACCTGGTGCGCCTGCTCGACGAGCTGATCGGCCTGCGCCTGCTCCAGGCCGGGCAGCGAAACCTTGAGTGCCACGCCGAGCCCGAAGCCCGCGCCCTGCTTGAGCACGCTGACCTCGGCGGTCACGGTGGAGCCGTCCAGCGTCACCTTCGCCTGGCGCGCGACGAGCTGCAGCGCGGAGTGGAAACAGGCGGAGTAGCCGGCGGCGAAGAGCTGCTCGGGGTTCGTCTTGTCCCCGCCGGGGCCGCCCATCTCCTTCGGGATCGCCAGCGATTCGTCGATGACGCCGTCGGAAGACGTGACCTCACCGTTGCGGCCGTCGCCGCGAGCAGTGGCCACAGCGGTGTACAGAGCCTCAGCCATTCTTCGCCTACCTCCTGGTCTCAAGACACGCCCCGTTGAGCGTCTCTTCGGTGTCAACGTCCCGCAACCGCGAAACCTTGCCACCCCATGGCAGGCATCACGTCCGGGAATTACCCGGACGATGACCGGAACAAACGGCTTAGTGACCGGCGCGACTCAGCGCGAACTCGGCGACCTGGCTTCCGATCAGGCGGAGGGTGCGGACGCTCTTCTCGTCCGAGGCGCCGCCCGCTTCGTCGAACTTGGTCTCCGCGGTGTTGATCGAACCACCCAAAGGGGTGGCCCAGCCGCGCAGCGCGTGCGTGATCGTGCGGAGCTGTTCCAGTGTGGTGACCGCGGCCTGCCAGCCGTAGGCGACGGCGGCGAGGCCGACCGCGCGGCCGTCGAGATACGGACGGGCGTCGTCGCGCAGGTCTTCGACGTAGTCCAGGGCGTTCTTGACCAGGCCGGACAGCGCCCCGTGGTAGCCGGGCGAGACGACGACGATCCCGTCGGCGCGGCGGATCGCTTCGACCAGCCGCGTGGCGCGCTCGTGCCGCTCGTCCAAAGCCGTGTCATAGAACGGCAAAACCAGTTCGGGTCCGGCGATCAGCTCGGTGGTGACTCCCGCTTCGGCCGCCCCGCCGAGCGCGATCCGCAGCGCGCGCTCGGATTGCGAGCCCTCCCGCAGAGAGCCGCCGATACCGAGGACATGCACCGAGTTCGTCGAAGTCACGCTTTCGAGGCTAACCCCTCTACTTAAGTGGAGGACCAGGATCTGGAACGGAGGTCTGCGTCACACCCGTTCGCCCCAACAGCCCGTTCCCGCTGGACGGCATACCTACTCGAAAGTAACCTGTCGGGAAGCCCCCAGGAGGAAGCATGGCGATACCGCTCCAGATCCGTGCCGAGGCCGCGTTTTCGCAGCTGGCGTTCTGGCTCCCGAGGCCGGTCAGACGGGCCATCGCCGGGCCGCCGCTACGCCTGGACGGACAGGAACTGGCGTTGGACGCCCAGCTCCTGCTTCGCCTGCAGAAGCTGGCGAAGGCATCGCTGGTGCGGGGAAGCGTCGAAGAATCGCGAAGCATGCTTTTGGCCAGCAGGCATCTGGTGAGCGGACCGACGATCGAGCCGGTCGCCACCAGGGAACTACTCATCCCGACGGGTGACGGCGACCTGCCGGCCACGCTCTACACCCCGGCCGGGCTGCCGGACCCGTCCGGGCTGCTCGTGTTCTTCCACGGCGGGGGCTGGGTGGTCGGCAGCCGCGCCTCCCACGACAACAGCGTCCGCTACCTGGCGAAACAGGCGGGTGTGCGGGTTCTTTCGGTGGAATACCGGCTCGCGCCGGAGACACGGTTCCCCGGCGCCACCGAAGACGCGATCGCGGCGTTCGAGTACGCCTTCGCGAAGGCGAGGGATCTGGGCGCCGATCCGGCGCGCATCGCCGTCGGCGGCGACAGCGCGGGCGGGAACCTCGCGGCGGTGACGGCGCAACAGGCGGTGAAACGCGGCGGCGGCGTCCCGGCGTTCCAGCTGCTGTTCTACCCGGCGACCGATTTCACCGTGCGCCGCCGCTCCCGGGAATTGTTCGCGGAGGACCTGTTCCTCACCGATTCGGATATGACCTGGTTCGAGGGACATTACGTGCCGAAGGGCACCGATCTGTACAACCCGAAACTGTCACCGTTGCACGGCGACGTTTCCGGATTGCCGCCCGCGTATATCGCGACGGCCGGTTTCGATCCGCTGCGCGACGAGGGCGAGGCTTACGCGGAGAAATTGCGGAAAGCGGGGGTCCCGGTGGCGCTCAGCCGCCAGCCGGACCTGATCCACGGGTACCTCAACTTCCTCGGCGTCGGGCGGCGGTTCCGTGAAGCGACGGCCGAGGCGGCGGGCGCCCTGCGAGTGGGCCTAGCGCCCCGGTGACGGCCAGAGCCCGGGTGGGGAGAAATGTCCCCACCCGGGCCCCGGCCCCCATTTCGTGGCCCGCCGCCCTGCACGGCGGAACCTGACGACTCCCTCGGTCTCCTAAGGCGTGGGAAGCGGTACGGGCGGTACCGGAAGCGGCGGGACGGGAAGTCCGCCGAGCAGGCCCGCGAGAATGCCGGTCACGGCCGTGAGCAGGGCTTTCACCAGGTCGCTGACGATCTTCAGCGGTCCGGGAAGGTCCGGGAGCGACGGGATCGGCACCGGCAGCGGCGGCAGCTGACGCGCCTTCGCGGTCGGGTCGGCCAGCAGCCTGCTGGACTCGACGGAGCGACCCTGGGCCAGGTCGCCGAGCTTCTGCGTTTCGGTCTGGATCTGGTAGCGCTTGCCCGCGGCGATGTCACCGAGGACGGGGCTCAGCTTGTCCAAGTCGGCCCGCGTCTTGGCGACGTCACCGGCGTAGGCCACCTTGGTGAGGCCGTCCCGCATCTGCAGCACCTGCGCGGCGAGCGCCTGCGTGTTCGACGAACCCTTTCCACCATCGGTACCAGCCGTCGCGGCGCCGGCCGAGGCCACCGCCAACAGACTGCCGGTGGCGACCACGGCAATCATCCGGGCAATGTTGCCTTTCATTCCTTACCTCCTGGCCTCTGGGACCTGACGAGGTAAATCGATACCCGCCGTATCGGCCGAACACCACCCGATCACCGGTTGGAACCGATTTCTAACCCTTACGTGCCGGATTCATTCCCGGGGAAGACCCCCGCAATTGATTAACGTCGAAATCTTGTGCTTCCCCCTGAAGATCATCCTTTTCCCGCCGATTTATGACCATCCGTGACCGACCTCCACCGTGGAGCCGCTCGTTCACCCACACCGGCGTAAACGGTGATCGTTTGGCTTCATCACTCCGTCGGACAGGCGTGTCGCACTGCTCCACTCGGGGTGTCCCCCACGCACGCCACGCCCACTTCTGGTTTCACATGCGAGTGGGGACATGGGAACGCCCCCGGTGCGCGCACCGGGGGCGTTCCGTGGTGGGAGCGGCCTCTCGAAGAGAGGTCCTTTACTTGCGGAAGGCGTCCGCGACCTTGTCGCCGAGGTCCTTGTCGACGTTCCGCCAGTACTCGAAGACGCGCTCCAGCACGGGCTGCGAGACGTCGTTCGAAGCGTGGCCGATGATGTTGCTCGCGAGCCGCTCGCGCTGCGCGTCGTCCATCACCTCGCGGACGAGCGTGCCCGGCTGGCCGAAGTCGTCGTCCTCGGCGTGGAGCTTGTACGCCGACCGGATGACCTCGTCCTCGACGCCGTAGCCCGAAGCGGTCTCGGAGGCGATCTCCGCGCTCGCGTGCGGGCCGCCGTAGGAGTTCGGCGCGTACACCGGGTCGCCCGGGTTGTTGTAGCGCATCGCGCCGTCACGCGAGTAGCTGTTCACCGGGGACTTCGGCGCGTTGACCGGCAGCTGCGTGTAGTTCGCGCCGATCCGGTAGCGGTGCGCGTCCGGGTACGCGAACAGACGGCCCTGCAGCATCTTGTCCGGCGACGGGCCGATGCCCGGCACGAGATTGGACGGCTCGAACGCGGCCTGCTCGATCTCCGCGAAGTAGTTCGCCGGATTGCGGTCGAGCACCCAGCGGCCGACCTTGATCAGCGGGTAGTCGCCCTTCGGCCACACCTTGGTCAGGTCGAACGGGTTGAAGCGGTAGTCCGCGGCCTCGGCGTACGGCATCACCTGGACGTACAGCGTCCAGCTCGGGTGGTTGCCCTGCTTGATGTTCTTGAACAGGTCGCGGATGTAGTAGTCGGAGTCCTCGCCCGCGATGCGGTCCGCGTCGGCCTGCGACAGGTAGCCGATGCCCTGGTCGGTCTTGAAGTGGTACTTGACCCAGAACTTCTCGCCGCCGGCGTTCTCCCACAGGTAGGTGTGCGAGCCGAAGCCGTCCATCTCCCGCCAGTTCGACGGGATGCCGCGGTCGCCCATCAGCCAGGTGACCTGGTGGGCGGACTCGGGCCGCAGCGTCCAGAAGTCCCACTGGATGTCGTGGTCGCGCAGGTGGTTGTCGGCGCGGCGCTTCTGCGAGTGGATGAAGTCGGGGAACTTGATCGGGTCGCGGATGAAGAACACCGGGGTGTTGTTGCCGACGAGGTCGTAGTTGCCCTCGGAGGTGTAGAACTTCACCGCGAAGCCGCGCGGGTCGCGCCACGTGTCGGGAGAGCCGTTCTCGCCGGCGACCGACGAGAAGCGGGCCAGGCTCTCGGTGCGCACGCCGGGCTGGAACAGCGCGGCCTTCGTGAACTGACTGACGTCCTCGGTGACCTCGAGGAAGCCGTGCGCACCGCCGCCCTTGGCGTGGACGACGCGCTCCGGCACCCGTTCGCGGTTGAACTGGGCGTTCTTCTCGATCAGGTAGTGGTCCTGGAGCAGGATCGGGCCGTTGGCGCCTACCGTCAGGGAGTCGTTGTCGCTCGCGACGGGGATGCCCACGTTGTTCGTGGTCGGCAGGGTCACGCCGGTGCCTCCTGGTTCGTGGTGGTGAGCGGTCAGTCCCCACCACCCTCTCGCTTAATCTGGAATCAGTCAAGAAAACCCCCCGGACCGGGTGACCCGTACCTCGCGAAAAAAACTTGCACGCGCGTACCAAGTTACGTTCTCATCGGACGTATGGCCCTCGCTCCGTATCGTCGCGTGTTAGCCGTGCCCGGAGTTCCCAGCTCGATGCTGCTGATGTTCCTGGCCCGGCTCCCGATGACGGCCATGGGCGTGACGATGACGCTGTACGTGGTCAACGACCTCGGCCGCGGCTACGGCGCGGCCGGGCTGATCGGCGCCGCCACCACGCTCGGCAGCGCGATCGGGGCGCCGCTCGTCGGCCGGTACGTCGACCGCTACGGGCTGCGGCCGGTGGTCGCGATCTGCGGGGTGGCCTCGTCGACGTTCTGGATCAGCGCGCCGCATCTGCCGTATCAGGTGCTGCTCGCGGTCGCGCTCCCCGCGGGTGTGCTGTCGGTGCCCGCCGGGACGCTCGCGCGGCTGGTGCTCACCGCGCTCGTGCCGCTGGAGCAGCGGCGAGCGGCCTACTCGCTGGACACGATCCTGGTGGAGGCGTCGTTCATGATCGGGCCGTCGGCCGGGATCATGGCGATCACGCAGCTGCCCGCGGTCTACGCGCTCACCGGTATCGGGGTCTGCTTCGCGCTTTCGGCGACGCTGATCTACCGGCAGAACCCGCCGATCCGCGCCGAAGCCGACGCCGAGGTGTTCACCGGGGAGCGGCCGCGCGTGCGGAGCTGGCTCACCGGACGGCTCGTGATGGCGATGTTCATCGCCGCGGGCGCGCTGTTCTGCCTGGTCGGAATGGAGCTCGCGGCGCTGGCGACACTGCGCGCGAGCGGGGACATCGCCTGGTCGGGCCTGCTGATCACGTTCATGTGCGTCGCGTCCGTGCTCGGCGGGGCGATCCACGGCGCGGTCCGGCGGTCGCTTTCGCAGGGCACGCTGATGGTGCTGCTAGCGGTGCTGACGCTGCCGGTCGGGCTGATCGACCACCCGTGGTGGCTGTTGGCGATCGTGCTCTTCCCGAGCAACGTGCTGTGCGCGCCGACGCTCGCCGCGAGCACGGAGACGGTCAGCGCGGCGGCGCCGCCGCGGGTGCGCGGCGAGGCGATGGGCCTGTTGGACGCGGCCAGCCGGATCGGGCTGGCGATCGGAAGCCCGATCATCGGGTTCGTGATCGACCATTCGAGCCCCGGCTGGGGGTTCGCGGCCTCGGCGCTGGGCGCGCTGGCGATCGCTTCGGCCGGCCTGTTCTGGCGCCGGTCCCGTACGCCCGCCCAGGTGCCCGCGCTCACCTCCTCCTGATGCGTTTCGTCCTCTGAACGCGGTCGTTGGCGATACCAACTACCGCATTCAGAGGACGAAATGCGAAAGGGGGCTAGGCGCAGACCTTGCGGAGGGCCTCGACCTGGTCGAGGTTGCGCTTGGTCCAGTCCGCGATCTTGCCCGCGTCCTGGATGTTCTCCTTCTGCACCTGCAGATACGAATCGGCCATGCCGGTGAGCGCGCTCGCGACGTTCTGCTCGCCGACGCTGTTCGCCAGCTCACGCAGGCGCTTCTCCTTGTCCGCGGCGCGTTCCTTGATCGTCGCCGGGTCCGGATTGAGGTCGGTGAGGCTGAGCGCCTCGGCACAGGCGCCGACCTTCGTCGCGGCCTTGTTCGTCTGATCGACGGCGTTCGTGACCTCGCTGCAGCCCGCCAGCGCGAGCCCGGCGGCCGCCAGGAGCGCCGCGATTCCCAACCTCTTCATGAAGACCACAGTAGCGAGAAACGTGGGTGGTATGTCGGGTTCCCCGGCACACCACCCACGTTTCAGCCCTTCACGCAGACGACCTGCTTGAGGTGCGCGACCACCTCGACGAGGTCCGTCTGCGCCTTGATCACCGTTTCGATGTCCTTGTACGCGGCCGGGATCTCGTCCACCACGCCGGAGTCCTTGCGGCATTCCACGCCGGCGGTCTGCGCGGCGAGGTCTTCGGCGGTGTACAGCTTCTTGGCCTTGTTCCGCGACATCCGGCGGCCCGCCCCGTGCGACGCGGACTGGAAGGACGACGCGTTCCCGAGGCCGCGCACGATGTACGAACCGGTACCCATGCTGCCCGGGATGATCCCGAGGTCACCCGAACCCGCGCGGATCGCGCCCTTGCGGGTCACCAGGAGGTCGACGCCGTCGTAGGTCTCCTCGGCGACGTAGTTGTGGTGACAGCTGATCGCGTCGTCGAACGTCGTCTGCGGGACGACGTCCTTCAGCGCCTGCTTCACGAGCGCGACCATGGTGGCGCGGTTGCGCGCCGCGTAGTCCTGCGCCCAGAACAGGTCGCGCCGGTACGCCTGCATCTCCGGCGTGCCCGCGACGAAGACCGCGAGGTCCGGATCCGGCAGATCCGCGTTGTGCGGCAGCTTCCGCGCGACGGCCATGTGCCGTTCCGCGAGTTCCTTGCCGATGTTGCGCGAACCGGAGTGCAGCATCAGCCACACGCGGCCTTCGTCCTCGCCGCCCTGTTCGAGGCAGACCTCGATGAAGTGGTTGCCGCCGCCGAGGCTCCCGATCTGGCGCGACGCGCGGTCGTGCAGTTCCTGGACGCCGGGATGCAGGTCTCCGAAGGACTTCCAGAAGGCGTCCCAGCCACCGACACCGTGCACCTTGGCCGGGTTCACCGGGGTCTTGTGCAGGCCGAACCCGACCGGGACGGCCGATTCGATCCGGCGGCGGAGCTTCAGCAGGTCGTCGGGCAGGTCGGCGGCGGTGAGCGAGGTCCGCACCGCGCTCATCCCGCAGCCGATGTCCACGCCGACGGCGGCCGGGGACACCGCGTCGCGCATCGCGATCACGCTGCCGACGGTCGCGCCCTTGCCGTAGTGGACGTCGGGCATGACCGCGACGCCGTGCACCCACGGCAGGTTGGCGACGTTGTGCAGCTGCCGCATGGCCTGGTCCTCGACCGATGCGGGGTCCGCCCACATCCGGATCGGAACCCGCGAGCCTTCGACCGCCGTGTACATGACTTTCCCTTCGTGGAAAACGTTTTGTCGCCGTTGAGAATGCACCGCTGGGGCGAACCGGACAAGGCAATTAACCGGCTCCACAATGGACAGTCCACATGCGACAGCGGAGGCCCGGGGTGATGTTCATCCCGAAGTCTTCGATCGTACTCGAAAAGTGATCGGCCATGAGAGGCGCTTCGGGCACAATGAGCGCTCGGTGTCGGGGGTACACCAACTCTGGGGAAGGTCCGTTTCACAGTGAAGTCTTTTCGTGGGCTGCTCGCTGCCGTCCTGCTGGCGGGGTTCCCGCTGCTCGTGCTCGCGTTCGTGGGCGGGATCGTGACACTCGAAGTACTGGCTTTGCAGCACAACGTCATCGCGGCGGTGAAGCTCGGCATCATCACCGTTCCGGTCGGCTGGATCCTGCTCAAGACCCTGCTCACGGTCGAGCGGGTGACCGACGACGACGTACCCGGCGTCCAGGTGACGCCGGAGTCCCAGCCCGCGCTCTGGGCGCTGGTCCGGGAGCTGGCGGCCGAGGCGGGCACCCGCCCACCGGACGAGATCTACCTCGATCCGGACGTCAACGCCGCGGTCACCGAGCGCACCTCGTGGCTCGGGCTGCGGGTGCTGCGCCGCCGCATGATCATCGGTGTCCCGCTGATCATGGGCCTGCGCCAGGACCAGTTCCGCGCCGTGCTCGCGCACGAACTGGGGCACTACAGCAACAAGGACACCCGCTTCGCCGCGGTGACCTATCGCGGGCGCAAGTCGATCGCGCGGGTGGTCGGCGGCCTCGACCGCGACGGCTATTTCGAGCGCTTCGTCGGCTGGCTCTTCAAGCAGTACGCGAAGCTGTACTTCGCCGTCTCGATGAGCGTCTGCCGGGCTCAGGAGCTCGCGGCCGACGCCGTCTCGGCACGGCTCGCGGGCACCGACGCGGCGACGTCGGCCCTGCGCGAGATCGAAGCGCTGGCCGTCACCTGGCGGTTCTTCATGAACAACTACGCCTCGATCGGCTGGGACGCGGGCTACCTCCCGGACCGGTTCGGCGAGGGCTACCGCGCGCTGCTCACCGACCCGACCAGGGCGGAGCAGATGGAGGAGATCCGCCGGAACCCGTCGGAGGACGAGACGTCGCGCTGGGACACGCATCCGGCCACCCGGGACCGGGTCGCGACGCTCGAAGCGGGCGCCCGGATCCCGGTCCGTCCCGGCGGCGAACGTCCGGCGACCGAACTGCTGACCGGCGCCGAGAAGATGCTCGACGAGGCGCTGTTCACCGTCTTCTCCGACGAGGCGCACACCAAGCGGCGGACGGACTGGCAGTCGCTGGTCGCCATCGGCCGCCGTCACGCCGCCGCCGAAGCGGCCGCCGAGGTCCTGGGCGAACGCACCCTCGACATGGCGTTGGACCTGCTCGACGCGGGCAGGCACGAGGAACTGGCCGATCCCGATCCGGAGCCACCCGCCGGCGCCGGTCCGCGCGCCCGCCGGGAGTTCGCCGTCGTCTCGGTCCGCCGGCGGCTGACGGTGGTCGTCCACGCGGCGCTCACCGACGTCGGCGCGGGACGATGGTCGCTTTCGTGGTCCGGGCCGGCTCCGTTCGCCGTCGACGAGCCGCTGGAAGACCGGCTGGAACCCGCGCTCGACCAGGCCACCGCGGCCGAATCCGACACCGCGCCGCTGCGCGCGCTGCTGACAGCCGCCGGAGTGCCCGCCGGCTATCGGCCGGCCCTCACTCTCGTTCGCTCTTAAGGAGTTTCCATGCTTTGGCTGCTCAAATCCCGTCAACGCAAGGCTGTCTTCGCCGTGATGAAGGAAGCGAAGCGGCGCGGCGTCAGCATCGACGAACTCAACAATGTGCTGACGCCGGAGGAGTTCGCCGCGCTGCTGCCGCCGGAGAAGCCCAAGTTCAAGGGCAGGATCCCGGACGTCACGCGCTGGGGTCTCCTGGCCGACAGCGAGGTGTCGGCCAAGGAGTACTGGACCGACACGGAGATCCTCGCCGTGCAGGAGTCGACCGCCCGCGGCGAATGGGAAGGCGCCGCCGCGCTGCTGGCGTCGACCCGGGGGAACTGGGCTCGCCGCGATCAGGTGACCGGCGCGCTCGGCGAGGCCGCCGCGAAGGACGACGAGTGGCTGCGCGCGTGGCGGAAGGCCCGCCCCGGCGACCCCGGCGCCGTGCTCGTCAACGCGGCGTCACTGGTGGACGTGGCTTGGGAGGTGCGCAGTTCACTGCAGGCGAAGCACGTCACGCAGGAGCAGTTCGCCGCGTTCTTCCGGGTGCTGGAGCAGGCCGAGGAGGCCGTGCACGAGGCGGCCGGGCTCGCTCCCGAAGACCCGACGCCCTGGGTGACCGCGCTCACGATCGCGATGGGGCGGCAGTACGAAAACGACCAGTACCGGAAGGTCTGGGCGGAACTCGTCGCCCGCGACCCGCGGCACCGCGGCGCGCACTCGCGGGCGTTGCAGTACTGGTGCGCGAAGTGGTTCGGCTCGAACGAGCTGATGTGGGAGTTCGCCGGGACCGCGGCCGCGGAGTCGCCGAACCTGGCCCCGCTGCTGCTGGTCGCCGCGCACGAAGCCGAGTTCCAGGACGTTCCCGCGTGGCGGGACCCGCGGGTCTCCGGCGCGCTCGACGGGATCCTGGCGCTGCTCGAAGGCGAGGACTATCCGGAGAAGCGGGGAGACCGGGCGTACCTGGCGAAGGCGCTCGTGGAGAACGGGCGCTTCGACGAGGCCGTCGAGCAGTTCCGGCACTTGGGGACGCGGGCGGACGGCGGGGTGTGGTCCTACAGCGGGGATCCGCGGGGCGAGTTCCTGGCGACGCGGTATGCGGCCTGCGCGGGTGCCACGCGCGTTTAGTCCTCTGAATGCGTAGGCGCGTGGGCCCGGGCGGATGCAAGGAACGGTCCTTTCCTTGCGAATTTCGCAAGGAAAGGACCGTTCATTGCACGGGTCAGGAGTTCGCGGCGACCAGTTCCGCGATCTGCACGGCGTTGAGCGCCGCACCCTTCCGCAGGTTGTCGTTCGACAGGAACAGCACCAGACCGCGACCGCCCTCGACGCCCGGGTCCGTCCGCAGCCGCCCGACGTACGACGGGTCCTGGCCCGCGGCCTGCAGCGGGGTCGGGATGTCCGACAGCTCGACGCCGGGCGCGCCGGTCAGCAGTTCGGTCGCGCGGGCGACGGAAAGCGGCTGCGCGAACTCGGCGTTGATCGAGATCGAGTGCCCCGAGAACACCGGCACCCGCACACAGGTGCACGAGACCCGCAGCTCCGGGATGCTCAGGATCTTGCGGCTCTCGTTGCGGAACTTCTTCTCTTCGTCCGTCTCGAACTCGCCATCGTCCACAATGGACCCGGCCAGCGGGAGGACGTTGTGCGCGATCGGCCGCGCGTACTTCTTCGGCTCGGGGAAGGTCACCGCCGCGCCGTCGTGGGTGAGGGCGCCCGCGTTCGCCGCGGCCGCGGCCAGCTGGCCTTCCAACTCCTCGACGCCGGCGAGCCCGCTGCCGGACACCGCCTGGTAGGTGCTGGCGACCAGCCGCACCAGGCCCGCTTCGGCGTGCAGCGGCTTGAGCACCGGCATCGCGGCCATGGTGGTGCAGTTGGGGTTCGCGATGATCCCCTTGCGCGCCTCCTTGACCGCCTCCGGGTTGACCTCGCTGACGATCAGCGGGACGTCCGGGTCCATCCGCCACGCCGACGAGTTGTCGATCACCGTGGCGCCGGCGGCGGCGAACCGTTCCGCCTGGGCCTTGGAGGTCGAGCCGCCGGCGGAGAACAGCGCGATGTCCAAACCGGACGGATCCGCGGTCGTCGCGTCCTCGATGACGATTTCCCCGTCACGCCAAGGAAGCTTCGAACCGGCGGACCGCGCCGAAGCGAAGTACCGCATTTCGGCGACCGGGAAACCCCGCTCGGCCAGCAGACGGCGCATGACGCCGCCGACCTGGCCGGTCGCCCCGACCACGCCTACCCGCAAACCTTCCGACATCAGCGACCACTCCCCGCGTAGACGACGGCTTCTTCGTCGCCGCCGAGTTCGAACGCCTCGTGGATCGCGCGCACCGCGTCGTCGAGCTGCGCGTCCCGGATGAGCACCGAGATCCGGATCTCCGAGGTGTTGATGATTTCGATGTTGACCCCCGCCTGCGCGAGCGCCTCGCAGAACGTCGCCGTGACACCGGGGTGCGAACGCATCCCCGCGCCGACCAGCGACACCTTGCCGACGTGATCGTCGTAGAGGACCGACTCGAAGCCGATCTCGTCCTTGATCTTCTCCAGCGACTGCACGGCCTTGGCCCCGTTGGCCTTCGACAGCGTGAAGGTGATGTCGGTGCGGCCGGAGACGGTGCTGGACACGTTCTGCAGCACCATGTCGATGTCGATCTCGTTGTCGGCGATCACGCGGAAGATCCGGGCGGCGGCACCGGTGGTGTCGGGTACGCCGGTCACCGTGATCTTGGCTTCGGAGCGGTCGTGCGCCACACCGGTGATCAACGCTTGTTCCACGGGGATCTCCTCGATAGAACCGGTCACCGTGGTGCCCGGCTTGTCACTGTAGGAAGAACGGACTCGGATCGGGACGCCGTAGCGGCGCGCGTACTCCACCGAGCGCAGGTGCAGGATCTTCGATCCGCTCGCGGCGAGCTCCAGCATCTCCTCGTAGGCGATGGTGTCGAGCTTGCGGGCGTCGGACACGACCCGGGGATCGGCGGTGTACACACCGTCCACATCGGAATAGATCTCGCAGACGTCGGCGTTCAGCGCCGCGGCCAGCGCGACGGCGGTGGTGTCCGAGCCGCCGCGGCCGAGGGTGGTGATGTCCTTGGTGTCCTGCGACACGCCCTGGAAACCGGCCACCAGCGCGATGTAGCCCTGGTCGAGGGCCTCCGTCACGCGGCTGGGGCTGACGTCGATGATCCGCGCGTTGCCGTGCACCGACGTCGTCACCACGCCCGCCTGCGAGCCGGTGAACGACCAGGCCTCCGCGCCGTGCGCCGAAATCGCCATCGCCACCAGCGAGTTGGAGATGCGCTCACCCGCGGTGAGCAGCATGTCCATCTCACGCTCCGGCGGAGCCGGGTTGACCTGCTGAGCCAGGTCGAGCAGCTCGTCGGTGGTGTCGCCCATGGCGGAGCAGACGACGACCACGTCGTTGCCCGCCTTCTTGGTGGCGACGATGCGTTCCGCGACGCGTTTGATCCGGTCGGCACTTTCCAGCGACGAACCGCCGTACTTCTGGACCACGAGGGCCACGCCCGAACCTCCTCGACGGGCCGGGCGTGCTCCTCGTGGGCACCGAGGAGCCCCCGCGTCCCTTATTTGGGCGAAAGCCTACCGGGGTCGCGCACGCCCGCCACCCTCGTAAGTGGTCCTGACCACCACATAGAGGACTTCCCGAAGTAAATCTTCCTTAACACCAACGAAATAGTCGGAGGGCTTTCACTTTAGTGACGGAGAGCACCCCTTGTTAAGGTCCGCCAATGCACAAACCCGCCCGAACGAGTGCCCCGATCGCGCCGATCATGGCCGCCAGGTGGAGCCCGCGCGCTTACGACGAGTCAGCGATCGTCACCGAAGACCAGCTCCGCGCGCTGCTCGAAGCGGCCCGCTGGGCGCCGTCGTTCGGCAACACCCAGCCCGCCCGCTACCTGGTCGGCCTGCGGGGCACGCCGTCGTTCGACCGCATCCTCTCGACGCTCAACTCGGGCAACCGCGCGTGGGCGCAGCGCGCCGGCCTGCTGCTGATCGGCGTGATGGTGACCACTAACGAGAAGGGCGACATCCCGTACGCCGAGTACGGGCTGGGCCTGGCCAGCGAAAATCTCGTGCTCCAGGCCGTCGACCTCGGCCTCATCGCGCACCAGATGGCGGGCTTCTCCGCCGAAGCGGCGAAGGACTTCTTCGGTCTCCCTGACGACGTCGTCCCCAAGGTCGCCATCGCGGTCGGCCACGCCGCGGACCCGTCGGTGCTCGAAGAGGACTGGCGGATCGAGCGCGAGAAGGCGCCGCGCGAGCGGGTCCCCCTGGCCGAATTCGCCTACGCCGACGCCTGGGGCACGAGCGCCTTCTCCGAGTGAGGGAGCCATCGCAGAGCGAGCACCCCTAGCCCGACGTGCAGCAGGCTGAGCACCGCGACGGCGGTGTGCAGGCCGGCGACGAAGGCCTCCTTCGCGTCAAGAGCGGTCGCGGGCGCGATAGCGAGGGTTTCCCCCAGGGTGGGCGCGAGATCCGGTCCCGTCAGGCGGAACACCAGCGCGGCGAGTGAGCCCATGAGCGCGATCCCCAGCGCGTTGCCGATCTCGTTGCTGGTCTCGGCGATCGCGCCCGCGGCTCCCGCCCGCTCGGCCGGCACCGCGGCGACCGCCGTGTCGGCCACCACGCTGAACGAGATGCCGTAGCCGATCCCGGCGACCACCGTCGACGCGACGTACCAGCCCGCCCCGCCCGTGACCCCGGTCATGAGCAGCAGCGCCAGCCCGGCGGCGATGGAGAAATGGCAGGCGACCAGCGCCGTTCGCTTGCCGACGCGGTCGACCAGTGCGGGCGTGACGACGCACATGATCGTGAGGACGGCCGCGCCGGGCAGCGCCAGCAGCGCCGCGTGCAGGACCGGCAGGCCGAGCACGGACTGCAGGTGGATCCCCGAGAGGTACGCGGCCGCCGACCACGCGGCCAGCGGCACCAGCCCGGTGACGATCGCGATGGTGAAAACACGGTCGCGGAACAGGGAGAACTCGATCAGGGGGTGCTCCAGACCGCGCTGCCGCCGGACGAACCACGTCAGCAGCGCGGCGCCGGCGATCCCGGCGGCGACCGACAAGACGGACAGGCCGTCGGCGGCCGCGTGCTTGATCCCGTAGATCGCGAGCAGGAGACCGATGGCGGAGAGCGCCACGCTCGGCACGTCGACGCGGCCCGTCCCGGTGGCTCGCACCTCGCGCAACAGCACCGGCGCGAGCGCGAGGAACACCACGATCACCGGCAGGTTGACCAGGAAGACCGAGCCCCACGGGAACCGCTCCAGCAGGACCCCGCCGACGACCGGGCCGATCGCGAAACCCGCGGCGAACGCGGCCGCGAAGATCCCGATGGCGCGTGCCCGCCGCCGTGGGTCGGGGAAGAGTTCGCTGAGCACGGCGAGCGCGGACGGCAGCAGGGTCGCGCCCGCCAGCCCCATCAGCGCGCGGAAGGCGACGAGCGTTTCCGGGTTCGGGGCGAAGGCCGCGCCCGCCGAGCCGAGGCCGAACACCGCGGCGCCGATCATCAGCAGCTTCAGCCGTCCGTACCGGTCGCCGATCGCGCCGAACGCGATCAGCAGCGAGCCGACCGCGAAACCGTAGACGTCCAGGATCCACAGTGCCTGATCGGCCGTGGGCGTAAGCGCCTGGCTGATCCTGGGCATCGCGAGGAACAGGATCGAGCCGTCCATCGAGACCAGGAACACCGGGCAGAGGATCACCAGCAGGCCGAACCAGGCCCTGGTGTGCTGTCGTGTCATGCCCTCGACGCTGTACCGGTTTCGGGACGGCAACCATCCCCGTGCCATGGGTACACCTCGCGGGTACACCCACGCGGCGGGCGAAGTACCTAGGCTCGGAGTCATGGAAAGCCTCGGCGTGTATCTCAAAAGCCGTCGTGACCGGGTGACTCCCGCCGAGATCGGCCTGCGCACGTACGGCACCTCGCGCCGCGTGCCCGGGCTGCGCCGCGAGGAGCTCGCCCAGCTCGCCGGGGTGAGCGCCGGGTACTACACGCGGCTGGAACAAGGGCTGGCCGAGACCGCTTCACAGCAGGTGCTCGACGCGCTCGCCCGCGCGCTGCGGCTCGACGACGTCGAAACCGCGCACCTGCACAACCTCGCCCGGCGGTCCTCGCTCCCGAAGATGTCCGACCCGGGCCCGGAAGAACCGCATCCCCGGGTGCTCGCGCTGCTGGAGAACCTCGGCGAGACCGTGCCCGCGCTCGTCTTCGGCCGTCGCGGCGACGTGCTCGCGTGGAACCACGGCGGGCACTCGCTCATGGCCGAACACCTCGACTTCGACGCCCCGGAGGATCCGGAACGGCGGCCGTCGCTGCCCCGGATGTTCTTCCTCGACCCGCTCACCCGTGAGCTGCACCGGAACCGGGCCGAACTCGCCCCGATCCACGTCGCCTATCTGCGGCTGACCGCCGGTCGCTACCCCACCGACGCCCGGCTGGCGGCGCTCATCGGCGAGCTGACCATGCGCAGCGACGAGTTCGCGACACTCTGGGCGACCGGCGACGTCGCCGACTGCACCGTCGGCGCCATGCATCTTCGGCACCCCACGGTCGGTGCGGTGAGCGTCGACTACCAGGTGTGGCTCCAGCCCGACAGCCCCGACCACCGGCTGGAGATCTACACCCCGAAGGACCCGGGATCCGCCGACGCGGTGAAGATCCTCACCGGGTTCGATCGCTAACCTGGGGTTATGGGGGCATTCCGCAGGATTCTCCGCAACGAGTCACGGACGATGGCCGGGCTCTGGCTGTATCTGACCCGCCGCAAGGACGGAATCGACGGGGACGCCGTGCCGGTGCCGTACGGCTCGGGCGGCAAGCCGATCTTCATCGTCCTGGCCGTGGTGAGCGCCTTCGAAGCCGGGCTTTTCTGGCTGATCGACTTCGGCCTCGTCGTGGACGTCCTGTTGCTCGTCCTCGGCGTGTACTCGGCGCTGCTGGTGTTCGGGGTCTACGCCGGCACCGTCGTCCGGCCGCACGTGATCTCCTCGCGCGAGGTGCGAGTGCGCTACAGCTCGTTCTACGACGTACGGATCCCGAGAGAGAACATCGCCTCCCTGCGGCAGGCGAAGGAGAGCCACGATCCCGCCAAGGCGAAGGCCTTTCGCGACGAAACCTGGCTCAGGTACGACAATTTCTACGAGACCAATCTGGTCGCGGAGCTGCGTGAGCCGATCACCGTGACCCGGCCGCTCGGCGCGACCGAGACCGTCCGTGTCGTGAAATTCCAGGCGGACGACCCGAAAGCCGCCGTCGACGCGTACGAAAGGCTCGGGGTCAGCTGAGCGTCGACGTCCGGTCCACGATCGTCCTGGCGACGTCGATGACGCTTTCGTCCCGGGTGTAGGCGTGCGCGCGGATGAGGGCCAGCGCGTCCGGGGCGGTGCAGTCGTGGGTGCTCATGACCACGCCCGTCGCCTGGTGCAGCACGGCTTCGAGGTCCAGGTCACCGAACAACGGATGGACGGGGAGCCCGTCTTCGGCGTCGAGCCGGGTGTCCGGGTGCAGCGCCGTGGCGGTGAGCGCTTCGGCCACCAGCTCCGTCGAACGGGCGATCCCGGCGTCCGGTTCGGGTTCGGGCCGATACGCGGTGAGGGTGCCCAGCGGCGCTTCCCGCAGTCCCAGCCGGGCCGACACCACCGCCCGGACCCCGAGTTCCCTCGCGGCGGGCCCGAAGCGGGGCCACCGGCTCGACAGTTCTCCCTCTCCGCAAACGCCCGGCTCGCCGGACGTCGCCAGGGAGGGCCCTTCGCCGAAGACGCACTCCAGGTCGTTCGCCCTGGCGGCGACGGGATCCGATACGACGACCGCCGCGTTTCCCGGGCTGCCGAACAAGGTCACCGCGAGGCTGCGGATCCCGGCCTTCTCGGCCACCGCGGCCAGGAACGCCGGCGGGACGTCCGCGCGCCCGGCGGCCCAGTCGTTCACCGCGGCGACGTAGCCCGCGTGCAGCTCGGCCGCCGCCCGGTGCCTGCCTTCGGTGGCGCGATGGAGCCGCGCCATCCGCCGATGGAACGGTCGCATGGTTTCAACGGCCGTTTCCATGAGGATTTCGTGACGTAGGGCCACCCCCGCGGCGCGATCCGCACGCCCTCGTTCGGCCTCGACCAGTTCGCGCAGGGCCGACTGGTCGTACCGGCCACCGGTGCCGTCCCACATGAAGCGAGCGTACGCTCGCGGCCGCCCCGCGGATGTGACCCGGATGGCTGAGTGGGGCGGCTTTCGTGACCGCATCAAGAGGACTAGCGTTGGCTGCCCCCGAGGAAGGCCGATTTTTGATGCGGAATCGCGAAAAATGGGTCGCCGACACGTTGGTGGAGCTGGCGGACACTCTCGTCCCCGCGCTGGATCCGGCGAATTACTGGCTCTGCGTGGCGGATCGGTACACCCAGCTGATCGCTTCGTCGTCGGTGCACCTGACCGCCTCCGGCGATCGCCCCGTCGTGGTGGACACCGACCAACGGCTCGAAACGCCACCACTCGGCGACCTCTTCGCCGAAGAAGGGCCCGGTGCCGAGAGTGAGGCGAGCGGGGAGCCTGTCGTCAACGTGCTCCTCGACGAAGCGACGTCGCGATGGAGCGGCTTCGCTCCCGCCGCGCTTTCCCTCGGCTACCGGTCGGTGCACGCGTTCCCGTTCAGCCGCCGCGAAGACACGCTCGGCGCGGTGACGATCCTGACCACGGAGACGGCGCCGCTGCCGCCTGCCGAGCTGAGCATCGCGAACGCGCTCGCCGACGTCGCGACGATCGCCATGCTCAACCACCGGACGATCGCCGGGCTGACCACGACCTCGCGGCAACTGCAGGGGGCCCTGTCGAGCCGGGTGATCATCGAGCAGGCCAAGGGTTTGCTGTCGGCCCGGCTGGAAGTCAGCCCGGAGGGCGCTTTCCGGGTGCTGCGGCGCTACGCCCGCGGTCACAACATGCGGATCGGCGACCTCTCCGAACGGCTGATGAGCCGCCGGCTGACCGTCGCCGACCTGCTCCCCCAGGGCGACGACCTCACTCCCGCCGCTTCTCCATCAACAGCACGACGCCACTTCCCGGCCCACCCAGCGGCGAACAGCTGACGGAGGCGGCGAAGGGCCTGCCTTTCCGGTCCACCGCGTCGGTCTCCACCGGGAGTGCGCGGTGGCCGGTCTCGTTGCAGATCTCGACCATGTCGCGGAGGCCGTCCGTCGGCAGGCCGAAGTCGAGCGTGAAGAAGTCCGTCCGGTAGACCTCGTCGGCGCGCATCCCCCACAGATCCTCGGCGCCGCGGTTCCAGCTGCGCACCAGGAGATCGCTGTCGAGCACGACCACGCCGGCGGCGACACTGGACAGCACCCCTTCGAGGAAGGTGCGTGCCTCGTCCAGTTCGGCGGTGCGGATCCGCAGCTCCTCGTTCATCGTTTCGAGTTCTTCGTTGCCCGACTGGAGTTCCTCGTTGGTGGTCTCCAGTTCTTCGTTGGTGGACTGGAGTTCCTCGTTCGTCGTCTCGAGTTCCTCGATGCTCGACTGGAGTTCTTCGTTCACGGTCTCCAGCTCCGCGTTGGTCGACTGGAGTTCCGCGTAGGCCGTGGCGAGGTCCTCTTGCACCCGTTTGACCTCCTGCTGGAGCCGGGTGGCCTCGGTGGTGTCGATGAGGGTGATCGCGACGCCGAGATCCTCGCCTTCACTGGTGAGCAACGGCTTGACGATGACGTCGAAATACCTTGTCTCGCCGTCGTTCTTGTCCCACCGCACGGCGTTGACCCGGACGCTCCGGCGCTCGCCGTGTGCCCGGTCGACCAAGGACCCGAGTTCGATCGGCCTGGCCGAGATCTCCAGTTCCCCGAACGGCGTGCCCACCTTGTCCGGGGACAGCCCGAACTGCAGCCTCGCCGCGCCGTTGATCAAGGCGACCGTGCCGTCACGATCGATGACCAGCACCGAATCGGGCGAAGACGCCAAAGCCAGTTCCACCACCTGACGCCGATTGATCCTTCCCGCCTCGGAAGCGGGCAAGACGTCGAGTCGCGCCGGCTTCACCGCCCCCACCCCGGCCTGGATCCGGAACACCCGGTTGCGCATGTCGGTGACCTCGAACCGGGATCCGTCGGCGAGCAGCATCTCGGCCTTGCCGAGGAAGAGGTGACCGCCTTCGTTGAGCGCGAAATGGAACCGCTCGATGATCTTCGTCTGCGCTTCGACGTTGAAATACATCAGGGTGTTGCGGCAGACGAGCAGATCGACGCGTGAGATCGGGGCGTCGCGGGTGATGTCGTGCCTGCCGAAGATCACCCGGCGGCGCAGGTCCCGGCGGAAGGCGAACAGGGCGCCGTTCGGTTCGAAGTACTTCGCTTTCACCTCTTCGGGGAGTTTTTCCAGCGCCTTGAGGGAGTACACCCCGGCCCTGGCCTCGCGCAGGGCCTCCTCGTCGACATCGGTGCCGTAGATCTTGACCCGTTTCGTGCAGGCTTCGATACCGAGGTGTTCGGCGAAGATGATCGCGAGGGTGTAGGCCTCCTCGCCGCTCGAACACCCGGCGCTCCAGATCCGGATGTCCTGATCGGAATCGGCCTTCGCGATCAACCCGGGGACGACCGCCGTCCGCAGGTAGTCCCACGCCGCCGGGTCACGGAAGAAACCGGTGACGTTGATCAGAATGGTGTTGAAGAGTTCTTGGAACTCGTCGGCGTTGCTTTCCAGGAAATCCCGGTAATCCGAGTACTTTTCGAAGCCCACGGTCTGCATCCGCTTGCGGATCCGGCGCCCGAGCGACGTGCGTTTGTACCCGGTGAAATCGAAGCCGCGGGAATCCTTGATGAACGCCAGCAGGGATTCCAGCTCACGCTCGTCATCGGCGCCGGCGTCATACGCGGTCACAGCGATCTCGTTCCTTCGATCAGGGCCACCAGCCCGGCCGCGATCCCTTCCAGCGGCAACTTCAGGTCGACCGCCACCGCGTTCACCACGGCCTTTGGCATGCCCTTGAATTCCGCGGTGTCCGGATCTTCGGCGACCACGGTACCGCCACGGGACGCGACCGCCCTCGCGCCCGCCGAGCCGTCGGAACCGGTGCCGGTGAGCACGCAGACCAGCGCCGCGGCACCGCAGGCGACCGCGACGGATTCGAAGAGCAGATCGGCCGACGGCCGGACGAACCTCACCTTCTCCCGCTCCGACAGCCGGAGTTCGCCGCCCGGGCAGACCAGGAGATGCCGGTCCGGCGGGGCGACATAGGCGGCACCGGCCACGGCCACCTCACCGTCCTCGGCCAGCTTGACCCGCAACCGGGACCGCCGGTCGAGAAGCTCGGCGAGCACCGTGTCGTGATGGGGATCGAGGTGCTGGACGATGACCACGGGCACCGGGAGGTCGGCGGGCAAGGCCTTGAGCACCGTGAGGAGCGCCTTGACCCCGCCCGCCGAAGCCCCGATCGCGACGATCTCGTAAGGCACCGCCCGGAAGCGGCTGATGCCGGACATCTTCCGAGCGTAGTGCTCGCAGGGTCAGGCGGAACCGCCCACGCGGCGGATGATCTTGGCGAGGATCCCGGTGACGACCATCCAGAAGATCGCGGCGATGCCGTAGTTGATCAGCACGCGGAGCTTGGCGTCTTCGGGCATGAAGAGGTCCTTGAAGCCGAGCAGGAGCCCGTCGGCCCAGCCGCGGACGAACGACACGATGCCGTTGTCGGGGTTCGCCTCGCCGATCACGAAGACGACGTGCAGCACGAGGATGGCCGCGAAGATCAAGCCCACCCAGCGGACCACGCTCGCCAGTATCCCGGCCGCGCGGCTGCCGCCCGCTCGCCAGTCGACCTTGCGCCGGGTCGCCTGATCAGCGGTTTCCTTCTCTTCAGCGTGCTCGCCCATGCCGGGCAGTGTGGCACGTCGCCTGGTCCGATTGCTACCCGCGAGTAACCCGAATGGGCGCCACTGTGGTCACGGTTCGATCGCGGCCCGGGTTTCCTTTCGGGAGATCGCGCGGTTAAGGTGGCGTCGTGGCTCGAGCTCTCCTGCTTCGCTGCCGCGACGGGGCCTGATCGGACCGGCTCCCCGTCGCGGGGCTTCGTGGTGCCGGTCGTCGCACCCGATTCTTCAGGAGAACCGTCCCCTCATGAGCATTCGCAAGCCCACCCGTCCTGCGCCTTCCGAGCAGGCTTCGTGGAACACCCAGCGCGGCACTTCGATGCCCGTACACCGCTATCGCCCCTGGTACGACCTGGTCGAGGACATCTCGCTGCCCGACCGCACCTGGCCGGACAAGCGCATCGAGCGCGCGCCGCTGTGGTGCGCCGTCGACCTGCGTGACGGCAACCAGGCCCTGATCGACCCGATGTCGCCGGCGCGCAAGCGCAAGTTCTTCGACCTGCTGGTCCGCATGGGCTACAAGGAGATCGAGGTCGGCTTCCCGGCGGCGTCGCAGACGGACTTCGACTTCGTCCGCGAGATCATCGACGAGGGCGCCATCCCGGACGACGTCAGCATCCAGGTGCTGACCCAGTGCCGCCCGGAGCTGATCGAGCGCACCTTCAAGGCGCTCGAAGGCGCGCCGCGCGCGATCGTCCACATCTACAACTCGACCTCGATCCTGCAGCGTCGCGTCGTGTTCCGCGAAGAGCGCATCGGCATCACGAAGATCGCTTCGCAGGCCGCTGAGCTGGTCGTCGACTACGCGGCGAAGCAGCCGGACACCGACTTCCGCTTCCAGTACTCGCCGGAGTCCTACACCGGCACCGAGCTGTCGTACGCGCTCGAGGTCTGCAACACCATCACCGAGATCTGGCAGCCGACGCCGGAGAAGCCGGTGATCCTGAACCTGCCCGCCACCGTCGAGATGGCGTCGCCGAACGTCTACGCCGACTCGATCGAGTGGATGCACCGCAACCTGGACCGCCGCGACTCGGTGATCCTGTCGCTGCACCCGCACAACGACCGCGGCACCGGTATCGCCGCCGCCGAGCTGGGCTTCCAGGCCGGCGCGGACCGGATCGAAGGCTGCCTGTTCGGCAACGGCGAGCGCACCGGCAACGTCGACCTGGTCGCGCTGGGGATGAACCTGTACAGCCAGGGCGTCGACCCGCAGATCGACTTCTCCGACATGGACGAGATCAAGCGGACGGTCGAATACTGCAACCAGCTGCCGGTGCACGAACGCAGCCCGTGGGCGGGCGACCTGGTGTTCACCGCGTTCTCCGGCAGCCACCAGGACGCGATCAACAAGGGCCTCGACGCGCTGAAGGCCGCCGCCGACAAGGTCGGGACGCCGGTCGACGAGCACCCGTGGGAGGTCCCGTACCTGCCGATCGACCCGAAGGACATCGGCCGCAACTACGAGGCCGTGATCCGGGTGAACTCGCAGTCCGGCAAGGGCGGCGTCGCCTACATCATGAAGGCCGAGCACCAGCTCGACCTGCCGCGGCGCCTGCAGATCGAGTTCTCGAAGGTCGTCCAGCGCCACACCGACACCGAGGGCGGCGAGGTCGACCCGGCCACGATGTGGAACGCGTTCTCGGCCGAGTACCTGGAGCTGAAGACGCCGCTGGAGCTGGTGCGCCAGCACGTCCGGGACAACGGGGACGGCGAGTACGACATCACCGCGACCGTGCGGGTCGAGGGCGACGAGCACGAGGTCACCGGCCGCGGGAACGGCCCGATCGCGGCGTTCTTCGACGCGCTGTCGACCGTCGGGTTCGACCTGCGGCTGCTGGACTACAGCGAGCACACGCTCTCGCCGGGCGACGACGCGCGGGCGGCGTCGTACATCGAGTGCGCGATCTCCGACCGGGTGTACTGGGGCATCGGGATCGACCCGTCGATCGTGACCGCTTCGCTGCGGGCCGTCGTGTCGGCAGTGAACCGGGCTAACCGGTAGTTTCCCGCTTTGCGCGTGAAGGCCCCCTTCCCTCGGCTCAGCCGAGGGAAGGGGGCCTTCACGCGCTTCTACAGGGCCTTCACGGCGGCCAGGACGTCGGCCGGATCGGTGCGCGTGGTGTAGTCCGGGTGCACGTCGATGTACCGGATGACGCCTTCGCCGTCCACGACCAGGACGGTCGGATACGGCAGCTCCCATTCCGCCACCCCGTTGATCTTCTCGACGTCGCCGATGAGCGTGTCGAAAGCCGGTTTCGTCTCCGGGGCCAGCCGGAACGTGATGCCGAGCGCACGCCCGAGCTCGTTGTCCACATCGGACAGCACGGCGAACTCCAGCTCCTTCGTGGACAGCGAGCCGTCCGGCAGCTGCGGGCTGACCGCGACCAGCTTCACGCCCAGCTTCTCCAGCTCCGGCAACAGCTCCTGCTGATACGTGCGCAGTGCCAGGTTGCAGTACGGACACCACGCGCCGCGATAGAACACCACGACCGCGGGCCCGTCCGCGACCCGCACCCGATCGCCGCCGGCGTCCGGCAGCGCGAGATCCGGCATCGGCGTGCCCGGCTTCGCGGCCGCCTCGGCGACCACCCCGACGAACGTCGCGCGGTCGGCCTTGAGCACCTCGGCGACCTCCGCCGGAACGTGGCTCGCGACGGATTCCCGCAGCTCGGCGAGGTCGGTGTTGAGATCCCCCATGGTCGGCTCCTTTGGTTGTACTGATCGGTACAGTGAAGCCGACTGTACTATTCGGTACATGAGTGGTCAACCGGCGAAGACCCCGCAGGGGCGGATGACGAGGGACGCGATCGTCGACGCGGCGGCGGAGCTGATGTACGTCAACGGCGTCGCCGGGACGAGCGTCGACAAGGTGCTCGCGGCGAGCGGGGCCGGGAAATCGCAGATGTACCACTACTTCAAGAACAAGGATCAGCTCGTCGAGGCGGTCATCACCCGCTTCCTCGAAAACATCCTCGGCAACCAGCCGACCATCTTCGAACTGCACGACTGGGCCGACTTCGACCAGTGGGCCCGGGAGATCCTGGCCATCCAGACCACGCCCAAGGGGCCCATCGCCTGCCCGCTGGGCAACCTCACCGGCGAACTCGGGGACGACCCCAAGATGGCGCCGCTGCTGGACAAGGCCTACCGCGAATGGGAATCACATCTCCAGCGCGGCCTGGAATCGTTGCGGGAACAGGGAAAACTCGTCGAGGGCGCCGACCCGGCGAGGCTCGCGCAGGCCGCGCTGACCTGCGTGCAGGGCGGCCTGCTGATGGCCCACCTGCGCCACGACATCACGCCGATCGCCGACGCGCTCAAGATCGCCTTGGACCACCTGAAGAGTCACGCTCGCCGGTGAGCGCGCCGACCTCGCCGGCGAGCGCGTCGAGCACCTTCGCCACCGCGGGCCGAGAAGACGCGCCGAGCCGGTAGACCGCCTCCACATGCCGGGCCGCCTTGATCCCGGCGAGTGGACGGCAGACGAGACCGCTGCCGCGCCGGGTGTCCATTGTGTACCGGGGCAGCAGCGCGATCCCGTGCCCGGCGGCGACGAGCCGTTCGGTGATGCGGAAATCGTTGATGCGCTGGACCACCTGCGGCCGCACCCCGGTGCGGATGATCAGCGACTGGAGGATGTCGTCCACCGGGAAGCCGGCGTTGACGCTGATCCAGCGTTCGTCGGCCAGTTCGGCCAGCTCGATGCGGCGGCGCTTCGCGAGCCGATGCCCGGCGGGGAGCGCGACATCGAGCGGTTCCCGCAGCAGATGCCGGGTCTCCAGCCGGTCCGAGCCGAGCGACGGCGCGTGCTCGTCCCGGTGCGCCACCACGATGTCGTAATCCGCGACGAGCCCGGGGACCTCCGGCGGGGTCATGTCGACGTCGCGCACGATGACGTCCAGGCCGTCGAATTCCGCCGTCCGGTGCAGCAGTCCCGGCAGCAGCATCAGCCCGGCCGACTGGAAGATCGCCACCCGGACCCGGCCGCGCGGTGCGCTGCGATAAGTGTCCAATTCGGACTCCGCGCGCTCCAGGGCGGCGAGCACGTCGTCCGCGCGGGCGACCAGCGCGCGGCCCGCGTCGGTCAGCCGAAGGCCGCGTCCGGCCGGTTCCGTGAGCGCGAGACCCACGTCACCCTGCAGGGCGCGCAGTTGCTGGGAAACCGCGGACGGCGTGCAGTGCAACGCCTTCGCGGCCGCCGTCACGCTGCCGCGATCGGCGAATTCCCGCAGGGTCCGCAACCGGCCGATGTCCATACCGCCAGCATATGTGAAGCCGAACTGAACGATCGCTGCAAATATTCTCGCTGGTCCTAAAGGGTCGCTCCACGTAAGAGTGAAGACATGCCCGCCCGCGATCGTCTGCTCGCCCTGTTCGTCGCCGTCCTCTGGGGCTGCAACTTCCTCGCCATCCACGCCACCCTCGGCCAGTTCCCGCCCGTTTTCGCCGGCGGGCTGCGCTTCGCGGTCATCGCGATCCCGACGATCCTGTTCGTCCCGTGGCCGAAGGTGAAGATCCGCCACCTGCTCGGCTACGGGCTGGGCTTCGGCACCGGGCAGTTCGTGTTCCTCTTCATCGCGATGGACACCGGTATGCCGACCGGTCTCGCGTCGCTGGTGCTGCAGGCGTCGGCCCCGTTCACCGTCCTGCTCGGCGCCGTCTTCCTGCGCGAACGCGTGTCCGGACGGCAGCTCACCGGCATCCTGCTCGCCGTCGCCGGGATGGCGACGATCGCCTGGCAGCAGGCCGGGAACGCCGCCCTGCTGCCGGTGATCCTGACCCTGCTCGGCGCGCTGAGCTGGGCGTTCGGCAACCTGAGCACCCGGCAGGCGGCACCGGACAACCCGCTGAATTTCGTCCTCTGGATGTCCGTGGTGCCGCCGCTGCCGATGTTCGCGCTGTCGCTGGTCATGGAGGGTCCCGCCGAGATCGGGCACTCGCTGAGCACGCTCGGCACGACCACCGGGCTGATCGGGCTCGGCGGTCTCGCCTACGTCGTGTTGTTCGGCACGATCGTCGGCTCCGGCATCTGGACCTCGCTGATGCGCCGCAACCCGGCGGGCGTGGTCGCGCCGTTCTCCCTGCTGGTGCCGGTGGTCGGGCTGTCGATGGCGTTCCTGGTCCTCGACGAACGCCCGTCACTGGTGGAGATCCTCGCCGCGGCCGTCGTCATCGGCGGCGTCCTGTTCGGTTCGACGAAGCGCCGCGTGCGCGAGCCGGATTTCCTCGCCGAAGCCGAAACGCCTCAGCCCACTGGCGTGCGGTGAGCCGTTTGGGCACGACGTCCCGGCCGGGCCTCGTGAACACCTGCCGCACGAAGTCCTGGTAGCGCCGGCGATCCGCGTCGTCGACGAGCGGCCGCTCACGCCGGGTCATGGTGAGCAGACCGCCGTCGACACCGGGCCTCGGGCGGAACGCCGCCGCGGGCACCCGGCCGGTCAGCCGGAAGTCGAACCACGGCCACCACTGCGCGGTCATCATGGTCGCGCCGCCGACCCCGGCCCGGCGGCGCGCCACCTCCCACTGCATGAGCAGGACGGCGTCCGTCCAGCCGGGAGCGGCGAGGACGTGCCGCAGCGTCGCGGTGGTCAGGTGGAACGGCAGGTTGCCGACCAGCACGTGGGGCGCCTTCGGCAACGGATGCCGCAGGAAGTCCGCGGTGACGATCTTCGTCGACGGCTGGACGCGGCCCGCCAGCCGGGCGGCGCGGCGTCCGTCGATCTCGACGCCGGTCAACGGCCTGCCGAGCCGTTCGAGCGGCAAGGTCAGCGCGCCGTCGCCCGTACCGAATTCGATGATCGGTCCGTCCGTGCCGTCGACGAGCTTCACGACGGTTTCGATGACGTTCCGGTCGATGAGGAAGTTCTGGCCGAGTTCATGACGGCCAGGATGTTGTGTGCGCAAGGGATCTCCGCGGCTTCGAGGTGAGCCGGGCAGCACGAGGCTCGCCCGGCGATGACTCGCTCGGGCGGCGGTTCCTTGCCGGAAGCCGGGAATCCGCCGCTAGGCGCGGCGGATCCGGGTGAACGCGGGGGCACACATGGCGGCGAAGCTACCTCGGACCGGAGGCCTCCCGCCAACGGTTTTCTACGCGCCGATCCGGCTGGTGCCGAGGTGCTCGACCGGACCGGACAGCGCGGCCTTGACCCGGCGGGTGAGCTCGTCGGTGAGCACCTCGGTCTCGCCCTTTTCGAGACCGTCGACGACCTGGCGGGCGACGTCGCGAGGGTCGTTCTTGGGGATGTCGAGACCCTGGGTCATGTCGGTGTCGGTGTAGCCGAGGTGCACCCCGACCACCTGCGTGCCCTGCTCGGCGAACTCGATGCGGAGCGAATTGGTGAGCGACCAGAAGGCCGCCTTCGACGCGCCGTAGGACCCCGAGCCCGCCGCCCACGACAGGACCGAATGCACGTTGACCAGCGCTCCACCGTCCTTGAGCTGCGGCGCAAACGCTTGCGCGACGCGCAGCGCGCCGAAGACGTTCGTCTCGAAGACCGGACGGTGCACGTCGACGCCGTCGCTCAACAGCGAGCCGAGCCCGAGGACACCGGCGTTGTTGAAGACGATCGTGGCGTCGCTCGCCTTCTCCGCCAGCGCGCGGACGGATGCCGGGTCGGTGACGTCGAGCGGGAGCGGGACGATCCGCGGGTCGGTCTCCGCACGCGGCGACCTGGCCGTCGCGTAGACCTTGGCGGCGCCGCGGTCGAGCAGTTCGGCGACGAACGCCTTGCCGAGCCCGCGCTGCCCGCCGGTGACCAGGACGACGGCGCCTTCGATGGAGGTCATGACTTGCTCCTTGACAGAAGTGTTTGGCTTTTGCCTCTGTCGTCAGCATGGCGACGCGGCTCGACAGAGTCAAGTACGCTTGACCTATGTCATGGACCGCGACGGACCGGTACCGGTTACGCACCGCCCCCTCGGGGCTGGCGCTCGTTCAGGACTTCCTCAACACCAAGGCGATCAAGACGTACGGCCTCGACCTGCTGAGCGACGCCGATCTGGCGCGGCCTTGGGCCGCCGAGGCGCTGGCGGAATGGTCGCGAGCCCGGGACTCGGAGACTCCCGAGATCTCGCTGGGTCCGGGCGATCTTCGCGCGCTTCGCGACCTTCGCGCGTCGTTCGTTTCGCTCGTGGACGGCGACGACACGGACCTTGGCAAACCGGTCAGGGCGGATCTGGCCCTGCGCGACGGCGTCGTCCGGCTGTTCCCGTCCGGCACCGGACGGCAGTGGCTCGCTTCGGCGCTGTGGACGGAGACGCTGCTCGCGCAGCAGGCCGGGATCTGGTCGCGGCTGAAACTGTGCCGGCTCGACGGCTGCCGTTCGGCCTTCTACGACGTCTCGCGCAACAACAGCGGCGTCTGGCACGACGTGCGCACCTGCGGGAACGTCGCGAACCTGCGGGCCGCGCGAGAACGGAAGAAGGCGCTCAGCCCAGCGACGCCAGTGCCGACGGAATCGGGATCTCCCCGCCGATGACGTCGAAACCCTGATTCTCGGCGAGCGGCTCTTCCAGCGTGGCGACCAGGACGGCGGCGACGTCCGCGCGGGAGACGCGGCCCGGTTCGAGGTGGCCGGCGATCTTGACGTGGCCGGTGGGCTGGTCGTCGGTGAGCGTGCCGGGCCGGACGATCGTCCAGTTCAGGCTCGAACGGCGCAGGACGCTGTCGGAGATCTGCTTGGCCATCAGGATCGACCGCACCAGGCGGTCACCCTGATCCGGCGAGTCCGCGAACTGCGCGGAAAGCTGCACGAACCGCGCGACCCCCGCCTTCTCCGCCGCGCGGATCGCGGTGATCACGCCGTCACGGTCGACCAGGTCGACCGAGGCCTGATCCGGATCGGGCGCGCCGATCGCGCTGATCACCACTTCGGAACCGGCGAGCGCCTCGACGAGGTCGTCCGCGTCGGCGGTGACGTCGGCGACCACGGTCTCGGCGCCGAGCCCGGCGACCTGCTCGGCGCGGCGGCGGCTGCGCAGGCCCGCCCGCACCTGATGGCCCCGCCCCCGCAGGAGCCGGACCACGTGGATCCCCGTCCGCCCCGACGCACCCAGCACTGTGACCCGCATGACAGAGAGTCTGCCCGAAGGCCACCCTCCCCGCATTTAGTCCTCTAAATGCGGTCGGGCGTCGCGCCCTCGGCCACGCATTTAGTCCTCTGAATGCGGTCGTAGCGCGTGAAGGCCCCCTTCCCTCGGCTGAGCCGAGGGAAGGGGGCCTTCACGCGCGTTCGGGGCTAGAGGATCTCCGCCGCCGAGCCGACGTCCGGCAGCCCGCCGACGTCGGGGTTCAGCTCCCCGGCCTCGACGAGTTCCGCCTTGACCTCGTGCGGTTGGATCCGCCCGTCGCGGATGTCCTCCGCGTAGTGGCACGCGACCCGGTGCCCGGTGCCGAGCTCCCGCAGCTGCGGGCGGTCGGTGTCGCACAGGCTCTGCTGCCGCCACGGGCACCGCGTGTGGAACCGGCAGCCGGACGGCGGCCGAGCCGGCGAGGGCAGGTCACCGGCGAGCAGGATCTGCTCGCGGCTGTCCTCCACCGTCGGGTCCGGCACGGGGATCGCCGAGAGCAGCGCCCGCGTGTACGGGTGCAGCGGGTTCTCGTACAGCGTGTCCGCGTCGGCCTCTTCGACCAGCGAGCCGAGGTACATCACGCCGATACGGTCGGAGATGTGCCGCACCACCGCGAGGTCGTGCGCGATCACCAGGTACGTCAGCCCGAGCTTCTCCTGCAGATCCTCCAGGAGGTTGACCACCTGCGCCTGCACCGAGACGTCCAGCGCGGACACCGGCTCGTCGGCGACGATCAGGTCCGGCTCGACCGCCAGCGCCCGCGCGATGCCGATGCGCTGACGCTGACCGCCCGAGAACTCGTGCGGGTACTTGCGCAGCGCGGACTCGGGAAGCCCGACGGCGGCGAGGAGTTCGCGCAGCCGCTTGGCCGTCGCCTCCTTGTCCTTGTCGAGGCCGTGCGCCTTCATCCCTTCGGTCAGAATGGATTCCACCGACTGCCGAGGGTCCAAAGAGGACATCGGGTCCTGGAACACCATCTGCATCCGGCGGCGGGCCTTGCGCAGTTCCTCGCCCTTGAGCCCGGCGACGTCGGTGCCGTCGAAGACGACCTTGCCGTCGGTCAGCTCGGTCAGCCGGAGGATCGCCCTGCCCAAAGTGGACTTGCCGCAGCCGGATTCCCCGACCAGGCCGTAGGTCTCACCCCGGCGGATGGCCAGATCGACGCCGTCGACGGCGAACACGTGCCCGACCGTCCGGTCGACCACGATGCCGCGTTTGATCGGGAAGTGCACCTTGAGGTCTTCGACCTCCAGCAGCACGTCCTGCGGCGGTACCGTGTGGGTCATCGGGCCCCTCCTCGTGCGGCCACGGCCGGGATCACCGGGTTGTGGCAGCGCAGCAGCCCACCGTGATCGGGGGTCAGCTGCGGTGAAACCTCCCGGCACACGCCGAGAGCGTTCGGGCAGCGGGGCGCGAAGGCGCAGCCGCCGTCCCACGGGATGTTGTCGGCGACGGATCCCTTGATGGGGATCAGTTTCTCGCCGCGGCCCGCGTCGAGACGCGGGATCGAGGCGAGCAGGCCGTGCGTGTAGGGATGCCGCGGCTCGGCGAACAACGCGTGCCGCTCCGCGCGCTCGACGATCTTGCCGCCGTAGAGCACGTTGACCTGGTCGCAGAGACCGGCGACCACACCGAGGTCGTGCGTGATCATGATCAGCGCGGTCCCGGTGTCCTGCACCAGTTCCCGCAGCAGCGCGAGGATCTGCGCCTGGATCGTCACGTCGAGCGCGGTGGTCGGCTCGTCGGCGATGAGCAGCCGCGGACGGCACGCCAGCGCGATCGCGATCAGCGCGCGCTGCCGCATCCCGCCGGAAAGCTGGTGCGGGTACTCGGAAAGCCGCCGGGTCGGGTCGGGGATGCCGACCTTGTCCAGCAGTTCCGCCGCCTCCACCGACGCCGCCTTGCGCGCCATCCCGCGGTGCCGCTCCAGCACCTCGGTGATCTGCAGGCCGATCGGGATGACCGGGTTCAGCGAGGACAGCGGGTCCTGGAACACCATGCCGAGGTCGCGACCCCGGCGGTCCCGCATTTCCTTGTCCGACAAGCGAAGCAGATCCGTGCCTTCGAACGACACCGAACCGGTGACCTGGTTGCCGCGTTTCGCGAGCAGCCGCATGATCGCCAGCGAGGTCACGGACTTGCCGCAACCGGACTCACCGACGAGACCGACCGTCTGGCCGGGTTCGACGTCGAAACTGACCTCGTCCACCGCGGTGAACGGCTTCTCGCCGCGCCGGGAGAAAACGACCTTGAGGTCGCGTACTTCAAGGAGAGCCATGAAAGATCACCGCCTGTTCTTCGGATCGAGGGCTTCCCGCAGGGACTCGCCGAGCAGCGTGAACCCGAGCGCGACGATGATGATCGCGATGGCCGGGTAGTACGCCAGCTCGGGACGGATGTCGAGGAACTGCCGAGCGCTGCGGCTCAGCATGATGCCCCATTCCGCCCGGTTCGGGTCCGGGTCGCCGAGACCGAGGAACGACAGCGCCGCCGCTTCGAGGATCGCGGTGGCCAGGGTCAGCGTGGCCTGCACGATGACCGGGCCGAGCGAGTTCGGCAGCATGTGCCGCAACACGATCGCCCCGCGTTTGACGCCGAGCGACGTCGCCGCGAGCACGTGGTCGCTGCTTCTCTGCGCGAGCATCGAACCGCGCAGCAGCCGCGCGAAGATCGGCACGCTGACCATCGAGACCGCGACGATGACCGTCCACTGGCTCGGCTTCTGGAACAGCGCGGCGACCGAGATCGCCAGCAGCAGCGACGGCACCGACAGCATGACGTCGACGAGACGCATCAGCACGGTGTCGACCCAGCCGCCGAAGGCACCGGCGAGACCGCCGATGATCATGCCGACCACGACACCGATGATCGTGGCGAGCACGCCGACCAGCAGGGTGTTCTGCGCGCCGACGAGCAGCCGCGAAAGGTAGTCACGGCCGAAGTCGTCGACACCGAGCGGGAAACCGGGCTGGGCGCCGGGGATGATGCCCTGCCCGAGGATGACCTGGCCCTGCAGATACCGCTCGTAGGGGTCCTTCGGCGCCAGCAGCGGCGCGAAGATCGCCACCAGCAGGAACAGTCCGGTGATCACGGCGCCGGTGATGGCCACCGGGCTCCGCATCATCCGGCGCAGCGCCTCGCCACCGAGGCTGTGCCCCTTCGCCGACGAGGCCGCGAGCCGGTCGATCGGCTCCTTCTTCTTGTTCAGCAAGGTGTTCATCGGACACGCACCCTCGGGTCGATGAGCCCGTACGAGATGTCGACCAGCATGTTCACCAGCACGTAGACCAGCGCGCCGAACAGCAGCAGCGCTTGCAGACGCGGGTAGTCACGCCGTTCGATGCCCTCGGCGAGCAGGAAGCCAAGGCCGCGGAAGTTGAACACCCGCTCGGTCAGCACGGCGCCACCGAGCAGCGCGCCGGTCTGCAGGCCGATGACGGTGACCACCGGCAGGAGCCCGTTGCGGAGCACGTGACGGCGCCGGACGATCGGCTGGGTCAGGCCCTTCGAGTTGGCCGTGCGGATGAAGTCCTCGTTCAGCACGTCCAGCACCGAGGCGCGGGTGATCCGGACGATCACCGCGAGCGGGATCGTGGCCAGCGCGAACGCCGGGAGGATCAGGTGGGTGAGCGCGTCCCAGGCGGCGTCCCATTCCTGGGTGATGATGCCGTCGAAGACCGCGAAACCGGTGACGGTGGTGGCGTCGAGACCGGCCATCTGACGGCCCTGCGAGGGAAGTCCCAGCGGGGCGGCCAGCAGGTCCTGCATCATGTAGCCGAGGAAGAACACCGGCACCGCGACGCCGACCAGGCTGAGCACGATGATGACGTTGTCGACGACCCCGCCGCGGAACCGCGCGGACAGGTAACCGAACGGGATGCCGAGACCCACCGCGATGAGCATCGCGCAGAAGCCGAGCTCGATCGTGGCGGGGAGGAAGTTCCCGATCTCGGACATGACCGGCTGGGCGGAGACCAGCGAGTTGCCGAAGTCGCCGGTGATCGCCCGGCCGAGGAACTTGAAGTACTGGACGAAGATCGGATCGTCGAGGCCGAGAAGCTTGTTCAGGTCGGCGATCTTCTCCGGGGTCGCCTTGTCACCCAGGAGGGCGCCGGCGGGGCCACCGGGCAGGGACCGGAGCCAGGCGAAGATCAAAATGGACAGGATCAAGAGCGTCGGTATCGCTTGTAGCAGCCGACGCACGAGAAAACGGAGCACGTGCGTTCCTTTGTTGCCAGCCCGGGAATGGACTTCAGGGGGTGGGCGCGGTAGCACCCACCCCCTGAGCCACTAGTGGTGGTGGATCAGTTGACCGTGACGGTGTAGAAGCGCTCGTCGGTCAGCGGGCTGGCCACCAGACCCTTCACCTTCGGGCCGACGACGATCGCCGGGGGGCCGTAGGAGATCGGGATGGCGGGCAGGTATTCCATGATCTTCTGGTTCACGTCCTGGTACGCCTTGGTGTGCGCCTCGCCGGCGGGCGCGGCGTCCGCGGCGGAGATGGCCGAGAACAGCTCCGCGTTGTTGAAGCCGAACTCCGGCTTCTCGCGGCCGAAGAAGGTGCCGACGAAGTTACCGGCGTCGTTGTAGTCACCGGTCCAGCCGAGCAGGTGCACGTCGTGCTTGCCCGCCTTCTGGACGTCGTCCTTGTAGCCACCGTTCCACGGCTTGGCGATCGGCTCGACCTTGATGCCCATGGCCTTCATGTCCTCGGACAGCGAGGTGAAGATGTCCGCCGGGTTCGGCATGTACGGCCGGGTGACCTCGGTCGGGTAGTAGAACTTCAGGGTCATGCCCTCGGCGCCGGCTTCCTTCAGCAGGTCTTTCGCCTTCTGAAGGTTGTAGTCGTACTTGGTGACGTTCTCGTTGTAGCCGTCGATCGCCTTCGGCACGAACTGGCTCGCGGTCTCGGCGCCCTCGGGGAGCTTCGACTTCACGAACTGGTCGCGGTTGAGACCGTAGGCCAGCGCCTGGCGGACCTTGAGGTCCTTCAGCTTCGGGTTGTTCTTCTGGTTGATGCCCAGGTACAGGATGTTGAACGACGGGCGGATGAGCACCTGCTCGCCGTCGTTGCGCAGCAGGCCGTAGTCCGCGGGCGACGGGTAGTCGTAGCCCTGGATGTCGCCGGCCTTGAGCGCCTGCTTGCGGGCGTTCTCGTCCGGGATGACCTTGAAGACCAGCTTGTCGAGCTTGGCCGTCTGGGTCGGCGAGTCGGTGGCCTTGACCAGCGTGATCTCACCCTTGGCCTGGTCCCAGCTCTCGAACTTGAACGGGCCGGTGCCGGTCGGGTGCTTCAGCGCGTACTCCGGGTAGGAGAACGAGTCACCGCTCTGGGTGACGGCGTCGGCGTTGTACTTCTTCAGCGCGTCCGGGCTCTGCATCGAGAACGACGGCAGCGTGAAGGCCGCCGGGAAGGCGCCCTTCGCCTTGTTCAGGTTCAGGACGGCGGTCGACTCGTCCTTGGCCTGGCAGTCCTTGAACACCGGGGCGCCGGAGGCGTCACCCTCGTTCTTGGCGAAGCCCTCGAAGACGTCGCCGTAGTAGATCATCTGGCTCTGGGCGGCGGCGCCCTTCATGTTGAACATGCGGTTGAAGTTGAAGCAGACCGCTTCGGCGTTGAACGGGGTGCCGTCGTGGAACTTCACGCCCTTCTTCAGGGTGAAGGTCCAGGTCTTGCCTTCGTTGCTGCCTTCCCACTTCTCCGCCAGGCCGGGCTCGAGGTCCGCGGTGCCCGGCTTGTTCATGATCAGCGTGTCCATCATCTGGCGGATGATGCGGAAGGTCTCACCGTCGTCGTTGAAGAGCGGGTCGAACGTCTTCGGGTTACCGGCGGCGCCGAAGACCATGGTGCCTCCCGAGCCACCCCCTGCGCCTTCTTCACGCTTCGATTCGGCACAGGCGGAAATGGAGACCGCGAGTGCGCCGGCAAGCCCGATCAGGGCCACACGGCGTGCTCGGGTCACCCGCAGTTGCTGCATCTGGCACCCCTTGAGGAGATTTTCGGTGTTTAGGCACCGTCCGGTCGGTCGGTAACTCGAACTCGGCGGACGATCGGTGTGCCCGCCGACACTAGCGGGAACTCAGCCCGCACTTAAGCACGCGAGGTTACGATCGCGCTACACGACGGCCAATACGACCGCAAAGTGTCCGCAATTCCGGACGGAGTGTAATCAATTCCGGACCACTAACGCGCAGAGTGCCGGGTCACTGACTCAAATGGGTGTCCACCACTACAACCAATGGGTGCCGGAGGAAACAGGACATCGGCAGGACATTGGGTCCCGTCTCGTGAGTGGTAAGCCGGATCTCGCGTGATCGAAGCCGGATCTCGCGTGATTGAAGGCGGAACTCGCGTGATCAGGGGCGGAACACGCGATCGGCCGCGGCACGGGTCCCGTCGACGGCGAACCACCCGCGCTCGAACAGTTGCCAGCGCCGCAGTTCCGTCCTGGATCCCTCGCCGTCGCGCGCGGCGGCGCGGTCGAGACGTTCGGCTTCGCTGCCGCCGTCGAGCCACGTGAGCAGGGACAACGACGGCCGCATCCGCGCGCGGCCACTGGAAACGCCTTCCAGCACCAGGACCTCGGGCACCGGGATCTCGACCTCTTCACCCGGCAGCGGGACGCCACTGGACCAGTCCACTCGCCGGTAGCGGCCGGGCCTGCCCGCGCGCAGCGGCTCCAAGACGCCGGACTCCAGCCGCGGCCACCACGAAACGGGTTCGTCCCAGGTGGCGAACTCGTCGGTGCTCACCAGCGCGACCCGGACGCCCCGGCCGGCCAGTCCGGCCACGATCTTCCCGGCCAGCGTGGACTTCCCGGAGCCGGAAGGGCCGTCGACGGCGAGCACGCGGACGGCGCCCAGCCTCGGCGGGGCCGCGAAAAGGGCGTCGATCAGCGTGCGCGCGCGGGGCTCACTTCGGGGAGCCCTTTGACGTTGTCGGGCGTGGCCGTCCGCGCTTCGAGCGCGGCGACGCGTTCTTCCAGGTCACGCTGGGCGTCGGCGAGTTCGCAGCGGAGCAGCGCGATCTCCTCGACGGAGGTCCGGACCTCTTCTTCGAGGTGCCCGACCTCGGTCGACAGATGCAACGCGACCAGTGCCAGCACGACACCGGCCAAGAGGAAGACGAAGTTCGACGGCGTCTGCACGCCGGTTATCCGCGCCATGAAGTCGGCGGCCTGCGGAACCAGGGCGAGCACGACCACGCCGACGGCGAGGACGAGCCAAACACCCGCGTACTTTTCCCGCAGTTTCCGCCGCCGCATCATCTCGAGGACGACGAACAGCACCAGACAGGCGACGACGATGCTGAGAATGCGCCAGCCAGCCATAATCAGCTCCTTTTACGCCGAATCCGACGAGTCGACGGCGGGACGGCGGCGCACCAGCGCCAGCAGCAGGGCGAGTCCGGCGCGGCCGAGGTAGACGGCCGATTTCACCGGCGAATGGCTCGGTGTGCCACCGGCCCGTTCCCGCATGATCACCGGGATTTCCTTGATCTTCAGTTCGGCGCGGATCGCCATCACCAGCGATTCGACCGTGTCGCCGAGGTATTCGGCCGGGTAGTACGCGGCGAACAGTTTGATCGCGCGCGGGCCCATCGCCTTGAACCCGGAGGTCACGTCGGTGAGCTTGGTCTTCCCGAGCCGGGAGAAAACGACCGAGAGCACGACCATCGCGTATTTCCGCGGGCCGCTGGCCTTGTACGAACCCTTGCCCGCGAACCGCGAGCCGATCGCGATGTCGGCGTCGTCGAGCGCGTCCAGCAGGGCGGCGACCTCGTTCGGGTCGTGCTGACCGTCCGCGTCCACCTGCACGACGACGTCGTAGCCGCGGGCGGCCGCGTACCGGAAGCCGGTGCGCATGGCCCCGCCGACGCCGAGGTTCACCGACAGGCGGGCCACCTCCGCACCGGCAGCGCGGGCGAGCTTGGCCGTGTCGTCGGACGAGCCGTCGTCGACCACCAGCACGTCCATGCCCGGCAAGGACTGCTTGACCTGGGAAATGACCGCGCTGACACTCGCCTGCTCGTTCAAAGCAGGCATCACGATGAGTACGCGACGGGTGGTCACGGACGTACTGGACACTGGATCACTCTATCTTCTTACTGGCCGTGAGCGGTGTCGGACCCGGCGGGGACGCCGGAGGCGACCACACCTCGCTGACCTTCGATTTCGTAAACCGACGCGTCGAGGTTGTGGAAGACGCGCTTGAAACCCGGAGTGATGTCGAGCCGCTGGAGCCCCACCGCGGACTGCGCGTTGGGGGCCACCTTGCCCTTGCCGACCAGCACGTAGCGCACCTTGAGGTCGGTGAGCGCCTCGCGCACGCGCGGGTCGCGGTTGATGTCGTTGAGGAACACGCTGAGCCAGCCCGGCTTGGTGGTGAACTCGGCGCCGTAGTTGGTCCACTCGACCGGCTGAACCCCGGCGAGCGCGTACATCCACACCGAGCCGTCGGCCTTGTCGTTCATCACGCGCTCGCCCGGCACGACGTGCTTCCCGAGCCAGGCGTAGGCCTCTTCCTCGCCCTTGCTGACCGAGGGGCCCTCCGTGCCGTAGTTCATCGCGAGCCGCGCGGAGTTGCGGCCGATGTAGCCGCCCCGGCTCAGCACCGTGACCACGAGACCGACCACCAGCGCGCCCGCGATGGCCGCGGTGACCGGGTTCAGGTTCGGTTTGCGCTCACCGATCTTCTCGGCGAACTTGCCCGAGGCGGTGTGCACGAACTCGCCGAACGCGACGGCGCCTGCCAGCGGCACGAGCGCGCCGATCCGCCAGTGATCGTTGTAGAACACGCCGGTCAGGGTGTGGATGAGCGGGGTCTCCAGCGAGATCGTCGCGGCGAACAGGCCGCCGAGCACCACGTACGCGCCGACCATCCAGAGCATCCGCCGGTGCTTGACCAGGAAGAACACGCCGATGATCGCCGGGATGCCGATCCACCACTGCGGGAACGACGCCATCGGCGAGAACGTGATCGTCTGCCCGAGCGCGCCGGACACGCTCGTCTCGGAGGCCCAGAACGCGCTCGTCACGCCGCCCGCGTTGTAGAGCGCCGGAAGGACCTGTGGCACGCCGAGCACGACCGCCATCACGATCGTCGCGACCAGCGAGGCGGCGCTGCGGCGCCAGCCGATCTTCTCGAAGCGGAACAGCACCGCGAGCAGGATCAGCAGGAAGTAGACCATGATCACGAAGATCAGGCTGGTGTGCAGACCGGCCAGCCCGGCGACGCCGACGCCGATCGCGAGCGGACCGGCGACGCCGTTCGGCTTGAGCAGCAGGCGGGCGAGCGCGAGCATCGCGGGCACCAGCGCCACCCCGGCGACGTACGGCCACAGCGGGCCGCGCCACAGCGAGTCGTACGGGAACGCGGTGAACCAGGTGGACACGGCCGCCGCGGCCGCGGTCGCGAGCACCGGCATCCGCCAGGCGCGGCACATCGCCGCGACACCGACCGGGACGGTCAGCACGACCATGAGCGCCGCCAGGTTCAGCGTCGGCATCATCGTCAGGCCGCCCTTGCCGAAGACCAGGGCGAGCAGCGCGTGGTAGGTGTCCGGGTAGAAGTAGTCGTGCTGGTTCGGCAGGTTCGCGATGGTGCCGACGGTCGACGCGCGCGCGTCACCGTGTTCGGCGATCCAGCGCACCAGGTTGCCGTGGAACGGGGCGTCCCAGCCCTGCTGGACGTTCTCCAGGCTGTGCGAGCCGCGCAGGAAGGTCACCGTGCCGACGCCGAGACCGACCAGAACGCCGGCGCCGATCAGCAGGTGGTCGCGGAGGGAACGCTTCGACTCGTCGTCGTCTTCGTCCTCGGCCCAGTCCGGGTGCCGCTTCGCGGTGAAGCGGAGCACGAGGAACGAGAGGGCGAATCCGACGACGGACAGCAGCAGCACCCACAGGCCGACGTTCAGCATCGTCCAGCGGATGCCGAAGCGGCCGAGGATCGGGATGCCGATGGCGACGAGGCCGAAGGTCAGCAGCGGGGCCGCGGCGGCGAGGGTCCAGCCGCGCAGCCGGATCGCGGCACCGAAGACGAGCCCCGGCAGCCAGAACGCCAGCAAGACCAAAAGAACGTTCATCGAATTCGCTGTCCAACCCTATTCGGCGTCACGACGCCACCCGCTCGCGGCGCGCGATGGCGCGGCCACACTATCGAGACGTTTCGGAAGGTCGCGCGTTGCCCGGCTCGGGCGTGCCTCTCACCACGAACGCCATCACGACCAGCAGGCCGACGGTGGGTCCGGCGGCGAGCCCGACGACGGCGCGCACGACCGTGTCGCCGGGGAAGAACAGCAGGACCAGCGCGGTCGCGACGACGACGGCGGCCCAGGTGATCAGCACCTTCGTGGCCTTGGCCTGCGCGACGAGGACGGCGGCGAGCAGCTGCATCGCGGCCAGCAGCACCGACGACCAGACCAGCCCGGCCATCCACCAGGCCTCGGGATCGTTCTTGGCGCCGTAGACCAGGCGCACCACCCACGGGCCGATGAGCCAGCCGATCAGCGCGCCGAGCGCCGCGAGCGCCAGCGCTCCGGCCGAGCCGAGCGCTAGCAGCTTCCGCAGCCGGTGCTTGCCCTCCTCGGTGCTGGACAGGCGCACCACGGTCGGCACCGCGAGGGCCTGGACCGGCGCCATCAGGGTGAGCGGGGTCCTGGCCACGAACAGGGCGAGGAAGAGCACGCCGAGCGCGTCCTTGTCGCCGCCGGGCGCGAGCAGGCTGACCAGCGCCGGGTAGCCGGTGATCACGCTGGCGGTGAGCCCCGCGCCCGCCAGCAGCATCAGCATGTTCGTGACGACCGGCTTCGCGGGCTCGTCGGCGTCGAGCTTCGGGTCCACCAGCTTGGCGGCGCCGCGGGCGAACAGCAGCCAGGCGAACGAGCCGGTCGCGGCGGCGATGGCGAACCAGTACAGCTGGGTGAGCCCGGCGACCACCAGCGCGGCGACCACCAGGATCCGCACGGCGGCCTCGACCAGGATCAGCCACGAGTAGGACCGCACGTGGTCCTGGCCGATCAGCAGACCGCGCGCGGCGAACTGGAAGGCGAACGACAGCCCGCCCGCGAGCACGATCACGGCGAGCGCGAACTGGCCGCCGTAGACCTTGTCGGTCACCGCCGGGATCAGCGTGAACAGGGCGGCGACGGCGACCGCGACCAGGCTGGTGACGAAGGCGATCACCGCCGGGCGGCCCGCCTTGCGGCCTTCGAGCGCGGCGTGCGCGGATTGGCGCGAGATCTCCTGTTCGAGCGGGGACAGGGCGGCGCCCAGCCCCATCAGCATGCCCCAGAAGGAGAGCAGCACCGCGTTGTCGGCAGGCGACAGCGTCCGGCCCCAGACGACCGTGAGGACGTAGCCGAGCGCGATGGCGATCAGCAGGTAGACGCCGATACGACCGGCGGATTTCCCGGTGTCCTTGGCCAGTTTTTCGCCGCTCACCGTGCTGCTCATTTACGCAGCCGTGCCCGCAGCGCCATGAAGAGGCCTCGGAGTGCCCCGGCCCCGAAGCCGGCGGCGAACACCGGGGTGAGCTGGGCGACGGCCTTGGCCTCGGCCTTGGTCGCGCCGAACTTCGTCACCGCGAACCCGGCGGCCGTCGACCCGGCGGCGGCCAGCGCGACGGCGGTCTTCGGGCGCTTCGCGGCGACACCGAGGCCGAGTACGCCGACGGCCATCGCGGCGAACAGGCCATTGCGCGCGGGCCCCGGCGACGCGAGATACGAATCGACGAACGTGGTGCCACGGAAATACGACTGCCCGACGAACTTCTTGAACGAATCGCGGCCGTGGTAGGTCGCGGAGAAGTCCGGGGCGAGGAAGATGCGATGGCGTTCCGCGATCCAGCGCAGAACACCCGTGTCGTCACTGGCGAAACGGACGTCTTCGAAGAGCGACTCGAACGCGTTGGACGAATCCTCGAGAACGTCCTTCGGCGCGGAAAAGAATCCGGTGCCTTTCGGGAAGACGTCGAACTCCTCGATACCGAACGACATCAACCGCGGGTTCGCGCAATAACGGCGCCACGGGATCTTGACCAGCCCGGCCATGAATCCCGCGTACGGATTGTGCTCGGACGCGACGTTGATGTGACCGTTCCACACCGTGCGCTCGGGGTGGTCGACGAGCTGGTCGCGGAGGAAGGTGAGCGAGCCCGGGTCCACGATCACGCGGCTGTCGAGCAGCAGGATCTGCCGCCCCGACGCCTTCGCGATCCCCGCGCGGCGGGCTTCGAACCGGCCGCTGTTCGGCTGGGTGAGGACGGTGATGCCGTACAGCTCCTGCAGCTTGGCGAGCTTGCCGCCGGTGCCGTCGGTGCTGCCGTCGTCGACCACGACGACCTCGACCGGCCAGTTCGCCACCTGTGCCGACGCGATCAGCGCGCCGACACTGCGATCGATCCAGTCCTGCTCGTTGTAGACCGGGATCACGACGGACAGGGCCGGGAGGAGCGAATTCGCACTCACCCCGGCGAGGCTACCTTGCGCGGCCCACCAGTATCCTTCGGGCACCGCAGACCCCGACAGAATGGCTCTTCCGGTGATTTCCTTCATTCTCGGCACCACGGCGGAACTGATCAAAATCGCGCCGGTCTACCACGGCATCCTCGAACGCGGGGTCCGGCCGAAGATCTGGTTCACCGCCCAGCACGTCGACGAGGTCTCGGACGTTCTCGCCGACCTGAACCTCCCCGAGCCCGACGTCTGGCTCGTGCCGAAGGAGAAGGCGCACAACCTGGAGTCGCCCGCGCAGGTGCCGGGCTGGGCCGCGCAGGTGCTGCGGACCGCGTGGAGCCGCCGGGCCGAGCTGAAGGCCGCGCTGGTCGAGGACGGGCGTCCGCCGCTGGTGCTGGTGCACGGCGACACCTTCACCACGCCGTACGGCTCGCTCATCGGGAAGCGGATCCTCAAGTCGCGGGTCGGGCACGTCGAGGCGGGTGCGCGGTCGGGCAGCATCATGTCGCCGCTGCCGGAGGAGCTGAACCGGAAGATCGCGGCGAAGATCGTCGACATGCACTTCGCGCCCAGCGCGCGCGAGGTGAACAACCTCCGCAACGCCCGCGGCGTCGTCGTCGACACCGAGGCGAACACCGCGATCGACGCGATGCGGATGGCCATCAACGGGCCGCTGGACGTCGAGGGCCTGCCGGAGAAGTTCGGTCTCGCCACCCTGCACCGCTTCGAGCTGGTCTCGCGCGCGGAGAAGTACCGCGAGGCGCTGGAGATCCTGCGCGAGCAGAGCAAGCAGATGCCGATCCTCTACATGGCGGGCGCGCCCGAGCGCGAGAAGATCCGCGCGCTCGGCCTGGCGAACCTGTTCGACGAGAAGAACTTCATCATCCAGCCGAAGATGCGGTACCTGAAGTTCCTGCCGCTGGTCGCGCGGGCCGAGTACGTCGTCACCGACTCGGGTGGTCTCTCGGCCGAGTGCTACTACCTCGGCCTGCCGTGCGCCGTGCACCGCGAGCGCACCGAGACGCCGCAGCACCTCGGCGAGACCGTCGTGCTGACCGAGATGCGCGGGGACAAGCTGCAGAACTTCCTCGACACCTACCAGAACCGGCGCGGCGAGTCTTGGGTCGACAAGTTCCACCCGTCGGAGATCATCGTCGACACGCTGGCGCGGCTGGGCTACTGCTGACGCTTCGCGCTCGCTTATGAACGCTATGAAAGGTCCTTTCCTTGCAAAATTTGCAAGGAAAGGACCTTTCATAGCATCGGGGAACTAGAGAGCACGCCGTCCCGAGAGCGCCCGGCCCAGCGTCAGCTCGTCCGCGAACTCCAGGTCACCACCCATCGGCAGCCCCGACGCCAGCCGCGTCACGGTCAGCCCCGGGAAGTCGCGAAGCATCCGCACGAGGTACGTCGCGGTCGCCTCGCCTTCGGTGTTCGGGTCGGTCGCGATGATGATCTCGCTGATCTCCGCGCCACCGATCCGCGCGAGCAGCTCCCGCATGCGCAGCTGCTCGGGTCCGATGCCGGACAACGGGTCCAGCGCGCCGCCGAGCACGTGGTAGCGGCCCTTGAACTCGCGCGTCCGCTCGACGGCGAGGACGTCCTTCGGCTCCTCGACCACGCAGATGACCGTGAGGTCGCGGCGGGTGTCGCGGCAGATCCGGCAGGTCTCCTGCTCCGAGACGTTGCCGCAGACCTCGCAGAACTGTACGCCTTCCTTGACCTTGCCGAGCACTTCCTGCAAGCGCGCGATATCCGCGGGATCGGCCGCCAGCAGGTGGAAGGCGATCCGCTGCGCGCTCTTGGGACCGACGCCGGGCAGCCGCCCGAGCTCGTCGATCAGATCCTGGACGACACCCTCGTACAAGCTAGCCGCCGAGCCCGGGGAAGCCGCCGAGGTCCGGCATCCCGCCGCCGAGGCCGCCGGCGAGCGGGCCGAGCTTCTGCTCGGTGAGCTTCTGCGCGTTGGCCGAAGCGTCGCGGACGGCCGCGACGACCAGGTCGGACAGGGTCTCGACGTCGTCGGGGTCGACCACCTTGGGGTCGATGGACAGCGACTTGAGCTGGCTGTCGCCGGACACGGTCGCGGTGACCAGGCCGCCGCCGGAAGTACCGGTCACCTCCGTGTTGGCCAGCTCTTCCTGGGCCTCGACCAGCTTCTGCTGCATCTGCTGTGCCTGCTGCATGATCTGCGACAGGTCGAAGCCGCCACCGGGTTGCACCATGATCCGATCGGTCCTCTCCTGGAAAATCCCGTGCCGCCTACCAGCCTAGCCGTCACCCGTGTGGCACCGTGGGCGCCGTGCGACGACGGATGGGCCTGGTGCTGGCGATCGGATTGACGCTGTTCACGGCGTGCGGGGTGGACACCCCGGCGTCTTCGCCGTCGAGTCCGCCGCCGCCCGGCACCACCACGGTGTTCACCACCCTTCCGCGGCCGAGTTCCACGACGAGCGCTCCGCCTTCGAGCGCGCCGTCTTCGAGCAGCCGTCCGCCGAAAACCGGCAAGGTCGTCGTGCTGGATCCCGGGCACAACGGCGGCAACGCAGGCAAGCCCGGCGAGATCAACAAGCAGGTCCCGGCGGGGCGCGGCAAGACGAAACCGTGCAACACCACCGGAACCTCGACGAATTCCGGCTACACCGAGCACGCGTTCACCTGGGACGTCTCGCAGCGGATCTCGCAGGCGTTGGCGGCCAAGGGAATCCGCGTCGTCCTCACCCGGCAGAGCGACACCGGCGTCGGGCCGTGCGTCAACGAACGCGCCGCGATCGGGAACGAAGCCGGGGCGGACGCCGTCGTGTCGATCCACGCGGACGGCTCGAATTCCGCCGGGGCCCACGGTTTCCACGTCGCGTACTCGGCGCCGCCGCTGAACGCGCAGCAGGGCGAGCCCTCGATGAGGCTCGCGACCGCGTTGCGGGACGGCCTCCGCGCGGGCGGTTTCCCGACCTCGACGTACCTCGGTTCGAACGGGCTCGCCCCGCGCGCCGACCTCGGCGGGCTCAACCTCTCGACCCGTCCCGCCGCGCTCGTCGAATGCGGGAACATGCGCAACGCCGCCGAAGCCGCGGCGATGGCGAGTGAAGAGGGGCGTCAGCAGTACGCGGCCGTCATCGCGAAGGCGATCGAGGACTACCTCGCGGGTTAGGGCTTCAGCAACACCGGGCTGCCGCCGACCTCGACGGAGTCCGACTCGATCTCCGGCCGCGTCCCGTCGAGGCGTTCCGCGCTGCCCGGCGCGGACAGCCGCACGGTGCCCGAAGGCGCCCACGCGATCCGGAACTCCATGCCGTTTCGCGTGAACCGGCATCGCCACAGGTTCTCCGGCAGCCCGGCCCGCGTGCCCTCGCCGCAGGACCGGATCTTCGCGCCGTCGAGCCAGCGGCCGAGCCGTTCGACGTGGGCGGCGGCGCGGGTCGGCGGCCCGCCCGCCGGCTGGAGCACGATCGGCACACGGTCGCTTCCCCAGTTGTAGAAATACATCCGCTTGAAGCGCGCGTAGAGGCCGGTCAAGAAAATGCGGGCGGCGTGGTCCGCGGCGACGGCGGGGTCGACCGGCGGCTGCAACGGGACGTCGAAATCGGGGCCGGTGCTCCACAGGTTCGCGTGCCCGTTGGTGCGGTGGAAGCTCCGCTGGATCTCGTCCGCGACGGCGAGCATCGTCTCCGGCGGGTCCGCCATCCTGCCCGGGTGCAGCTTGACCGCGGCGGCGTCGCAGCTCTCGTAGCCGCGGAGTTCGCCGAACCGCTCCATGACCCGCCGATACGCGGGATCGGCGAGGTGCCCCATCGACGGGCAGACCACGGTGGCGCCGGGATCACCCGCCTTGATGATCCGGCTCGCCCGCCGGACCATCTCCACCAGCCGTTCGACCGGACCGGTGAAGTACTTGGGGTGGTTGGCCATGTCCCACAGCTCGTAGGACTCGATGCGGCCGCGATACCGCTCGACGACCTTCCCGACGAACGCGTCCCAGTCCGCGAGGTCTTCGGGCGGCGCTGCCCGGGAGCCGTCCGGGTAGGCCGACGGCGGTCCGCCCGGCGCCGCCCAGCCCGGAGTACCGCCGAAGACGTACAGCACCGGGAGCCCCGCCTGGTTCGCCCCGTCGACCAGCCTGTCCAAAGTGGACCACGCAGGCCTGCCGCGTTCCGGTTCGAGGTTCTGCCAGCGGGTTTCCGAATCCCAGAGCCGGACCGCCCCGACGCCGAACGTCGGCATCAGCCCGGTCTCGCTGTTCGCCGTCACACCGAAGAACGCACTGTCCACAGGGGACGGGAACTCGGTCCACATCGGGGCGTGGAGCGCCGGCGCGGCCGGTTCCGCCGCGGGCACCGCGCTCGCCCCGGCCACGGTGACCATGACGAGCGACGCCAGCAGCGGCCACCACCCGATCCGGTTCCGCCGCCTCGGTTCGGGAACCGGCTGCGGAGCGGGAGGCGCGGACGCGACCCCTCCCCGTGCCGCGTCCGCGCGTTCCCACAGCCGGAAGAGCTTCGACAGTTCGTCGCGCTCGGCCTCGCACACCGTCGCGATCCGTTCCAGCGGGCCGAACGCGGCCGGCACGCTGACGCCGCTGCAGTAGCGGTGGACGGTCGATCGGCTCAGATGCGCCTTGGCGCCGATCCGTTCGTAGCTGTGCCCGCTACGCCGTTTCAGCCCTTCGAGCAGTTCCGCCAAGGCCCGGCCGGGTTCTCCTCCTGCCATGGGTCCCTCCCCCGGATGGTGCCTGCGAAGCGTCACCGACGACCCCGCGAACGGGACACCCCTTTTCGTCCCAGCGAAAACATCACCGCGCCCCGGGCCTCCCGGAAACGTCTCACGCGCCCGCGTCTCCGCAGGTCAGCATGGGCTTGTCGTCCCACCCTCCCGGATTGGGCCGATCGGCTTGTCTCAGCGCGTCCGGCACGTTTGAGTTACCGCCGGAGAAGAAAATGCCGTCTTGAGGGGGACCAGGCATGACTCTGCGCATGATCTTCGATCGGAAGGATCTCCAGGGGATCCGGATAGCCGAAGCACCGGACCCGCTGTGGGAGCTGGTGCTCGGTTCGCATCAGCTGAGAGAGGACCGCCCGTCGGCCTGGCGGCAGCGGGTCCAGCTGAACCTGCGTCAGAACGAAGAAGCGGCACGATCGCTGAAGACGCTGTTCACCCTCGTCCCACCGAAGGGGAACTTCCCCGATTTCCTCACTCCGCCCACGTCGGCGGGGTCCTTCGAAAGCGGGCTCGAAGCGGTGGCCTGCACACCTCGCGGACGGCTGTGCGCCGATCTCCGGACCGTGTTCACCGGCACCGCCCCGACCTGGGTGAAACGGCTCGCCGATGGCGATCGCGACGAGGTCCACGGGGTGGTCGGCGCCCTGCGCGAAGCGTACGACCTGGTGATCGCGCCGTTCTGGCACAGCATGCGCGAGACCGTCGCCGCCGACCGCGCCCGGCGGGTCCGCACGCTGGCCACCGAGGGGGCGGGGGCGATGATGCGCGGCATCCCCGGCGTCCGCGGCTGGGACGGCGAGGTGCTGGAGATCGCCTACCCCCGGCAGCGGACCGTCCATCTCGGCGGCCGGGGGCTGACCCTGATCCCGAGCCGGTTCTGCGCGAACACGCCGGTCACCTTCATCGATCCGGCGCTGCCGCCGGTGCTGCTGTACCCCGCCAGCGTGACGAACGCCCGCCCGGTGGACGTGTCCCCCGAACTGGTTGCGCTCCTCGGCCGGACGCGCGCCGAAAGCCTCGGTGCGCTGCGTATCCCGCGCACGACCAGCAAGCTGGCTTCATGCCTCGGCACCTCGATCGGCACGGCCAGCAAACAGGCCGCCGTGCTGCGCGAGGCCGGGCTCGTCACCAGCGCCCGGCAGGGCAGCGCCATCCTGCACCACCTCACCCGGCTCGGCACCGCACTGCTCGCCGGGGAACTCGACGAAGGGACCGTTCCATGAAGTCGGTACTCGCCGCCGTCGCCTTGATCGCGGGCACGGCCGCCCCCGCCGCCGCGGCGACGGATTTCCCGGTGCTGCAGATGAACCTGTGCCGCAGCGGGGTCGCGAACTGCTTCAACCAGGGCGGGACGAACCCGATGGCGAAGGCGGCGAGCACGATCGTCGCGGCGAACCCGGCCGTCGTGACGTTGAACGAGGCCTGTTCGTCGGAGACGACGAAGCTGGCGGCCGACGTCAAAGCGCAGTCGGGCCGGGCGTACACGGTCGTCTGGCAGCCCGTCGGCAAGAAGGAGAACGGCCGGACGACGCCGTATCCGTGCACGTCAGGGCGGGGTGAGTACGGCATCGCGGTGCTGGCCAGGCAAGACCTCGGAGCGGTGCAGGCGCGCGAAGGCGGCTACTACGGGCCCCAGGATGGCGGCGCGGAGCAGCGGGCCTATCTGTGCGCGAAGTTCGGCACGGTGAACGCGTGCACCACGCACCTTTCGACGAAGCAGCCCGCTGTCGAGCAGCAGTGCCAGGACCTGAAGGGGCTGCTGGCGAAGTACGGCACCGGCACCGTGTTCGGCGGTGACCTGAACCTGCGCTACCCGGGCGATCCGAGCGCGCAGGCGTGCGTCCCGGCGGGCTCGTTCCGGAAGGGTGACGGCAACGTGCAGCACATCATCGCCGGCGGTGCCTTCGGCTTCGGGAGCTCCGGGAAGACGTCGATCCCCGGCACCGACCACCCGGCCTGGCGGGTCACCCTCACCCGCTGACGCCCCGCATTTCGTCCTCTGAATGCGGTAGTTGCGCGTGCAACTACCGCATTCAGAGGACTACTTGCGTTCGTCGAGGGGGCGGGCGTTGAGGTGGTCGGCGAGCAGCTTCCGGGCGATCTCTTCCGGATCCTGCTCGGGCGGGAGTGGCGGAGGAGGCGGCGCGGGGCTCGCGTCCTCGTTGTAGAGGTCCTCGTCCTCCTCGACCGGCTCGGGCGGGAGCGGGATGTCCGGCTCGCTCGTCGTCACCTTCGGCCGCTGAGGCTCCGGCTTCGGCGTGGGAGGCGCCGGAGGCGCGCTGGGCGCTTCGGCGGACCGGCGGGTGAAGGAACGCTCGGGCGCGGGTGGCGGCGGCGCGGCCTTCGGCGCGGCGGCCTGCCGGGCCGGCGCGGCGCCGTGGACGCAGCGCACCTGCCAGTCGCCGCCGAAGACCTCCTTCAACGCGGCCGCGACCCGCTCCGCGTTGTGCGGCTCGGAAAGCCGCCGGGCCAGCGGCTCCGCGTTGTGCGTGAGGGTGACGGCGCGCCCTTCGACGCTCACGACGCTCGCCTGCGTGAGCATCGCTTCGGTACTGCGGCCGCCCGGCACCTTACGGATCGCGGCGAGCACCTGCGGCCACTTGCCGCGGATACCGTCCGCGTCGGTCGCATCGCCCGAAGCCGCGGCCGGAGCGGGTGCGGGTGCGGCGGGAGGCGGCGTCGGCGCGGAAGGACGTTGCGGAGCGGGTCGCTCGGCGACCGGCTCGGGTCGCGCGGCGGGTTGGGGCGCCGGTGCCTGCTGCGGTGCGGGCGTAGCGGCTCGTTGCGACGGCCGCTGGAACTCGCGGACGGGCTCCCCCGAGGGCGGAGCGGCCGGGGCGGGCGCGGACTGCGCCACCGGAGCGGCTTGAGCGGGAGCGGCGGCGGGCGCCGGTGCCGAAGCGGCGCGACGCTCGAGCCGTTCGAGGCGGGCGAGCAACGCGTCGGTGCTCTCGGCGACCGACGGCAGCAGCATCCGCGCCGTCAGCAGCTCCAGCACCAGCCGCGGCGAGGTCGCGCCCCGCATCTCCAAGAGTCCATTGTGGACGATGTCGGCGTAACGCGAGAGCGTGGCGGGCTCCAGTTTGCCCGCCTGCTCCTTCATCTTCTTGAGCTCGTCGTCCGGCGCGGAGACGAGGCCGCGTTCCCCCGCGTCCGGCACCGAACGCAGCATCACCAGGTCACGCAGGCGGTCGAGCAGGTCGGTGGCGAACCGGCGCGGGTCGTGCCCGGCCTCGGCGAGCCGCTCGACGGTGCCGAACACGGCGGCCGCGTCGTCCGCGGCCAGCGCGTCGACCATGCCGTCGATGAGCGCGACGTCGGTGACGCCCAGCAACGACACCGCGCGCGAGTAGTCGACGCCGTCCGGCCCGGCGCCGGCCAGCAGCTGGTCGAGCACCGACTGCGTGTCCCGCGCCGAACCCCCGCCCGCGCGGATGACCAGCGGATACACCGCGGGCTCGACCTTCGCGCCCTCGGCGGCGACGTTGCGTTCCAGCAGTTCGCGCATGGAGCTGGGCGGGATCAGCCGGAAGGGGTAGTGGTGCGTCCGCGACCGGATGGTGGGGAGCACCTTGTCCGGTTCGGTGGTCGCGAAGATGAAGATCAGGTGCTCCGGCGGCTCTTCCACGATCTTCAGCAGGGCGTTGAAGCCCTGCGTGGTGACCATGTGCGCCTCGTCGATGATGAAGACGCGGTAGCGCGAGTCGGCCGGGGCGTAGAAGGCCCTGTCCCGCAGCTCGCGGGCGTCGTCGACACCACCGTGGCTGGCCGCGTCGAGCTCGGTGACGTCGACACTGCCGGGGCCTTCGGGCGCGAGGTTGCGGCACGAGTTGCACTCGCCGCACGGATCCGGTGTCGGGCCCTTCGCACAGTTCAACGACCGCGCCATGATGCGGGCGCTGGACGTCTTGCCGCAGCCGCGCGGGCCGGAGAAGAGGTAGGCGTGGTTGATGCGACCGGCGGCCAGCGCGGTGCGCAGCGGATCGGTCACATGCTCCTGCCCGACGACCTCGGCGAAGGTAGCCGGACGGTACTTTCGGTATAGAGCTAGAGCCACGCGGCGAGACTACCGGGAAGGTCCGACGGTGAGACCAGCACCGACCCCAGGCAGGTATCCGGTGCGCTTCGGCACCGCCGAACTGCTCCAGGACGCCGACCGCCCCAACGCCTGGATGATCTCGGTCGACGGCGTCGCCCAGTCGCACGTCAACCTCGACGACCCCTTGGATCTCGAGTTCGACTACATCCGCCGGATCGCCGACGTCGTCGACTGCCTCGGCGAAGGCCCGCTCGACGCGCTGCACGTCGGCGGGGCGGCCTGCACGCTGCCCCGTTACCTCGCCGCGGCGCGGCCGCGGTCACGGCAGCTGGTCTTCGACGCCGACGGTGAACTGGTCGCGCTCGTCCGCGAGCAGCTGGGATTGAAGGGGCTGAAGGTCCGCGTCGGCGACGGCCGCGAAGGCGTCTCCGGCAGGTACGACGCTTCGGCCGACCTGGTCATCGTGGACGCTTTCGAACGCGGAATCCTGGCCGGCGGGCTCGCGACCGTCGAGTTCACCAACGAGATCGCGCGGGTCCTCCGCCCGGCCGGGACCTACATCGCCAACGTGTCGGACGGGCCGAACCTGCCGTTCCTCCGCCGGTTCTTGGCGACGCTGGCGGATTCGTTCCCCCACCTGGCGATCTTGGCCGAGCCGGGGGTCCTCCGGGGGCGCCGGTTCGGGAACATCGTGGTCGCCGCTTCCCGTGTCGAGCTCCCCGTTGCGGACCTGACCCGCCGCGCCGCTTCGTCGGCGTATCCGGCGCGCTGCGTCGCGGGAGAAGACCTTCGTGACCTGCAAGGCAAGGCGAAACCCATCACGGACGCGGAAGCCCTGCCGTCGCCCGTGCCGCCGAAGGATGTGTTCGGGATCTTTTAGTCCCCCCAAAAAAGGGGATCCCGCGCACCCGTCAGAGCTTGCTTATCCTTGCTGCCTTCCGGCCCTGGGGAGGTTCACAAGATGGACGCCGCGCGGGATCCGAGGACCAGTGTAGTCACTCCCTCCCCGGCATGGAGGACAGTGGGGGGTATGAGTACTCCGACCTGGGAAGATGTCCTCAAGGCCGCCGAGGCCGTTCATCCGTTCGTGCGGCGCACGCCGGTGCTGCGCGCCGAGGTCGACGGGCGGCCGCTGGTCCTCAAGCTGGAACATCTGCAGCGGAGCGGATCGTTCAAACTGCGGGGCGCGGTGAACGCGCTGGTGAGCGGCCCGTTGCCGGAACGGGTGCTGACGGCGTCCGGCGGCAACCACGGGCTGGGTGTGGCGACGGCGGCTTCGCTGCTGAATCTGCCTGCGACGGTGTACGTGCCCGAGTCGGCTCCGCAAGCGAAGACGGACCGGATCGAGGCCGCTGGCGCGAAGCTCATCCGTCACGGAGCGACGTACGCCGAGGCAGCCGCGAAGGCGCTCGAAGCCGCTGTTGAGCCAGGTACGCGGTACCTGCACGCGTACGACGACCCTGACGTCGTCGCCGGTCAGGGCACCGTCGCGGCCGAAGTGGTCCAGGACGCGCCGGATGTCGACGCCTTCCTGGTCGCGGTCGGCGGTGGCGGGCTGGTCGCGGGGACGTCGCTGGCCGGGGTGCCGACGTTCGCCGTCGAGCCGGAGCGCTGCCGCGCGCTCGGCGCCGCGCTGGAGGCGGGTGAGCCGGTGGACGTGGAGATCGACTCGGTTGCCGCGTCCGCGTTGGGCGCGACCAGGGCCGGGGACGTGCCGTTCGCCGTGCTCCGGGACCGGGTGACATCCGTGCTGGTCAGCGACGAAGAACTGCTCGCCGCGCGGGACCGGCTCTGGGACGAGTTCCGCCTCGCCGTCGAGCCGGCCGCCGCGGTCCCGTTCGCCGCATGGCTGGCCGGGCGGACCGAGGGCGAGCTGCCCTGCGTCATCCTCTGCGGCGCTAACAGTGAGTGGAAGCCCTGAGCACGACCCGGAATTCCGTGTGACCCGGGCGGCTGGCGACGCCGACCTGCCCGCCGTGCGCGGCGACGACGGCCGCGACGATGGCCAGCCCGAGCCCGGTGCTGCCCGCCGCCCGCGACCGCGAGTCGTCGCCTCGGGCGAAACGTTCGAAGACCTCCGGGAGGATTTCCGGCGGGATCCCCGGTCCACCGTCGACAATGGACAGTGTCACCGTCGAGTCCACTATGGACAGCGTGGTGGCGACCTCGGTGCCCGCCGGGGTGTGCGTGCGCGCGTTGCCGAGCAGGTTGATCACCACCTGATGCAGCTGATCCGCGTCACCGAGGACGGTGATCGGTTCCGGCGGGACCTCCAGCAGCCATTTGTGCTCCGGCCCGGCGACATGCGCGTCGGCGACGGCGTCCGCGACCAGCCGGGAGAGGTCCACCGGCTGGTGCACCACCGGACGGCCGGAGTCGAGCCGCGCGAGCAGCAGCAGATCCTCGACCAGGCCGGTCATCCGCGTCGATTCCGACTCCACGCGGCCCATCGCGAACGCGACGTCCGGCGGCACCTCGGAGCCGGAGCGCCGGGTGAGTTCCGCGTAGCCGCGGATGGCCGCGAGCGGCGTCCGCAGTTCGTGGCTGGCGTCCGCGACGAACCGGCGCACCCGGCTTTCGCTGGCCTGCCGCGCGGACAGCGCGTCCGAGATGTGGCCCAGCATGCGGTTGAGCGCGAAACCGACCTTGCCGACCTCCGTCCGCGGATCCGTGTCCACTTCGGACACTCGCTCGGACAACGCGACCTCGCCGCGATCCAGCGGGAGTTCGGCGACCCTGGTCGCGGTGGCGGCCAGGCGGTCGAGGGGTTTCATGGTGCGCCGCACGGTCACCGCGCCGAGCGCGCCCGCCAGCAGGATGCCGCCGACGGCGACCCCGCCGAAGATGAAACCGAGGCTCCACAAGGTGTCCGTGACGTCCTTGGTCGGCAGCCCGGTGATCGAGACACCGCCGTTGGACGCCTGTTTGGCCACCACGCGGTACTCCCCGAGCGAGCCGAGATCCACGTCGGTGGGCTTGTCGGTCGGCGTCGACCGCAACAGGGCCGAGAGCTGGGCCGGGCCGATGGGGTCGTGCGGGAACGGGTCGGCGATCTTCGCGTCGTAACTGGACCGCAGTACCGCCGCGACCACGCGCCCGTCCGGGAGGAGGTTCACGAACAACGAACCGGTGCTCTGCCCGTACGCGCGAAGGCCTTCGGGAACCCTTTCCCCGCCTGGACGGCCCGGTGGCGGCGGGCGGCTGGCGCGTTCACTGGTCTCGGCGAGACGGGCGTCGAGCTGGTCGATCAGGAAGCTCCGCAACGCCAGTTCGGTGACCACGCCGACCACCAGGCAGACGAGCGCGAGCAGGCCCGCGACCTGCGCGATCAGCCGTCGCCGCAGGGACCACGGCCGCCTACCCCGCGGGTTTGAGGACATACCCGGCGCCGCGCATCGTGTGGATCATCGGTTCCCTGTCGGCGTCGATCTTCTTGCGGAGGTAGGAGATGTACAGCTCGACGATGTTGGCCTGGCCGCCGAAGTCGTAGCTCCACACGCGGTCGAGGATCTGCGCCTTGGACAGCACACGCTTCGGATTGCGCATGAGATAACGCAGCAGTTCGAACTCGGTCGCGGTCAGCGGCACCGGATCGCCGCCGCGGTGCACCTCGCGGCTGTCCTCGTCGAGGGTCAGGTCGCCGACGACGAGCGTCGACCCGCTCGGCCCGGCGACCCCGCCCGCGCGGCGGAGCAGCGCGCGCAACCGCAGCGCGACCTCCTCCAGGCTGAACGGTTTGGTGACGTAGTCGTCGCCGCCCGCGGTGAGCCCCGCGATCCGGTCCTCCACCGCGTCTTTCGCGGTCAGGAACAGCACCGGCAGGTTCGGCACCTCGGAACGCAGGCGGCGCAGGACTTCCAGGCCGCTCATATCCGGCAGCATGACGTCCAGCACCACGGCGTCCGGCCGGAATTCCCTGGCGACGCGGACCGCCTCGGTACCGTCGGCGGCGGTGCGGATGTCCCAGCCCTCCATGCGAAGCGCCATCGACACGAGTTCGGACAAGGTCGCCTCGTCGTCGACGACCAGCACCCGCACGGGGCTGCCGTCGGCACGGCGCAGGCCGGCCTTCGCGGATTCGGACGAAGGGACGTTCACACTGGTCATGGTGCCATCCTGGGCGGCGCCGATGAGGCCTCTCTGTGCGCCGGCTGTGCGTTTCCTGTGAACGATCACCCCGCCGTGGCGGAATCACAGCGCGTGCCCACCGGCGGCACAGCTCCCGCACAGCGACGGCGCCGACCATGGCCGCAACCGACCTTATGGAGGCGTCCAGATGACCGAACCGACCAAACCAGCCGAATGGGGCGCGCCAGCCCCGGAAGGCGAGCCCAAGAAGACCTGGTCGGGTCGCAAGACCGCGATCGCGGCCGGGGTGGCGGTGGTGATCGCCGCCGGCGGTGGCGCCGCGATCTGGGCCGGAACCGCCGCGAACGGCGCCGAACGCGGCGCGATGATGGGCGGTCCCGGCGGCGGCCGGGTGCTCATGGGCCCCGGCGGGGCGATGACGCGCGACACGCTGCACGGCGACTTCGTCGTCTCCGACGGCAAAGGCGGCTACAGCACCGAGCGGATGCAGACCGGCGAGATCACCGAAATCAGCGCGACCTCCGTCAGCCTGACCAGCAAGGACGGCTACAAGCAGGTCTACACGATCGACGCGTCGACCATGAAGACCGGCGAGCCCAAGGCCGGCGAGACGGTGATGGTGACCGCCAAGGTCACCGGGAACACCGCGACGGCGACGACCATCGGCAAGCCGGGGCAGAACCAGCGCGGCGGGCCGCCCGGACAGGGCCAGGACGGTCAGCGGCGCTACTGAGCCGCCACGGCGAGCAGCGCGGCGGCCGTTTCGGCGGGTTCCTGCCCGGAGGTGTCGAGGACGACGCGATCGCCGCCGGAACGCCGCATCCGGGCCGCCTCGGCGATCGCGCGCGCGGCCACCCGGTCCCGTATGCCGGGTGGCGCGCCGCGTAGCTCGTCGCCCGCCAGCAAGGCGGACTCGCCTTCGGCCCGGCGCCGGACCCGCTCGGTGAGCGTGGTGTCGTCCGCGTCGAGGTGGACGACGGTGACCGCGTCGAAGACCCGCCGGTGCTCCGGGCGGAATTCCCGGGCCACGACGATCAGCCGCTTCGCCCCCGCGTCGCGATAGCCGCGCCAGACGGCCGACAGCAGTGCCGCTTCCAGTGCCGGGTCCGGGCCGGGGTGCGCGAAGCCGAGTTGCGCGAGATCGACGTACGCGACGGGCACGTCCCGCTCCCACAGGTCCCGCAGCGCGCTGAACGCGGCGGTCGATTTGCCGACCGCTGTCGGACCGGTCACCACGGTCACCGGTCCGGGTTGCGGCTGTCCGAGCTCCGGCGACTGAACGGTTCCGTCTGCCACGGCACAGCGGTGGAACAGCGCTTCCACGGTCTGCTCGGGCCGCTGGCCGGTCGTGTCCATCGCCTCGCCGAAACCGGCGCGGTCGTAGACGTCCGCCACCGCGAAGAGGTCGGGCAGGGCCGCGGCGGGTGAGCCACGCCCGAGAAACCGGCGCCGGAGTTCGTCGCGATCGCACGTCAGCCGGATGAGCGTGAGGTCGAAGTCCAGGCTCTCGATGTACGGCTTCGCCGGGTCCACCACCCCGGACACGACGAGCTGCGCGACGCCCCGGGCACGCAGGACTTCCAGTACCCGCAGCAGGTTGGCCGCCTTGATCGCGTGCGCGGCGTCCCCGCCGCCGGGTGGCGGGCCGATCAGCCCGAGCTGGTCGATGTCGATGTACCCGACGCTCCCGCCCGCCTCCACGAGGCGGGTGTACAAACCCCAGGCGGTGGTCGATTTCCCGGTTCCCGGTGCCCCGGTCGTCCAGAGCACGGGTGTCTTCGCTGCCCCCATGGGTTTCGATCTTAGGAACCCCTGTCCAGTGAAATAGGGCAGAGTTGAGCCCGTGCGGGACATCAGTGGTTCGCTGGCGAGGCAGGCGTGCGCGGTCGCGGCCGTCTGCCTGGTCGCCGACGCCGGGCTGTTCCTCATCGCCGGGCCGCCGCTCTCGCTGGGCTGGCAGGCGTGGGTGGTCCTGATCGGCGGCATTCTCGCGAACGCCGCACTCGCCGGGCCTTCGCGGTATTCAGGCTGGGTTTCCGCCGCGCACGGCGCGTTGCTCACCGCCGCGCCGCTCCTGCTGTTCCCGTACGACCACTACCTGCAGGCCACCAACGCCGGTGTGCTGATCGCGGGTTATCGCGCGGGCGCCTGGCTTTCGACCAAACCGGCGCTGGCCGCGCTGGCGGCGATGCTCGCCGGGCTCGTCGCCTGCAACGTCATCCCGGTCGACCGCGCCGACCGGGACTGGCGGCTGCTGGTGATCGACGTCGGCGTGAGCGGGCTGCTGCCGTGGATGGTCGGCCGCTACACGACCGCGCGGCGCGCGTACATCGCCGATCTCCAGCGCGCGGAGGAACAGCGGCAGCAGCACGAAGCCGAGGCCGTCCGCCGTGCCGTCGTCGAAGAACGCACGACGATCGCCCGCGACCTGCACGACGTGATCTCCCACCACGTCAGCGCGATCGGCGTGCACGCCGGCGCCGCGCGGCTCGGGCTGCCGGAAGGCGAACCCGCCGTCCGGCGTTCGCTCTCGGCGGTCGAATCGTCGAGCCGGGCAGCGATGGCCGATCTGCGGCGCCTGCTGGATCTGTTGCACGGCAAGGAGAACGGCGACGCCCAGCGGCAGCCTGGGCTGGACAACCTCGACGAGCTGCTCGACAACCTCCGCACCGCCGGGCTGCCCGTGCGGCTGACCAGCCACGGCGGGCCGCGCGACCTCCCGGGTTCGGTGGACATCGCGCTGTACCGCATCGTGCAGGAGGCGCTGACGAACGCGCTCCGGCACGGCGCCGGCGGGATCGTCGAGATCGACCTCGCCTACCGGCAGACGGAAGTGCTCCTCACCATCACGAACGAGATCGGCCGCCCGAACGCGTCGGCCGAATCGACGAAACGCGGCCTCGCCGGGATCAGGCAGCGGGTCGCGTTGTTCGGCGGCCAGGCCGAATGCGGACCGCTCGACGACGGGCGGCACTGGCGGGTTCGAGTCGGTTTTCCTTTGGAGGCACAGTGATCCGGGTTCTGCTGGCCGACGACCACGCGATGTTCCGGTCCGGGATGCGCGCGGTGCTGGACACCCAGGCGGACTTCGAATGCGTCGGCGAGGCGGCGGACGGACGCGAGGCCGTCGCGCAGGCGGCCTCGCTGCGGCCGGACGTCGCGGTCCTCGACGTCCGGATGCCCAAATTGGACGGTCTGGCCGCGACCGAGGCGATCATGTCCGCGCCCGGCAACGACACCCGCGTTCTCGTGCTGACGACCTACGACTCCGACGAGTACGTCTACCGCGCGCTTCGCGCCGGTGCGAGCGGATTCCTGCTGAAGAGCCTCGCGCCCGAAGAGCTCGTCTCGGCCATGCGGGTGGCCGCACGCGGCGACGCGCTGATCGACCCGACGGTGACCCGGCGGCTGGTGTCGACCTTCGCCACCAGTATCGAACCCGCGGCCGCCGAACCGGCGGAGCTCGAACGGCTCACCTCACGCGAGCGCGAAGTCCTCCTGCTCGTCGCCGACGCCTCCAGCAACGCGGAGATCGCCGTGCGCCTGCATGTCGGCGAGGAGACGGTGAAGACCCACGTGTCCCGGATCCTGGCGAAACTCGGGCTGCGGGACAGGGTGCACGCCGTCGTCTACGCGTACCGCAACGGATTGGTGGGGAACTGACCCGGCGGGCTTGATCGGTTCGCCGGGCGGGGCGCCCGGTGCCAGAATCGCCACAGGGCACGTCGAGGCGGGGAGCTGTGGATGAAACGCTGGGTCACGCTCACGATCGGGCTGGTCTTCCTGCTGGTCGGCGGTGTCTGGGTGCTGCAGGGCGCCGGTGTGCTGACCGGCAGTTTCATGACCGGGCAGAAGCTGTGGTTCCTGATCGGGCTCGTCGCGTTCCTGGTCGGGGTGGTGCTGGTGGCGGCCACCGCCCGCCGCACTCGACAGACCTCCGGTGAGGACCGGGCCGACTAGCCACGGCCGCTATCGCCGGACACGCGTGATCAGGCGATCTTGAAGATCGGGTAGCCGGGCGCGATCTCCAGCAGCTTCTCGTCCGACGCCTTCGCGTCGACACCGTCGAAGAAGACACCGACCTCGAACTTCCAGCGCTTGAGGTATGCACGCAGGATCTCGGGCTTCTCGTGGTCGGCGAGTTCGGTGTAGGTGAACGTCTCGGTGCGGCGTCCGACGCTGAGCTGCCCCTCCCCGGCGACGCGCAGGTTCCGCACCCACTGCGTGACACCCCGCGGGGCGACCAGGTAGCGCTCGCCGTCCAGCTTCAGCAGGTTGACCGGGACGGAGCGCAGTTCGCCACTCTTGCGACCGCGGACCGAGAGCACCCGGCTGCCCAGCACGCTGACGCCGAGCCTCGTCAGCTTGAGCACGAACTCGTTGAACGCGTTGGTCGCCTTGGCAGGCTTCACGTAGCGGATCGCGGCGGGGGTCGTGGCGGTCATCTCGTCTCCTCGAAGTATGCGAGAGCGGTGCTCTCCGTTAAGAGCAGTGAACACCAGAGCAGTGCGCCATGTCAAGAGCAGTGCTCTCGTTTAGGTGCGATGCTCTACAGTGGGAGCATGGCCGCCACTCAGACCGCGCGCGAACGTGCCCGCGCCGAGCTCACCCGCGAGATCAAGGACGAAGCCCGCCGCCAGCTCGCCGAAGTCGGCGCGCTCGGCCTCTCACTCCGCGCGGTCGCGCGCGAGCTGGGCATGGTCTCGTCCGCGCTCTACCGGTACTTCTCCAGCCGCGAGGAGCTGCTGACCGCGCTGATCGTCGACGCGTACAACGCCGTCGGAGAAGCCGCGGAAGCGGCCGACGACCCGAAGAAGGCCCCACTGGAACGGTGGGCGTCGATCTGGCACGCGGTCCGAGCCTGGGCGAAGGCACACCCGCACGAGTACGCGCTGATCTACGGTTCGCCGATCCCCGGCTACCAGGCCCCGCAGGACACCGTCGCCCCCGCCGGCCGGGTGGCGTTCGCGCTGGTCGCGGTCCTGCGCGACGCGAACCTCCGCGTCGAGACCGAAGTCGGCGAGATGCCGGTCGAGCTGCTTCACCAGCTCGACACGCTCACCGAAATCCTCAAGGTCAACCTGGGCCCCGAGACCGCCTCCCGGCTGATCATGGCTTGGACCCAGCTGTTCGGGATGATCAACTTCGAGTTGTTCGGCCAGTACGTCGGCTCCGTCGACCCGGCGGACGCCTTCTTCGCGCACGGGGTCCGTCAGATGGCCGAGTTCACCGGGATCAAGATGACCGGCTGAGCGCGGTCCACGAGCGCATCAGCAGCTGGACGGCGTCGACGACGTCCTCGTCGCCCGTCCCCTCCGGGCTGAGGAAGCGCTGCAACAGGAGACCGTCCTCGAGCGCGTGCACGATCAGCGCGAGGAAGGCCGGATCGGCGGGCGGTTCCGCGCCTCGCGCGGCGAGCTCGGTCCGGATCGAGGTCTCCAGCAGTGCCCTTGTCGACTTCTCGCCTTCGCCGACGAGCGGGCGGGCGTCGGGATTCCGCAACGCGTACAGGGCCAGCTCGGTGCGCAGCGTCAGCCAGCCGGCGAGGTGTTCGGCGCGCTCGATGTTCCACGCGCGCAGCCGGTCCATCATCTCGGCGAAGGAGCCGACGCCGTCACGCAGCGCGGCGACCTCCTCGGCCTCGCGCTGGGTTCGGCGGCGCAGCAGCTCGACGACGAGCTCGTGTTTGCCGTCGAAATTGCCGTAGAAGGCACCGCGCGTGAAGCCCGCGCGCTCGGCGATCTGCTCGACGGACGTGCCGTTGACCCCGCGTTCGGAGAACAGCTCGGCGGCCGCCGCGAGCAGGCGCTGCCTGGTCTGCTCGCGGCTTTCCTCCCGCGTCAAGCGTTTCGCCGTCACATGGCGATCTTAGAGTTCGGGCTGGGGCTTCCGGCCGGACAGCCACACCCCGCCCGCGAGGACGGCGGCGGCGACCACGACGGCCAGGGCGGTGAGCGACCACAACGCCTGGCTCGCCAGGAACGCGGCGACCGCGCCGAAGAGAACGGCGACGAGGAGCAACGGCGTGGTCCGGACGGCTGCGGCGGCGGGGACGGTGGCCATGGGAGGTTTCCCTTCGGGGGTGGTGCGCGGAACACTCGGTTTTCGCGGAGGAGACCTCGGCGGCTCGGTGGCCTTACGCCGGGTGGGCCACGGATCACCCGTCCGGGCGAGATACCGGCGTGGCGGCTAGCGTCACGACGAGACGACATCGAGGGAAAGGCGGCTCGCGGTGGAGAAGTGGGCGGAGCAGGTCGGCAGGATCCGGGTGATCGGAACCGGGGTGATGGGCCGGGGCATCGTCCAGCTCGCCGTGACGGCGGGGCTCGAGGTCGAGCTCGCCGACGCCCGGCCGGAAGCGGTCGGCGAGGCCATCGACCAGGTCGGCGCGATGCTGGACAAGCTCGCCTCGAAGGGCAAGATCACCGAGGAGGCGGCCGGGTCCGCGAAAGGCAGGCTGATCGCGGCCGAGGGTCCGCTGGCCCCCGCCGACGGCGTCGACCTCGTCGTCGAAGCGGTCCGCGAGGATCTGGAGATCAAACGCGCGCTGTTCGCCGAGCTGGAACGCGTCTGCGGCCCGGACACCGTGTTCGCCACCAACACCAGCTCGCTTTCGGTCACCGAGATCGGCGCCGCGCTGACCGATCCCGGCCGGTTGCTCGGCCTCCACTTCTTCAACCCGGTCCCGCTGATGCGGCTGGTCGAGGTCGTGCCCGGCGCGCGGACCGCCGCGTGGCTGCCGCCCGCCGTGACCGAACTCGTCCGCGGCTGGGGGCACGAACCCGTCCTCGCCCGCGACGCGCCGGGTTTCCTGGTCAACCACGCCGGGCGCGGCCTCGGCACCGAAGCGCTGCAGATCCTCGCCGAAGGGATCGCGAGCCCGGCCGAAGTGGACCGCGTCGCCCGTGACGTGCTCGGCCTGAAACTCGGCCCGTTCGAACTGCTCGACCTCACCGGTCTCGACGTCTCGCACGCCGTGCTCGAAAGCATCTGGAGCGGCTTCCACGGCGAACCGCGGTTGCGGCCGTCGTGGCTGACGCGTCCCCGGGTCGCCGCCGGGCTCTTCGGCCGCAAGAACAGCGAAGGCTTCTACAGCTATGTCGACGGGCAACAGCAGGTCGAGCCTGAACCGACCGCGCCGAAGGCCCCGAACACCCCGGTATGGGTCGACGACGAACGCCTCGGCACGCTGCTCTCGGCGGCGGGCATCCAGGTGGTGCACTCCGCCTACCCGGACACGGTCCTGATCGTCAGCCCGATCGGTTCGTCCACTGTGGACGCCGCACTCGCGGCGGGTCTCCCGCCGGAGCGGGTCGTCGGCGTCGATCCCCTCGGTGGCTACGCGAAACGACTGACGCTTACCGTCCACCCCGCGCTCGATCCGGCCGCCGGCCGCACCGCCTGGGGCGCGCTCGCGGCGACCGGCCTGCCGGTGACCGTGGTCCGCGACGGCCCCGCGCCGATCGCGCAGCGGCTCCTGGCGTCGATCGTCAACACCGCCTGTTTCATCGCCGGGCAGCGGCTCGCGACGCCGGAGGACATCGACACCGCCGTCCGGCTCGGCCTCGGCTACCCGCGCGGGCCGCTGACCTGGGGTGACGAGGCGGGCGCGGAGCTCGTGCTGCGGGTACTGCGCGGTCTCGTCGCGAGCACCGGCGACCAGCGCTACCGGCCGAGCGCCTGGCTCACCGAACGCGTCGCGCTCGGCCTGCCGCTGACGTCGGCGGGCACCTCGCCGGCGGACCTTCTTCGCTGATACCCCAAAGCGCGTGAAGGCCCCCTTCCCTCGGCTGAGCCGAGGGAAGGGGGCCTTCACGCGCGTTCGCCGCCTACCAGGGGCGGTCGGTCACGGAGCCGTTGGAGGCGTTCCAGAACACGTAGCCGCCCTGGAAGTTGTTCTGCCGTCCGCCGGTCACGGCGATCTCGTCGGTCGTCGGGTAGCGCAGGTACGAACGCTCCCAGCCGAGCGCCGCCCAGCGTTTGCGGATCTCTCCCCACACGCCGTGCGAGTCGGTCGCCATCGACCAGTAGATGGAACCACCCTTGGTGAAGTGGGTGTACCGGCCGACACCGTCCGGCGTCGCCGCCTCGTCCATGGTCGGGTAACCCATGGGCCCGGCTTCCCAGCCGAGCGCCGCCCACCGGACCCGGATCCGGCCGTAGATCGCCCTCGCGTCCGTCTGCACGGTGTAATAGATCGACGCGTCCTTGCTGAAGTGGTTGTAGCGGCCGAGTCCGTCCGGCGTGCCGGCCTCGTCGGTGCTCGGGTAACCCAGCGGTCCGCGCTCCCAGTCGAGCGAAGCCCACTTCTGCCGGATCCTGCCGTAGATCGGGTGGGCCCCGGTGTTCACGGTGTAGTAGATCGACGTCTGCAGGACGCCGGGCCAGACCGGGAAGTGGTTGTACCGGCCGACACCGTCCGGAGTGGACTGTTCGTCGGTCGCGGGCGGCCCGAACTTCACGTGCCCGCCGGCGGCGAGGTACTTCTTGAGGATCTCGCCCTCGATCTGCTTCACGCCCGTGTCCTTCGACCAGTACAGCCGCCCGCGCTCGTAGGTGCGGAAGCGGACCGTGCCGTCGACGGCCTCGGGCGCGGTCGGCGCGCCGAGTCGTTGCGCGAGCGCGGGTTCGTCGCGGTAGCGCTTGTCGATCGGGGTGATGTAGTTCGCCGTGATCGTCTGGTCCGTGGTGCCCATGGTGATCTCGGTCAGCCGTCCGGTCGCGCCATTCGACCAGCCGGTGAACGTCGACGCGCCGTCCGAGGCGACCTCGGCCGCCTGGATCTCCACCTTCGCGCCTTCGACCACCATCGCCGACGAGGCCCCGCCTTCCGGCGTGATGCCCAGCGCCGCGGCGACGTTGCTGGTCAGCGTGAGCCGGTGCTCGCGCGGCTTCGCGATGTAGGTCTTCGAGACCTTCACTCCGGCGCTGTCGGTCGCCGTCGCGGTGAACTCCAGGTTGGAGTCCGTGTGATCGGTGAACGGCATGGCGAACTCGGCCCCGGAGCCGCTCTGGTCCGGATGCGCGTGGCAGACCGCGTTCTCGGGGCAGTGCCGGACCAGGGTGGTCCAGGTGACCGGGAGGGCGCCGTCCTCGGTGTCGGTCACGGTCGCGCCGACCTTGACCTCCTCGCCGACGGCGAACAGGCGCTCACCGGGGTCGGTCATGGTCAGCTTCGGCGAGTGGTTTCCGGGCGCCACGGCGATGTCCGTGCTCCCGGACGCCTGCAGGCCGTCCTTCACCGTCAGCTTGGCGGTGAACTTCTCGGTGCCCGCCGGGTAGGTGTGACTGACCTTCGCGCCGGTGCCGGTGGTGCCGTCACCGAAGTCCCACTCGTAGGTGAGCTGGTCGCCGTCGAAGTCGTACGAACCGCTGCCGTCGAAGGTGACCGTGCGGGTTTCGGGGTTCGTCTCGGAAGTGGCGACCGCGACCGGCGCCTTGTTCCCGGTGGTGTAGCTGAGCCGCCGCAGCAGACCGCTGTAGATGTCGGCGTAGACGATGTCGCCGTTGGCCGCGGCCAGGAACTTGACCGGACCGCCGATGCCGGTGAACTTCGGCGGCGTCTCCTGCGGGCGGACGACGCGGCCCTGCGTGTCGTACTTGGCCGTCCAGAGCTTCTGGGTGGCGTAGTCGCCGAAGAAGTACGCGCCCCGGTATTCCTCCGGGTACGACTCTCCATTGTAGACAATCCCGGCGGTGATGCTGTTGCCGTTGTCGATGCCCTGCCCGTGGCGGATCGCCAGCATCGGCGGGGTGTTCACGGCCGAAGCGCACTGCGGCATCGCGGAGAACCCGTCCGCGGGCTGGTTGCCCTCGAAGCAGGGCCAGCCGAGATTCGCGCCCTTCTGGACGAAGTTGATCTCTTCCCAGGTGCCCCAGCCGACGTCGCCGACCACCGGCAGGCCGGTGCTGGCGTCGAGGCTGAACCGGAACGGGCTGCGGAAGCCGCTCGCGAACACCTTGGAGCGCAAGGAGTTCGGGTTCGCCGCGGAGTAGTACGGGTTGTCGGGAACGCCCGCACCGTCCGAGGTGATGTGGAAGATCTTGCCGAAGATCTTGTCGAGGTCGTACACGTTGAGCGCGAACGGGTCGGCCGCGCCCTGGAACCGGGAGCTGTCGCCGGTCGAGACCCACACCGTGCCGTCGGGGGCGGCCACGACACCGGTGATGCCGTGGATGTCGGTGTTGGCGGTGCCCTCGATGAGCACCTTCTCACCGGTCAGCCCGGTCGGCTCGGCGGTGCCGGTGACCGTCCAGCGCGACGCGCGCAGGGCGATGCCGCCGCCGGCGACGTCGACCGCGCGGGCCGTGTAGACCGTGCGGGAGGTGGCGAAGTCGGGCGCGATCGCGATTCCGACCAGCCCCAGGTCACCACTGCTGCGCACCGGCAGGGTGGCGATGCTCCGGGTCTGCCCGGTGGTGGACACCCACGCGACGTTGCCCTGCTTCCCGGTGGTCAGCATCGAGCCGTCGGGCAGGTAGGCGAAGTCGGTCAGGTCGTACGGAGCCTGGCCGCTCTGCTGGTCACGCAGGACGAAGCCGGGCGGAAGCACCGGCGCCGCGGACGCCGATGTGGACGTCAACGGCACCAGCAAGGTCACTATCAGCAACGTCACGAGGGCGTGACAGAGCGCACGGAATCTCGACGGCATGCAAGGGCCCCTTTCCCCAGTCGAACGTCTCATCGAAGGGGCCCACGTGGACATTTCACACTTTCGAGTGCCTTTATCGAACTGTGATCACCACCGCCGGTCGACCACCTGCCCCGTGCTCCGGTTCCAGGTGATGTAGCCGCTCTGGAAGCTGCTCTGCCGTCCGATGGGAGTGCCGAACTCGTCCGTCGCGGGGTAGCGCAGGTACGACCGCTCCCAGCCGAGCGCGGCCCACCGCTGCCGGATCGCGCCGTAGATCGCGTGCGAATCGGTGGCCATCGTCCAGTAGATCGAGCCCGCCTTGGTGAAGTGGTTGTAGCGCCCGACGCCGTCCGGGGTGGCGGATTCGTCGGTCGCCGGGTAGCCGAGCGGGCCGGTCTCCCAGCCGAGCGCCGCCCACCGGACCCGGATGCGCCCCCAGATCGCGCGCGCGTCGGTCGGCACCGTGTAGTAGATGGACGCCTTCTTGCTGAAGTGGTTGTACCGGCCTGCGCCGTCGGGGGTCGGGAGCTCGTCGGTCACCGGGTAGCCGAGCGGGCCCGTCTCCCAGCCCAGCGCCGCCCATTTGACCCGGATCCGGCCGTACACCGGATGCGCGCCGGTCGATGGCGTCCAGTAGATCGACGACTGCATCGTGCCCGGCCAGTTCGGGAAGTGGTTGTAGCGGCCGATGCCGTCCGGCGTGGCGGTCTCGTCCGTCGCGGGCGGTCCGAACTTCCGATGCCCGCCGAGCGCGAGGTACTTCTTGAGGATCTCGCCCTCGATCTGCTTCACGCCGGTCTCGGCGCTCCAGTAGAGCCTGCCGTTCGCGTATGACCGGTAGCGCACTGTCCCGTCGGCGACCTCGGGCCCGACGGGAGCGCCCAGACGTTGCCGCAGCGCGGGTTCCGCCTGGTAGCGCTTGTCGATCGGGGTGAGGTAGTTCGCGATCAGGGTCAGGTCGTCCGCTGGAACGGTGACGGTCACCGTGCGCGAAGTCCGCCCGTCGGACCAGTTCGAGAACGTCGAGACACCGTCCGCGGCGATCTCCTCCGCCACGACCTCGAACGTGGCGCCTTCGGTCACCATCGCGGTGCTGACCCCACCCTCGGCCGGGATGCTCAGCGCCGCGGCCACGTTGCCGGTCAGGGTCAGCCGGTGCTCACGCGGCATGGCGACGTACGTCCTGCTCGCCGTCACCCCGGCACTGTCGGTCACCGACGCGGTGATCTCGACGCGCGAGTCCTGGTGGTCGGTGAAGGGCACGGTGAACGCCGGTCCGCTGCCCTGCGAGCCGGGGTGCGCGTGACACGTCGCCTCCTCCGGGCAGTGCCGGATGAGGGTGGTCCACGACACCGGCGGCACGCCGTCCTCCATGTCGGTCGCCGTCGCCCCGACGACCACCGGTTCCCCGACCGCGAACGTCCGGGATCCAGGGTCCGACATCACCGGTTCCGGCGAATGGTTTCCCGGCACCACGACGACGTCCGTACCGCCGGACGCGCCGAGACGGTCCGTGACGGTGAGCCGCGCTGTCGCTCTCGTGAGCCCGGTGCCGTAGGTGTGGGTCACGCGGACGCCGGTCTGGCTCGTGCCGTCGCCGAAATCCCAGTGATAGGTCAGCGGATCGCCGTCGAAGTCGTAGGAACCGCCGCCGTCGAAGGTGACCGTGCGGGTTTCGGGGTTCGTTTCGGAAGTGGCGACCGCGACCGGTTCCGCGTTCGTCCCCGGATAGCTGAGGCGCCGCAGGTTGCCGGTGTGGATGTCGGCGTACACGATGTCGCCGTTGGCCGCGGCCGCGAACTTCACCGGCCCGCCGATGCCGATGAACTCCGGCGGCCGCTCCGGCGCGCGCACGAGCCTGCCCTGGCTGTCGTACGTCATCGTCCAGATCTTCTGCGTGACATAGTCGCCGAAGAAGAAGGCGCCCCGGTATTCGTCCGGATAGGACGATCCACTGTAGACGATCCCGGCGGTGACGCTGTTCCCTTCGTCCACTCCGGAACCGTGGTGGTACGCGGTGATCGGCGGCGTGTTGACCACCCCGGCGCAGCCCGCGAGCCCGGAATACCCCGGCGTGGGGGCGTTTCCTTCCCAGCAGGGCCAGGCGTGGTTCGCGCCCGGCCGCACGACGTCCACCTCTTCCCAGGTGTTCCAGCCGACGTCGCCCACGACCGGCAGGCCGAGCCGTGGATCGAGGGAGAACCGGAACGGACTGCGGTAGCCGCTGGAGAAGACCTTGGAGCGATTGGCGTCCGGCGCCGCGGCGGAGTAGTACGGATTGCCCGGGACGCCGGCGCCGTCCGAGGTGACGTGCAGGATCTTGCCGTAGAGCTGATCGAGGTCGAGGGAGCGTAACGCCCCCGGATCCATCCTGGTGAAGTCGGCGGCGTCGCCGATGGAGATCCACAACGTGCCGTCCGGCGCCGTGACGAGCCCCGTGATGCCGTGGACGTTGTGAAACCCGGGAAGGTCGACGAGCACGTGTTCGTCCGTGAGACCGGTGGGGACGTCCGTGCCGGTCACCGTCCAGCGCGCCACCCGCATGGTGAACGCGCCGCCGCCCGTGTCGAACGACCACGCGAGGTAGATCCGGTGTGAGGTGGCGTAGTCCGGCGCGATGGCGAGACCGACGAGCCCGAGGTCGCCGTCGTCGTGGACGGGCAGGTTCGCGACCGTCCTGGCCGCACCGGTGACCGGCACCCAGGCGACCTTGCCGCTCTTGCCGATGCTGAGCACGGAACCGTCCGGCAGATAGGCGAAATCGGTCAGGTCGAACGCGGCCTGACCGCTCGGCTGGTCACGCAGGACGAAGCCGGAAGGCAGAGTGGGCGCTCCGGTCGCTTCCGGAGCGCCCACCCATCCGGGGAGAAGCAGGATGAAAACCGACAGGGCGACGAGTACCCGGCTCCAGATCATCGGCACTTCCCCATTTCCGGCGTGTCCTGGGCACGTCGCCGGGAACGGGGAAGTCATTGCCGCCGGGAGCTTTCATTTATCTCAAAGCAACCGAACCGCAATCGATCGTCACGCGGTGGAGCGATCAGGCGACGACCTGCACCACGTCGCCCTTCTGCAAAGTCGTGAAGTACTTCTGCGAAGCCGCCGCGGACAGGTGGATGCAGCCGTGCGAGTACACCGAGAGGCTGCCGGTGTGGAACGCGATACCCGGCAGGAAGAACACCGAGTTCGGCATCGGCGCGTCGAACTGCTTCGAGTGGTAGTTCTTGACCTTGGCCGAAACGTGGAACACGCCGGTCGGCGTGGCATAGCCCTTCTTGCCGGGCAGTTGCTTGACCGGACCGTAGATGACCTTGCCGTCCTGCAGGAGCCACGTCTTGAGCGCGGAGAGATCCACGCAAGCGCTCACGCCCGGCGAGGCCAGCGCGGCCTTGCACGGCACGTCGGCGGCGTTCGCCGCGGGCTTGGGCGCCGGTTTCGGCGTGGGTTTCGGCGTCGGCTTGGGCTTGGAAGACGTCGGTTTCGGCGTGGCACTGCTGCTGCTCGGCGTCGGCGTAGGCGTCTGGGACGACGACGTGGCCGGGGTCGAAGAGGGCGCCGACGTGGTCGTGGGCGCGCCCTGAGCGACGGCTCCGCCACCGGGCGCGCTGCCGCCGGCGTCGCCCGAACACGCGGTCAGCACCAGCGCGGTGGCCAGTGCGGTCACCCCCACCAGGAACTTCTTCACGACCCTTACCCCCGTTTGTCCGTAGTCCGTCCGACATGGGTAAAGACGGAGCTCACCCGGCCGGGGTTGTTGATCGGCAGGTCACGATCGCGTCTCAGGGCACGCGGCCGACGACCCTCGCGTACATCCGGCCCGGGTTGGCGCCTTCGTCCAGGTATCCGGGCAGCGGCGGCAGGTCGCGCGCGAACACGGCCAGCCGCCCGAACAGTTCGTCCGCGTCGCGGGGCCGCCGTTCCGGGTCCTTCTCCAGGAGATCCGCGAGCAGCACGTTCAGTCCACCCGGGACACCGGCCACTTCGGCCGGGCTCTCCTTGACCTGCTTCTCGAACACCGCGTACGCCGTCGGGCCGGTGAACAGCTGCCTGCCGGTCAGCATCTCGTGCAGGACGCAACCCAGCGCGTACAGATCGCTGCGCGGCCCGGCGATCCCGCGCTGGATCTGTTCCGGCGCCATGTACGCGGGGGTGCCGAGGATCTGCCCGGCGCGGGTGAACTGGGCGACGTCGGTCTCGCGCAGCATCGCGAGCCCGAAGTCGAGCACCTTCACGCTGCCGTCGGGGCACAGCATCAGATTGGTGGGCTTGAGATCGCGATGGCAGATGGAAAGCGCGTGCGCGGCGGACAGCACGGCGCAGGCCTGCGCGGCGATCGCGGCCGCCCACGGCACCGGCAGCGGCCCGTGTTCGGCGGCCAGGTCGGCGACGGTCACGCCCTCGATGAACTGCATGACCTGGTACAACCGCTCGTCGTAGGTGCCGAAGTCGTACAGCGTCGGCGCGCCCGCGTGTTCCAGGGTGGCGAGGATCCGCGCCTCGCGGATGAAGCGCTGTTCGAGTTCGGCGTCCGGGCCGCCGGGAAGGCCGAGGAACTTCACCGCCACGCGGCGGCCGAGATGCCGGTCGTGGCCCGCGTACACCGCGCCCATCCCACCCCGCCCGAGCGGCAGCTCGTCGAGTTCGTAGCGGTCGGCGATAAGCAACCTAGTTCTCCGGCTTGAGCTGTCCTTCGGTGAGCCCGGCCAAGCCTAGCCTCACCAGCTCCAGACCCGATTCCGCCGCCTCGCGCAGGGCGTCCTCGAAGGCGGCGAGCCGGGTGAACGCCGCCCCGTGCGCGCGTTGTGTCTCGATCGGCAGGCGCGGGATCCGGGTGCGTTTGAGGTCGATCCTGGTCGAGGAGGTCGGCGCGATCCGCCCGGCCGCGCGCAGGCAGCCGGCGAGGAACGCGGCGTCCAGCCGTTCGGGGTCGGTGCGGTACTTCGACATCGTCGGCTCCGCGGTGAACGTCTCTCCACTGTGGACATACGCGGGGACGGCGGGCGACGCGACGACATCGCCTTCTTCCACCGACTCCGGCACGGTGAGCACGCCGGACTTCAGCAGCTCCCCGATCGTGACGAACGAGGGTTTCTCGTCGGACACGACCAGCGACGGCGGTTCCGGCCGAATACCCTCGAAACGCTTAAGGATTTCAAGGAAGGCTTCCCCCGCGTGTTCACCGCGCGCCTGATGGCGAACCGGGGAAAGGTCGATCTCCTCGTCGAGCAGATCGATGATCCGGACCGTGCCGGATACGTCGTCACCGCGCAGATATTCCTCCACAATGGACGGATCAGTCGTCAGAAGAAGCCGGGACGGCGGCCGTTCGCCGGATTCCGGCCGCCGTAGCAACCAAAGATCCGCGCCGCCGACCGTGACCACGGCACGCAAAGCCCCGGCACGCAACAGGTTCCCGCGGATCCTCCGCCCCGTGCGACGCCCGGCCGCGGCGGGCGGCATGCGGATCGCGACGAGCCCGCCGGGTTTCACATGCGCGAGACAGTGCTGCACCCACGCCAGTTCCGGTTCGCCGCGCGGTGGCTGGCCGTACACCCAGCGCGGGTCGCCGATGAGATCGTCGTAACCCCATTCCCGTTCGTTGAACGGCGGATCGCAGACGACGGCGTCCGCGAGCACCCCTTCGTAGGAGTCCATCGACAGGGCGTCCGCGCCGTACATCTCCATGTCCGCCCCCGCGAGCAGGAGCCGGTGCGCGGCGATGCACGAGGTCGCCGGATCGTCGACCTGGCCGAGCAGCCGGGTCCCGCCGGAGGCCAGCAGCAGCGTCCCGAGCCCGCACGCGGGGTCGAGCACGACGCCGGGGTCGGGACCGATGAGCCGGGACATCAACGCCGCCACCGGTTCCGGCGTGACGGACAGCTGGCGTGAGTGCGCCTCGACGTACCGTTCGCACAGGAACTCGTAGGCTTCGCGCGCTCCTCGCTCTTCGGCGAAGCGGTCCAGAAGTCCGAGCAGTTCTGCGTCGTCGTAGCGGGGCGAGAAGGTCCACACGCCGCGCCGCGACAGATACGACCCCACCCGGCCGACGCGGTCACCGAGCGCCAGATCGTCGCCGAGGTTCCGCAGCCGCTGCCATACCCGGTCGCCGAGCGAGATCTCGACCGGCTTCCCCCGCTCACGCAGCCAGTTTTCGACGGCGGACAGGGAAAAGAGGGGGCTCGACGCCGTCCCGCCGACGGGCGGCGGAAAATCGCCGTAACGTCGGCGCCAGTTGCTGACGGCGGCGCGGCCGACGCCGGCGATGCGCGCGATGTCCGCCGCGGTGACGGTGGCTTGCTCCTCCATCGCCGCATCGTAACCGACAGCTGACCATTCCAACCCTTTGTTTGTGAACTCAGTACACAGCTGCTTTACTGGGACCCATGAGGTACACCCTTCGGTACGCCGCCGGCTCGGACGTCGGGCGGCGCCGCCAGGTCAACCAGGACTCGGTCTACGCCAGCGCCAGGATGCTGGCGGTCGCCGACGGCATCGGCGGGCAGCCGCACGGCGAGGTCGCCAGCGCCGAAGCGGTCGGCGTCCTGTCCCGGCTCGACTCGGACCTCCGCGGCTTCGACCTCGCGGACGTCGACCTGACCGAGGTGCTCACCGGCGGCCTTCGCGCCATCGACGACCGGCTCTCCGCGAAGGCCGAGCAGGAGCCCGAGACGCGGGGCATGGGCACCACCCTGACCGCCCTGCTGTTCGACGGCACGCACTTCACGGCCGCCCACATCGGCGACTCGAAGGGGTACCTCCTCCGCGGCGGCACGCTTCAGCGCTTCACCCGCGACCACACCCTCGCGCAGGCCCTGGCGGACGACGGGCGCATCGACCCCTCGGAGGTCGAGGGACACCCCCGCGGCTCGCTGTTGATGAAGGCGCTCCTGAGCACCGGCAGCGGCGAAGCGGACATCTGGGCCTTCGACGCCGCCCCCGGCGACCGTCTCCTGCTGTGCTCGGACGGGTTAACGGCAACGGTTGTCGAAACCGTTATCAAGGACGTCCTTGGCGCCTTCCAAGATCCCGCCGAGACCGTCCCGAAGCTGATCGACCTGGCCAACGAAGGCGGCGGACCGGACAACATCACCTGCGTCGTGGCCGACGTTCTCGCCCCCTCGGCCGCCTGAGCCGTCGAAGCGGCAAACGCAGGTCAGACCCGCCTTCGCGGGGCCGAAACGGCATCCGGTATCGTTCCCCACGGAGGATTGGCCGAGCGGCCTAAGGCGCACGCTTGGAAAGCGTGTTGGGTTCACGCCCTCGCAGGTTCGAATCCTGTATCCTCCGCCGTCAGCAAGGCCCCGGACGTTCCGACGTCCGGGGCCTTGTTGATTACTTAGCAGGACCTTCACTTAACAGAGTCAGTTGATCACGCTAAGTTTAATAGTGGTCGTTCCAGCCCCCGACGTCCCAAGGAGTCCGCCAAAATGGCCGGAGTCGAAGAGATCCGCGCTGGTATCGCGCTCGCGAACGAGAAGGCATCCGCGAGCATCGCCGCACTTCAGCAGGCAGCGCAGTCTCTCGAAGAAGCCCAGCTTTCGCTTTCCCAGGCCACCCAGGGCAGCACCCAGCACGAGGTAAGCCAGGCGCACGGGCTTCTCGCCGAAGCTCTGCAAGGCATCACCGGCATGCAGAGCACCATCCAGGCGGGCATCTCGTCGGCCGAGTCGTACTCGACCCGTCTCTGACATGTACCTCGAGGAACTGCACCAGCTGCTGACGGCCGTCCAAACCGGCCTCGCCGACGGACGCGCCCATGCCGAGCGGGCCAGGAGCCTGCTCGAAGAGTCCAGACGCGCCATCGTGGAACCCCAGGCGCAGGCCGTGCCATGGGTGCCGCCGCAGCTGGCGCAGGCCGACGAGGGAATGGAAAACCTCCTGACGCGCCTTTCCGCCGCTGACGACCTGGTCAGCGGTTACCAATCCCGCCTCTGAGATCGGCGAGCCGGTATGGGCAGCAAAGCGAGTGAACAGCGCAATCGCGTCGCCACGGCGCTCGAACGGGTCCGGCAGCAGATCGGGCTCGTCCTCGGCGCCGCCGCCGGCGCCCGTCAGGCCGCCGAGGCGGAACTGGCCAAACTGCAACTGGAACAGCACATCGTCCGGGTGGGGATGAACAACTCCACCTCGGAGCAGTACGCCGAATGGTCGCGGCATCCCGCCGCGAACGAGGTGTTCGGCCTGCTGACCAACGTGCGCGGCCAGTTCTACGCCGACTGGGAAGCGGGCCCGAACGCGTTGCGCGAACTCGTCGCGAGCAACGCGCCAGGGCCCGCGAGCCAGCAGCCGGGCAACTGGCTCGGCCGCGTCGGCACGAATCCCGGCATCACCGCGCCCGGGCTGTGGCGCGTCGGCTCGGCGACCGTGCCGGGTCAGGACGTGCCACGCACCTTCGACGTCGCGGTCCCGCTGCTCGACGAGTCGCATCTGTCCATCACGTCGGCACCGAAGACCAGGGCCGCGGTCGACGGCATCGTGCAGAACCTGCTGATGCGGATCCTGAGCACGTTCGAGCCCGGCGCGGTGCGCGTCCATCTGTGGGACGTCGGGCAGCTGACCGCGATCCTCCCCGACCTGTACCCGCTGAGCCGCACGAGCGCGCTCACCCTGTACGACCCGGGACGCCTGGAGGACCTCCTCGACGAACTGGCCGGGCACATCCGCCGCATCCACGCGACCGGGATGCAGGCGGGGCACACGTCGCTGCGGGAGATCCGGCGGGCGAGCGGCCAGCGCGTCGAACCGTTCCGGGTCGCGGTGCTCTACGGCAACGGCGAGACCCTCGAACCGGAGCGCGCCCGCGAACTGAAACGGGTCGCCACCGGGGCGCTCGCGGCCGGCATCTGCCTGATCCTCATCGACGTGCCGACCATGCTGTCGACGTCGGTCGAATCGCTGAGCCTGCACGACGAACGGCGGGCGATGACCAGCATGACCGGCCCGGACCTGGTCGTCGATCTCGATCCGCCGATGCCGTCCGGGCAGGTCATCCGCGCCGCCGGGCGGATCGCCGAAGCGCTGATCGCCAAACAGGGCGGGCCGCGCGCGTTCGCCGACCTCCTGCCCACCGAGCTCGGCAAGGAGAGCTCGGCGCGGGAACTGCGCGCGCCGGTCGGGTTCTTCGAGGGCGAGCCGGTGGAGGTCGTCATCGGCGACGCCAGCCCGCACGTGCTCATCGGCGGGCCGAGCGGTTCGGGGAAGACGAACTTCCTGTATTCGCTGCTCGGCAGCCTCGCGGCGCGGTACTCGCCGGACGAGCTCGCGCTGTACCTGCTGGACTTCAAGGAAGGCGTGTCGTTCGCCGGGCTCGCGCCGGGACGGCGGGACGCCAGCTGGCTGCCGCACGCCAAGCTCATCGGGGTCAACGTCAACACCGACCGCGAGTTCGGCCTGGCGCTGCTGCGGTTCCTCGCCGACGAGCTGCGCCGCCGGTCGGCCGCGGCGAAACTGCACGAGGTGACCAACCTCGCGGACCTGCGCGAGCAGGACCCGGGCGGGCACTGGCCGCGGATCGTCGCGGTGATCGACGAATTCCAGTACCTGTTCGCCGGCCGCGACGGCGTGACGGCGACCGCGACCCAGCTGCTGGAGGACATCGCGCGGCGAGGCCGGTCTCAGGGCATCCACCTCGTGCTGGCGAGCCAGGACGTCGCCGGGATCGAGGCCTTCTGGGGCAAACCGGCGGTGTTCGAGCAGTGCACGCTGCGGATCGCCATGCCGAAGGCGCGGCGAGTGCTGTCCGAGACCAACAACGCGGCCGTCTCCGCGCCGAAATGGCACGCGGTGATCAACCACGACTCCGGTGTGGCGCACGGGAACCAGCTCGCCCACGTCCCGGACGCGAGCAGCAAGGACGTCTTCAACAAGCTGCAGCACCGGCTCTGGGAGCGGTACTCGGAGTCGTTCAAGCGGCCGAGGCTGTTCGACGGCGCGCATTCCCCAGTGCTGGAACAGTTCCCGGCGTTCGCCGACCTGAAGCCGACGGACAAACCGCGGGCGCTGCTCGGCCAGTCCATCGACGTCGACGAGGCCGCCTGCGGGGTCGAACTACCTAAGGCGCCGGGGCGGAACGTCGCCGTCCTCGGCGCGGCCACGGCCGAGGCACTGTCCATCATGGACTCCGCCGCGCGTTCACTGGCCCGGCAGCATCCGCACGGTTCGGTGGAGTTCGTGCTCTCGTGCCCCATCGAAGCGTCCGTCCCCGCGGTCTCCGAGCTGGTCGACCGCCTGCGCGCGGAGGGCCACCAAGCGACACTCGTCGACGATCTTCCCGCCCGGGTAATCGATATCGCCGAGAACCTGTCCTCTTTGGACAGAGCACAGGTGCTGCTGCTGTACGGCGTCGACGCGTCGATCCCCGCGCTGGAGGCGAAGGCGCCCGGACAGCTCAAGAGCGGTTTGGATCAGTTGCGGGTGCTGCTGAAGCAGGGTCCGACACACGGCGTCCACACCATCGGCTGGTGGCGCAGCATCGCCCGGCTGAAGGACACGCTCGGCTTCGCGGGCACCGACGACATCGGCACCTGGGCGGCGTTGGACGTCCAGGGCAACGAACTGTCGCCGTTCGCCGCCGGGCAGGTGGTGCACTGGTCACCGCGGCCGGGCCGCGCGCTGTTCTTCGACCGCACCACGCACGGTGCCCCTGAGGTGATCATCCCGTTCCAGCGTCCGGAAGGGCTTCTCGATGGATGACGGCATCACCGCGGCCATGCGGTACAAGGAGATCGTCGGCCTCGCGCGCGCTTCGGCGGAGAACCTCCGGAACTGGGAGATCGGCCGCGCGGACGAACTGGAGGCCCGGCTCGCCGAGGCGCACCAGGCCGTCGCGGACGCCGCCGAACGCGAGCAGCGCGCCGTCGACCGGTGCACGCGCTGGTGGAAGATGGCGCAGCACAACGTCGAAGGTCTGTCGTGGCTGCCGGAGGACGAAGACCCGCGTCCGGTGCCGACCGCGCGGGCCGGGTACCTGGAGAAGTACCTGGAAGAGGTCAAGCCGAGCTACCAGGAACTCGTGCAGGCCGTCCTCTCCCTGGGCTGGCGCGCCAAACGCTCCTGACCCCTCCTCGTGATCAGACGGACGACACACGTGATCGGACGGACGACACGTGTGATTGGAGGGACGACACACGTGATCGAGGGCGGAACTCGCGTGATTGAGGGCGTAACTCGCGTGAAGGCCCCCTTCCCTCGGCTGAGCCGAGGGAAGGGGGCCTTCACGCGGGAGAACTACGGCTTCGGCAGGTAAGGGCCGAAGACCTTCTCGAGGTAGTCCGCCAGGTCCCAGAACGCGTCCTGGACCGGGTTGCCGGCACTCGGCCGGAACCGCAGCACCTGCGGGTCGTGGTCGCTGGCCTGCGTCGCGAACTCGGCGTTCAGGTGCACGACGTCGTAGTCGAGCCCGCGCGGCGCCCTCGACGCCAGGATGTGGTCCAGCACCTGCGACTGACCCTCGAAAACGTAGCTGTACCGCTCGTTCTCGGGCAGCGACGCGATGAGGTCCTTCAGCGCTCCACCGGCGGTCAGCGTCTGCACGGCGGGCGAGAACGGGTAGTCGTTCAGGTCACCGGCCACGACGATGTTCGCGTTCTTGTCCGAAGCGAGCAGCTTGTCGACGAAGCCGCGGAGCAGGGTCGCCTGCTTGCCCCGCTGCACCTCGGAACTCCGGACCGGCGGCTGGTTGCGGCCGTGCGTCGGCTGGTCGCCGCCCTTGGAGTTGAAGTGGTTCGCGATGACGAACACGGTGCGGCCCTGGAAGACGAACTCGCCGACCAGCGGCTTGCGGCTGTCCTCCCACGCCTCGTTCCCGGGCTCGACGCGGCCGGGCGAGACGGTCAGGTGGGTCTTGCCGCGCTCCTTGACCACGCCGACCGGAGTGGTCGCGTCGCCACCCTTGCGGTCCACAAAGGACACCCGAGCCGGGTTGAACAGGAAGCCGACGCGGATGTTGCCGCCGGGCTGGCCGCCGTCCTTGCCGTTCTCCGGGTCGATCTGACGCCACTCGTAGCGCGGCCCACCGGCGGCGACGATCGCGTCGACGAACTTCTGCAACGTCTGATCGGCGGCGACGGTGCCGTCGTTCGTCGGCCCGTTGTTGTCCTGGATCTCTTCCAGGTTCAGGATGTCCGGCTTCGCCAGGTTGCCGACGACGGCCTTGGCCAGCTCTCCGAACTTTTCGTCACTGTCCAAAGCAGACAGGTTCTCGACGTTGTAGGTCGCCACGGAAAGCTCACCGCCGCGCTGCGGGCGGGTGCTCTCGCGCTGCAACCCGTTGTCCTTGGCGGCGCCGAGCTTCGTCGCGAACAGCGTGTAGCCGCCGAAGTTGCTGTACTCGACCGGACCGGAGGTCTCGCCGGTGAGCACGTCACCGGTGTTGACCTTCGGGAACGGCTGCTGGGCGAACGGGATCAGCGACGCGACCTTGAGCACGCCGGTGTTGAGCCGGTCGTAGTTCAGGTACACCGCGCCGCCGCGGACGCTCGGGTTCTGCTTCGGCTTGGTGGTCACGTAAAGCTCGTTGAACCGCGAGGTCGGGCCGACGACGCGCGCGTCGGAGACGCTGACGATCTCGCTCTCGTGCGTCTCCCAGAAGTCCAGCGAGTACTTCGCGGGCTCCAGCGGCAGCGGTTCGATGCTGCCGCCCGGCGCGGGGGCGACGGTGTCCGGAACCGTGTCCGGCGTGACGACGGTCGGTGCGGGAAGGGCTTTTCCGCTCGACTGGACCGTCCACTGTGCACTCGTCAGCTCGGTGAGAGACTGGTACGGCGAGGTCGCGGGCGCGTCCGGGTAGAACTCGCGGACGGTGCCGGTGGCGGTCACCGCGTCGCCGACGGCCACGGCCGGCGTGGTCGAGCCGGTGAAGACGAACAGGCCCTCGCTGGTGCGCGGGTCGGTGTCCGGTGCGGTGTCGGTGATCCAGAACCCGCGCGCCGAACCGAAGCCCCGGATCGCGGTGACGACGCCGGTGACCCCGGCGACCTTCCGGTCCTTGAGCGGCGAGATCCGCGTGGTGCCCTGGATGTCGTGGATCTTGGCGTCGACCGGCGGCGGGCCGGTCTCGCCCGGCGTCTCACCCTTGCCGTTGGTCGGCGTCGGCGCGCCGGAGGCGAAGTCGGCCGCGTTGTCGTCGGTGTCCGCGAGCGTCGTGCCCCTGGCGACGGACGCGGTGTTGGACGGCGCGGGCGCCGCGGCCCCCTCGCGGATGACGGCGGTGGAACCGAAGCCCACCAGATCCTTGATCCGGCTGTCGGCCGCGCAGTCCGCGGCCGTCTTGCAGGTCAGCGCCGTGGTGCCCTGGACGAGCGCGATGGTGCCGGCGGTCGCGGACAGGGCCAGCGAACCGGTGGCGTCTGGCGTCGGCAGCGCGACCGTGCCGCCCGAACCCTTCGCCTGCGCGATGAGATACCGCGCGCCCGGAGCGACGCTGCCGGTCAGCGGCGTGACCTGCCAGCTGTTCCCCGACGCGGGCGCGTACTGGACGCTGAAGCCGTCGAGGCTCACGGCGGCCGCGCCGCGGTTCGCGAGTTCGACGAAGTCGTTGGTCAGCGTGGCGCCCGAGTTGCCACCACCGCCGTAGACCTCGGCGATCACGGCGTCGGCGCTGGGCGCGGCGAGCGCGGCCGGAGCGGTCATGCCGCTCACGACCAGGCCCGAGGCGACGGCCACGGTCAGGGCTCGTCTCCGGGCAGCATGTCGGGATGTGGTCACGCTGAGTCCCCTTTTCGCAAGATCGGTCGAGGCATACTCCCCCGAACAAGTGAAATGAGGAAGACGTCAAGACAACGATTCGTCACCACTAGCCCGGTCGGATCCTCGCGTGAGAAGATCGGACTCCGCCGCCTGTTACCGACAGGAGGCGTTTTTCATGCGCGGACTGCTTTGCGTGCTCGTCGCGGCCGGTCTCGTGATGCCGGTTCCCGCGGCGGCCGCCGAACCACCGGGGAAGGCGGCTTTCGACGTGATGACCCCGGCGAGCACGGTCGCGTCACGCACCGACCGGCGGCCGAACGCGGGCGGGATCTTCGACCCGGTCGCGCGCAAGACCTTCATCTCGTGGTCCGGCAAGGCCGCGGACACCTACGTGCAGGCGTACGACCACCGGACCGGCGTCTGGACGGCGCCGAAGAAGATCGCCGACGGCGAGTCCGATCCGCACAACTACCCGACGATGCTGTCGGCGGGTGACGGGCATCTGCTGATCTTCCGTGGCATGCACAACAAGCGGACCGTGATCAGCCGCGCGCCGCTCGCGCATTCCCTCGACGGCACCTGGTCCGACATCGAGGTCCCCGAGGGGGCCGCGGCGAGCTACCCGATGCCGGTGAAGACCGCCGACGGCACGCTCTTCCTGTTCTACCGCGAGACCACCAACGAGCTGGATCCGACGGCGAACTCCGACTTCCGTCCGATGAAGTACCTCGTTTCCCGCGATCACGGGAAGACGTGGCGGAACTCGGTGCAGCTGACCGGGAAGCGGTGGGCGTTCGGTTCGCTGGGCCGGTCGGACCACATGGACGAGATCTACGTCGGGCAGTTGCGGTACGTGCCGTCGTCCGGGCGGATCCACTTCGCCTACACGCTCGCGGGCGGCGGACCGTCACAGCACAAGCACGACGTCTACCACCGGAACGTCTATCACCTGTCGTTCGACGTCCGGACCCTGCACTTCTTCTCCGCGTCGGGCCGCGATCTCGGCACACAGGTCGACGACGCCGAGCAGGAGCGGTACCTCAAGGTCGTCGAGACCCCGCTCGAACTCCCCGGCGGGCTCAAGTCGCCGGATTACATCCTGCAGGTCGGCATCCAGCGCGACGGCAAGCCGTTCGTCACCTGGTTCCAGTTCGACGCCGCGGGCTCGCCGCGCGATTTCGCGGGCGCGTGGAACGGCCGGAACTGGGAAGTGCGCGAAGTCGCCAAGGGACTCCGATTGCGTGAGATCGAACAGCTCAATGGCGGCACTTGGCGCGTTTATGGAACGCGCGACGGACAGCCGGGCATCGAAACGTTCTTGCTCGGGAACGGCCGCGTCTGGACGCCGGAAACCTTGATCACCACACCGAAACCGGTCCAGCGCGTGGAAGTGATCACCGGTTTCCGGGACCCCGCCCGCATTCTGGCGACCGGCGCGTCCAGTGCCCGTGACGTCTCCGTGGCCGACGGTGACATTTATGTCGCGGGAACCCCGCGGAAATAGCCCATTGGTGTTCCGCTGCCTTAAATGAACCTCAAGTCGGGGTACAACCCGGCATTTCCGGAGCTACCTTTGGCGACGTGAGCGAGGACACAAATCCTCCCTCACGTCGCCGGAGGAGGTGTCCGATGAACTGGCTCATCGTCGGTACGGCACTGGTTCTGCTGCTGACCACCGCCTTGGCCGTCGACCTGCGCGACCGGAAACGCGGCGGGCGCCCGGTGGCCCCGTTCGGCGGGGCACGGCTCGACGCCGTTCTGCGCGAGGCCGATCTGGGCGAACGACTTCTGGACGCTCACCGGGGAGGGTGAGCAGGGGGAACTGGGGGCGCACCGCCGGTGCACGGGACCCGTCGGGGGAGGACGGAGCCCGTACACCGGCGGTGTGTCATTTCCGCCTCGTGAGTCTTTTCAAGCCGGCGACCGCCGCCTTGCCCGCACCCTTCGCGCTCGCCGCGAGGAACGTCGTCCAGTCGAAGTAGTCGCGCCACAGCACGATCCGGCCGTCGCGCACTTCGAACGTGCCGCACACCCAGAACTCGGCCTCCCACGAACCGCGCCGCAGGACGTCGGTGCGCTCGGTGAGCACGATCGGCCCGTCGGCGGCGATGTGGTGGGTGCGCGCCTCGAACCCGCTTCCGTAGCGGGCCATGGCGCGCAACTGCTTCTCCACCGCCGAAAGGCCGCGAGCAGGCGGCAGCGGGACGTTCTGATAGACGATGTCGATCGCGACGAAGCCCAGCGCGCGGTCGATGTCGAACTCTTCGAGAGCCTGAAGGAAACCGGTCACCACGGTCTTCGGATCCGTCATGTCCACCGAGGCTAATCCGGTTTTGAACCGCCGGAAGGTCACAGCCGTATCACAGGACGGGGAGGGGCCGGTTTTCCCGACAACGGAGGTATCGATGCGACGGCGACTGCCGATGGCCCTGTTCGCGCTGGTCGCCTGGGTGCTCGCGGGCTGCTCGACGGCCACGGGCGCGGCACCGGCGACACCGGGCGCCAACCAGGCCGACATCACCTTCTCCCAGCAGATGGTGCCGCACCACCAGCAGTCGATCCAGGTCGCGAACCTGGCGTCGGAACGGTCGGCGTCCGAGTACGTGAAGGCCACCGCGGCCAAGATCGTCAAGGCGGAGTCGGCCGAAGTCCAGACGATGACCGCGTGGCTCCAGTCGTGGAACGCGGCCGTGCTCCCCGCGGCGGGTCACGCCGGGCACGCGATGCCGGGGATGATCACCGAAGGGCAGGTCGCGTCCCTGCAGAACCTGACCGGCGCCGAATTCGACAGGATGTGGCTCCCGCTGATGGCCGAGCATCTGCGCAACGGCGTCGCGATGGCCAAGACGGTGCTCTCTTCCGGCGAGCACGCCGAGACGAAAGCGCTGGCACAGGAGATCGTCGAGAACCAGACGGCGGCGATCGACGAGATCACCGCGCAGCTTCCTTGACCCCCTGAAGACCCCGGAAGACCCTCCGGTATTGTTCTCGGCGGTGGCGTGTCCGAGCGGCCGAAGGAGCACGACTCGAAATCGTGTGACGGTTAATACCCGTCCGTGGGTTCAAATCCCACCGCCACCGCAGCGAAGAGCCGGTCTCCACGGAGACCGGCTCTTCTGTGTTCGCGGCTACTTGTTGAACTTGTCCTTGAGGTCCTGCACGCCGCCTTCCGCGCGGTCGCGAAGTTCGTGCCCGGCCTCCTTGACCTGGCCCTCGGTCTGGTCGGCCCGGCCGGAGTTCGCGAGGTCCTGGTTGTCGGTCTTCTCGCCGAGCTTCTCCTTGGCGGCGCCGATGGCCTGCTCGGCCTTGTCCTTCGCCTTGTCGAAAACGCTCATGGCGGATGTTCCTCCTTCGACTGCGGCCACCGTCTGCGGCCGCCTGTCCGGAGGGTTACCCGTGTCCCGGGGTCCGACACATCCTTCACCCGGTGCGGTTACCCCGTTGCCCGTGGAAGAAGGCTTCGAGCAGGGCCGCGCATTCGGCCTCCAGGACCCCGCCGACGACTTCCGCGCGGTGGCTGAGCCGCCGGTCGCGGACGACGTCCCACAGCGACCCCACGGCCCCGGTCTTGGGCTCCCAGGCGCCGAAGACGACCTTCGCGACCCTGGCCATCACGAGAGCGCCGGCGCACATCGTGCACGGCTCCAGCGTCACCGCGAGCGTGCAGCCTTCGAGCCGCCAGCCGTCGCCGTAGATCTTCGACGCGGCCCGCAGCGCGAGGATCTCCGCGTGCGCCGTCGGGTCGCCGAGTTCCTCGCGCGCGTTGCGCGCGGAAGCGAGCGGGGTCCCGTCCGGGGACAGGACGACGGCGCCGATCGGCACGTCTTCGCCCGCACCCCGCGCCGCGACGATCGCCGCCCGGACGGCGGCGATGTCGGCGGCGGAGGCGGCGGGGCTCAGATCTCGTCCAGGATCTTGGTGAACTCGGCGGCGAAGCCGCATCGCTGCGCGACCATCTGGAGTTGTTCGTCCGGGTAGAGGTCGACCTCGCCGACGATCACCTGCAGCTCGGCCCCTGGCAGTCCGAGGTCGGACAAGATCTCCAGGTCGCCTTCCGGCCAGACCGCGTCGTCGTCCTCGTCCGGCGGGTCGACTCTCAGCACGTCGAGGACGTCGGCGGCGATGTCGTAGTCGAGCGCCGCGGCGGCGTCGGACAACAGCAGCGACGGGCCTCTCGGGCTCGGCCGGACGATCACGAAGAACTCGTCGTCCACCGCGAGCAGCCCGAACGCGGCCCCTGTCGAACGCAGTTTGCCGAGCTCGGTGATCGCAGCGTCGAGCTCGCCGAGCGCCCCCGGATCAAGGGAACTGCACCGCCATCGACCGTCCTCCCGCACCACGGCCACCGCGAACCCCGTGATCGGCTCTTGCACCGCCATGCGCACACCGTATTCCGCCCGCATTCGGAACGCACGCACGGTGCGCCCGAAGCGCCGCATGCGCCACTATCGAGACATGACCGGACCCACCGACCTGCCCACCCTCCCCGACGCGCGCTTCGCCGGATTGCTGGACGAAGCCCGCGCTCTCCAGACGAAAACCGTAGAGCTCCGCCGGGAGATCCACCGGAATCCGGAGATCGGTCTCGACCTGCCGAAGACCCAGGCCTCGATCAAAGCCGCCCTCGAGGGCCTGCCGCTGGAGATCACCGAGGGCAAATCGACCACCTCGCTGACCGCCGTCCTCCGCGGCGGGAAGCCGGGGCCGGCGATCCTGCTTCGCGGCGACATGGACGCGCTGCCGCTGCACGAGGACACCGGGCTCGACTTCGCCTCCGAAGACGACGGCGCGATGCACGCCTGCGGGCACGACACCCACGTCGCGATGCTGGCGTCGGCCGCGCGGCTGCTTTGCGAGCACGTCGACGAGCTGGCCGGGTCGGTGGTGTTCATGTTCCAGCCCGGCGAGGAGGGCGAGCACGGCGCGCGCCACATGATCCACGAGGGCGTGCTCGACGCCGCGGGTGAGCGGGTCGAAAAGGCGTTCGGCCTGCACATCTTCACCTCGGCCGCGTCCGGCGTCGTGCAGACGCGACCGGGCCCGATCATGGCGTCGGCGAACAGCTTCCACGTCACCGTCACCGGCCGGGGCGGGCACGGCTCGGCGCCGCACCAGGCGATCGACCCGGTGCCGGCGGCGGCCGCGATGGTGGGCGCGCTGCAGACGATGGTGACCCGCAAGGTCAGCGTGTTCGAGCCCGCGGTGGTGTCGGTGACCCGCATCGAGACGGGGACGACGACGAACATCATCCCGGAGACGGCGTTCCTGGAGGGCACGATCCGCACACTGTCCGAGCGGACGCAGGCGTTCGTGCGCGAGGAACTGCCGAGGGTGTGCGAGGCGGTCGGCGCGGCGCACGGCGTCAAGGTGAGCGCCGAGGTCCTCCCCGGCTACCCCGTCACGGTGAACGATCCCCAGGTCGCGGCGCGGGTGCTGGAGCTGGCGGGCGAGGTGCTCGGCGCCCGCAACTCCGAGGTCATGGAGAACCCGGTGATGGGCGCGGAGGACTTCTCGTACGTCCTGCAGCGGGTGCCGGGCGCGTTCGCGTTCCTGGGGGCCTGCCCGCCCGATGCCGACCTGGCCACGGTGGAAGCGAACCACTCGAACCGGGTGGTCTTCGACGAGGACGCGATGGCCAACGGCGTGGCGCTGTACGCCGCCTTCGCCCTGGACGCCCTTCGCTAGCCATTACACAACAGCGTTGATTTAATGGGTGCCATGAGCGATGACACCCTGGCCGTCCTGGCCGCACAGGAGGAGCGCCTGGTCTTCCGCCGGTTCGACAACGAGACCGCGCTGGAGCTGGGCGCCCACCTGCTCGCGGCGGCACGGGACCGCGCCCTCCCGGTGACGGTCTCCGTGCGCCGCGGCGGACAGCGGCTGTTCCACGCGGCGTTGCCGGGCACCTCGGCCGACAACGACGCGTGGATCGACCGCAAGAGCCGCGTCGTCGACCGATACGGGCACAGCTCGTACTTCGTCGGCGAACAGTTCCGCGCGAAGGGCACGACGTTCGAAGCCGACTCCCGGCTCGACCCGGATCTGTACGCCGCGCACGGCGGCGTGTTCCCGGTGATCGTCGAGGGAGTGGGGCCGGTCGGCACGGTCGGTGTCTCGGGACTGCCCCAGGCCGATGATCACGCGTTCGTCGTCGAGCAGCTGGAGATCTTCCTCGCCACTTTGTCCTAAGTGGACTGTCCAACTCGGTATGACGGCAGGGTCCGGGCTCGCCGCCAACGGCACCTACTGGCGGTCTTGCGTGACTGGATGGACGACACACGTGATCCGACGGACGACACGCGTGTCTGGACGGACGACACGCAGTGACGGCCCCGCCGCGGGCGTGTCGTCCGTCTGATCACGTGGAGTTGCCCCTTGGGGGCAGACACCTTGATTCCAGACAGGGGTCTGGAGGGAGGATGTCCTGGTGTCCCGCAGGTCGAAGTATCCGGAGCAGTTCCGTCGTGACGCCATCGAGCTGGTGAACTCCAGTGACCGGCCGTTGCGGCAG